>NZ_BSQU01000001.1:0-668151 GCF_030268505.1 Akkermansia sp. NBRC 115031
CCTGCTGAGCCGATTTAAGCAACCATTTGCGTGCTTCGGTATCATTATGCTCAACACCAAGGGATGTGGCATAAGCCACTCCCAGATTGTATTGGGCTTTGGCATGGCCTTGTTTCGCCGCTTTGTAAAACCAGCCGGAGGCTTGCTTGTCGTCTTTTTCTGTTCCTGTACCGAAGGCATAACATCTGCCCAGCTGAAACTGGGATTCCATGTCACCCTGTTCAGCCTGCTCCTTTAATACATTAAAATTGGGTAACGGTTCCGTGTCGGATAACGCCGAAACAGGTAAGGTAAATGCAACAAAAATGCAGGCGAAAACATTGTTCCAGTTCATTATTTTCATGTTGTGAAGGATGACAGGCGGGTAAATTCCCATGTCTGGTATATATGATGGTGAGGGAGGTGTTATTTCAACGACGCGCTCTTGCTCCTATCTTCCGTAACGTTCATGTTGTCATGATTGTTATGAGATGAATAAGCCAATGGGAGAGGGCAAGGTATCATTTGAAGTCAGTACTAGATAACTCAAAGATCTTCTAGAAAATAACGAGCGCTTTTCCTCAGCATGTCGGCATCTTCTGCTCTGCCATTTTCTCTCAACTTTGACTCTAATTCCCGGGCTCTATCGGCGAGGGCATTCAACTTGTTTCGAATCCCGGTATTCCTTTGTTGAATTGCTCCCTCAAGTATCCGGGCTTTACGCCTGGCGTTTTCCGCTCCTGACGGATCGGTACGGCCAGTAAGAACGTTGGGGGTCATGCATGAGACAGCCCATGATTCAAGGCTGGATATTTGCTTTTCATCTTTGATGTTCTGTTTACGAACCAGGGATATCTCTTGCTTTGACCTATAAAGGTCGGTAACGACGGAAGCGAGATCGTTAAGTAGTATTTTATCATCCTCTTTTGCGTCCTTCAGAGTCCGCTTAATGTTGGCGATGGAGATTTTTCCTGCATTAAGGTTGCCGGACGATATATCTTGCAAAACCACTTGTTTTTGAGCCTCCTCGGGGGAAAGGGAATCTTTTCTTTTCCCTTCATCTTTACTCTTCGCGTTTGCCACGGCTTCCCGTAATGCTTTCACACAGTCCGTATTGTCCCCATCAACAGCCAACATAAGAGCTGTTTCCCCATCTTTAGTCTGTGCTTTAACGTTCGCTTCTATAGCCTCAAGACGTGAATACTCATTTATCATGTTTTGTCGTTCTGCACTTCTCATCCATTTCATGCGACGTGCTGGGGAGTCTGCGAAAGAAGCATCACGTCGGGCAATCTCTTCTCTAAGTGCATTTGCGTTGATTTGTTCTCTGCTAAGTGGTTCCTTGTCTCCATATGTTACTTGTGTCGCATCTCCTTTGTTGGTGACATCAAGGGAGGCGGCACTCCCTCTTTTGCTCTTTTCCCTCAATTCTTCCTTTAATCGGTCTCCCGTTTCTTTAGAAATTGAATATGCCAAGTCTAAACTTGTTTTATTTTTCTTGTTCTTGATCGTTACATCAGTTTTGCTTGTAACAAGCAGTGGAAATAAATCATTCGCTCCGAACTTGTCATAAGTCCGCCATTCAGAAATATACTCACAATAAGGTTCTCTCATTATTAAATGTAATGGTGTATTTCCATCAATATCTTGAATGTTTACGTCAATGCCTTTTTCTGTAATAAATTTAATTCGATCAGTCTCAAATTTAAGCCCTCTAAAATATTCAAGTTCTCCAAAGTCTTGTGATAATATATAATGAAGAATAGTTGCTTCGTTTTTATCCTTTACATCAAGAATAGCTCCATTATCTATAAGATATTGAATAATATCTTTGTTTTTTATGTAAAATAATGGGGTTCTTCCCACGTTGTCCTTGCTGTTAATATCAGCCCCATTAGCAATAAGCAATTTAGCCATGTGTAAGTTGTCTACCTCATGTAAGGGTGTTTTCCCTTTCGCATCACGACAATTGACTTCAGCCCCATTTTGAATAAGAAGATCAAAGACAGTTCCCCATTCTGAAGTATAATCGGAATCTGAACGCTTCACTAAATCGTGAAGTGGTGTTACGCCACCAACTCCTGTGATTCGGACATTGGCATGTCTTTGAATTAACTCTATTGCTATTTTGGGACTTTCACGATATTGAGAGCAGGCGTCTCCCAATAGTGAAGAGGTATGTTTTCCTACTTCATCGGGATTGGCTCCTCGATCCAGCAATGATTTAACAAGATCATACTGATCCGTAAAGACAGCGTTATGCAATGCGGATATTTCATTTTTAGAGATATGAGCATTCGGATCTGCTCCAAGTTTCAACAGAAGCTCAGCAATTTGAGGTTTTCTCTGATAAACAGCAATATGCAAGGCCGTGGGATATTCGCATGATCCTCCTATATAAGTATACCTCGTCTCACAATCATTAATATCCCCTCCGTTTTTGATTGTTAACAACATTTTACCTAGAACAAAATCTGCCTCTTTTTCTGGAGATAGTCGGGCAACTTGCCTATCTATTTCTTGCTTATCTGAGGATGTTAACTTATCACAAGAAGATAGAAATAATAAGGAAAGCAAAAAAAGTGTAATATATTTTTCCATAATTTTTAAAGTGCCCATGAACTTGGATTATTTGAATGTCTTACTTGTCCTGTTCCGCCACAGGTTGGGCACACAATAATTGGCCGGTTCATATTGTATCCACCTGTCCCCGCAGTACATGTTCCAGCTCCCCTGCATCTGTTACATGTCTCGATTTTATTGGCTTCACGTTCTGCCTGAATTCTGTTATTATACATTATCGCTTGTTGTGCCATTTGGCGTAATCTTTGATCTTGATGTCCATTCGAAATTTGCCTTTGTGTTCTAGCGTTTTCCCAAGATACTATATCATCATTGTTTCCCTTATGATTCAGCATTCCTATTAAAATCAAAACAAAACAGCCCATTCCTATTGCAGTATAATAGTTCAATTTCCATGATTTATGGCCTATATTCAGTTTCTTCAATCCCCACCGATGGAGCTGATTCGGAATTTCATGATTCTGAATCCAATCTGACAAGGTGCTGTATTCCTTTGTCGTCGATGCCTTCATTTCATCTGAAGAAGAGGCTTTCTCGTGTTTTTCCGTATGAACAGACGATGCTTCTGAATGTGATGCCGTACCTCCTAAACCGGCCCGTGAAGGAAGAGGTGGCAGCTTGACACTGGAAATAAACCATTCAAAGGAGTCTTCACAGGGACGCCATTGATCCCATCCTTCTGTCCAAACGTAAGACCCGGGAGGCAAAAGCCGTTGATGGTAGAGCCCTTTTAGCTCGTCTTCGGAAAAAGGGCCCTCCTGTGTACTGTCGGGTTTGGCAAGATAATATGATATCATGGGTATCAAAGGTGTGGATTCATGAATCGAACGAGAGAAAGAACATCAGAGAAATAATGGCAACAGGCCCCCCAGGATAAGTATCGAAACAAGCATGAGACCCAGGATGAGAAAGGAACGTTTCCATGAGCATTGGAAGTTCCGGGCAACCACAAGGATGATCAGGATTTCAACGAAGAGAAAGAGCCATGACTGATTCACCCAATTGCCGAGCATATCGAAAATGACCAGACCAACGCACCACGGGATCAATGTTTTCCGGTTTATTGTAACACCCTTGCGAGAAAGCAGCACAATGTACCCGTATAACAACAGGCCGGAGATGATGCTGACTAGGAATGGAAACAAATCCGCAGGAGAAGAGCCTTCCACGGTTTTCATGAATTCATAGTATTCATCCAGTTCTCTCTGTGCTCTTGTATCCCCGGCATTTGCTTTCTGCTGTAAATGACCTGTCGACCATTCATTGTTGCTCTGAGCCATAGCAAGCTGCTGGCGCAGCGCATTAGCCTGGGCCGAATCACCTTTTCCCTCAGCTTCAGCAATAGCATTCTCCATCCGTAGGGCTCCTATAGCACGTTCCTTGGCTGTAGTGGCTCCTCCCATATACTGATCATAGAGCTGCTGTCCATATCTCTGATCGGCTTGCGCAATACCTCTCTCCATATCTTCAGCCAAACCAGACTTTTTTGGAGGAGCGCCGGGCTGTGGGACGCTGACGGGAGATGCCTGCTTCGCCTGCATGTCGAGGTTGCCGGTAGGGGGAGCGCCTGCCCTGGCCGCAGCTGGCGCCAATCCTGGGGAAGGAGGCAGGGTGTTCGTGACGGGGCGCCGGGCAAGCTGATTGGCTGGCCTGGGTGGGCCTTGCTGTGGGGGCACTTGAGTGTTCGCATTTTTCGCCCACTCTTGAATCCCTCTTGCTCCTCTTCCTAGCGCATGGGCCGTGTCTGAGTCTGCTGCCGCTGTTACGGCATTCCCTATACTTTCCCCTGTTTCATCCATAGAACGCCCAAGGTTTTCGCCCCATCGTTCGATTCCTTGTCCTACCTGGTCTATATCTATAGTTGCAAAAAGGCAACAAAGTCCCATTAGCAGAGTAGCAAGCATGCTCTTTTTAATCCAATGTCCTTTTATGCGTTGTCTTGTATTCATTACTATGTCTATTTGTATTAAGTCCATCCGGTCAGAATCTTGCCTGCATGATAAGATGTGAAAAGAGTTAGAGCCAAAATACCGCAAAGAGTAACGAAAGAATGTTTCTATATCTCTACACCCAAAATCACTGCTGCCAGAAAACCTCCGACAAGAGAAATCCCCATACTGATGCCTAATACCCCGAATGATTTGCCCAGTGTGAAATTCAGAACTTTATGAGCAACCAGGACAATGGCCGCCAATTCCAGCAAAGCAAGAAAACCGGAGTCTATCACGGCAAGGATGAGATCAACCACGGCGAATACAATGGCAATCGTCTTGAAGTCCTTGATTGCCGCCGGTTTTTTATGCTCAGACAACCAGTAGAGCGCCAGGAAGATCGAATAACCAAACAATCCGGAGCAAATCAACGTAAACAGAATCTCCCTGCCGGGTTCTGTTTTGCTAAGCTCCCGAGCACTCTTACTGACAAGGATGGCGCAGGAGGACAATAGGGAGGTAGTTACAATGGCCAATCCAGTCGCTAACCCGATTTTATATATTTCATTTCTCTTCATGTGATTATATGTCGTTGGTTATTGATTGCAGAATATGCCTTTTGACCCGCTTCCAGTTGCGGCAGGCCAATGTTCGAATGCCGGAGTCAGACTGGCTGATCAGGATGCCATGGGCTGCCTTCTCCCGTTCCAGTATAAATCGGCGCTCCTTCTCGTTGAGTGCACCGGGATGGGCGACTTCGACGATCACCGGGGTCATGTGTCCATCGGGAAAACAGATCATGCATCTGTGCTCGATGGTCTCCATCCCGCCCGGCCAGGCAATGACTCCGGCGCTTTGCACTTCCTCCAGGGAATGCCATTGAAATCCTTCCGATGGGTCATTTCCGTTGCAATCCGGGTGACGGCAATCTGCACAGCGATATCCCAATGGCTCTCCGCACAAATCGTCCACCAGAACCTTGTGACCGACAGCCAGCCCTCCCTGACGATCTGCTTCCAGATTCTGGACGACATAACGGTGCATGGCCCGTTCGACGAGCATCAGTTGGTGGCCTCCGCATCGGGGGCAAGTGAACTGGATGATACTTTTCATTGCTGGCATCTCGTTTACATTGCCTGTATATCTCTCTTTTGCGACTTTAGTCAACATGAAAATCTCACTTCAATCTCAAAAATAGGAATGCTATATAACCATATTGCCATTACAGAGCGATAGTGCTACATTCCGAAGCATGGCAGGAGTGAATCAGGATGAGCTGAAAATGAACGTGAAGCTGTGGCTCAAGGCCAATAACTTCGACTATTCATGGCTCGCCGAAAGATGTTTCGTTACGGAAGCGACCGTTCGCAACTGGATGGCCCAGAAACCTATTCCCGCCGCCAAGGAGCATATTATCCGGGAACTGATCAAGCAACTCTCTCTGACTCTCCCGAGCCGGGTGCAGGTGGAAGAAGAGACGTTGATTACCCTGAAGCTTGATCCGGATACCCGGAAGATTCTTGAGAAAAAAGCCTTCGCCCAAGGAAAGACCCTGAAAGAGTTCCTGGCCGATGAAGTGCCGAGACTCGGCAATCCTCCGCTTGCCTGAGCTTATGGACTTTCCCGGCTTTACATTGCCGCCAGGTACGCTTCTGGGCAATTACAAGTTGCTCAAAGTGCTGGGCCAGGGCGGGTTTGGGATCACCTACATTGCCTGGGATAATCAGCTCAGGCGTAATATCGTTCTCAAGGAATGCTTTCCCCTGGGATTGTGCTGTCGAGATTCGGATACGGGAGAGATCATCCCGTTGCCCCATGCCTCCCGGGATGTCTACCGGACGGCCATGGATTCCCTCCGCAGGGAGGCTCAGACTCTTGCTTCGTTGAACCACGAGAGTATCGTTCGGGTGTATGATGTCTTCGAATCCCATGGCAGTATCTTTTATGTTATGCCGTGGCTGGAAGGCGGTTCCCTGAGGGAGCGCATGGATGAAGCTGCTTCCGGGAAGAGTACGATCACCCCGGAGCAAGCCGTCGAGTGGCTTTTGCTCCTGTTGGATGGCCTGGACTATCTGCATGGCAAGGGCATCTACCATCGCGACATCAAGCCCGGCAACATCCTCTTTGACGAACGGGGGTTGCCGGTTCTGATCGACTTCGGGGCGGCGCTCAACAAGCCGGAAGTGACCTGTACGATCACTCAGGGAGAGTTCTCCTATGCTTACGCCTCCCCGGAACAAATAACCGGGAAGGGTGAAATCGGCCCATGGACGGACTTTTATGCGTTGGCCGTTACCTGGTACGAGTTGATCTCGGGAATTTCCGTTGAATCGGCCGACAGGAGGCTGATGCGGGATGATGTCGTCCCGCTCTCGGGTATGAAGTTTCTTTTGCTATGGACCCGGGAATTGCTGGCATCCATTGACAGGAACCTGCGGCTCAGGCCTGAAGAGCGTTGTCAGACAGCCGGACAATGGAAGGAATGGCTGCAACAGGGGAAGCCCAGAGGATTACGGAAAACGGGAGCTTCCGGAAAATCCGTTTCCTACGCAGTCACCGTTGCCGTCATCATTCTTGCACTTGCCGGCGTATGGCTATGGCAACAGTCGTCCCGGACTGACGTTCCTTCTTCTGCATCCCGTCCGTCCGAACAATGGGCAGCCAAGCCATCTCAAGAATTCAAGGACGCCCTGTACAGAAAAATCCGAACCTACTACAAACTGGATGATTATCTTTCCCAGTTTCCTGAATTTAAACAGAAAGCACATGCTATTCAATCTGAGTGTTTCAAGGAATTTGATGAGTTAAAACAGGAACTGGAGAAAGAAATCCGCGCTATTACCACCAGCCAGGAGGCTTCCTCTTATTCAGATACCATCAGCAAAAAATTTGAGACCGCCTGTAATAAATGGGCCACAGCACATGAAACACTGTCTACTAAATACCTCAACGAGCTCACGCTCCCCCTGGCCAAAATAACCGATCACGTCATTGAGACTTATCCTGCTGTAAATATGGAAGAAGAAGCCCTCCTTCCTGCCATGGAAGACCGAATCCAGAAAGAATGCAATGACCCTCTCGTAGAAACGACGATTCTTTTGGGAGACTCAATCGCAAACATTCACAAGAGGCGCCATGAACAAGAGCTCTCCCTGCTGAAACAAGCACAGAAACGATCCGATGAGTTGCGACAACAAGAGGAAGCAGTACCCTCTGTAACTAATCCTCCCACTACGGAAAAGGAAATCCATCCTTCCTTCTCCAGCAATGGTTCTGTTTCGAATTCCGTTAACGCGTTCAAGCCTAGCGCTACTCTTCAAGTCAGCGGACTAAAATTCATCTACACGGTCAATATCAGTCGCAACATGGTAGTAAACGACAAAGAGGTCAATGACTGGTTAACTGAACGCGCTCATTTTTTACCTGTTTCACAATGGAAACATCCTCGGAAAATAACCAATGATACGAACTTGTCGTTTCTTTGGGCCAGCATATCTCCTGATTATTTCTCTCCGCCACAAGGCAATTACCAGTACGATGGGCAATCCATGTTGAAACAGTACTGTCAGCATGTTTCTGCATATACTTACCACGACAAGAAAGCCACGAGATTTCTCATGTTACTGGGTATGCTCAAAGGTTTCTACGTCGATCAAAACAACCAACAGGCCTTCCCCGGATTTTGGTTGCCGTTAAGCCAGGGGATTTACTCCAAATGGACAACACTACCCAACGGCCTTCCTTCTGACTTCCTTAATAACTTTCCTCCGGCCTTGTTGGAATACCTATGGAATCCTACCCACCGAATCAACTATTGCAAAGGGTTCCCCAAAGGAACCTTTCATCAAGAAGATATTAGCCTCAATTACGATTTTGACATCCAGTGGCAAGATAATCTCCCCACAAAAGTTACGATCAAGCTGGATCTCAACCCCATCAAAAAACAGTTGTATCCGATGACCCAACAGAAAGAGACGATTGAGCCATAAATCCCCCAAGTTGTAAATTTTCCACAGGATAATCAGTGTACGGCGAAAAGAATGCCCTCCAGGGGATGGGTAAACGATAAATCGTTTCGTCCATAAACGTTTCTTCTCTATTGGCGGGTGGCCTACAGAAAAATCCAAGGGAGGTAATGAGACCTAATACCTGTTGTTGCCCCTCCGATCGAACTGCAAAGAAATTCTTTACAGTTCCATTCTATTGAAGTTCAAATTTTTGCAGGAAAGGAACCGTTTCCATGAGAATGTCTATTGAAATAACAATTCTCGCTATTTCAAGAAAACGCATAAACTTGAAATAGTGGAGATAACTCCATTCATGTTATGGGCTATCTAAAAGAAAGCCCCCATAGCAAGGAGCTTTCCGATAGTTGCGGTGTTTACACCCGCCACACATCCTCCGGGGGCGGAGTCAGAGATACCCCGTCACTTGGCATGGACATGCTGACCATACGAATGCTGCGGCTCAGCCATGCGAACAGTTCCGTGAACTTCTGATCGTTGAGCTGCATGGGAGGCCGTCCCGGGCTGATGCTGGAAAGCTCCGACAGATCGGCATGACCGATACCGAAGACGAACACACTGAGCTTGTAGTTGGCCGACAGTTCTTTCAGGCGTTCCTGTAATTCCCGGTGCCGGGCGCTGGTCGGTACGCCGTCTGTCATCACGACAAGCCAGGGCTGGTAGTATTCGACCCCGTGTTCCCGGTAAGTCCTCTTGCGACTGTCAAGTTCGGCCAGGGCCAGTTCGACGGCTTCGCCAAGAAGCGTTTCGTTTTCTCGGGATGTGGTGATTTTCAGCTTTAAATCTGATTCACGGATCGGGCCGAATTCTTTCACTGTCGTCGTTGTCCGGGCGAATGTGATCACCGCTACGTCAGCTGCCAGTTTTGCCAGAGGATCGGCAAGAATGTCGCTGATGAACCGCTGAAGGCCGGTATTGAGTTCGTCCATCCGGGTGACGAGGTTGTCTCCCGTGACGATATTCCAGTTGATTCCGTCGGAGTGTTCCTGTCGGAGGACTTGCTGATGGTCGCCCCGGACGATGCCGTTCATACTGCTGCTGGCATCCAGCAGGAAGAGAACGGGAAGCCGGGCGTTCGTGTTGTTGCTGAACTCGCGCATGGCAGCGAGCTGTTCCTGTTTGGTTGGTCGTGTCGATGATATAGACATAGTTATTCGAGTTAATGGTTGGTGGTTGGATTCCGGGATGCCTGATTCAGTGCACTACGACGCCTGATGCAGAGCTTGCACAGGGGGCGGGTATGAGATTGCCGTAAACGCCGTGCGGCATCGTCAGGAGCTTCCCGGAAGCGAATACCGCAGTCCGTACAGATGTTGGGCATCATCTGTTCCATCAGATTGCGGGGCGGGCAGGAACGGTCATGCAGGAGATCCCGGTAAATGGGATGATTCCTTCTGCCGTTCGGCTCCATATCCTTGAGGTATTGGTGAAAGCAACGCGTCAGATACCCCGGGGAGACGCGTGGACGCAAATCGCGATGCTGGACACAGGTGAGGTTGTGGCCGAGGGCATCGCGAAGTTTGCAGGGGAGATACGACCAGACATAGCGTCCGGGGGTATCGGGTGGGTAGAATCCCGCAGGAGATTTGTACGAAGCAAACGGGTACGGCAGTACTCCCTTCCTAGCTGCTTCCAGCATGTCTTCTCCATGACCTTGCCGGGCAAAGGGAGACAGGCCGAGAGTCAATGTCATGAAGAGCAGGACGGACAAGGCGTAGCCATCGTGGCTTCGAGTACGGAGGAAATCTCCGAAATTGCCGTGAAGCTCCGGAGCCCGGAAACGTTCCGTCCCGACGGAACAGGGATAGTCTTCGACCTGGAAACTGTCGGTATCAATCCAATGGACAGAGCCATCAGAAGAAACCATCACATTACCGGGATGCAGATCGCCCAGAACAACACCGTATCGGTGCAGAGTATGGACTGATTCCGACAAGTTCAGGCATAGCCTAGTCAGGTTATAACGGCTCCATGATGGGAACTGTTTCTTCAGCAGCTCCGCATGAAACGCGAAAACCCCGAGCAGAACACCGTCCGCCCGGGGCATCAGTACGCCGACTAAGCGCCGCAGTTCGTCGTACAGGATCTCACGCGGCCACGCCACGCACGGGGAACGAATGGGACGGGAACACATCAGCCGAAGCTTCTGCTCACGCCAATGCATCCGTTGAGCCGGGTGGTAGAGCTTGGCTACAAGTGGTGATGCCGATGCGGCATGGGCAGTAAAGACGGAACCTTCACCGCCTTCCGCGATGGGTTTTCCCAGAACGATTCGTTTTCCTCGGTCAGAGAACAGAACATCTCCGGTCGAGTACTTCCTGCCATTGCCGCAGAGGGTTTCATCCAGCCGCCTCACCTGATGGTGGAGTGTGTAGATAGACATAAATTAACACAATGTATTGGTATTGTATCAATTATATATAACTCGCGATATTTCCGTTTTACAAAGCGGCCAAATGAGCCGTTCATTGTGTGATCCGTATGACAGAAATACCTTGTAAAATAAGGCCAAAAACTGGTTAAAAGTGTACACACTTTGTACACAGATTGGGGCCGTTTTATAGAATTCGCGCCTATTTCAGCACAAAAAAGAAACCCTCTTCAAGTTGTTTACTTAAAGAGGGTTATTGATGGTGCGCCCGACAGGAATCGAACCTGCACGTTTTTCAACACCAGATCCTAAGTCTGGCGCGTCTACCAATTTCGCCACAGGCGCGACGAATGCGTGGGCGCACTCTGCCATACCGCGCCCTGGCGTTCAAGATTAAACGGGGGAGCTTTGTCTTTGACATGCCCCAGGGCAGCCCGTATGGTGGCGGCCTATGAAAATGTTAATTACCCTGTTGAGTGTCTGTCTTCTGGCCGCGTCCCCCCATTCACGGGCGGATGTCAGGCTGCCCAAAAGCACTTTCACCACGGATCGGATGGAAGAGGCTCTGAAAACAGCGAAAGAGCAAAAGAAGCCCGTGGCCTATCTTTATACGAACACGGCCACGACCTGCCCGCTGGCCGCCGGCGTGACGGAGGGGTTTCTTGAAGCCGTGGGAAAACGGTGCGTGCTGGTTTATCTCCCGGTGAAGGGAGGCAAGTCCACGGTGGCCGCTCCCGTGAAGGAGGCCCTGGAAAAGGGCAAGTTTTATCCCAAGCTGGTGCTGACTGCCAGCGACGGCTCCGGGGCGCAGTGCTTTACGTATGAGGCCTACCAGGCGGATTCCAAAAAAGCGGCGCGCGAGATCAAGAGGCAGATTATTGCCCTGGCTAAAAAACAGTCCTGAACCGGAGGACGGAACATTCCGGGCGTTCCGCAGGGCAGTTCAGCCCATGATTTGCGCCGGAAAGGGGAATATTTTCACAAACAGGAAATCCAGCATTCCCACGCACAGGGCGATGCAGATGGCCTTTTTGGGCGACAGGCGGGGAGCCGTCTTCAGCCAGATGACGATTCCCGCGTGGACCGCCAGGGAGATGCCCACGGACCACCAGAAGAACGGAATGCCCGTCATGGCAAAGAGCGCCGCCAGCGGATAGGTGAACGCCAGGAAGATTTTCATGATGGCTTCCCATTCATGTCCGCGCACCATCATCAGTTGCTTGGATAGAAGGGAGACGTACAGGCAGGAGGGGACCACAACGCACAGAATGAGGGAGACGAACCCTTTTTTTGCATACCGTTCTTCCTGCGTGGGAATGTACATGCCGCATATACTGGGTCAGCAGGGGGGAATTGTCAAACATTGTCCTAGCCCGGCGGGGCGGGGGGATTATACTGGCTTCCTCGCGTATGTCGTCTTTTGAATTAAATTCCTCCTTCAAGCCCTCCGGGGACCAGGAGCAGGCCATCGGCAAGCTGCTCAAGTCTCTGGAAGCGGGCAACAAGCACCAGGGCCTGCTGGGGGTGACCGGGAGCGGCAAGACGTTCACGATGGCGAATCTGATCGCCCGGATGAACAGGCCCACGCTGGTGATTTCCCACAACAAGACGCTCGCCGCGCAGCTTCACTCGGAGCTGAAAAGCTTTTTCCCGAATAACGCGGTGGATTACTACGTTTCCTATTTCGACTATTACCAGCCGGAGGCGTACATCGCCAGTTCCGACACTTATATCGAAAAGGATTCCGCCATCAATGACGAGCTGGACCGCCTGAGCCTGAACGCCATGAATTCCCTGATGACGCGCCGGGACGTGATTGTGGTGGCGTCCGTCTCCTGCATTTACGGCCTGTCCACCCCGGAAGATTACCGTAACCTGACCCTGCGCATTCGTGAGGGAGACATCATGGACCGGGACGTGTTCCTCCGGCAGCTGGTGGAACGCCTGTTTGAGCGGCAGGATTTTGATTTTACCCGCGGCACGTTCCGCGTGCGCGGGGAGGTGGTGGAGGTGTTTCCCGCTTATTCGGAAGGGGAGGCGATCCGCGTGGAGTTTTTCGGAGATGAGGTGGAACGGGTTTCCCTGATTGATTCCACCTCCGGCCGCGTGCGGGAACGGCTTGGGAGTTACACCTTTTTCCCGGCCAAGCAGTACGTGGCCGCTCCGGAAAAACGGGCCGCGGCGCTTAAGGCCATCCGAGCGGAGCTGGAGGACCGCGTGGGATGGTTTGAGAAGCATGGGCGTCTTTTGGAAGCGCAGCGCCTGAAACTGCGTACGGATTACGATCTGGAGCTGATTGAAGAACTGGGCTTCTGCAAGGGGATTGAGAATTATTCCCGCCATCTTTCCGGCCGCCTGCCGGGCAGTTCCCCCTCCACGCTGCTGGATTTCTTCCCCAAGGATTCCCTGACCCTGATTGATGAAAGCCATGTGGCCGTGCCCCAGCTGGGCGGCATGTACGAGGGGGACCGCAGCCGCAAGAATATTCTGGTGGAGCATGGCTTCCGCCTGCCCAGCGCGCTGGACAACAGGCCGTTGAAATTCCATGAGTTCATGGAGAGGCAGAACCAGATCGTGTACGCCTCCGCTACGCCGGGGCCGTTTGAGCTGGTGAACTGCCGTGCGGACAACAAGACTTATATTCCCGTGCGCCGTGCCGCCAGGTCCGGGGAAAAGGCGCCGGAAGGCTTCAAGGGGATTCTGTTCACTTCCCCCAAGGATATCCGCGTCACTCCCAGCCCGTCTACGGAACCGGTGGAGAAGTTTGATCCCACGAAGCGTTCCACACCCCTGATTGTGGAGCAGATTATCCGTCCCACCGGCCTGCTGGAGCCGAAGATCACCATCCGTCCCCTGAAAGGGCAGATTGACGAGACGATTGCCCTGTGCAACGAGCGCGTTGCCAAGAATGAACGCGTGCTGGTCACGACGCTGACCAAGAAGACGGCGGAAGACCTGACGGAGTACCTGAAGGGGGTGGGGCTGAAGGTTTCCTACATTCATGCGGATGTGGACGCGATTGAGCGCGTGGAGATTCTGCGCGCCCTGCGTGCCCGGAGGATAGACGTTCTGGTGGGCATCAACCTGCTCAGGGAGGGGCTGGATTTGCCGGAAGTCTCCCTGGTGTGCATTCTGGATGCGGACAAGGAAGGTTTCCTGCGCAATGAAACGTCCCTGGTGCAGACGGCGGGCCGCGCCGCGCGCCATTTGAACGGGGAGTGCGTCCTGTTTGCGGATGTAATGACGGATTCCATCAAGCGGCTGATTGAGCTGACGGATTACCGCCGGGGCATTCAGGAGAAGTACAACCTGGAGCACGGCATTGTTCCCCAGACGGTGAGCCGGTCCGAACAGGGGCAGTTGAAACTGTATGCGGAAGAGGATGAAGAGTCCTTCCGCGTGACGGAGGACGAGGCCGGGTACGGGCTGGAAGAGCGCATTGCCAGGTTGGAGGCGGAAATGAAGGAGGCGGCCTCCCATCTGGAATTTGAACGCGCCGCCCTGATCCGGGATGAAATCAGGCAAATGCGCGAAGGCGGTAAAAAAGAGCAGGGCATTCCTTGAAGAATGCCTCTTTTCCCCTCCGGAACGGGAAAGCCCGGATGTTCCAGACCGGGACGGAGGCAATGACGCCATTTTTCCGGGATCATCGTGCCGATGATTGATTTTCAAGCGTTTTTCCCGGGAGAAATGTTCCGCGGCAATCGCTGCCAAAAACGGGGAACCCTTTTACGGAGAAGGCATGGGAGGTTGCCGCATTTCAAAAAACGAATTGCTAATCCGGGGTCAAGGCCTGTTTTTTATAACAAGGGACTTATGCTGAATAGCCATGTCCTTATTGAGAAACGTTCCCTTGTGGTGAAACCTTCCGGAATTGCATGACCGGCCTTTGGAGCGGCGCAAGCCTTTGCAGCCGTTGAAAAGCAGGTGTCTCGCTACGATTCCCTGACTTTCAGGGAAAAAAGTTTTCTGCCGTTCCTGTTGATGTCCGGATGCCGCAAGGCTTGCGGCGCTCCCTGTGGCATGGAGTCCATTCCGTGCTAATCCGTAACGGATTAGCAATCCGTTAGTTTATCCGTCCAGGCGCCGGAGCGGCACTGGGTTCATTGACTGTGACGGAATGATGTTTGGCGTATTCTTTTTCTTCGTGATTCTAGCTTCTCTGCTTGTTTTATGGCGCTGGCGTGCGGATGACTGCATGCTGCCGTGGAAGAAGGTGGTGGCTGCCTGCGGAATTTGCAGTGTCATTCTTTTCCCCCTGGGTCTCGTGTTCCGTGCGGATGGCCTGTGTTTCGGAACCTGGGAGGGCGCCGCATCCTCTATTGTCCAGTATGGAATTTTTTTAATGGCTTTATGCCTGTCCGTACAGGCGTTGAATGGCGTGGTATGGTATGGCGCGCGCCATGAAACGGAGTGGAGCCCCTGGGGGAAATGGGGCGTCATGGCCGTTATTTCCATCGCCGTGCTGGCGTGGTGGTGGCATGCGGGTTCACAGTGTTCCTTTGATTTCCAATATCGCCAGTATCCCCAGATCGTCAACGGACAGTATAATTTGATGCATACGCTGGCCCACACCCTGCTGTGCAAGGGTGTTTTAAGCGTCTGGCCGGAATTTCAGGCCATCGTTCTGGTTCAACTGGGGCTGCTGTTGTCCGTTTGCTTCATGATCGTTTCCTGGGCGGCGCGTGAACGGATGCGGGCGCTGATCGTGCTGGGAGCCGTCTTGCTGTGCCTGTTCCAGTTTGAGATGGTGACGACGGTGATCAAGGACGTTCCCTATTCCATTTTCCTGATGGCGCTTACGGGGGGATTATGCTCCTGGTTATTGGAAAAACGCACCTCCGCCCTGTGGCTGATCGGTCTTGGGCTGGCCGGAACCGGGAGCCTGCGCTATGACGGAGCCGTTCCGTTTTTTCTTACTGTCGCGGCCCTGTCCGTCCATATGTTCCATCACCGTGAGGAATTCCGCCGCCTGGCGATTCCCGTGATAGGGGGAATTTGCTGCTGGCTATTCGCTTTTCTCGTCCTTCCCTTTCTGATGGATGCGGAAAGCGGCGCGTCCGGCACCAAGTATGCCAAGATGGCTCATGTGGTCTGTGATATTGTTGCAGAGGGCGGGAAGGTGAGTGACGGAGACATGGAGCTGATTGAACGGGAAATCATGCCTAGGGACGTCATCATGAGGCAGTACCGCCTTTATGAAGATTCCCTGCATCCCGCAGTGTCAGCCGGGTACGGGCAGAAGTATCTCCACACGGGCCTGTTTGAGTCCTGGGAGACGGGAATGAAGTATGGGTTTGCGTGGACCTTGTCCGGCAAAGGGGAACTTGTCAGGAATCTGTTTTTCTCCGTTTCTGCGGACAATCCCCTGCTGGCGGGGAAGATTCTTCTTCTGAACAGCCAGATGGTTTGGAACCTGCCTGCGGGCAATGTCAGGGATATGCCGCAGCTTTCCCTGTTTTACGGCTGCGTGCTCAGCTTCCTCGTTTACGGAATGATGAAGAAAAAGGCGTATCTGATCCCTTTTGTGCCATTTTACGGAGTGGTTCTGGCCATTGGCGCGGCGGCGACTACGTATGAAGTCCGCTATATGCTGCCTCTGGAATTGCTGTTCCCCGTCCTGCTGCTTTATTCCATCTCCTGCGCCAAAAGAGCGGATGTCCCGAAGGAGGGAGAGAAAAAGGAAGGCCGCCTTTCCTCCGGAATTTGAGCGTGCCGCACTGGTCCGGGAGGGGGACCGGGCAGGTGGGGAAGCGTGCCATTTTAACCGGAAAAATGTTTCGGGGTCATTTTCCACTTGCCAAGAGCGGATTGGCGCCTATACTCCTTCCACCATGACCCGCAAAGGTGGTATCAATAAAACTCGCAAGGCAGTCGCCAAGCGTTTCAAGGTTACCGGCACGGGCAAGGTACTGCGCCGTAAACAGGGTAAGCGCCACATCCTCCAGAAGAAATCCAGCAAGCGCAAGCGTCAGCTTGGCAAGGTGGCTCTGGTGGACGAAACGCAAGTCTGGGCAGTCAAGCAGAACCTGCCTTTCGCCTAAACCGCGGAAACGCTCGACCAACGCCGAGCTTTCCCCCCGCTGAACGGGGGGCCTTCATGCAGCCTTCTTCCAATGAGAAGATAAGAACAGGCGAGACTGCAGGGAGGTGAGGAAGAACAGTCTGTTCAAGATAGAAATAGAAATAAGCTATGCCACGTGCCACTAATGGACCGGCCTCTCGCAAGCGCCGTAAGCGCATTCTCTTGCGTGCCAAGGGTTTCCGCGGTTTCCGCAGCAAACTCTTCCGCTACGCCAAGGATGCTGTTTACAAGGCTTGGCAGTATGAATACCGCGACCGCAAGAGACGCAAGGGACAATTCCGCCGTCTCTGGATCGCCCGTATTTCCGCTGCCGTCCGCGACCGCGGTCTGACCTATTCCCGCTTTATGGAAGGCCTGAAAGCCGCCAACGTCGATCTGGACCGCAAGGTTCTTGCCGACCTGGCCGTCTCCGACGAAAAGGCTTTTGACGCCATCTTCGCCCAAGCGAAGAAAGCCATTGAAGCCAAGGATGGTGCCGCTCTCCGCGCCTAAGACGCAGCAGAGTCCATCTGTTCAGTAAACATTAACAAACAGCCCCGGAGGTTAGCCTTCCGGGGCTGTTTTGCGTCTTCATGTCCGGGTGCGGAAAAAAACGTGAAATCCCGCCAGGGGAGGATTCGTTTATTCGGATTCGGCCGTTGCCTCCTTTTCCTTTTCCGCGCTGGCCAGCTCCTCCACCTTCCGCACCAGTCCATCCATGCTGCCGGAAGCGATTTTGTTCCCGTTGGCGTCCACCAGCACCAGGGAGGGGATGGGACCGGGATAATTCTTGCGGATCAGAGGGCTTTCCTTGGAAAGGTTGTCCAGGTAGCCGAACAGGAAGACCGGCCACGGCATCTTATTGGAAACGGCCCATTTCTGGGCGCCTTCCAGCGCATGGTCCATGCTGCACAGGACTACTTCCAGATCCTTGCGGGGAGCGATTTTATCCCGGTACACCTCCAGGTTGCGCGGAAGGGAGGCCCTGCACGGGCCGCACCAGCTCGCGGAATAATACAGGATAAAATACCTGGCGTTCCATTTGCCGTCCATTTTGACGAACTTGCCGTCCTTTTCCCGGTAGGTCAGCCCTTTCAGCTGTTTGCCCAGGACTCCTTTCGGGATGACCATTTTAGCCAGCTCCGCATCCGTCTTGCCGACCAGCTCCTTGTGGAAGTCAATCCAGTCCAGGTCCTCCCTGGAAAGTTTTTTGAGGGGAAAGGGGATTTTCTTTTTCGTGAAGACGTTCTGCATGATCGCGTTGACGCTGTTCAAGCCGGCCAGCCTGGCCTGGAAGGTGGCGCCCGTTTCCTTGTTCGTCCAGGTCCGGGTCATGGAGGGGATGTCCGCTTCTTCCTGAGGCGCGGCGTGAAGAAAGGGCGTACAGGCTATCAATGCGGCTGCCGGAATGCCCGTCATGAGAAACTTGGAGACAATCATCTTTCGTTGTTATGGTGTTTTCTGCCGCATGTCCAGAATTTAAATGTTCCCTCTGTCATTAGGACATCCTTGAAGCTTGTCCGCCGGGAGGCGTCATGATAGCCTGACCCACAAAGCACTACCATGGATAGCATTCTTTCCGTTCTTACCACCATTGCCATTATCTTCGGTGTGGTGATGTTGTTTAACTTCATGATTTTCATTCATGAACTGGGTCACTTTTTCGCCGCCCGCTGGCGCGGCCTGTACGTGGACAGGTTCCAAATCTGGTTTGGACGCCCCATCTGGAAAAAGACCATCAACGGCGTGCAATGGGGGTTGGGCTGGATTCCGGCCGGCGGCTTCGTTTCCCTGCCGCAGATGGCTCCGATGGAGGCCATTGAAGGGAGCGCGGAGCTTCCCAAGGATTTGAAGCCCGTTACTCCCTTGGACAAGATCATCGTGGCCGCCGCCGGCCCCATCGCCTCTTTCCTGCTGGCCGTGTTTTTTGCCGTGGCCGTCTGGATGGTGGGCAAGCCTGATGTGGAGATGGGGGTGACTACGGTCGGCTTTGTTGCTCCGGACAGCCCTGCGGCCCAGTCCGGCATTCTGCCCGGCGACAGGATTGTGAAGGTGGACGGCCGCCCGGTGGACAAGTGGGCGGGCAATATGGAAGGCGTCCGGGAACTGATTATGCTGGGTGAGCATGACCAGGTAGTTTTTACGGTGCAGAGGCCTGGGCATGAAGGAGAGATGGAAATTTCCTGCGGTTTCCGGATTCCGGAAACGTCCTGGTGGCAGCGCTCCGGCATGCGCCAGGTAGGGCTGATGCAGGCGATGCCCTGCGTCATCGGGGAAGTGCTTCCCAATTCTCCTGCCGACCAGGCCGGATTGAAGCCGGGCGACGTGGTGACGGCTGCCAACGGGGAACGCATCTGGAGCCCTGCGGCGCTGGATGGGCTGTTGAAGAAGAATGAACCGCTTCTGCTGGACGTGACGGGCAAGGATGGCGCCGCGAGGCAGGTGAACATTCAGGGCAGGCTGCCGGAGAACTGGCACAACGGCGCGAACGGCTCCCTGCTCAAGGGCGCCCAGCCCATTCTGGGCGTAACCTGGGACCTCAGCTCCGTGGGCCGTGACGTAACCGTGCATCCTACTCCGTGGGCGCAGATCAAGCAGAGTTTGAAATGGATGGGAGATACCCTGGCGAAGGTGGTGGCCCCCGGCAGCAGCGTGGGCGTGGAGCACCTCTCCGGCCCCGTGGGAATTGCCAACCAGTTTTACAAGATGTTCTCCCTGGAGGAAGGCTGGAAGCTGGCCCTGTGGTTCTCCGTGGTGCTGAACGTGAACCTGGCTATCCTGAACATCCTGCCTCTTCCTGTGGTGGACGGCGGCCACGTGGTGATGAACACCATTGAGCTGGTTTTCCGCCGCCCCCTGAACGTGAAAGTGCTGGAATTCGTGCAGTTCGGCTTCGTCTTCCTGCTGATGGGCTTCTTCCTGTTCGTGACATTCAAGGACGTGGGGGATTTCTTTGGCAAGAAGCCGGACAAGCTGCCCACCCCGGTATTCAAGGCCGTGACGGATTAAACGCGGGCGGCGACCCTTGATACGGCTTGATTCCATGAAGCAGTCACTGGCGGCGCGTTTCCTGTTCCGGGCGGTGGTGCTGGCGCTTCTCGTGTATGCCATGCTGCTCACCTGGTGGACCCCCTTCACCGGGGACAGCTTCATGCATTCCGTATTCGGGGCTGCCCACCGTCTTGCCTTCCAGCCCGTGCTGGAACGGTGCTGGTGGTCGTACATGAACTGGAATCCCCGCCTGGGGGAATTCCTGGCTGTCTTTACGGCCACGGCGGGGAAGTGGCTTTTCCTGGCCGTCAATCCCTTCGTGATTCTTTCCCTGGCCCTGATGATGTTTTACCTGGCGCGGGGAAGGAGGGTGAATTCCGGGCACTGGCGGGATGTTCTGCTGTTTTCTGTGGGCGCCCTTCTTCTGCTCACGTCTTCATCCAGGCCGGGCATCACGATGTTCTGGCTGTCCGGAGGGACAAACTATGCGTGGTCAGCCGCCGTCTGGCTGGGCTTCCTGTGCCTGTACCGCGGCTTATGGGCCGGGACCTCCCGGATTAAGGACAGGCCCTTTTCCTGGCTTTGGATAGGCGTGGCGGCTTTTGCCGCCGGGATGACCAACGAGAACCAGATTCCCGCTTCCCTGGGCATGCTGTTCCTGTACTGGCTGTATGCGCGTTGGAAGAGCCTGGCTCTTCCCCGCTGGTTCTTCGTCGGCTGGGGTTTTCATGCCCTGGGTGGCGCCTGCCTTCTGCTGGCTCCGGGAAACGGCGTGCGTCTTCATTCGGAGACGGCGGGTGGCGCCGCCGTCCTTCACTCCTGGGCGGAGCGTTTCGGCGCCATTCCGGAACTGATGAATGCTTTTTACGAGTTCATGCCGCTTCCTAAAATCCTGCTGGCAGCCGTCGCCGTGGCCCTGACCCTGCTGACGTGGAGAAGAGGTTGGAAGACTTGGAAGGGGGCTTCTCTCCGCCGCATGTGCGTTTCCCTTCTGTTCATTCTGGTGGCCCATGCCATGGCAATCAGCTTTTTTGTGCGCGTGATTCCCGCTTGGCATGCCATGTTTTCCGCTACGGTGCTGATGATGACGGGCATCCTGGGACTGTACGGGGTATGGATGGACGCCGCGCAGAGGCGTTGGATTCCTTCCTGCGTGCTGCTTGCGGCGGCCGGGCTGGCCCTGTGGGTATGCTCCGGGTATCTGGATGCCTTCCCGCGCATCCACCGCCAGTGCGAGGAACGGAAAATGTTCATCCGCCATGAACTGGAAAAGGGAGAGAGAAACATTGCGGTCCCTCCTTATGAGCCCGTGCCTCTGGCTCCCTATGTTTCCGTGATGTGGCGCATGAGCAGCGGAGACCCGGATGAATTTATCAACCGTTCCATTGCCCGTTATCTGGGAATTGAAAGCATCCGGGTGGCTGTGCCTGAACATTGACCGTCTTTTTTGGCGAATAGCTGTTTTCCCGGCGCGGCCGTATTCCGGTGGAAACGGCGGCGCGGTAAAAGTCCGGCTGTTTTTATAAACCGCCCTCCGGCCATCTTTTCTTTACTCGAATGCCGGTGGAACAGGAATGCTCTTGCGGATCAATAATCCGATGATTGCATAAAATCTTTAATTAATATTAAATCTATTTATATTAAATACATTATATATATTTATATCTTGATATGAATCCCTCAATACATGGAAAACAAAAAAGATATATTATTTAATTTTTAGTGTTTTCCATTGACATCGGATTATTGATCCGGTTTACTTTGTGTCACCATGAAGAAGTCCTTGTTTTCTCTGGCTCTGATTTCAAGTTCCCTGCTGGCAGTGCAGGCGGCGACTGTGCAAATTGACTTCGGGCGCGATGACGCCGCGACAGACGGAGCCCTCAATATGAATTACGGCCATTCCTCCGCAGCCCTGGGCACGATGCCGGGCGACGTCACTTTGGGATGGAGCACGGCCGGATACCCTGTGGGGGATGACGGCCATACCACGACCAAGACGCCCGGCGAAGAAAACGGGTGGAAGAACGCTTTTGGCGGCAGCATGCCTTTCTCCCTGGGAGACAGCTTCCGGGACGGCCTTTTAACGCAGACGGCGACCGGTTCCGGTTCTTTTACCGTGACTTTCAGCGGTCTTGCCGCCGGGGAATATACCTTGTCCCTTTTCGGCGGTTTCACGGGTAAGGACGTCTTTGCCGGACAGACGTGGACGATCGGAGGCGCCGACGCTTCCAACGCGACCTGGACAAACTTTGGCACAAACGCCAGCGGTGATTGGAACGAGCTTTCCACGACGACGGGCGACAGTTCCGGCGTTCTGGCTCCCGGGAATGCCGCAGACGGCTCCAATCCTTCCGCCAACAAGGGCCTTTATTCCACGGTGGAGCACATCGTGGTGGGGGAAGACGGGACGCTTACTCTCACGATTCAGGGGGACGGTTCCAGCAATTTTGGCCGTACGGCCCTCAATTACCTTTCCCTGACCCAGGTTCCGGAACCTGCTACGGCTACTTTGAGCCTGCTGGGCCTGGCCGCTCTGTGCCTGCGCCGCCGCCGCGCCTGACCAGGAAGGTTCCAACCGTTTTTATTCAAAGCTGTTCCGCGTCCGCGCGGGACGGCTTTTTTATTTAACGGCCTTTCCCTTTCCGCGCCTTCGGGGCGGCATGTTTTCCAGCCGCGGCAACGGTTTTTTCCATAGGGGATTATCCGTCGTTAACATAGGAACGCAGGGAGGAACGGCAAGGAAAATGCGGGGAAAGACAACTGCCGGTCCTTCAGGAAAAAAATTCCTTTAAATGCGGATGGTTTCCTTCAAATGGGTGGAAACAATGATGCACGCGATTCGTTCCGGCGGTATTCCCGTGATTCTGGACACGATGCGGGCGTAGGCGTTCAACTGGTTGGAGTGGCGTTCCCGCAATTGCTCCGGAGAGTTCGCATGGTCCGTCTTGAAGTCCACGATGCAGGCGCTTCCGTCATGAAGGAGCAGCCTGTCAATCACGCCGGAGATCCAACTGTTCCCGTCAATGGCTTCAATGCGCTGTTCCTTCATGATGCGTGCCGTTCCGGGAGGGGTGAAGAGTTCGCGGATGGAGGGAATCTCCATGCAGGCGGCCACCGTGCGTTCCGCCTCCGTGGCGGGATGAAGAGCCCATTCCGGCTTGTCCGATTCATCCCAGCGGGTAATCCGTTCAAAGACGGCGTGAACGGCTGAACCGAATGCGGCGGATTCCGCATCGTCGGCATATCTTCCTTCGTGGGCCGCGTCTTCTGCCGCCGGCAGGCCGGAGGGGGAAAGCCGCTCCCTGACCATCGGTCGTTGGAGGGGCCATTCCGGCGTGTCTTCCTCCGCCCGTTCCCGTACGGATTCCGTGAATTCTCCGTACCACCCGCCATGGCCGCAGGAATACAGGCATTCCGCCCCGGATTCCGGAAGCGTGTCTTCCGTTCCTTTTTCACAGGACCGGGCTGCGGAACGGACGACCTTCCACATGGAATCCGCGGTCATTTCACCTTTTTCTTCCCGGTAGGGGAGAATGACGTACGTGGCCCGCTTGGCGCGGGTGAGCGCCACGTACAGCTTGCAGAAGCCGTCAAACTGCTGCTGGGCGCGCCATTCCCGGTAAAGCTCCTGGAGCTGTGGAACGTTCGTGTAAACGTGCCTGGAAGGGACCAGCACGATTCCTTCTATGCTGCCCTCCCGGTTCTTTTTGACAAAGTGGGTCAGGTGCCTTCCGTCTGCAAAGGGGGCGTCCCTGCCGATCTGGGGCAGGATGACGATGTCGAATCCCAGGCCCTTGGATTTGTGGATGGTCATGATCCGGACGATGCCCCCGGCAGGATCCTCCCGGCGGGTCACGTCTTCCATGTGCCTGATCCATTCATCCAGGGAAACGCCCTTCTCGTCCACCTGTTCCGCCTCATTCTTCCAGACGGCCAGGCGGTCCCGGTGGAATTCGGTCAGTTCCGTTCCCGTCCGGGCCAGCCTCCGCTCCAGTTCCTCCATGACGGCGGCGTAGCCGTCCCGTTCCAGCAGGAGGCGCCAGGCCTTCCAGTCCATGCCTTCAGGCCGTTCCGGAGTGACGAGGGGCCGGAGGGGGGAATGGGTGAGCAGGCTTGCGGCAAAGGGGTCTCCCGGCATGAGCAGCCAGCGGAAGAAGTACAGCAGGTTTTTTCCCAGGGGGGAATCCACGCCCACCGGAACGTCGTCGCATACCTCCGCGGGAACGCCGTGGTCCGTCAGCCAGGTCTTGATGGCTAGCGCCTGGTTTTTCGTGCTGACCAGAATGGCGGTTTCCAGGCCGCGGCGCAGGGCTCCGGTACGTTCCAGGATGTCGGCTGCCGCCTGGCACACCAGGTCGTTGGCGGTGGAGGATTCCGCCTTGGGCGTCTGCCAGATTTGGGAGACGCCGGACCGGCCTTCCAGATGGGGGGCGCACCGGTGCTCCGGATATTCCCCCCATTGTTCCAGGGCGGCGGGTTCGCAGTCCGGCGCCGTCCGGGCGTAGTCGCAGATGTCGTTCACCAGGTCCAGCACGGGCTGGACGGAACGGTAGGAGGTGGACATGCCGCGTTCTTCCAGTTGAAGCTGGGTGGAAACGGAGCGGAAAAGCTCCGGATCCCCGCCGCGCCACTGGTACACGCTCTGCTTGATGTCCCCCACCACGAAGATGCTGCCTTCGCTCCCGGCCTTGGATTCCGTCAGGTCGTCCAGAAAAGGCTTGATGACGCGCCACTGGGACTGGGACGTGTCCTGGAATTCATCCAGCATCCAATGGTCATAGCGGCAGTACATGCGGTATTGCAGGTCTCTCTTGAGCTCCGGCGTGACGGCTCCCCCGCCCAGCATGCGCGTGACGTCGTGAAACAGGAACCTTCCCTTGTTGCGGACCAGGGAGGAGTATTTGCCTTCAAAAAGGAGCATCAGTCCGTGCGTGGCGCGGGTGCGGCGCAGCGCCTGCAGGACCTCCATGCGCAGCCAGCTCTGGATGAGTTCTTCCAGCGGAGGGGACCAGAAGTCCTTGAATTTTTCCCGCGCCTCTTCCACGGTGATGTTCCAGGAAGAACCTCCGTCCGTGCGGAAGCGCACGCGGCCCAGCCTGGCGTATTGGGAGAAACCGTTCAGGAAGCGCAGGAACAGTTCTTTGTTTTTGGAGCCGTTTTTCCCTTCCGGAGCGGGCGCCTGCTGTGCCTGGAAAGCCACGGCATGCAGGACGGCGTCAAATTGTTCCAGGGGAACGGGGGGGGCCAGTTCTTCCGGCGTGAAGCCCAGCGCGACGGGGTTTCCCCATGTTCCGGCGTCCGGTTCGTCCAGGAAAAGTTCGTGGTAGGTGTTGAGACGCCGCATCATGGAATCCTCCGCATCCGCGGCTTCCGCATCGGAGTCCGCTCCGGAGAGGAAGGCGTCTTCAAAATTCCGCCTCCGCTCCCTGTTCACGGAGCATTCCCGGTACAGGGAAAGCAGGGCTTCGCGGCGCGCCAGCTTCTCCGCCGTGGTGTCAATCATGCTGAAGCCGCTGACGCCCAGCTCAAAGGTGCTGGTGGAGGCAATCTGGGCAAAAAGGCTGTCAATGGTGCAGAGGTTGAGGCGCGCCAGGTTCTGCACCAGGATGTGCAGCAGATGCCGGAAACGCTCCCGGTGCAGGTTTTCCGCCTTCCATGCCTCCGTTGCTCCGGGCCAGATGCCGGGTTCCCCCGGCGTTCCCTTGATGACCGTCCAGAGCTGTTCTTTCAGGCGTTGCGCCCCCTCCTCGTCCGTAGCCCCCGCAGCCAGGTCCGTCAGGATGCGGTCCTTGAATTCCCCTGCCGCCTTCCGGGTGAAGGTGATGGCGATGAGCCGTTCGGGGTGGCTGCCGTGGTTCAGAGCCAGCAGCCCCAGGAAGCGCAGGGAAAGCTGGTAGGTTTTTCCCGTTCCGGCGGATGCGGAGATCAGCATGTTGGTCAGGGAGAACATCTCAGAAAGGCAGGTGGGGGGTGAGGTTGAGGCCCAGCAGGTCCTGCAGGCTTTCACGCCGGGAGGCCATCAGGTCCTTGAACACGTCGTAGGAGGGAGGGTTCCAGCCCAGTTCCTCCGCGGTGATGAGCCCGCGGCCCTCATGAAGGAGCTTCATCAGCTCCACCGTCCAGGCGCGCGCGCTGTCCAGCGCGCATTCCTCATAGCCGGGCATGGGGTCGTGAAGCGTGTCCCAGGCAGAGATGCCGATGTCCAGCGGATTGGCGGGAAGGGCGTAATACGCCGCCGAAGGGTGGCCGCCATAGGCTTCCGCGGCCCACAGCACGTAAACGGGCAGTTGCAGGTCTTTCCAGCGCGCGTGCGCCAGCCTTCCGTTTTTCTGGCGTTTGGTGTAGGGCCGCAGGGCCGGGGAAAGCAGGGACAGGGCGTCCGGGCGCCCGATCGGTTCCAGATGCTTTCTTTCACAGGATGCGGCTGCTCCCGTTTTGTAGTCAATGACCCGTATGCGGCCGTCCGCGTGGCGGTCGATGCGGTCAATGCGGAATTTCATGGGGAAGCCGCCCAGGGACCAGTCTTCCACCTGGTGCTCAAAGGCGATGCAGGACCAGCCTTCCTGAAGGTCCTGCAAATGCTGGACGGCGTAAACGGAAAGCCTCTGCTCCATGGAGCGTTTTTGCAGCAGCAGGGGCATGAGGGGCGTGGGGCCGTATTGTTTCCGGAAGGTTTGTTCCAGTATTTCCGTGATGGCGTCCTGAAGGGCGGCGGCTTCCATGCCGTCTTTCAGGGCGGCGTGTTCCCGGCAGAAGCATTCCAGCACATCGTGCAGCATGGTGCCCAGTTCGTTGACGGCCATGTCCTCCTTGTCCGGCAGGAACTCCTCCTCATTCATGTGCAGGGCCTCCCGCATCCAGAAGCGCATGGGGCACGCCAGGAACCTTTTGAGGACGGAAGGGGAGAAGGCCAGCCCTTTTTCCTTCCACGGGTTTTTGTAGCCGGGCGCCATCGCGCCGATGTCCGTGGCGGCCTTCCAGCCTTCTGCGGGCTGAAGGTACCAGCTTCCGCGCTGGTAGGGGAGGGGTGCGGGCGGATCGCTGATTTCCCGGAAAAGCTGTTCCACGCGGTGCGGCAGTTCCGCGTCCGGGCAGCGCATGAGCAGGGAGGAAGGCGTCAGCGGATCGTTTTTGCTGCTGGTCCGGGAGAGAATGATGGTGAGGCTGCCCTCCCGTTCCCGTGAATGGAGCAGGGCGGTCAGCAGGAAGCTGTCCCGGGCTTTTTTCCGGTTGAAGGAATCGATGCCCAGGGCTTCCCTCAGTTCCTCCGGCATGAACTGGTCGGAAACGCCGCCTTCCGGTACGGTCCCCTCGTTCAATCCCGTCAGAATAAGGTGTTTCTCCGGGCGGAAGTGGACTTCCATCCAGCCCAGGGAATCCAGTGCCGCGTGGGCCTTCCTTCTGTTTTTGACGCGCAGCGGCTGAAGGCATTTCATCAGGAGCTGGAGGGCCGTCTCCGGTCTGGAGAAGGCGGTAGAGCGTTGCTGAAGGCGTATGAGGCCGGAAAGGCAGGAATGGAGCATTTCCATGGCTTCCGTTTCCGGACCGTAGGCGTTCGCCAGGGCCGGGAACCATTCCATCAGCCTTTCCCCCAGCGTGCCGGGTTCCGCCATCCGGTTCCGCCAGGCCAGAATGGCCTGGATGGAAGGGAGGGCGGCCGGATAAAATTCCTTCAGTCTGGAAAGCAGGTAATCTTCCGATTCCGGAAGGAACTTCTGCTGGATTTTATCCAGCGCGGCGCAGCAGTACTGCTGGTTGCCTATTCCCAGGGAGGCGCAGAGCAGGGAGGAACGCGCCAGGCAGAAGACGGGCCGCGCCGCGCCCTTTTCTTCCAGCGCCTGCCGCAGGTGGCGGAGCAGGTCCATGACGCCGGTTCCGGCAAAGGGTTTCCCTTCCGGATTGTGGAGGCCCCAGCCGTATTCCCGCAGGGCGGCATCCAGGGCTACGTTCATGTCCGGATCACAAACGCCCAGGGCGACGTCCGGCGTTGCTCCCTCCGCTGTGCGGGCGATCATGCGGCACGTTTCCCCAGCCAGCCGGGCAGGGTTGGCCGTGATCCTGATCTGGGCGTCGCTGATATGGATGGGGCACTGGGTCCAGACTTCCGGAAGGGGGCATCCCCAGGAGTCAAAGGAACCGGCTTCCTCTTCCGGCGCGTGTATCCATATCTGGACGGGCACGCCGCTGCGTTCCGCATGCTGGAGGGCCTGGCGCAGGGGGCGCGGAACATCCGCTACGCAGGCCAGGATGACGTGCCCTCCTGTTTCCCGCAGGGAATGGAGCAGATGCGGCGGTGCTTCCGCCTCCATGGCGGTTCTGTCCGCAAGCTGCCAGCCTTTCAACTGTTGCGTGCAGTACTCCGACAACCTGTCCATGTCCGTCCAGCGTTCGTCACGGCCCGCGCAGGAATCCTGGGCCATGCCGCAGGAAATGCCCTGGTTCGCCATGGCGTGTTTAAGGCTTTGCAGGCTGCCCGCCATTTCCAGCATGCTGGAAAAATCCTCCGGCATGTGCCGGGGGAACAGGCGCGGATAAAGACGGTGGGGAGAGGTTCCCAGCGCCTGGAGCCAGCCGGCCAGCTCTTCCAGGACGGAAGCCGTTTCCTCCTTTTCCTCCAGCCGGGGGAACTGGTCCGCCGGAATAACCTGGGGGGCGAAGATGGCCTGTGCGCTGGAAATGGAGGCAAGGTATTCCCTCAATTGCCTGCCGGATTCCCGTGTGGGGACCAGCACCAGATTCCGGTGGAAGTCGTTTCCCAAGGAAAGCAGCCGCTCCGCTACAGCCCGGCAGGCCGGTTTGTCCCAGGATAGAAAGAGTCGGTTCATGGCAGGGAAGCAGGACTCCCCGGAAAGGGGAAAAGGCGGAGACTACGGGCGTATTATACCTTGCCGGGGCGTATTTTCCCATCTATTTTTTCAGGGCTGCCGGGAGGGGGATGGGAGATCACGGAGTGTCAGGGGCTTTAGTGGCGTTTTAGCTTTGAGGGAGGGATGCCTTTTTTTGTATCCGCGGATTTTTGCCTGGGAAGGAAGGCTTCCGGTTTTTGGACGGGAGCTTTTCCGCCCCTTCGTGGAGGGGAATTTTCTTTTGCTGTGTTCCGCCCGGCGTCCGTAGGGACCGGGAGGACCTTCTTCCCAGAAGGGAGTTCACCAAGTGGTTTTTTCGGGAATGCCCCGCCTCCCTAAACAAGTGTGTTCATTCCTGCGTGGCTGTAGAAGGCCGTTTTCTGAAGTTCCCGATTATTTACGGCTCCTGAACGGCGGTCTTTTTTCCGGTTCTGGTGACCAGAAGCACGCCCGTGAAAACCAGCAGGACGGAAAGGGTTTTCATCCAGCCGAAGTGGTCCATCCCCCACAGCACCGCTACGGAAGAGGCAATCACCGGCTGGCAGTAGTTGTACATGCTGACCGCGGTGGGTTTCAGCCGCTGCTGTGCGAAGGACAGGCAGATGTAGCTTACAAAGGTAGCGAATGCCACCACGTAGGCAATGCCCAGCCACGTCTGCATGGGAAGTGCGGAATAACGGATGGAAACCACGTCCCGGAAGGTGAAGGGCAGGCAGGCGATGGCGGCGTAGGTGAACATCCATTTCATCAGGGTGACGGGCGAGTATCTGCCGATCAGGTTTTTAAAGAAGACGAAGTAAACGGCTACGCTGCACTGGGAGGCCAGGCAAAGGATGTCCCCCAGCAGGTTGTTGTCTCCCGGCAGGGCCGCCGCACGCCCTCCGCTGCCGGAAACCAGCAGAATGGCTCCGATGGCGCTGGCGCAGACCCCGATGATTTTTTTCCCCGTGATCATTTCCCGGAGGACGAAGGCCGCCAGAATCATGGTCAGTACCGGCGTAATGGTGGTGATGATGGCCGCATCCGCCGGAGAGGTGAATCCCACGCCCACCGTGAAGGCCATCTGGTTGAAAATGATGCCGAACAGGGAGGCGTAAAACAGGGTCAGCCGGTCCTTTCTTGCAATGGTTTCCCCGGGCAGGAAGGCGGAGGCCAGCCAGAACAGGATGGCCGCTCCCAGCAGGCGGAAGGTAGCCAGGGAAGCGGAGCTGACTTCCCCCGGCTGCATGACCAGTTTGCTGACCGGAGACATGAGGCCCCAGATAACGGCCGCCGCTCCCATCGCGATATGTCCCTTCAGGGTTCCGGATTCCATGGTACGGCCCGCTGCGCAGCGGGCAACGCATTCTCCGCTTCCGCGGACGGATTGCAAGAGTTTTTAGCGCGGAACCGCAGCCCCGGAGAGAACGGCCAGGCGGGGAGAGGGGCATGCTCATCCGGGGAATTGGGAAGGTATGGCTCTCCGGTTTTTTCCCCCTGACGCCGGACAGGTCCGGTTTCCGTCTTCATTTGATTTTAACGGGAAAATGATTGACCTGACGTTCGTCCAAAACTGCATCGGCTCCTATGGGGCGGGAGTGGCGGTATTGCCCGCTTTCCGCCTCAACTCCATGCGGCAGGATTTGAGGCGGAACAGGAATAAGAAGACCCTGGCTGAAGTCCTGTTCCTTTACGGGGGCGCTGATGCAGGCGTTTTTAATCGGGGTACCTTCGGGTGGCCGGGCTCCTATTCGGCAGGCATGGAGATGCCGATTTTGTGTTCCTTGCTGTTGCCGCGGAGTTCCGGCGCGTACATGGCTTCAATGACGGCCGGCAGGGCGCTGAAGCGTCCCGGGCGTTCCGCGCGCAGGCGGTGGCTGATCTGGTATTGTCCCATGGGCAGGGAGGAAAGAAAGACGCGTATTTCTTCATCCCCTATTTCCTTGTAGCCGGATACGGTCCCCATCCAGGCGTAGCCGCTGGTGGTTTCCTGTGATTCGCATCCCGCGGGCTTGGGGTCCAGGAGCATGAGGTATTCCACGTCGTTCTTCGTTTTCACGGTCATCACCACTTCAATAATGTCGCCGCTGGCGATGACGTCTCCGTCTTTCAACAGCGTGCGGCGGGTCACGTCCTTGCCCTGGGAGACGAGCTCTCCGGCATCCGTCTGGGTGTCCTTCACGGAGTCGTCCTTCACCGTTTCCTTCCGGATGCGGTAGTAGGAGCGTTCCACGGTGACGGCATTCCCCGCGGCGGGAATGGGGTCTTCCAGGGAGAAGTAGCTGAGGGTGGAATTGGCATAAATGTTTCCGCTGCCCTTCTTCCTGCGGATGGTGATGACGTGGCTGCCGTCCGCCAGGTCTTTCCCGCTCATGCGGAAGGCGTTGTCAAAGGTGAACAGGGTCTCCTTCGTACTAGCGATCGTTTTGACCGGAACGCCGTCGTAAAGGATTTCCGCTTCCATGTCCTCCATGCCTTCCCTGGTCTGGAGAAGGTAGGCGGACAGGGCTTCCAGACAATCCGCCGTATCCTTGGTGGAGTCCCAGTAGGAACCGTTGGCGCGGTTGTTGAGCAGCCATTTGGCCAGGCGCGCCGTGACGGGATTGCCGGGGTCGCTCTTGGCCATCAGTTTCAGGTAGGCGGCCTGCGTGGCTACGCCGCTGCCGTACCACCGCCACCAGTAGCCTTCATTGGGAAGGCGCAGCCATGCGGTTTGCAGGGAGTCGTCCTGCTGGAGGAACTGGGAAATGATGGGCATTACCTTCTTGAAGTCGTCCATGCGGTGGGCGTCCAGCAGGATTTCCGCCAGTTGAACCTGGCTGATGACGGGAAGTTCCAGCCTGTCGCGGAACAGGTAGCGTTCCATGGGCAGGTTTTTGACGCCGCATTCCGCCAGAACGGAATAAACAAGGGTGTCCGTGGCGGAGGCCGTCAGGCGGTAATCCCCCAGCTTGCGGATGGCTTCCTTCTTCTTCGGCCCGTCCGGCAGTTTTTCCAGTTTCCGGTATTCGTCTCCTTTCTCAAGAAGAACTGCCTGGCTTTCCTGATAGTTTTTCAGCCAGCGGACGGCTCCCGAAAGCATCCCATCCGGGACATTGACCGTGTTTGAAGCAATCTTCAAGCCGTGGGCCACATGGGCCGTCATGACGGGGTCTCCCTCGCTGGCTCCTCCGAACCATCCCCAGGAACCGTTGGAGAGTTGCTTCTCCCGGAGGGAGGAGATTCCCTTGGCGGCCATCTTCTTCAGCGCGGCTTCATCATAAACAGGATTGCGTTCCAGCTTCTTCATGACGCTGTCATGGAAGGCCTTGTTCTTGATGGCCTGGGGATTCAGATTGCGGTGGCTTTCCAGCGCCGCGCCGGGATTCAGGCCGAGCTGCTTGAGCGCGTCCGTCACGACGAGAGCGGGCAGGAAGCGGTTGAGCGTCTGTTCCACGCAGCCATAGGGGTATTCCGCCAGGTAGGGCAGGGCTTCCACCATGCTGAGGGCGATGCTGGGGGAAACCTTGACGACCAGCTCGCTTTCCTCCCTGCGCCGCTGCTGCGGCAGGGAAATGGAGAGTTTCTGCTCCTGTTCTCCGGGAAGCACCACGGCGCTCCCCGCATGGAGCTGCTTCATGCCGTGCACCAGCACGGGGAAGTTCATCTGCATGGCGTCTCCGGTGGAGCCGGACGCCGCCTCCATGGCGACGGCGGCGGTTCCCTCCCTGATGGCGGCGGTCCACCAGTTGACGACTGCCTGCCCCTGGGCGGGAACGTCCACTTCCCGCACGGCGGAATTGTCCGTATCTGCGACGAGCCCCTTTACGGCCAGAGCGTCAGCCGGGAGAAGTTCCAGGCAACCGTCTTTCAGGGAAATGGAAACGCGGGCGCGGACGGCCTTGTCCGTCCGGTTGCGGACCAGGGCGCTGAGCATCACTACGTCTTTTTCCACAAAGAAGCGCGGGGCCTGCATGCTGACCATGAAGTCCTTCGTGGTCAGGAATTCCGCGGAAGCCTGCCCTACCTGCAATCCGGGGGTGATGGCCCAGGCGGCGGCTTTCCAGGTGGTCAGGTTGTCCGGCATCTCCACAGGAACGGTAACGTTCCCTTCCTCATCCGTCCTGAGCGTGCCGCACCACTTGATGCAGTCCGCAAAATTGGTGCGCAGTTGAATGTGCGGGGAACTATTCTCCTGCACGTCTGCGTCTCCCTGTCCGGTTGCAAAGGAATCACTTTCTGCGCTTTCTTCATCCGCAGCCATCTGCTGCATGACCGGAACCGGTGCGGCGGCGGGGACTGCCGCTCCTTCAGCCAATACGCGGCTTGCGGCTTTTCCGCTGATAGCATAATTACCGGATCTGACTCCTGCGGTAGCAAAGCCGTTGACGGCTCCTTTTTCCCTCCGCAACAGATAGCCGTAGTCACTGTAGAGCAGGGATTGGAAGTAGGGCTGGTCCGGGCCGCGGTCCTGCTGCGTTCCGGCGGCCGTCATTTTTTTCAGGCTGAGAAAGCCGGTTTCGTTCAGGCTCCCCCATACGGTCTTGGCGATGTCCGTAATATTGGGGCGTGCGATATATTCCAGAGCCTTGTCATAGACGGCCAGGGTAACGATGCCGTTCCTGACGGGTTTGCCGTCCGGCCCTTTGACCTGAACCGTTACTCGCCCTTCTTCACCGGGCTGGTATTGGGATTTGCCCGGTGTTACGGAAGGAGCCAGAATCTGGCTGGCTGGCGGAATCAGCAGTTCGGCGGAAGCCGTGTGAAGTTCCCCGTTTCTGACGGTGAAGGCGTTCACGCCCATGTTGGGCATGTCTTCCCGGGTCAGGGGGCATTCCACCAGGGCGGTTTGCCGGTCCAGAGGGACCAGGCTGCGGGACTCGTCTTTCCAGGAATTGCGCAGGAAGGTCCAGACGCGGGCGTCCGGATAATCAGAGGCGAGGAGCAGTTTGGCCGTATCTCCCGGAGCGTATTCCTTCTTGTCCGGAGTGATGGAAAGGGGATTGATTTTAAAAGGATTCTGTTTGCCCTTGCCGTACGAAAGGAACTGGAAGGACTCTTCCACCCTGTTGCCGTGTTCGTCCTCTAGGGTAGAGGAAAGGGCATACAGGCCGGATTCCCTGGTCTGGAAGGACAGGGTGGCTTCCCCTTCCTTTCCGGTGGTGATATTCCAGGTTTCCAGAGCCTCCCGGCTGCCGTCCGCGCGGATATGCTGCAAAACGGAGGTTCCCTTGGCGTGAGCAATCTTGGCGCCGTCCGCCGTGGCCGCAGTGATAGAGGCCTGCACCGGCGTTCCGGTGGGGGCGTAGCCGCGGTTCAGGGCGGTGAAGATGTTGAACGGGCGGAAGGTGGCGATGACCTGCCCGGAAGCGGAAACTTCCCGCAGGGAGGCATCCGTCACGCTGGCGGAGACGCGGTAAGTGATGTTCTGGGATGCGAAATCCCGGGCGTCCTGCGCCGTGGAAAGCTCCACGGACGCTTTTCCGTCCTTATCCAGCGGCACCGTCTTTTCCAGGACGGTCAGGGGGGCATCCGGAGAAAAGGGAATGTAATACGGACTGAAAGACCTGTCGTACAGCCAGCTCCATTTCCAGTAGGGCGTCCAGACATCCGCTCCCAGTGTCCGGGTGATCGTAATGGTGGCCTTCCCCTCGCTTACGGGACCGCCCGCGTAATAGTCCGCCTGAATGGAGACGGGAATGGGCCGGCCCAGGCGGATGGGTCTGGAGGGGGCGTCCATCCTGACGGAGAATTCCGGCTTCTTGTACTCTTCCATACGGAAGAGAGGGGCATACAGCCGGAAATCCGGGTCCGCGGAATCATGCAGCTTCAGCTTGGCTCCATACTGGCCCAGCGGAGCTTCCGCAGGAATGAGCAGTTCCAGTTCAAAACAGCCGGTGGAATCCGTCGTGACGGTTTTTGGCGGAAAAACGCTCTCATCCCCGGTTGGGGAAGTAATGGTCAGCGTCAGCTTTTTTCCGGCGCAGTCCTTCGTTCCGGGATTTGCGATGTCCGGACGGAAGAGGACGCCCTTGAACCGGGCCGTCTGTCCGGGGCGGTATACGGGCTGGCTTTCCAAGAAGAAGCAGGAATAGGGGTCGGAGGCCTTGTTTGCCGTATCCATGAGATAATTGCCGGATTCCCAGCCGTAATCCGATACTCCCGCCAGCACATAGCTGTCCCCTTTGGAAGCGATGCCCAGGAACATGTTGTAAGAAGGAGTGCGGGAACCGCGGGGAGGGATTGTTTCTATCATGGCTCCGTCCTTGTCCGTGGTTCCCTTCACCTGGTGTTTTTGGAGCGTTTTATCCTCCTGGTAGCGAAGGAGGCGCAGGCTGCCCCCTTCCACGGGCATTCCCGTTCCGGCATCCGCCAGGAACCAGAGGTTGCCTTCCGGCACGGAACGGCGCACCAATACCATGTCTGACAGAGTGAGGAAGCGGTGGAACCGGTAGCCGTTATCCAGCGTGACGGTAAGCAGGTACCAGCCGGGCTTGCGGGTGGGCACGGGAATCTGGGCGATGCGGTTCAGGTGCCGTTCCCCGGGAGCCAGAGCTACCTTTTCCCCTTTGATTTCTTCACCCAGATAGCGGGCGTAGGACGGCTCATGCAGCAGATTGAAAAGGAGGGTCCCCAGGCTGGAATACTTTTTCCTGTACGCGTTGCCCAGCGTGCTGGAGGTCTGCACCTTGTCCATGCGTTCCTCCTGCCACCGCTTCATATCCACGGAGCGGGCCGTCACGCTGGCCTGGGCGGCGTTGCGGTAGGAGAAGGCGACCGTCACCGGTTCCCCCGCCAGCAGCGTTCTTTTATCCGCATCAAACATTCCGTTGGGTTCCGTGATGGAGGCAAGGCGCTTCTTCAGGTTGTCCGCAACGTGCAGGAAATCCTCCTTGTCCGCTTGATTCCAGGATTGTGCGTTCCAGGTCTGAAGGATTTTGCCTAAAAGCTCCGCGGCAGCGGGCCTCTGGTTGCGGGCCAGGAACTCATTGGCTGCCAGATTGCCGGCGTTAACGTAATAATCGGGCTCCGGAGTTACTCGGACCGCAGCGGCGATCCGGATGAAATCGTAATCCGGAGGAAGGGTGGTGAGCAGGAATTTTCCATTGCCCGTCCGGTCGGTTTTAACGACGGTCTGGTTCGTTTTCAATTCCTCCGGGTTGATGCCCGCCACCATGCCCGCGTTGCCGGGGCCGTACACGAACTCCTGGTCCGGAGCCGTATTGGAATAGGAGAACAGCTGGTGGCACCAGGAGGCGGTGAAATAGTTGACCTGGTTGGCTAGTTCCGGGTTCGCCTGAATGGCGGCGTCCAGCAGCCAGCGCATGCGTTCCCCGTCGTTTTTAGCCGTCTCCCAGGAGGAAGAGGCATGGTAAAAGACGACTTCCGGCTTCCCCGTTTTGGCATTGACCGTGACGGGCACGGTGGCGACGTTCCGGAACGGGGGGGCTTCCTCCCTGGCGACGTACCCCGGCAGTTCCTTCAGGCTGGTGAGGTTCCCCAGGGCGGCGTAAGCCTGGAAGGGGGAAAGGGAACTGTAGCGGCTGCCTTTCACCAGCAACGCCTGAGCCGTCATGAAGCGCAGTTGTCCCAGAAGCTTCATGTTCTTTTCCTTCTCCGCCAGTTGCATGGCCTTGGAAAGGCACCGCAGGGCTTCCACCCGGTCCCTCGCTTCCCCGGAATATTCCCCGTCCCATGGCTCGGCGCTGCGGATGTAGGCGCCGTCCACCAGTTTGAACGTATGGCTGGCGTTCTGGTACAGATGGGCAGCGTCCATCAGGAAATAGGGATTGCCGCCGTGGCGTTTCATCTGCTCTTGCAGGATGGTATCCAGATTCGTGGAATCGTCCAGGGCATTGAGACGGGTCAAAGCCTGGTAATAAAGAAGAAGGTCCGCTCCGCTGTACTGGTCGTCGTATTCGTCAAGCTGTTTTAAAGCCTGTTTGGCCGCATTCTTGAACAACCTCTTTTCCAAAAGCTTTTCAATAGCCTCAACGGACTGCTTCCTCTGCTGGGAGATGGAAGTTGCCTTGTCCGCATCCTTGGCGCCTTTTTGGGATGAAGAAGAGGAATCTTCCGGAAGTCCTCCCTTGTCATCGGCATGGGCGGACGGGCCGTCCTGACGCTGTGGTGGAGTGGAAGCGGCTGCCGGGCACGGCATTCCGGAAGCCAGCAAGCCTCCCGCCAGAAAAAGCAGGGAAAAGATTCTGTTCATTCAACCAGACTACTTCCATGTAAAATATTTGGCAAGTTACAAGTAGGTTACAACATGCGGGAGATTGTCTTAATGCCGTTCAATGGCCAGAAGCGTTGGAAGGATTGACTGTCAACGAGCAAACCGGACTTCTTTTACGTTCCGGCCTGTATTCCGGTGCGGATCATCTGCCGCGGCGTCCTTTTTGAGCTTTCAGGGCGGCTTCCTCAGGTTCCCCTCCGGAGGATAAGCAACCGCCGTCTTCTCTTCTTCCCAGGGAAAGGGACTGCCTGGGTATATTTATATTCCACTGCCGTCCCCTCGTCCCGGATCAGCTCTACCGGATGAGGGAGCCGAACCGCATGCATGTTCATGTCTCTGCGGGAGGGAAAGACGGCCTGCATGGCTGGCCGTCCCGGAATGCAGGAGGGAGGAAGGAACGGGGATGCCGTCAATCGGGCAGCGGGCCTTCGCATGCCAGGCGGTAAATGGCCTGGACGTCCCGGGCGTCCAGTTTTTCCAGCCCCCCGATGGGGCCGCGCACGCTGATGGCCTGTTCCGCCATCAGGGGAAAATCCCCGGACTTGATGTTCAACTCTTCCATGGTCGTCGGAAGCCCCAATTCCCGGTAAAAACGTTCCAGACGGGAAATGCCTTCCCGGATGAGGGCATCCGGCTCCCGGAAGGAACCCTCCACACCCATCACCTTCACGGCGAACTGCGCGAACATTCCTTGGTGTTTGGGGGAAACATACTTCATCCATGCCGGGGTGACGACGGCCAGGCCCGCGCCGTGGTCCACGTGATACAGGGCGCTCAGTTCGTGCTCCATGGCGTGGCAGCCCCAGTCCTGTTCACGGCCCACGCCCAGCAGGTTGTTATGGGCGAGGTTGCCGGAAAACGCAATCTCCGCCCAGGCGTCGTAATCGTGCAGGTTCCCGTTCAGGATGCGGGCGTTTCTCATGATGGTGCGCAGGGTGGTTTCGCAAAGGCCGTCGGAAAGGTCCGTATGCAGGGTTCTGGTGAAATAGCGCTCAAAAATGTGGCTCATCATGTCGCTGACGCCGTTGGCCATCTGGTGGTGCGGGAGCGTGAAAAACAATTCCGGGTTAATGATGCTGAACACGGGGCGCAATTTGGGAGAACCGTACCCCAGCTTCCGCCTGGTTTCTTCATTGGTGATGACCGTGTTCGGGCTGCTCTCGCTGCCTGCGGCGGGAATGGTCAGCACGGTGGCGACGGGCAGCGGGTCCGCCTGCGGCTGTTGTTTGGAAAGATACAGGTCCCATACGTCCCCTTCATGGGGAACGCCCAGCGCAATCGCCTTGGCGGAATCAATCACGCTGCCGCCTCCCACAGCCAGCACGAGGCCCAGGCCGTGTTCCCGGCAGAGGCGGATGCCCTCATACACCAGGGGAAGCGTGGGGTTCGGCTGGACGCCGCCCAATTCCTCATACTCCACGCCGGCGGCTTTCAGGGAAGCCGTGACGGCGTCGTAAAGGCCGGAACGCCTGATGCTGCCGCCTCCGTAGTGGAGGAGGACTTTTTTGCCGAACGGCTTGAGAAGGGCGCCCGCTTCATGCTGGGTTCCTTTTCCGAAAATGAGCGTGGTCTTGTTATCGTAAACGAAATTGAGCATGGCGGGGATGCGGTGACGGTACCTTTAACGCTACGGCTCTTCCATCCCCGGCTCAAGGCTTTTGTGCGCCCCGTTCCGCTTCCGGAAGGGCGGATTTATTGTTCCGGAGGATGTTTTTTCATATACCGTTCCAATTCCTCCCTGTTTTTCCGGAGCTGATTCAATTGGCCGGAGCCTTCCTGAAGATAATTGACGTCTCCCGAAGTCCAGAACGAATAAACGCGGTCCAGCACGGATGACTGAATAGGGGGGCAGGAATCCTCATCTTCCATGAATTCTTCTTTCAGAGCTTGCAGAATCAGGTCTTTGCAGCCCAGGTCCGTACTGAACAGCATGCCAGAGAAGGCTCCGTGATGATTCTTGCCGCCCCGGAAGCGGGAAAGCAAATGGAGATAGGTCTTCAATTCCTGTTCCGCAGCAGGTTCCAGTTTCAAAAAGGAACGCCGGACTCTCATTTCTTCCCCGTTCCACCACAAATCATAGGGCGTCATGGCGGGCGGATGGTCCATCCGGCTGAAATCGTACAGAAAGCGGGAATGCCGTCCCAGATACGTGGTGGCTGTGTGGAGAAATCCCTGGTGGATATAGGCGCCCCCGCACTGGCCGTCCGAATAAATTTTCATCCAGGCCGTGGCGTGTTCCGGAGCATTGGGGAACAGATCCTTCCAGACCGGATTTGTTGAAAGAGGCAGCGTCATACACTCTTTCCGAAGGAATGCTTCAGAAGACTTGCCCTGGCGCAAAGAGGGCTTTTTCCCTTCCCAAAAGTTATTTGCCGAGTCAGGACAGGAAGAATAAAATTTTGCGTCCAACTCTCGCCAGTAAAAACCGCGCGGGGGAACTTTCTTCATTTCCCCGGCAATTCTGCGGGTGTCGGCGCATAACTCATGAATCATGAGCTGGGTCTCAGGCGTAAAATTATCCATGCTCGCCGCGTCAACAAGAAGATGGAAAATGTGGAACATCTGGCGTTTCAGGGGTAAACGGCCGCGGTAATAATGCAATTCCGTGGCAATCAGTCCGGGAGCCGCGGAGTAAAAGGAATATCCTTGGTCACAGCACCCGAACATCTCCGCAGAAATGTCCAGCACGGCGGTTTCCATGCACTTCTTCCAGGTGGTTTTGAGTTCCTGCGCCAGAGCATGCGGCAGGATGGCAACGCCGCGGCGAACGTAATTCCTGCTGTACTCCTGCCAATGCAGACGGCGGATTTTTTGATCCTTCCATGCATTCAGCAGAGCGGCAGAGGGGTGTAGCCATGCAGGGAATGTTTCTTCCGGAAAATAATCCGGAAGATATTTTTCAAGAAGGGAGGCCCACCAGCTCTTCCACAGGGGAGCGCTGTTGATAAAATAATCTGTTTTGTTGCCTTCTGCCGCTACCGCCCAGTGGAGTTCGTTTCCTATGAGGGCGACTGCGCGTTCCGGCTCCCAGGAAGGACAATCCACAGCGGCCATTTCATAATTCCGGGCCGCTTCCGGCAAAAGCAGAGACAGGACCCGGGGAGTATACCGTTCCCATTCCCAGTAAAGGCGGAGAGGGTAATACTTTACCTCCTCCGGGCCCAATCCTGTTTGATCCGGGGTTGGGGCGGGCCGGTACATGGCGCGTATGGCCGGCCTTGCGTCCGGCAGGCTGTCATGACAATGGCCGTATCCGGTCAGGGAAACGCAGAGAACAGAGAGAAAACAAGCAGTTGGGAAAAAACTCACGAAAACGGTTCTAGGAAAAAAATGCTTCAAAATCAAGGTTCATGGAGTAATTGCCCTGCTTTTTGCTTGAGCGGGGAAACCTTCCCGTTTATTGTCCTGCACGGACAATGTCCGGTCCCCGTAGTTCAATGGATAGAACGGGTCTCTCCTAAAGACTAGATGCAGGTTCGATTCCTGCCGGGGACGCCACCTAAATCCTTCCAATACCTTGCGTGAGTATTGAAAATGCAAGGATTTTTATTTATTGCATTCCCCTAATGCATCTCTGATCTTCTGGGTCGAGCTACATTCAAGGGTACATTTTGTACTTTTCACAAGACATGCCCGCAATTTCTCCATCATGATGGCTGAGTGGAAGAAGAGAAACCATGCTTGGCTTGTTGCGTTGTGCGTTGCAGGGAACAGCAGGTAAAAACGGAGAGAATACCCGCCATTCTCAATGGTGGCCCATCCGAAAAAACGAAAGCTTTTGTAATGAATTGATTAAGGCAAGTAATTTGACACTAACTCCGGATTGATTTTAGTTTCGAGTGCCAAGTGTTCTATCAAGCAATTTGGCCTTTCAATCTTTTTTCAAGGTGCGATCGATAAATTGATGAATCTCTTGGTCGGAATATCCTGCCATCTTGATATATTTACGAATCTCTGTTTTTTTGCCGGGAAATAAATTAGTAAGAAGAATCATGAAATTCTTCTCCGAGCGTTCAATAATGTTCTTTAGCAGAAGGTTTCGGGAAGTTTGCGTGTTGTTTACAACGGTGTAATCCTTGAATTGCTGGTCGTTGTCATGAATCCGTTTGTTCATGTCTTTAGAGACGTCATTTATCTTTTTTTCTGTTTCCGGTCCTGTTCCTTTTTTTGGATTTGAGCAATTTTAGAAAATGCGTTTTCCATGATTTCAATGTTTTTCTTCAGCATGGCTTTTGCTTCTTTATCAGAAACGAATACCGGTTCGTCCGAGTAGGATTTTGATTTAGTGCCGTTGAGGAAGTCACGCATAATGGCAGCCCCGTAGGATGCCATCGATTCTCTTGATGCTTTATCATCGGGAAAAAGGTCGCGATAAGTGGAAATGGCGAGCATTTCCAGGGCTTCCTCCTTAAGATAAAGATCTGCGTCGCGGCTGTTTATAGTGCGCCTTGTCTGATCGGCTGAATCTATGGTAAGAAGAGGTGTATTGGCGATAAAATAAAAAATCCAAGGGATATTGTTACGAATTTCTTCACTTGGAAATTCATTTTCTGCTGTAGACTTCCTGATGCGTTCGAGCTTCATGGCTGCTTCCTTGAAAAATTCTTCTGATTGACCTTTATCAAGAAGTTTTTTTAATGTTGATGCTGATGTCTGAGCGTTTTTTAAAACCTCAAGAGAATCAGGTTTGACGAGGCTGGCATCAAATAATTGTATTTTTGCCATAGTAGGATAGATGGAAAAAATGAAAATTCCAATTGATATTAATAGATTTATCATTTTATATAAAAATTTATAATATTTGTTCTATAGCCTTTACCGAAAAAGGGACTTTGAATTTTGTAATGGTTCCGGAACAGTTTTTCTGTTTCGGGAATTCAGGATCATTTGTCCGTGTGACGGTAAATGTCTGTTGGATTTGTTCAATACGCTTCTTAATTTGAGTTGCTTCATAATTGGATAACCATGTCCATTTGCACGTTCCGTTTAATTTGGCAATGGTGTTAAATAACATAACCAAAGTTACGTGGTCATCTAATTCATTGCGCAAATTAGGAGGATCTCCCTTATTGCCGGGATCATGGTCGTTAAGTTTAAATGGCGGAGGTTCTTTTGGGTCAAGGACGGTACCCCCATCTTTCTCATAATGCCACAGTTGGAAAAGCTAACGGACGTTGGATGTACAGTAATGATAATGTACCCAGTAATGCCGAACCCAATATTTGATTGATTGCTGTATTCTTCTCCTTTTTTTCCTGTTAAACGAGTAGGTTTTTTAATGTTAAAAGTAATTTCTGCCGGAGGAAAATCCTCAGCTTCTGCTTTGACGGTAACATTATTATTTTCCATGATCAAGTCAGCCATCAAGGTTGCAGTGGTTCCGCGTCCATTTAACGTTGCTCCTTTTCCCTTCTTAGTCCAGGTAACCTTCGTATTCTTATTCAATGGCTTGCCTCCTTTGCGTGTTAGTGTCAGTGTTACAATTTCTCCTATGCCTATTTCTTTTCGCCCCTTATGCTTTTTTTATTCAATTTTTTAATGATACAATCAGCTGATGGGTTTTCTGTTTGGGATGTGATTTCCAGCATCCTGTTTTCTGCATGAACGTCTATGACGTTCATAAGGGCACAGGCGAAGACAATCATAAAATATTTCTCTGTTCTCATGGCGTTGGATTAAAAGATCTTAAAGGTTAGAGTGGATAAAATGGCTTATAGAGCTGGAACGCGCGAAGTCAACTTGACAAGGTTGGACTCTATCCGGGATTTACACTCTCTTGAAATGGGGAGGGCTTTCAGCACTTATATGATGTGAATATATAGCAATTCTGGATTTGGCTATATTTTTTAAAGTAATTTTATTTCCTTGTGATTGGAGCAGATTTCCATTTTACCATGTTTTTTTATGAATAGTGGATGGAGGAAAGGAAAAACACGGAGAGCGGCGGGAAAGCAGGAATACTGAGTGGTCGCTATGTCCAGCTTGTTTTCAAAGCGTTCCTTTTTCCTTGCGCAGACGTTAGTGTTTGTTAGATTGCCCCCGTCGCTACCTCCATGAAGTGTTTTTCCGCGTGTCTCTTTCTCGTGTGTTCAGCTATCCATCCCGCTGTTGCTTCAACGAATGTTCCGTTGCTCCGGGATGCGGCGCTGCATTTGTCCTTCCTGAGAATTCTGGTGGAAGATCCTGTGACCAAAATTATTCCCCAGTTGCTGCTGGGGATGTCATGCGTTTATGAAGATCAGCTTGGGGGCCCCGTTTTTTATGAAGAGGCCCCGGAAGAGCTTGTCTGCACGGATTCAACGGGAAGAAACCTGAAGATTTACAGGGTTTCCGCCGATGCAACCAAGGCGTCCGGCGTGGGACACGGTGATCCCGTCTGGTTTGCCGTCGCTATCCAGCGCCCTGATCCCGGTGCGGAGTGGGTGCGCCTCCGGGGATTTCTTTTGTGCGCTTTTGCTGATGACCTGGTGGAGCTGCCCGCTGTAGTCCTGCCTCTGCTGGAGGAAGGAACCAGGGTGGAATTGCCTCTTGAAAAGCCGCGGAAGGACAAGGTGGCCCTTACGCTGGAAAAAAACTTTAACCGCTGGAATCTGAAGGTGGAGGGAAGGAGTGATTTTTATTTCAATTCCATGAGTGTCAGGGAGGAAAACGGGCTTCCCCTGAAAGGCCGCGGCGATTTGAACAGCCGGGGCAGGAAGATGCGCATGTGGGGGAAGGATTACCGTGTTTCCGCCCGCTGCCGCTCCTTGCGCGTGGTGGTTTCCTATTGGAATAAGCGCATGTTCCGCAAGGTGCCCGTAGATATGAAGATCGGCCTGGGAGGGGCTGCCATTCCCGGCTGTTAGTCCGAATAAGCAGATGAAATGGTTTGTCACAATCGCCTGCTGGTGTGCGGGAACGCTGATGGCGGCGGATGTTCCCATCAAGAGCGCTTCTTATTCCGGCACCAGCTTGAAGGGCCCCGTCATCGGGCTGTCTTCCATGGGACTGGTGAGGGGGGAGCCTTTTAATTTCACCAAGACAGGCATCGTGCTGTATTGCGTGTTTCCCGGTTCTGAAATGCTGGCTCCGGAACAGCCGGAACAGGAATTGACGGCTGTCGATTCCAATGGCGTGCGTCTGAGGGTGCGCTCCGTCCGTCTATGGGAAGGGGTTATTGAGGACAAGGGCTTGAGGCGGGTAAACGTGAGCCTTAATTTAAAGGATGTTCCTTCTCCGGGAGCCCGCTGGATTCAGGTGAGCGGCACTCTTTTTCTCCCTTTGTGCCAGGGGCTGGAGTCTCTGGATTTCGGGATGGTGGAATTGAAGGAGAGCGGAGTTTCCATTCCGGTGCCGGACCCTATTGCCGTGCGGAGAGCCCTGGAGAATAACCGGGTGGAGGTAGCCGACATGTCCAAGCTGGAGACGGTGACGCTGAAAGTGACCAGGCAGACGGGGCGCAGCCGTCATGCGCCGGCGAACGAACCGGGGGAGGAATGGAAGTTCATGGTGTATTCCGAGGTGTATTCGGAGAAGATGTTCCGGGCGGAGGATTTTGTGTTTCACGATGTGAAAGGCGCAAGATTGAAGCCTGTCCCTACCTGCGACCATTCTTATAATGAAGACAGGGGGAAGTCCTTCCTGTTCAGGAAATCGCCCCGGTTTGTAGAAGTGGCCGCCCTGTACCAGGGGGCCTCCCGCATCAGGCCGGTTCCCGTGAATATCAAAATAGGGATAGGCGGCGTGGTGCCGGAAGTCCTTCCGGCGCCTGCGGAGGTTCCTCAGGCAGATTCCGGTTCCCGCTGATTGGTCTCCAGCTATCGCCGATTGCCTCACCATTTGAGAAGGGCGTTGCCTCCCTGGGCGAATCCGGAGAGCAGGGTGCCTGCCGCGGCGGTTTTCTGGGCTCTTGCATTGGCGCGGCCCATGTACTGTTCCATGTTCGCCCGGTTGTACAGGGACTGGGCATTCCTCATGGCTGCCGCCGCTTCATCCTGAATCCGGGTTTGCAGGCGCGTCGCCAGGGCCTGTTCCCTGACCGGCACGGAACCATCCCGGAGCAGGGAGGACTGGGCGGCGTCCAGGCGGGCGTCGCCCATTTGCCGTGTGGCGTCCTGCTGCATGCGTTTGGCGTTTTCCACGCCCGTCTGTTTCTGGAGGTCCGCCTCGTTCCTGAGGGTGGCGGCGTTTGCATCCGCCGCCTGCCTGGTGGCTTCTGCACTTTTTTTCTGGGCGGACGCGGAGGCCGCGCCCGCTGCCGCCGAAGTGGCGGCCAGTGTTATCATTCCCAAAGATGCTGGATCAAATCCCATGCGCGCATCCTGATACGAAAAACGGTTCAGGCGCAAGACGCCCGAACCGTTTGACATGAATCAGGGTTTGGCACAGAAGGGTTGCTATTCAATCACGATGCTTTCGATGTTCAGCACCGGATTTTCAGGAGTGGAATGAGGATCAATGGTTCCGGTAATGATGACGGCGTCACGTTCCTTCAGCCCGTTCACACCTTTGGCGGAGTGTTTGATGGGCTGGCCCTGGTCATCCACAAATTGAACGGTCATCGTGTTGTTTTTCCGTATTTCCACCGGCACCGTTCCGGTGGACCACACTCCGCGCTCCTTCATGTTGGCCAGGAGCTGGGCCGGATCCCCGATGGTGAAGGAGGCAATATTTTTTGAGAAAACGGGTTCATCCCCCAGTACGGCTCCCTTGACGGTGACTTTATCGCCTGGCGCCGCTTTTCTGGCATCCGAGACGACGAGTGCCCGCGGGAGGCCTACCATGTTTTCCGCGAATCTCACGGCCATCTGCTGGGTAACGTTTTGATCGGAGGTGAGGGCATTCACGGTTTCCTTGGGGTTGCAGCCCATCAGGGAAACGGCGGCCATGGTCAGGGTAATGAAGTGTGTGGCTTGCATGGAATCTCCTTTTTGCTGAAAGGTTGGATTCCTTTTCACCTTCTGCCGTTCATCCTTGCCGGTAAGGAAAAGAATATTTTTCACAGGAACAAGCCGGCCGCCAGCATGAGGAGGTCCCTGAGGGCGTCCCACAGCCTTTCCGCATTGTGGACGCAGTCCGTCAAAAAGCGGTGCAGGCTTACGGCGTTGAACAGGCGCAGCAGCACCAGGAAGAGAAGCAGGTTGGCAAAGTAAACAAGGATTAGGGAGAAGAAGGTTCCGTTGTCCGCCAGGTCCGGCTGGTCCTTGGGGATGATCCATGCCGTCCAGAACAGGTGGAAGCACCACCAGAAGCCCAGGCCGGAGTAAAGAAGGGCTTGGCAGGTGACCGTGGGCCAGAAGAGGTACGCCATCCCCCAGACCAGCCCCCACAGCATGGCCCAAAGAGGCAGAAAATAGGGGGAAAGGGAGATGAAGAGGTTGTTTTTATCCGTCTGGATGTATCCCCCGTCCAGATCCGCCTTGAAGGCATGGATGGAGCCGCGGCTGCAAAAGACCGCCAGCACGTGAGTCAGTTCATGGCCCAGCACGTACAGGTACAGCAGGGATGAGGTGAACAGCCTGCTGCTGCCCAGCACCACCCAGACGGCCGCCCCCATCAGGGCGTACCATACGGGGATGGAGAAGAGGATGTTGAGACTGCCGGAAGCGTGGGCGAGCTGGTCGCACAGGGACATGGCCGTAATCAGGGCCAGCGGGAGCAGAAGAAGGGTGGCTACGGCGTGCCTGACGAACCGGGTTTTGCGCGGAAGGTCCATGAAGGTGAATTCCTGGCATTCGTCCTCCCAGCATTCGGAGGTGACCTGGGCGCGGTAGGTCTTGTCCCAGGCGTCACGGTTGCATTGCCTCATCATGTCGCCAAGGCTTGCCGTGGAGCGCGGCTTCCGGGCGGTTTCTGCATACCGGCGCCAGTCCTGGCGCGGCGGTGTGTGTCTGGGTGCCTTGGGCATGCGGTGGTGAAGTGCAAGGCCAGCATAAGGGGACTTCCGCATAAATGCGAACCAAATTTGCTGCTTCCGGAAAGCGGGGGAAAAAATGTTTTATGCGCGCCGGAAATTCCTGTATAATCCACCGCATGCAAGATGCTCTGCTGGTTCTGGAAACTTCCTGCGCGCAGTCTTCCGCCGCGGCATGGGGCGGAAAGGAACTGCTGTGCCGGGTGGAATGGAGAGCTGAACGCAACCATTCCTCCGCCATCTTTGAGGCGGTGCGCCAGGCGCTGGATGCCCTGGAAGGACGGTGTTTAAAGGAAATTGTGGTTGGTTCCGGGCCCGGCGCCTACGGGGGAATCCGCGTGGCTCTTGCCGTGGCGGACGGCCTTTCCCTGGTGCACGGTTCCCGCGTGGCGGCGTTTTCCTCCTGGAACGGACTGGGCATTCACGACGGGAAGGCCTGCGTGATGTCCGACGCCCGGCGCGGCGGCTGGACCTGGGGAAGACTGGAAAACGGCATTCTGGCGGCCGCTCCGGAAGTGCTGCCCGCAGAGCAGGCCCGCGCCCGCATGGCGGAATGCCTGGAAAACGGCGTGCCCGTTTATTCCACGGAAACGGCGGAAACCCTGGCAGCCCGGGAAATGACGGGGGGCGTTCCCGTGTACCCGCATGCGGAGGCCCTGGGAGTCGCATGGCAGTCCCTGGCCGAGGGCAGCAGGGAGGAACTTCTGGAAGGTCCGGCGGAACCGCTGTATGTAAGGGCGCCCCACATCACCTGCGCCAAACGCCCCGCGTGGGCCGTGAAGGCGTAATTAAGGTTTGACTTTCTGGAAGATTGTTAGACTTTTAATCGGTAATCTTCATCACTAGTAGCATTTTTTAAAACATGAGCAATGACACTTTTTCCGCACGACACACATATCCCAAAGGTTTAAAAGGAATCATAGCTAATGAATCTGCCTTGAGTGATGTGCGCGGTGAGGAAGGGCGTCTGCTGTATTTGGGCTACGATATTGATGACCTGGTGGAGATGTGCTGTTTTGAAGAAGTGATTTACCTGCTTCTCAACAAGCGGCTGCCCAACCGGGATGAACTGGAGGGCATCAAGAAGCGCCTCCGTTCCGACCGCGACCTTCCCCAGCCCATTCTGGATTTCTTTAAAACGGCCACCAAGTCCGCCCGGCCCATGTCCGCCCTCCGGACGGCGGTTTCCATGCTCGGCATGTATGACGACCGGACGAAGGATTCCGGCCAGTTGAAAGAAATAGGCCTCAGTCTCATCGCCAAGGTGCCCGTGATGGTGGCGTACTATTACCGTCTGTGCCAGGGGCTGGACCTTCCCCCCGTGCGGGAGGATCTGAATGAGGCGGAACATTTCCTGTGGCTGCTGAAAGGGGAGGAGCCGAACCGGGATGAAGCCCACATTCTGGACGTGGCCTACATCCTGCATGCCGACCACGGCATGAATGCCTCCACCTTTGCGGCGCGCGTCTGCATCGCCACTCTTTCAGACATGTATTCCGCCATCACGGCGGCCATCGGCACGTTGAAAGGGCCGCTTCACGGCGGCGCCAATGAAGGCGTGATTGAAATGCTCAAGGAAATAGGTACGGAGGACAAGGTGGATTCCTACATTGAGGATAAACTGGCGCGGAAGGAAAAGATCATGGGCATGGGCCACCGCGTGTACCGTGTGCTGGATCCCCGCGCTCCGCATCTGCGCCGCATGGCCATCCGCCTTTCCTCCCGGATCGGGGAACCCAAGTGGATCCGCATGTCGGAACGCATCGCCAAACTTGTCCGGGAACGCAAGGGGCTGAATGCCAATGTGGATTTTTATTCCGCCACGGTTTATTACAGCATCGGCATTCCCACCAGGCTGTTCACCGCCATTTTCTCCATTGCCCGCTGCTGCGGCTGGGTGGCCCAGGTGCTGGAACAGATGGAGGACAATACGCTGTACAGGCCCCTGACCCTTTATACGGGCCCCAAGGACCGCATTCCGGTGCCTACCATTGACATGCGGTAAAAGTTTTTTAACGGAAAAGGCGCCGGAGGTAATCTCCGGCGCCTTTCCTGTGTCGGCTCCCGCGCTTTTCTGCTTCTCCTCTCTCCCTCATGAAAAATTATCCCTTCTACCTGCTGGCGGTATTCGCCGTGCTGTTCATTGCCCTTGGCATTTCCCCTTCTTCCCGTTCCGTCTGGGTGGCGGAGGTGATTCCCGTGGCGCTGGCGGTCGTCCTCCTGGCGGCCGGGTTCCGGAGATTCCGTTTCAGCAACTGGTCCTACACGCTGATGTTTTTCTGGCTGGCCTGCCATACGGTGGGGGCGCATTACACGTTTGCGGAAGTGCCTTTCGAGTGGTTCCGGGAGCTGGTGGGAGCCCACCGGAACCCGTTTGACCGGGTGGCCCATTTTACGGTGGGGTTTTATGCGTTTCCCGTAGCGGAGTATCTGGTGCGCAAGCAATATGCGGGGAAAGTGCTGGCGGGGATTTTCGGCCTCTTTTTCGTGATGGCTGTAGCCGCGGCGTATGAAATCATTGAATGGCAGTATGCGGTCATTGTGGGCGGGAATGACGCGAATGATTTTCTCGGCTCCCAGGGCGATATATGGGACGCCCAGAAAGACATGTTCTGCGATACCTGCGGCGCTGTCGCCTCCCTGATTCTCTTTTATCTGGTGCGCCCCTGGCGGCGGAAGGGCGCGGAGACCGCTTCTTCTCCTGGCTAGGGAGCTCCTTCCATTTCCGATTGGACCGCCGCCGTTGCCGGGAAGTCCATTCATGCCCGTGGCCTGTCGTGACTGGGGCGGCAAGAAGGATTGCTCCGGTCTCCGTGTCAGATGCCGAGCTGGCGCAATCCTTCATAGAGGACAATCGCCACGGCGGTGGAGAGGTTCAGGCTGCGGGAGCCTTCTCCGGGCATCGGAATGGTCAGGGCGGTGCCCGCGTGTTCCTTCAGCATGCTTTCCGGCAGTCCGCGGGATTCCGGGCCGAAGACCAGGTAATCCCCCTCCCGGAAATCCGCCTCCCAGTGGGAGCGGCGCGCCTTGGTGCTCAGGTACCAGAACCGCGCGGAGGGATCTGCCGCCTGTTTTAACTCCTCCAGGCTGTCCCAGACATGCAGGTCCACTTTGGCCCAGTAGTCCAGTCCCGTGCGCCGCACGTGCTTTTCATCCAGGCTGAACCCCAGTGGCCGGATCAGGTGGAGCCTGGATCCCGTTGCCAGCGCCAGCCGCCCCGCAGCCCCCGTGTTATGCGGAATTTCCGGATGGAACATGACGATGTGGAAACGGGGCTGCATGAACCTATTTTCACCACAAACGCGCCTTCCGTTCAAGTGGGACTTGTCCAAAAGTGGCAAATAATGTACGTTTCCTCCGATGAGAGACATCGTGTATTTTGACTTGGAAACCCGTCATTCCGCAGCGGAGGTGGGCGGCTGGCACAATACGGCCGACATGCGCGTTTCCGTGGGCGTGACTTATTCCACGGCTTCCGGCAAGTACACGATTTATTCCGAGGAGATGGTGGACGACCTCATCCTGCAGCTTCGCCAGGCCGACCTGGTGGTAGGGTACAACCACGAGCATTTCGACTACGGCGTGCTCCAGCGCTATACGATGTGGAATATGATCGACATCACGAACAACCTCGATTTGTGCAAGGACATCGAACAGCGCGGCGGCGTGCGCGTCAAGCTGGATTCCGTGGCCGCCGCTTCCATCGGCTCTTCAAAAACGGCCGTGGGCACCCAGGCCCTCAAGTGGTGGGCGGAATACGTGCAGACGGGAAATACGGACCTGCTGATGGATATTGCCCGCTATTGCTGTTTTGACGTGAAGGTGACGCGGGATGTCCACTGGTACGGGGCGGAGCACGGTTTCATCCGTTATGACGACAAGAAGGGCGGCCAGGTGGAGTTGCCCGTGGATTGGAAGTTATAGTCCCTTTCCCGCGGCGGCTTTTTTATAGGGCGTTCCCGCTCACTCCGGCAGAATACAGAGCGGAGAGCAGGGAAACGGGAACGGCCTCCGGAAAGGAAGAAGCGGACGGCGTTGATTAACGGCGGTTGATGCGGGCCACTTCCCGCTGGGCTTCCCGCATTTCCACGCGGGCCTTCAGGTCATAGCGCTGGTCGCGGTGGGTCTTGCCTTTGCCAAGGCCCAGCGCCAGTTTTACCTTGCCGTTTTTCCAGTACAGCTTGAGGGCGACCAGGGAACAGCCTTTTTGGGAGGTCTGCTGTTCCAGTTTGAAAATTTCCCGTTTGTGGAGCAGCAGGCGGCGCGGGCGGCGCGACTGGTGCTGAAAGAACTCTCCGGCAGTTTCCCACGGCTGGATGTCGCAGCCGTACAGGAGCATCTGGCCGTTTTCCACCCTGGCGAAGGAATCGGCGATGTTCACCTTGCCGGCGCGGATGGATTTGACCTCCGTTCCCTTGAGTTCCATGCCGCATTCGTAGGTGTCCAGGATTTCGTAATCCCGGCGGGCTTTCTTGTTGGTGGAGATGTCGGAGCTCATGACTGGAGGGGAGGGATGAAAAGGCCCCGGGCTGGAAGAGCCGGGGGCCTGGTTGAAGAGGGGATGTTCCGTGCGGAAATCCGGGCCGGAACGGCAATAAGGGGGACGTGCTTTTTACTGGCTGTCTTCCTGGAGGCTGTCGGATTCCGCATGATAGACGAGCTTGCCTTCAACGATCTCCGTCAGGGCAATGTTCGCGTTGCCCATGTGGGGGGTGGTGGGGACCAAGGGAGCGCGGCCATTGTTGAGCTGGGCAACGCGGCGGGAAACCACGTTGATCAGCATCTGGGGCTCGGGAATGATTTTGGCGGCTTGTTCGACGAGTTCGGCTTTCATGTAAAAAGGTCTAGGTAGGATCTCCTGATGCGGAAAGACATATACAGGCTGCGCCTCCCCCTAATCAAGCCTATATTACGGCATGAGCTCCCTTCGTTCACGGGAGTCCAGCTCCTTCCACGCGCCGGGTTCCAGGCCGGACAGGGTGAACCTCCCGATCCGGACGCGCAGGAGCCGGAGCGTGGGAAACCCGATGGCGGCGGTCATGCGCCGCACCTGGCGGTTTTTTCCTTCCACGAGCGTCAATTCCAGCCATGAGGTGGGAATGGCTGCGCGGTAGCGGACAGGAGGATTGCGGGGCGGTACGTCCGGCTCTCCGTGCATGGGGCGCACCCGGCAGGGCAGCGTGCGGTACCCCTGGATGGAGAGGCCGCCGCGTTCCAGAGGAAGCAGGTCCGTGGCGGACGGAACGCCTTCCACCTGGCTCCAGTAGGTTCTGGGATGCCGGTTGGAGGGGTTCAGGAGGCGGTCCACCAGGGCTTTCTCATCGGATAAAAGCAGCAGCCCTTCCGAATCCGCGTCCAGCCTGCCGACGGGATACACGCCGGCAGGAAAGCCGAATTCGGCCAGTGTCCGGTGGTGGGGAGCCTCCTGCGTGAATTGGGAAAGGACCCCGTAAGGTTTGTTAAACGCCAGAATCATGCCGTGCGCGGCAAGCGTAGCATGGGGCGCCGTCTTTGGCACGAGAAATTGAAGCGGCTTGACTTGCCCGCGCCGGGGAAGGAAAGTAACCCCATGCATGGAAAAATGGCAGGTTTTATCCTGATGCTGGCGTGCTGCGCGCCCGGCTGGGTTCAGGCGGCTCCGGATGCAGGAGAAGTGAAGGCGAAGATCGCGCGGAAAATCTGGCAGAATGAATGCGCCGGAACAGTAAAGGGGCTGGTTTCCTGGAACCGGGGGGAGGCGTTCCCCTCCCTGGGCATTGGGCATTTCATCTGGTTCCCCGCCGGGATTACGGAAAGGTTTGAGGAAAGCTTTCCCTCCTTTGTCCAGTTTTGCCGTAAGAGGGGAGCACGCGTTCCGGAATGGTTTTCCGGCGCGGCCCCGTGGCGCACCAGGGCGGAATTTGAAGCGGCGGACGTACGGGGCGGCCTTCCTGAACGGATGCGCCAGTGGCTGTCCAGCCCGGCGGCTCTGCAAATGCAGGCGGATTTCATTATTGCCAGGTCCGTGGCTGCCCTGGGGCGCATCAAGAGCCAGTCCCGCCGTCCGGCGGAAATGGCTGCCCGCTACAATGCCGTGGCGACGGCGCCCAACGGCATGTATGCCCTGATTGACTACGTGAATTTCAAGGGGGAGGGAACCAACCCCGCGGAACAATACCGGGGGCAGGGTTGGGGGCTCAGGCAGGTGCTGGAGGAGATGCGCCCGGCCTCTCCCGGACAGCCTGCGGCGGTTGAGTTTGCGGAGGCGGCCAAAAGGGTGCTCCAGCGTCGCGTGGACAACAGCCCGCCGGCCCGCGGAGAGGCGCGCTGGCTTGCCGGATGGCGGAACCGGTGTGATTCCTATAAGAGAAGCCTGTGACGAATTCCTTTCCCGGCGGAAAAGACCAGTTGCGCAATTATCCTTGACCTGCCGGGGATTAGGGTGTAATTCCCTCACTTCATCCTGAAACTTCGCTAATTTTATGCCAAACACTCAAGAAGAAACAACGCTGATTTTGCTGAAACCCGATTGCGTGCGGAAAAACCTTTCCGGCACCATTTTGAAACGTTTTTTGTCCGAAGGGTTTCGCCTGCGCGGCATAAAGATGATTCAGCTTGACGAGCCGGTGCTCCGGGAACATTACGCCCATATTCTGGACCTTGTCGTCAATGGGGAACCGCTTTTCCCGAAACTGCTTGATTTCATGACCAGCTCTCCGGTCATCGCCATCGCCCTGAAGGGGCCCGGCGTCATTGTACGCGTGCGCGAACTGCTGGGGCCCACCAATTCCCAGAAGGCGCAGAAAGGCACCATCCGCGGCGATTACGGAACGGACAGCATGATGAACATCTGCCATGCTTCCGACAGCCGGGAATCCGCCGCCGTGGAACTGGTGAGATTCTTCCGGGAAGAAGAGCTGTTTGACAGCCTTAACTAAGGTTTTATCCTTTTTCCATCCGGTTTGTGACGGGCCGCGGCTGTAAAACGGCTGCGGCCTTTGCCGTACCGGGAAGCGCCTTTGTGGAAAGGAAGGGAGTGCCGGAGATTGGGAGGACGGGCCGGAGGCTCCGGGGAGGAGGGAAGGAGAGGGAGCAGCGGATTACTTTTCCCAGGGAGTGGTCAGGTAAAGGAAGGCCTTTTTCATGCGGTAGGCCTCCCGCATGAAGCCGTCCAGGATGTTGTTGCAGCTCTGCTTGGAAAAGGAATAGCCGTAAACGCGCTTGATGGCGGCGTCTTCGCTGTGCTGTTTCTGGCGTTTTAATTCGGCGTCCATGTCCCGGCGTTCCACATTGGGGGCGCTCAGGTTGTCGCCGTGCCAGCGGAAATCCGCCAGCAGCCTGTTGTAATGGACAAACTTTTTTCCGGCACGGCCCAGGCGCGCGTAATATTCCCCGTCCATATCGTAGCGGAACCGTTCGTCCAGCAGAAACCCTTCTTCAATCGTGGTGCTCCGGCGCAGGAACAGTGCGGTGGAGGCCAGGTAAGTTCCGTACCAGATGTGCATGTTCAGGCTGTAGGGAAGGGCTTTCATGGGCCGCTGGAGGGCTCCGTCCGGGCCGATGAAGTTCCAGGCGCCGTGCACGATGTCCGCATCCGGCCGGGAATCCGCAAAAGCCTTGACCGCAGCCAGAGCGCCCGGCAGCAGCCGGTCGTCCGTATTCAGCCACATGACCCACTTGCCGCGTGCCTTGCGGAATCCGCGGTTGATGCCTTCCGACATGCCGGAATCCTTTTCCACATGGAGTTTCAGGTGCGGATAGGAATTCAGGATGTCCAGCGTTCCGTCCGTGGAGCCCGCATCCTGGATGATGTGTTCAAAGGTGGCTCCTTCCTGATTCTTGACGCTTTCAATGCACTCCCGCACGTACCTGGCGTAGTTATAGCTGGGCGTGACGATGCTGAAATCCGGTTCGGTATCCATGGGGAGGGCTAGTTGGAAGGAGCGATGGAGCGTTCCCTGGCAATGTAAATGGGGCGCTTTTTAACTTCCGTATAGGTCTTGGCCAGGTACTGGCCCAGGATGCCCAGGCACAGCAGAACGATGCCTCCCATCAGGCAGAAGACGCACACCATGGAAGTCCAGCCGTAGGCGGAATGGGGCCAGATCAATTCACGGATCGTCAGGACAATGATGGAAAGGAAGGAAATGAAGGAGAGGAGCACCCCCATGATGGAAGCCAGCGCCAGGGGCGCGGTGGAAAAGGCCACGATGCCTTCAATGGAATACAGGAACAGTTTGAAGAAAGACCACTTGGTTTCTCCGGCTACCCGTTCCACGTTCTCGTATTCAAACCATTTGGTGCGGAAGCCCACCCATTCGTACAGCCCCTTGGAAAAGCGGTTGTATTCCTTCAGGGAAAGCAGGGCTTCCAGTACGGGGCGCGTCATCAGCTTGTAGTCCCGGGCCCCGTCCACGATGTGCGTGTCCGATATCCGGTGAATCGTCTTGTAAAAGGCGCGCGCGAAGAAGGACCGCAGCGGCGGTTCCCCCTGCCTGGTGACGCGGCGCGTGCCTGCGCAGTCGTATCCTTCCTTCTCGATGGCTTTCACCATCTCCGGAAGCAGGGAGGGAGGATCCTGAAGGTCCACGTCCATGACGGCCGCGTAATCTCCCGTAGCGGCTTCCAGCCCCGCATAGATGGCGGCTTCCTTCCCGAAGTTGCGGGAAAAGGAGATGAATTTCACCTCCGGGGAATGCTCTGCCAGTTTCTTGACCATTTCCAAGGTATGGTCCGTGGAACCGTCATCCACGAAGATGAGTTCCAGGGCATAGGCCGCCAGGTGTTCCTTGAAAACCCGGTCTACTTCTTGCTTGAACGCCGGAATGGCCTGTTCTTCATTCAGGCAGGGAACAATCAGGGAAATGCGTTTCATGGCAATGCCCGGATCATACGCCAGAACCTGTCCGGATGCCAGCAAATAGTGCCCTGTACGCAGAGCGGCCTTCCTCCGCCGGAGAGGGAGGAAGGCTGCCGGAAAAAAGGGCCGTTCGCGGAGAAAAAGGAAGGATCAGAACTTCGGCAGGTTGCCGATGTCGTCCTCGTTTTCAGGGGCATGCGGGTCTTTGAGATCGCTGTCCCCGTCCTTGCCGAAGGACCAGAAATCATAATCCGGATTCAGGCCGTTGCCCATTTTCAGGTTCTTGGCATTGGCGGATTTGGTGGGGATGGCCTGCTCGCTGCCCAGGCGGTAGCGGTAGGGGGAGCCCCACGGGTCCGCCAGAATGTAGAGGGTGACCGGCCTCCCGTCCTTGCTTTTCACGTGGACTTCCCGGACGGTCGGGTTGCTCTTGGGCTGGGTGGCGGGGTTCAGTTCGTCATTGTAAATGGTGGTATCCCTGCCGGGCACGCCTTCATTCTTGTGGTCCCCGAACAGGGCCATGTAAACGACGTTGGAGCTGTATTCCTCACCGTTTGCCACGGCCACGCCGTGATTGTTGAAGGGGGCTTCCGTACCGTAGGGGTAGCGGTCATGGTCGCTGTGGTAGCTTTCCAGCCCCATTTCAATCTTGCGGACGATGGATTCCGTGGCCTGCTCGTTCTTTCTGGTTTCAAGCCAGGTGTAGATGGAGATGGTCAGCGTGGCCAGCACCACGATGATGACCATCACCACCAGGATTTCCATGAGGGTGAAGCCCTTTGCCGCCCGGAGGCGGCTGTATGCGGATCGAATCTTCATCTGGTTCTGCGTAGGGAGGTTAACCCATTTTTTCAATGACCTGCAGTAGGGGCAGGAACATGGCGAACACGATGCCGCCCACGACCACGGCCAGGAATACGATCATGATGGGTTCCAGCATGGAGGTCATGGCTCCCACGGCATTGTCCACTTCATCATCGTACACGTCCGCGATCTTGAGGAGCATGTCCGGAAGCTGGCCGGTTTCTTCACCCACGTCCACCATGGAGATCACCATGGGCGGGAAGAGCTTGGAGGAAGACATGGGCGTTACCACGGATTCACCTTCCTTCACGGAATCATGGATGAGGCCGATGGCGTCTCCCACGATCATGTTGCCGGCGGTATCCTTGGTGATGGTAAGCGCCTGGAGGATGGGAACGCCGGAGGTCACCAGCGTGCCGAAGGTACGGGCGAAGCGGGCGATGGCGCTCTTGCTCTGCACGTTGCCGATGACCGGCATGGTCAGCAGGGCGGAGTCAATCTTGCGGCGGCCGTTGGGCGTCTTGCTCATGGCCGTGAAGATAGCGTACAGGATGGCGACGACGGCGGCCAGAATGACGGCGTTGGGCACGAATAAGGGCGCGGCCATGAACCAGTCACTGATGCCGAACACGAATTCGGAAATGGCGGGAAGCTCCTGGTTCTGTTCCGCGAACATCGCCTTGAATTTGGGGACGATGACCAGCATCAGGAAGATCACGATGCCCACCGCAATGAACAGCACGATGGAGGGGTACACCATGGCGGAGATCACCTTGCTCTTCAGTTTCTGCGCCTTTTCCTGGTATTCCGCCAGGCGGTTCAGCACGACTTCCAGCACACCGCCGAGTTCACCGGCCTTCACCATGTTCACGAACAGGCGGTCAAAGATTTTGGGATGCTGGGCCAGGGCTTCGGAGAAGGTGGAGCCGCCCTGCACGGAATCGCCCAGGGCTTCAATGGTCACGCGCAGGTTGGGGTTCGCCTCCTGCTTGGCCAGCACGTTCAAGCTCTGGAGCAGGGGAAGCCCTGCGTCAATCAGGGTGGCGAGCTGGCGGGTGAAAATCATCAGGGCCTTGGCCTTGATTCTGCCGCCCAGCCTGCCTTTTTGCTTCTTGCCTCCCTTGGCCTTCTTCTTGGCGGCGGGCGTTTGCTGAATCTTGCCTTTTCCCGCTTCTACGATCTGGGTGGGGTACAGGCCATGCGCCCGGATGGATTCCATGGCCTCCGCTTCGGAATTGGCCTCCAGGGTACCCGTTTTCTGGTCGCCTTTATGGTCAAGTGCTGTATATTGATATTTAGGCATATATGTGGTATTTTAAGTGTTTTCTGCTTGGTGGTTGAAATGGTGGGTGCGGTATCCGGCTGTCCATTAAGTATACTTCAGCACTTCTTCAATGGTGGTATTGCCGTCGTAAATATTTCTCAGGCCGTCTTCACGCAGGGTGGACATGCCCATTTCAATGGCCTTCTGCTTCAGCACCACGGAGGGCGCGCGGTCCGTAATCATGTCCCGCAGGGTATCGTTGATATCCAGAAGCTCGTAGATCCCCTTGCGGCCCTTGTAGCCGGAGTTGGAGCATTTGTCGCAACCGCGGCCCGTGAAGAAATGCTTGTCTCCCAGTTCATAGGGAGACACGCCAAGCTGGGAGAGGATGGTGGAGGAGGGTTCATACGGCGTGCGGCAGTCCGGGCAGATGGTGCGCACCAGGCGCTGGGCCAGCACCCCTTCCAGGGAGGCTGCCACCAGGAAAGGTTCGCAGCCCATGTCCACCAGTCGCGTAATGGCGCCGGCGGAGTCGTTCGTGTGCAGGGTGGAGAGCACCAGGTGGCCCGTCAGGGATGCCTGGATGGCGATCTGGGCGGTCGCCATGTCTCGCATTTCCCCCACCAGAATGCGGTCCGGGTCCTGTCGCAGGAAGGCGCGGAGCACCATCGGGAAATCCAGGCCAATAGCTTCATTGATCGGGATCTGGATAATGCCGTCGATGTCGTATTCCACGGGGTCCTCCGCCGTCAGCACCTTGGAATCAATGGTATTGATTTCCCGCAGGGCGGCATACAGCGTGGTGGTCTTGCCGGCGCCGGTGGGACCGGTGACGATGAAAATGCCGTTGGGTTTGTGGACCGTATCCAGAATATATTCATGAATATGCGGGGGGAGCCCCAGGTTGTCCAGGTTCAGGTTGACGGAAGAGCGGTCCAGCACGCGGAGCACCACGGATTCACCGTACTGGGTGGGCAGGGAGGAAACACGCATGTCCACCGCCCGGTTCCCTATCTGCTTGACGATTCGGCCGTCCTGCGGAACGCGGCGTTCCGCGATGTTCATGTTCGCCATGACCTTGACGCGGGAAATAACCGGGACGGACAGGTGAACGGGCGGCGGCTGCATTTCATAAAGGGAGCCGTCCACGCGGTAGCGGATTTTGAATTCCTTTTCAAAGGGTTCAAAGTGAATGTCGGATGCTTTTTCCTTAATGGCCTGCGTGATGACCAGGTCCACAAAGCGAATGACGGGCGCGGCGGCGGAATCTTCCGTTTCATTGTTGACCTGCATGTTGTTGAGCTCCTGCATCAGGTCCGTCATGGCGGCGGATTCCCCGCCGTACAGTTCGTTGATGCGTTCGGAAATCTGGTAATCCGGAGCGATGAGGACGTGGATGTCTTGGCCGAGGGCGAAGCGCAGGTCCTCCACCGTCTGCGGATTCAGGGGGTCCACCAGGCAGACGTACAGGCCTTCCGGGCCGTGCCGCACGGGCAGGGCGCCGTGCAGGCGCACGAGCGTGGCCGGCATCATGTTCTGCACGTTCGGGTCCGGCTGGAAGTTGTCCAGCGTAATGAATTCCGTCCCCAGGTCGCTGGCGATCATCTGCCAGATATCGTCCTTGCTGCCGATGATGCCGAAGTCTGCCAGCACTTCCGGCAGCTCCTTGCCGGAGACGGTCATTTCCTCCTTGATGTCCTTCGCCAGGGATTTGTCGATCATTCCCCGGCCGATAAAAAGTTCCAGTGTAAGATTGGTGTCCATAATAATCAGAATGAATTGCGGGGGAAAATCAGTTGGCGTCTCCCATGGTGACGTTCAGCACTTCTTCCGGAGAGGTGAGGCCGGCCAGCACCTTGCGCACGCCGTCCTCTCTCAGGGTTCTCATGCCCAGTTCCCGGGCGCGCTGGCGCAGCTGGGGGGAGGTCAGGTTCTCGTTGATCATGCGTCGCACTTCGTCGTCGATCTCGAAAATTTCAAACAGGCCCATCCGTCCCTTGAACCCGCCGCCGCGGCAGAAGTCGCAGCCGTGGGGGGCCTTGATCTGGCCCGGAGTGAGACGGGACATGTCAATGTTCAGCGTATGCGCCTGCTTTTCCGTCAGCACGCCGTCCACCTTGCAGCGGTCGCACAGCTTGCGGACAAGACGCTGGGCCATGATGGCCCGGACAGAAGAGGCGATCAGGAAGCGTTTGATGCCGATGTCCGCCAGACGGGCCACGGCGCTGGGGGCGTCATTGGTGTGGAGGGTGGAGAATACCAGGTGACCCGTCAGGGAGGCGTTGATGGCGATGCTGGCCGTCTCCATGTCTCGAATTTCCCCGATCATGATGATGTTGGGGGCCTGGCGGAGCATGGCGCGCAGGGCGGCGGCAAAGGTCATGCCGATGTCCGCCTTTACCATCACCTGGTTGATGCCGGAAAGTTCGTATTCCACGGGGTCTTCCACCGTGATGATCTTTTTATCCGGGCGGTTGATGTGGTTCAAGCACGCGTAAAGGGTGGTGGTCTTACCGGAACCGGTGGGGCCCGTTACCAGGATGATGCCGTCCGGAAGAGTGATGAGGCGGTCGAACACGGCTTCGTCATCCGAGAAGAACCCGAGCTGGGGGAGGCCCAGCACCAGGGCTGACTTGTCCAGAATACGCATGACGATGCTTTCCCCATGGTTGCTGGGCACGGAAGACACGCGGAGGTCAATCTGCTTGCCGCCGATGTTCATCTGGATTCGGCCGTCCTGGGGCATGCGCTTTTCCGCGATGCTCATGGTGGTGCTCATCACTTTGAGGCGCGCGATGATGGGGCTGAGCAGCTTCTTGGGATGGGTGGCCACCTCCACCAGCTTGCCGTCCACGCGGTAGCGGATGCGGAGCCGGTTTTCCATGGGCTCAATGTGAATGTCGGACGCCCGCATCTTGAAGGCGTCCGTCAGCATCTGCTGCACCAGGCGGATGATGGGCGCGTCTCCGTCGTCCCCGTCCAGGCCGGCGGCGTCTGCCGGAACGGTCAGGTCACGGTAAAATTCTTTCAGGCGGCTTTCCACCGCGCTGTGGGTGGCGACGCTGAAAATCACGTCGCGCCCCATCAGTTGGGGCAGGCTGTCCATGGTTTCCAGATTCAGCGGGTCGTCAATGGCGATGTTGACGGAAAAGCCGTCGTCGGAAATGGGGATGGCCCGGAAGCGCCTGGCGAGCTCCGGCGTGATGAGTTCGCGCACCTCCTGGGGAATGTGCATGGAGCCCAGGTCCACGACGGGCAGCAGGGATGTGGAAGCCGCCACCTGCGCGATGACGTCTTCTGTAAGATAATTGGCCTGGATCAGGAAATCGACCAGGTCCTGGGTGGGAGATTTTTGACTGCGCGCGTATTGAAGAATCTCTTCATTCAGATAGCCGGCCTGCGTAAGAAGTTCGATGAGATATGATTCGTTGGAGTACACGTCGATCTCTGGAGTCTATGGTTGGAAGTCTGCCGAAACGGGACGGCAGGATACTCCCCTATTTCTGACAGGTTCGAGGCGTAAAGTCAACTTAGCTTCCCTCAAAAGGGCATTTTTTTTCAGGTGCGGAGGGGGAAGGGGAAGACGGCCTTCCTCCCATGCCGCTTGCCGGGCCTGCGGAATCTCCCGGAGGGCGGGATTTTTCCCGCTCTCAGGAGCGCCGGCGGGGAAGGGTGGAAAGCAGGTCTTCCAGTTCCGCCATGCTGGAGACGCGAGCCAGGAGGGAGCGCATTTCCTTGGCTCCCGGAAACCCCTTCGTGTAAGCCAGAATGCGGGACCTCATGTGGCGCATGGTGTGGAGTTCGTCCCCGTAATGGCGGGACTCCAGGGCCATCCGGGCATGACGCAGGATCAGGTCCGTCTTTTCCTGCGGATCCCTGGCCGGAGGCATGGCTCCGTGCAGCAGATAATATTTGGCGTCTCCGAAAATCCATGGATTCTCCATGGCCGCCCGGCCGATCATGACGCCGCTGACGGCTGTGTTTTCCTTCACGTACGCTACCGCCTGCGGGGTGGAAATATCCCCGTTCCCGATGACCGGCACGGACATGGCCCGTGCGCATTCGTCAATGATGTCCCAGTTGGCCGTGCCGGAATACTGCTGGGAACGGGTACGCCCGTGAATGGTAATCATGGAAATTCCCTCATCCTCCAGCAGGCGGCACGCGTCCATGGCGCACAGGCTCTGGAAATCCCAGCCAATGCGTATTTTGGCCGTGACGGGGATGCGGTCGCCCACGGCTTTCACCACGCCTCCGGCCACGGAGGCCAGCAGGGGAAGGTCTTTCAGCAGGGAGGACCCTCCATTTTTGCCCACCACTTTGGGGACCGGACAGCCGAAGTTGATATCGATGAAATCCGGTTTCTCATGGTCCAGGATTATTCTGGCGGCCTCTCCCATGTGGTTCCCGTCCGCGCCGAAAAGCTGAATGCCTATGGGGCGGTGCGCGTCTTCTATCTTCGTGTACCTCCGGTTTCTCTCCCATGCCTGGAGAATGCCTTCCGCAGAGACGAACTCCGTCACCATGACGTCAACCCCCAGTTCCTTGCAGATGGTGCGGAAAATGGGGTCCGTTACTCCGGCCATCGGAGCCAGGAACAACGGGAAATCCGTTTTGATAAACGGCAGGGAAGCGGAAGCTGGGCGGTTGGAAAAAGTCATGATTCCTTAGAATGAGGCTAACATGGGCCCATCTCCCGTTCAAGCGTCTTGCCCGTCCTGATGAAGAAAGCGGGGTGGGGAAAATGCAGGCGGCGTGCAAATGCGGCCCTCTTTTGAAAAAGCCTTTATGGAACGCCGCAGGCTTCTGCGGCATCTGAGAGAATATGCGGTCATGGGCCGCAATTTTTGATATTGGTTCGCTGGCGCTCAGTTTTTCCGGTTGCCGCAAAGGCTTGTGAAGCCCCTGACGGTTTTCAGGCCAGGGCGTGTGCCGGACTGGATACGTACATGTCCTGGAAGGGCGGCGTTGACGCATGCCGTCAATGAAAAACGGCTTCACCTGGGAGTGAAGCCGTTTGACGAAAGGTTGAAAGATCGCTTTTTTAGTGGTTGCCGCAGCCGCAGCCCCCGTCCTTGTGATCGTGGTCGTGGTCGCAATTGCCGTCGCAATCGCAGCTTTCCTTGTCGCAGCTGCCGCCACAGGAGCAGGAAGTCTGGGCGCTCATGGCGCGCTGCCGGGCTTCCTCGATTTCTTCCGGAGTGGGCGCACGGCCAAGGTCGATGGACATGCCCAGATAATGATTGATGGTGTTCAGGAGTTCATCGATGGTCTGGCGGGCTTCCAGGAAGCCGCGGGCGGCATCGTTCTTGACCACGTTTTCACGCAGGGTATCGAACTTGGAGATTTCCTCTTCCGTGGGGGGCATGCCGGCCAGGTGCTTGTTGCGCAGTTCTTCTCCGTAGGCGTTTACTTCTTCAAAAAGCTTGGTTGCCTCCGGATTCTGGAAAAAGAGGCCGATTTTTGCCTTGGAGGCCACAACCTGGTCTTCCTTGGCAAGCAGGTTGCAAAGGGCTTCCGTGGCGGCGCGCAGGTTGTCATTGAGAACGGGGGTATTCATATAAGGTTCATTTAATCATGCCTTTCCGGACAGGGCAACCCGGTTGCGAGGCATGGCGTACATTTCCGTGTCACGGCCTGTTGCGGATTACAAATCCGAAGTCAATACTACTTTTTCATATCAAATGCATTTCTCCAACTCTACCCATTATTTCCCCGGATATTCTTAACAAGAAGAATATTTGTTAGAAATTGTCATATATGCTTGAATATGATGAATATTCTTCTTACATTCGCATTGTTGCCTATCTAGTTCGGATTTGTAATCCGCACAATCCCACTTGTTGCTACCCAACCTATGACAGGGAAAAATGATTCCATGGCTATGCTGGGGTGGAAAATCCCGCTGACGCTTCTTATCTGGTCCGTTATCGTGATTGGAGCGTGTTCGGATACCTCTCCCTTGTACTCCTTTTATCCATCTCCGGACCCTTCCATTTTTTTCATGTTCGGGCGGGGGCTGCTTCACGGGCTTCTCCCCTATGTGGAAATGGCGGACAGCAAGGGGCCCCTGCTGGTTTGGATTTATTATGCCGCCGCGTGGATTGACGGGCATTCATTTGCCGGAATATTCCTCATTCAGTGCGTAACCCTTTTTACGACGCTTCTGCTGGCTTGCGGGACGGCGCGTTTTTATCTGTCACAACGCGGCAGCCTGCTGGCTTCCATGCTGTTGTGCCTGTTTCTGTTTGATTCGTTTCCCTTCCAGCGCGGGGGAGGGGTGGAGGAATTGTGCTGGCCGGGGATGGCGGCCGTGGTTTACGGGCTGGTCCGGTATTTCCGGATGCGGGACAGGCGCAGCCTGCTGTTTCTGTTCGGCACGGCCGGGGTATTTGCCGGGGCAGCCTCCATGATGAAGTTCTCCATAGCCTTTCCCGTGTGCGCTTTAGGCGGGGTTCTGTGCCTGTGGCTGTGGTGGAACGGGCGGAGAAAAGAAGCGGCGGTGGCTTTAGGGGTGGCGCTAGCCGGCTTCCTGGCCGTGGTTGTCCCCTGTTCGGCCTGGCTGGTATCCAACGGTGTTTGGAAAGAAGCGATGAATGAGTACCTGTTGTGCTCCGTGCGTTATGGAACGGTGTCCCAGGATACCACATGGTGGGCCAGGCTGCTCAGGCCGGCTCCGGTCCGCTGCCTGTCCGACGTACTGATGTGGGTGGCCGTCATCTGGGCTCTGGCGATAGCGGGCTGGCGTCAATTAAAAACGCAAAAGGCGCTCCTCTTTACGGCCCTGCTGTATATCTTCTTCAAGGTGGAGATGTTCAGCGTGTACAACTACTATTACAATTCCATCCTTTCACCCATGATGATCTGGGTGACTATCTTCTTTGTGGCCCGGGCGGAACGGCGCTTTTCCCTGTGCATGCCGCGGATGGCGGCCGCAACGCTGGCAATCGCCTGCCTCACCGGGGCCGGAGTGGCTGCCGGGTTGACGGGCGCCGTCCGGAAAGGAGACTTTGTCTGGAATGGCAGGGAGTTTTATTCCCCCGCCGTCCGGGAACGGCTGGCCTCTTTTTCCGAAGCCTCCGTCCTGTATCTGGGCTGGCTGGACAGGGGCTTCGGCATTACCTGGGACTGGAAGCCGTGCGGAAGATACTGGTTCCTTCAAAACTTCCCGTCGGAGGAAATGGTCAGGGAGCAGTATGATTACATTGAGCAGGGCATACCGGACATCATCCACACCAGTTCACGGGATGATGATTCTTTTCTGCGGCAGCACGGCTATAAGCCTTTGATGCCGGAGCTGGACGGGGGATTCTGGTGCCGGGTGTCACAGGGGGACGGCGAGCCTTCCCCCGAAGAATAAAAGGACCGCTCCATGAATGAGGCGGTCCCTGGAAAGTGAGAAGTAGCTGAGTCGGCGATTAGTGCGCCTTGCAGAATTATTCGAAGCGGTCCAGCGCTTCCTTCAGCACGTCCGGCTTCTTTCCGTATCTTGTCTGCATTCTGGTAGAACGGGATAATTTGTCCTTCAATCCATCAGTTTTTTGAGCCGGGGAAGCTCCGGTTCTGCAAAGAACGGTCTGTCTGAATAGGCTGAATGGGGAATGACTTTTCTTCCCCTGCTTCAAAAGAAGTTCACAGTGAGCCGCCGGATTCCAATGTTGCGAACCTTTCGGAGCTCCATAACCAGTTTGATGAGTTCTTCGTTGATTTTACGCTTGGGGCTATGGCGCGGCCGCCGGGTTTGCGCTGTAAGTCCTTTTTTCCCTTTTGCTTTCATTTTCATTGTTTCTTTCTGCCTCAGTGTTAAAGCGATTTCTATGAATCTCACAATCAATTATTTGTATCAAAATCGGATTTCCAATCCGGAGACAAGCTATAAATTTGAAAAAAAGCATTTAATACAAAATTATTTGGACCATAGACAGAAAATTTGAATGGACGGAAGACGTGCATCCGGGAAAGAAACAGATGGGAATTTTTCTATTCTTCCTGTTGCCATCAGGATTTTTCAAGGAACCAAAAAGCTTGTCGTCAAAATGTTATAGGTTAGTTGCACTGATATTATTTCCCGTTCCAGGGATGGAGCCTCCTTTCAGGCTGTTGGCGCATGGGCCCTGTCTCCGGATTGGAAATCCGCTAATTTGCATTCATTCCCTACTGGAAAACATGACATTTATATCCATGAACCATTCAGCGTCAAGATTTTATCTCCTGCTAAACTTATCCTGTTTTGCTGCGCATGCAGTTCCCCTTCCTGAAGAATATTCATCCTCCATGACTACTTCCTCGCCGCGTGCAGCTGCCGATTCCCCAGTCATAGCCTAATATAGCCTTTCAGGCGTATAACTTCTGAAAATTGCTCCAAATAGATTAATTCGCTTCCAAATCCATTCAATACCATGAGACTACATCTTCCTTCTCCTTTGCTCCGCTACGTGCTTGCCGGCCTGTTCATCGGCACCTTTCCGGCCGCATCCGGTGCGGACTACACTGTGAACAACACCCAGTCCACCATGCCGGGCAGCAACCTGTACGGCACATTGGAAGAATTGAGGGCGTCCGGTTTGCTGCGTGCCAACGACACGGTAGTCCTGCATAACGACGACTCCACGCTGACCGGAGGCCTGAATCTTCTCATTAACGTTCAGTCTGACAACACGGCGGCAGCGCGCACGCTGGATCTGGCTGGGCTGGGGACAACTCCCATGTTTTTCCTGAAGAAAGGAGACCATGGCGCTGACATGAATTCCATCATCTGGGAGAATGCGGGCAACCGGGTCCTGCGTGTGGAGGGATTCGGCAGCAATGCCACTCTGAATCTTACCGGAGCGGTCACGTTCCGCAACAATACGGGAATCTATGATGATTCCACCGCTCCGGGCGGCGGCGCGATTGCCATTCAGGGTCAAGGTCTCGCTTCAGTCTCGCTGGATGACAATGCCGTTTTCATCGGAAATTACGCGTCTTCCGCAAGCGGAGAGGTTAGAGGAGGCGCAGTTCTGGCGTTCTCCAACGATGCCCGGATCACTCTGGGCAACGGCGCCGTTTTCCATGCCAACTATGTTTTGGCGTCAGACAAAGCAGGCGGCGGGGGTGGCGCAATGTTTACCAAGGGCGGTTCCTCCTCCATTGAAATAGGCGATGACGCCACGTTCACGGACAACTATGTCCAGGCTGGCAAGTCCAGCTACGGAGGAGCGATAGGCGCCGATAGAAACGCCACCTCCATTACCCTGGGAGACCGCGCGACTTTCAGCGGCAACCATATTTCAACCTCGGCAGACGGAGCAGCCAGTGAAGGGGGGGCGATCAGCACCTACATCACGATTGGAGACGCCTCCGTCACACTGGGAGACAGAGCCGTCTTCACCGGGAATTACATCCTGGCCGCCGGAACGGGAAAAGGGGCCGGCGGGGCGGTTGCGGTGCGGGCAAATGGAGGCCCTGCATCCCTCACCGTTGGGGCGGGTGCAAGCTTCACGGGCAACTATATCTCCGCGTCATCCGGTGACGGAGGTGCCATCTGGATGTCTTCAGGGGGGGCCTGCACTCTGGGAGCCAACGTTTCCTTCACCGGAAATTACATTCAGGCGTCTTCCGGCAGCGGCGGGGCGATTTACCTGAAGAATCAGCAGCTGACCATTCAGGACGGGGCGAATTTCACGAACAATTACGCGCCCACGGCAGGGGGAGCCATCCTGATCAACAATTTCGGCACCAACGCCGCCCAGCAATTCCTGGCGCAGACCCACGACGTTCTTTTCAGCGGCAATATGACAGGGGGAACCTTCACGCGCAACGATAACGGAACGTTTACCGTAGACGGGGGAACAGCCAACGCCATCCATGTTGAAAGGTTAGGCTCTTTGCAGTTGGCGGCCGGAGAAGGACGGAACATCCAGTTTGACGACCCGATCACCTCAGGAACGGACTACGCAATAACGCTCGCGATCAACCGGTATATGGATGACAATGGGACTGATCACGACACCTCCGGCACGGTCGTCTTCAGCGGAACACGCTATCAGGGTACGGACGCCCATCTGGTTGCCAGCCGTTACAACAACTTCCGGGGAAAAACCACTGTATACGGAGGTACGCTGGAACTCAGGGACGGGGTCGTTTTCGGCCGCACGGGGAGCATGACGGACACGGGAACCTCCTTTACGCTTAATGCCGGAGCCACTCTTCGAAGCAAAGGCGCCGTCAGCGAGATCAATGCCGCCTCGATCGTCCTCAACGGCACGGTAGACACCGAAGGCACGCTCCTGCTGAACGGAAACGTCACAGCCTCCGACGCAATGCTCAAAACCGGACAGGGAGCCCTTGACCTGAGGAATACCGGAACCAATCTGTTCACGAACGGAGTTGCGCTCAACGAAGGCAGCATCCTGATTAACGACATGGAACAGATTCGGACCGGCTCAGGCGCGTACATCACAGGTTCCGGCACACTGGACATCCGGTCCGCAGGCACCGTAACCCTCCCGGATTCGCTGGCCGGATTTGGCGGAACCATTGCCCTGACCGATACCCGGCTCCGTCCGGACGCCACAGGACAAACCGTGCTCGGCACCGCAACCCTGCGGCTCGGAAACGGCTCCGAACTCTCCGTCACGGAAAATTTTTCCATCAGCAAGCTGCATCTGGCCGGAGGAACGCTTACCGTCCAGGTGGACGGTGACGCCTCCCGGCTGGAACACCAGCTCTCCGTCTCCGGCAGTCTTGACATCACGTCGGCATCCACGCTGGCCGTCTCCGGTCTGAAAGACAGTCTGGACCACATAGCTCCCCAGCCGGGCTTCCTGGACCGCGATCTTCAGGAACTGGCTCTGGACGGCACCATCAATGCGGACGCCCTGCTGGTGGTACAAGCCGGAAACGTCGCGAATACAACTCTTCTGGACTTGGTGGACGCCGATACGGGCGAGGCCATCACCGGCGGCGAGGAACGCGAAGTTACCTACCAGGATACCGTTACCGCGACCTACAGCTATATTGCCGTAGCCGGCACCAATGAGCACAGCGGCCAGACGGGGATCCACCTCACCTACGGACTCAAGGAATTGAACATCCATGATGGGAAAACCTGGGTTCTGGACGCTCCGGCCGATCCGGACAGCGACCGGACGCTCGTTGCCCGGATTACAGGCGGCGGCGCGCTGCAGCTGAACAGCGATGCGGCCGGCATCACCATCACCTCCGCTGCGAACCACACGGGGGGAACCCTCATCAACTCCGGCCTGGTCACTGCCGGAGCGGACAACCTCTTCAGCGCCGGAATCCTGGAGGTCAAGGAAGGTGCAACATTTGACACGGCCGCCACTACGCAAACCAACAGCAAAGGGTTTATTCTGCAAGGCTTGCTCAAGGGCGGCCAGGCATTCTCCAACACGGGCGCCATGTATGTCTTCACCAGCGCACAGGTGGAATCGGCCCTTGCCAACACCGGAACGCTCCTATTGGCCAATACAACGGGCACAGGGCAGGACTTCCAGTTTTCAGGAGGCCTGAAGGGCGACGGAGGGCATGTAGCCTTTGAAGGAAGCGGCCGTGACACATTGAAGCTCGGCTCCCTCTCCGGATCGCAGGCCTTTACAATGAACATCAACCTGGCCGCCGGAACAAGCGACCGCATCGCCATCGCCGGGGAGGCTTCCGGCACGCACACGGTTCATTTCATCCTGCAAGGCGGCATTCCCTCCTCCCCGTCCTTCATACACGACATGATCACATGGGACAGTCTGGCGGAAGACAGTAATGCGGCAACGCTCTTTACCGGAACGCTTGATGCGGGTTTTTACTCCTACGGCCTTAAACTCAACGCCGCAGGCAATGGATACGACCTGTCGCCGGAGGGCTACAACAACCTGGGCGGCGTACTGCTCAATGTGCTTGGCTGCATGAGTACGGGATGGTTTGAACAGCTTGACACTCTCTCCAAACGCATGGGAGAGCTGCGCATGGGAGCGGACTTTTACAGGCAGCAGGACCAACAGGCCAGGAACGCCGGAGAGGCGCCCAGGGGGCACTACTGGGCGCGCACGGCTTCCGGACGCACGGACACGGACCTGGGCATCGCCGGAGTATGCGGCTTTACGGAATACCAGTATGGGGCGGACAGCGGCGCGGACTGGATTGTTGCATCCGGGAGAAACAGCATGCTGGCTGCCGGCCTCTTCGGAGGATACCGCCGGAGTGACCGGCGCTTCCATGACGGCTGGGGAAGCAAGGGCAGCACGGACAGCGGTTACGGAGGCCTTTACGCCTCATGGCTGCACAGCAGGGGGTGGTTTGCGGACGCGGTTCTCAAGGGAATGAGCTACAATGCCGCATGGACCGCGGTCCAGCCCGGGGGCACGGAACGGGGCAGCTATGACAACTGGGGATTGGGAATGAGCATGGAAGCCGGGCGGCAGTGGAGTAGCGCCGGAGGATGGTTCCTGGAACCCTCCGTGCAAATCGCATGGCTTCATTCCGGTTCCACGCATATCGTCACGAACCAGGGCCTGGAAGTGGCGGGAAGCGCAGCCGACATCTGGCAATTTGCCGGACGCCTGCGAGCCGGACGCACATGGAGCGTCAACGGAGGCAGGCAGCTGGTGCAGGGCTACGTGAAAATCGGTGTTACGCAGCAGGCAAGCAATGGCGGTGAAGTAAAGGCCGCCGGCAACCAGTGGCGTCCGAATACGGATGGAACCCGCGGCATGGTTGGCTGCGGGGTGGCATGGCAGCTCAGCGCCCGCGATCAGGTGCACCTGGACTACGAATATGTCTACGGAGACAAATACGATCGTCCCTGGACGATCAATTTGGGGTATACGCGGAGCTTTTAGGCACGAAGGAAATCATGTCTCTTCCTCCACCCGGCAAGTTCACTCTTGCCGGGTGTTTTGTTTCTGGCGGTCCTGCCGGAAAGTCTTCTCATGAGGAATAAAAAAGACCGCTTCATGAATGAAGCGGCCCTGAGATTGGAAAAATCAGTATTCGACGCTTAGTGCGCCTTGCAGAATTCTTCAAAGCGGTCCAGCGCTTCCTTCAGAATGTCCAGCGTGGTGCAGTAGCTGATGCGGATGGCCTTGTCATTGCCGAAGGCGATGCCGGGAACGGCCGCCACCTTGTAGCGTTCCAGAAGCTTGTCGCACAGGTTCAGGGAGGTGAGGCCCAGCTTGCTGGTGTCTACGAAGAAGTAGAAGGCTCCCTGCGGTTCCACGACGCTGACGTTCGGGATGGCGTTGAGGCGGGACAGGACATACTGGCGGCGCATGTCGTATTCGTCACGCATGTCGCTGATGAAGCTCTGGTCCCCCGTGAGGGCCTCAATGCCGCCGTACTGCGCGAAGGTGCAGACGTTGGAGGTGGTGTGGTCCTGAATCATCTGGATGGCCTTGGCAATGGGGGCCGGAGCGGCGGAGTAGCCCATGCGCCAGCCGGTCATGGCGTAGCCCTTGGAGAAGCCGTTGATGGTGATGGTCAGGTCGTACAGTTCCGGGCTCAGGGAGGCGATGCTGACGTGCCTGGTGTCTCCGTACACGAGGTGTTCGTAGATTTCGTCAGCCAGGATGAGGATGTCTTCGCTCAGGGCCACTTCTCCCAGGGCGCGCAGTTCTTCTTCTGAATAAACGGCTCCGGTCGGGTTGTTCGGCGTGGTGAGGATCACCATCTTGGTGCGGGGGGTCATGGCTTCCTCAAACTGTTCCGCAGTGAGCTTCCAGCCGTTTTCCGGCGTGGTTTCCACAATGACGGGAATGCCGCCGCACATGCGGACCATTTCCGGATAGCTGACCCAGTACGGGGAGGGGATGATGACTTCGTCCCCCTCGGAGACGGTCGCCATGATGGCGTTGAAGCAGGCGTGCTTGGCGCCGGCGCCCACGGTGATCTGGCTGGGATCATATTCCAGATTGTTTTCCCTCTTGAGCTTGTCGGCAATGGCCTGGCGGAGTGCGGGCAGACCGGCGGAAGGGGTGTACTTGGTAGCTCCGTTATTCAGGGCCGTGATGGCTGCCTGCTTGATGTTGTCAGGAGTGTCCATTTCCGGCTCACCGCCTGCCAAACCGTAAACTTCTTCACCGGCGGCCTTCATAGCCTTGGCCCGGTTGGTCACCTTGAGGGTCAGGGAAGGGGTCAATGCAGCAATGCTGGGGGAAATCATGTCCATTGTTGTGGTGCGATCGTAGAATTTTGATGCCCTGGCGGAAAACAGGCTATTCCCCGCACAGGCGGAAAAACTTTACTCACTGAGCGCACCCCTGGCAAGGAGAATGCTTGTGAAGGCCATTCTTTTTCTTGCGGAGAGCGCGCCTCCCCTCGCGGAAGGGAAGTTTCAATGTCAGCGTTTCATGAATTTGGCCCGTACCGCGTCCAGTTCCGGCGTCTTGAACAGGAAGGCCGCCGCCAGGTAAACGATCCCGGCGCAGCCGCAGACCAGGGAGATGCCCAGGAGCCTGGCCGGGAAGGACCAGTTCAGGAAGTCCTGGAGGAACCACGTTTTACCCGCCCAGCACACGGCTCCCAGCAGGACTCCCGCCGCCAGAATGCGGCCCAGGCCAGAGAACAGCGTCCGTCCGTCCACGCCGCCCAGCTGGCGGCGCAGGTAAAGGAAGTAGAAGAGGAAGTTGAAGGTGGTGACCACGGAGGTGGTCAGCGCCAGCCACGCCGCATTTTTATGCAGCCCGTAGACAAAGTAGTAGTTGAGGCCGATGCTGATGGCCAGCGCCACGGCGGCGGCGATCAGGGGAACCCAGCGTTTTTCCAGGGCCAGGAAGACGGGCTGCACCACCTTGGTCCCGGCGTAGCCCAGCAGGCCCAGGGAGTAGGCGCCCAGCACCTCCCCGGTATAGCGCACCGCCTCCTGGTTGAAGCGGCCCCACTGGTACACGGAGGAGACGAATTCCGTTCCCAGGATGAAAAGGATCAGGAACGCGGGCACCGCAAAAAACGCCACCAGCCGCAGCCCTTTGGCGATGTGGGCAGCCACTTCCTTCCTGCCGTCTCCCACCATCATGCGGGAAACCGCGGGGAGGACCACCATGCCCGTCGCCACGCCGAAGAGACCCACGGGAAGCTGCCAGAGGCGGAACGCCGTGGTCAGGGCGGTGACGGAGCCTTTCTGGAGGTCCAGGGCGAAACCCGTATTGATGAAGATGGTGAACTGCGTGACGCCGGAAGCCAGCACGGAGGGAAGCATCAGCCCCCAGATTTTGCGCACGCGGGGATCGTCCCAATGGAAGTTGGGCTTCCACCGGAAGCCGGTTTTGCGCAGCTTGGGGAGCTGCACGGCAATCTGGGCCGCCCCTCCGATCGTGACGCCGCAGGCAAAGCCGTACAAAGCCCTGGGGCCGAAAGTGGGGTCAATGAAGTATCCGATCAGCAGGCCGAACAGGATGGAGGTGACGTTAAAGGCGGCGGAGGCCAGCATGGGCAGCCCGAAGATCCCCACCATGTTCAGGGCCCCCATGACGAGGGCGGACAGGGAGGCGAAGCCGATGAAAGGCCACATGATGCGGCTCAGGTCCGTGGCGAACAACTGGTCCGTCAGGGAATGGTCCCCGCTGTACAGGGCCTCCATGACGGGGCCGGCAAAAAGAATTCCCAGCGTCACGATGGCGACCATCAGCGTGGAAAGCTGGGTGGCTACCTTGTTGGTCAGCTCCCAGGCGGCCGCGTCGCCTTCCGCCTCCCGTGTTTTGGAGGCTACGCTGGTGTAGGACTGGGAGAGAGCCCCTTCCGCAAACAGGTCCCTCAACAGGTTGGGGATTCGGAAGGCCGTATAAAAGGCGTCCAGCACTCCCGTAGCGCCGAACAGGGAAGTGTACACGATTTCCCTGGCCATGCCTGTCAGGCGGCAGGCGAAAATGGCGCCGGAGGCTACCAGGCTGTTCCGCATCAGGGACATGAAAGAGAAGGGCTTACTTGAACAGTTGGCGGCAGTACGGTTCCACGCGCTTCATGGCCGGATTGTCCTTGACGGCCTGGTCGCGGTCGTCCCGGCAGGGGAAGAGATACAGGGCGTACCCTCCGTAGCCGCCGCCCAGGTATTTTTTGGCAAGGGCGTTCGGGATGTCCGGCAGGGGCTGCATTCCTTCGTCAAGCTGAACGCTGTAATACAGGGCCACGCCAGCGGCCAGGGTATTGATGTTGCGTTCCAGCACGCCGGTGCGGGCAATGAGGGAGGATTGGGAGATGCGCACGTAATCGCGCTGTTCGTCCGCCATTCTGGGAGTGTCGTGTTCCTCCCCCGTGTACAGAATGGCCATTCTTCCTTCCAGGAAGTCGCCCGTGCCCTTGACGTCCAGCACGGGGGAACTGCCGGAACGCCAGACGCACAGCCCCGTTTCCGCAATGACGGCGGGGTCCTGCCAGCCGACGCCCAGGGCGAGTTCGGAAGCGACCGGGTCGCGTCCTTCCAGCATGGCCCACGCGCCGCTGCCGCCCAGTCCGGACCGCTTTTCATACGGCCATTCGCAGAGGGACACCATGGGGGTGATGGCGCAGTTGACCACATAGGAGCCTTTTCTGGCGTAGCGGGGAACGTCCAGCCATCCTCCGGCAAAGTCCACGCGGAGCGGCACGGTGGACGGGGCCTTGATCCGGTTCACCAGCATGGTGGTGGAAACGGGGGCGAATTTGGGAGGCGTCTTGGGAAGCACCACATAACTCGCGCCCACACGGGAGCACAGCTCCTTCTTGATGCCGCTGTAAAGGTCGTCCTCCGTCACGGCCAGGACATCGGGCCTTTCCTGAAGAAATTCCTCTTCAAAGTCCAGGCCCTTCTTCATGCCGGTGCCCAGAATGACCTTGTCCACCATGCGCAGGCTTTCCAGCAGCACTTTCTTGTGTTCGTCCGGGATGGACGGTTTGCGCTGCTTGTGGTGCCACAGCACGGGTTCCGAGGCAAAGGAGACGATCAGATAGTCGCCCAGGGCCCGGGCTTCTTCAAAAAACTGGATGTGACCGGCGTGGACGATGTCATAGCAGCCTGAAACGAAAACTTTTTTCATGCGCGTGGTGATAGATAATTAGTCCACGGCAGTATGCCCTATTGCTCCGCCGGATGCAAGAGCCGGGTGGAAGTACGCCAAAAAACGGCACGGACCGCAGAAGGCCCGTGCCGTTGAAGAAAAAGAAAAATCAATGTCTCCCGGAACCGGTCAGGACGCCATGGCTTCCTGGTAGCGGCGTTCCACGTCGTCCCAGTTGATGAGGCGGCAGAAATCTTCAATATAATCCGCCCGGAGGTTCTGGTGCTTCAGGTAATAGGCGTGTTCCCAGACGTCGCAGACGAGGATGGGGACGAGACCGGGAATTTCCAGGTTCTGGTGCTTTTCCGCGCCGCAGATCACCAGCGTCTTGCTCATGGGGTCCACTCCCAGAATGCCCCAGCCGGAACCTTCCACGCCCTGGGAGGCGGCCTTGAATTCCTTCATCATGGCTTCCAGGGAACCGAATTTTTCCTTGATGGCGTCCACCAGGGGGCCCTGCGGTTCCTTCTTGGGATCGGGCGTCATGTTGGTCCAGTAAATGGTGTGGAGGACGTGGCCGGAAACATTGAAGGACAGGTTGCGCACCCAGTTGGTGGTGGCGGAGGCGTCCAGCTTGCCGTCCGCGATTTCACGGAGCTTTTCAGCCGCGGCGTTGGCGCCGGCGACATAGGCCGCATGGTGCTTGTCGTGGTGGATGCGCACGGTTTTTTCATCCAGCATGGGTTCAAGCGCGTCGTAGGCGTACGGAAGGGGCGGTAACACGTACTTGCCGTCGGCATAGCCGACCGTGGAGGGATCTTGCTTTTTAGTCATCTTGTGCTGTGGTTGTATAGACGGCCCTGTTGCCCGGGCCTGGCTGATTGTTCCCAGCGCCGCCAATGAGGAAAGGGCGATGAAACGCCTTCTGTTCATGTCCGCGCCACGGGAATTCATGGAAGTTTGGACATGGATGGATTTGGAGTTGTTCAAAAAACTTAGAACATCGGGCATTTTTTTCCTTTCCCGCCGGAGGCTGCTGGAAAAAGCTTCCTACCTTCTGGCCGCCGCGGCGGGGCCCTGGGCTCCGTAGGCGCTGACGCCCCTGACGGCGACAGACCCGGCATCCCCCAGGAAGGATTTGGGCAGCGTCACGCGGGTCTGGCTGCCCGGCAGAAGGATGCGCGTGGCCCACTGGCTGCCGTAGCGCGCCTGGACGGCCCATTTCCGGGAGGGATTGCCGGACGGCTGCCAGGAAAGGGTTACGGTGGAACCGTTGTCCGCCACGTAAAAATTCTGCGGCAGGCCCGGCGTTCCGGTTCCGCACCAGGGCATGGCGGGAGGGACGGCCATGGAGGGATACAGCCTGTTCAGGTATTTCTGGATGCCTCCGGCATTCCTCATGATGGATTTGACGCTCCAGAAACACTGCCCGGGGGCGGTTCTGGCCAGGGAACGGGAATAATTGACCTGCGCGGCTATTTCAGAGGCGGGGCGCCCCGGATCCTCGCTGCTCATGATGCGCGCCGTGGCGATGCCCGGCCACACCGGGCGGCTGGTGTTCTGGGCGGCCCACCACTGCATCAGGACCGGAAAGCTCTGCTTGGCCGGGCTGCAGCGCCAGTAAAGCTGCGGGGCCAGGTAATCCACCCATCCGCGGGAAAGCCACTTGCGGGCGTCGCAGGCCAGGTGCTCGTAAGCGTCCACTCCCGCTTCAATGCCGCCGGGAACGCCCGGACGCCAGATGCCGAACGGGCTGATGCCCACGCGCACCCAGGGTTTGGAGGATTTGACGGACTTGTACATGTCATGCACGAAGTCGTCAATGCAGGCCCGGCGCTGGGAGGGCGACTTTCCGTCGCTGAAGCTGGCGGGGGACCAGGTGCGGCCGGGCGTGGGGTAGGGGTAGAAATAGTCGTCCAGGTGCACGCCGTCAATATCGTAGCGGCGCACGACGTCCAGGATAACCCTCATCGCGTGGTCACGGGAGGCGGAGGCGCTGGGATTCATCAGCAGAACGGAGCCGTTGCGCTTCATCAGGTCCGGACGGGTGAGGGAAATATGGTTGCGGCCCACGGCGTGCTTTACGTTCGCCTTTGCCCGGAAGGGGTTGAACCAGGCGTGCAGTTCAATGCCGCGGCGGTGGGCCTCCTGAATGGCGAAGGCCAGGGGGTCATACCCCGGATTGACGCCGGGCCCGGAGAGCCACTGGCTCCACGGCTCCAGGGAGGACTGGTACAGGGCGTCCGCGTTCGGGCGCACCTGGAGAAAGACGGCATTCAGCTTCAACTGAGCGCAGGTATTCAGGATCGTCAGCAGCTCCGCACGCTGGGCAGCGCCGGAAAGGCCGGAACGGGAGGGCCAGTCAATGTTATGGACGGTGGAAATCCACGCCGCGCGGAATTCCTGCGGGGCGGCGGGGACGGATTCTCCGGAGGGCTGCCACCCCAGCGCCTGGGAGGCCAGGGCCAGCAGGGAGCAGGAAAGGGCATGGAAAAAGGGAAATCTGGTCATGATGGGATGGTGAGGAATGCTTCCGGGACATTTAACGCCCATTCGGTGAATCTGTCCATGGCGGATGCCGGCGGTTCCGTCATGGAAGGGCGGCGGCCGCGGCATTCAGCGGGGCCGGGACGCCAGGCTGTTGACCAGATGAGCGTTGAATCCGGCCCCGAAGCCGTTGTCTATATTGACGACGGAGACGCCGTTGGCGCAGGAGTTCATCATGGCGAGCAGCGTGGTTACTCCGCGGAAATTGGCTCCGTAGCCCACGCTGGTGGGTACGGCGATCACGGGGGCTTTTACCAGCCCGGCCAGCACGCTGGGAAGCGCTCCTTCCATGCCTGCCACAGCCACCAGCACGGTGGCCCGGCGGATGGAATCCAGATGGGAAACCAGGCGGTGCAGGCCCGCCACGCCGCAATCCCGGTACCGGAGCACCCGGCTGCCCAGGAATTCCGCCGTCAGGGCGGCTTCCTCCGCTACGGACTGGTCCGAGGTGCCCGCGCTGACGATGCCGACGAAGCCCTCCGTCTGCGGAACGGGGTTCGCCATGATGCGCATGAGGCGCGCTTCCGGGTGCATGTCCGCCTCCGGAAAGGCGCGGTTCAGGTGGTCCAGCGCCTCCACGTTCAGGCGCGTGGCCAGCACATTCTGTCCGGCGGCAAGCAGGCCGCGGGCTATCTCTTCAATCTGGTCCGGGGTTTTTCCTGCGCCGTAAATCACTTCCGGGCATCCGGTGCGCTCCAGGCGGCCGTAATCAATATCCGTATGGGAAGATGCGGGCGCAGTGGCGGCCCGGATTTTTTCCGCCGCTTCCTCCGTGGAAAGGCGGCCTTCCTCAAGCTGATGCAGGATGGCGGTAATGTCATTCATGATGGTTCGTTCATGCTGCCTCTGGAATATCCTTCCAGGTCCAGGGTGATGTAGCGGAAGCCCAGCTCCCGCAGGCGGTGCGCTACGGGAGCGGCAAGCTCCCCGCTCCGCAACAGTCCGCGTTCCTCCTCCGGCAGTTCAATGCGGGCCAGGTCGTCCCCGTGAACCCGGACGCGGCAGCCTTTCAGCCCCAGGGAGCGCAGGAAGGCCTCCGCCGCATCCACGCGCCGCAGCAGGGATTCCGTCACGGGGCGGTTGTGCTCCAGCCGGGTCAGCAGGCAGGCATAGGCCGGCTTGCCGCTGACGGACTCCGGCAGGCCAAGTCCGCGGGCCACGCTGCGGATGTCCGCCTTGTCCATGGCGGCTTCCAGAAAAGGACTCAGAATGCCGAGTTCCTGCAAGGCTTTGCGCCCGGGGCGGTAGTCGCCCAGGTCATCCGTGTTGGAGCCGTCCGCCAGCAGGGGAAAGCCCGCTTCCGCGGCTCTGGCAGCCAGGGCGGAAAACAGGGCATGCTTGCACAGGTAGCAGCGCAGTGGCGGATTATCCGCAAGGGAAGGCAGGATGGGGAACGCCAGTGTCTCCTGGCGGATGCCCAGGCGGCGGCACAGCTCCGCGCTGTCCCGCACTTCCTCCTCCATTACATAGGGCGTTTGCGCGGTCAGGGCCAGGCAGTGTTCCGGCCCCAGAACCTTGGCGGCGGCAGCCAGCAGCACGCTGCTGTCCAGCCCGCCGGACAGGGCGACGGCGATGCGCTCCCTGGGGAGCAGGACGGCGCGCAGCCGTTCAAACGGAGTCTGTGGGGGCGTCGTCATGGGAGGGGGTAGGGAAAAGCCCCATCAACTGGCACTGTTCCAGCGGCAGTCCGGTGTTTTCCGCCAGGGTTCTGCAATCTTCAAATTCCGCCTTCCGGTGATGGGGGCGTCCGTTCATGAAAGAGGTTTTTACATGCACCGTTCCGTGGGGAGTGCATACGGAGGCGCTCTCCCGGCGCAGGATGTGGCGGCACGTATCATGCTGGCGTATCCCCGGCGTGCTGCTGTGCAGGAAAAACGCTTCCCTCACGCGGTCCGCCTGTTCCGGCAGGCACAGGGCGCAGACCTTGACCGCCAGGCGCCCCTTCTTCATGCAGATGGACTCCTGCCAGGCGTCCAGCGCGCCGGCCTCCATCAGCTTTTCCGCCAGGTAGGCGGTCTGTTCCGGCGTCATGTCGTCTATATTGGCGCACAGCTCCGTCAGCAATTCCGGGGAACTCTCCTGTTCCTCCGTTTCCACCAGCATCACCCGGAGGATATTAGGCAGGGGAAGCCCCTGGCGGTGGCCGATGCCGTAGCCGGTTCCGGTGATGCGGCCCGCCAGCGGGGCCGGGACAGGCCGCGCCAGGGCGGCAATATAAGCTGCTCCGGTGGGAGTGGTGGCCTCATGGGTGGTTCCGTTCAGGGTGGACTGGAAGCGGCTCGCCAGCAGGGCCGTGGCCGGGGCCGGAACGGGCATCGTTCCGTGCTGGCAGGTCACGGTGCCTGAGCCCAGTTCCACCGGTCCAGTGAAAACGGCGTCCGCCCGGAGCAGCTCCAGGCAGATGGCGGCCCCCGTGATGTCAATGATGGAGTCCACCGCTCCCACTTCATGGAAATGGACTTCCTCCGGCGTGGTGCCGTGCACCTGGGCCTCCGCCTCCGCCAGCAGGGAGAAAATGGAAAGGGCCGTCCGCTTTACGGCGTCTGAAAGGCCGCTTGCCCCAATAAGCCTGCGGATATCCGCCATGGTCCGGTGATGGTGTGCATGGCCGTGGCCGGAATGGCCTTCTTCCACCGTCAGTACGTCAATCCGCGTTCCCTGGATGCCGGACTGCTGCGCACGGCGGCATTCCAGCTTCCATTCCCCGTGCACGTGCAGTTTGGACAGCTCCCGTTCCAGGCTTTCCCTGTCCACGCCCAAATCAATCAGGGCGGCCAGATTCATGTCTCCGCTGATGCCCGCGCTGCAATCATAGACCAAGGCTCTCATGATAGGCCAGTGTAGAAGGAAAACATCCCGGCTCAAGGTCAAAGTGAGCCTTATCTCCGCAGGGTTCCCGGCGTCCGGCAGCGCGGGTTTGGCTCATTGCCGCCCGGCCATGCAAAGATGGCCTGTGAAATACATTGCTAGAGAACTTCAAATATGCCACAATTCCTGCGGCGCTGACCAGCGCCGGCCCTCGTCCATATCATGTCCATCCCGTTCTTTTCGAAATTACGATCCCAGAAGCACTATCTTCAACTGGTCAAGCCGGAATTGAAGCAAGTTTCTGAGTTTGTGGAAGCCCAGGCATCCTGTTTTGACCCGGAAGTCACCGACTACATGGAAACAGTGTGCCAGTCCAAGGGGAAAATGCTCCGGCCGGCCCTGGTTCTGCTGGTAGCCGGCGCCACGGGCGGCATCAAGGAAGCCCACATCCGGCTGGGAGCCCTGCTGGAAATGGTGCATCTGGCCTCCCTCGTGCATGATGACGTGATTGACGAGGCCGACAAGCGCCGTGACGAGGCCACCGCGAACGCCCTGTGGGGCAACAGCCTGGCCGTACTGCTGGGGGATGTTCTCTTTTCCCATGCCATGGTGCTTGGTACCGAGTTCGGCAGCACGGAATTCTGCCGCAGGCTGGCGAACACCGTCAGGGACGTATGCCAGGGGGAAGTGGCCCAGTCCAGCCGCCTGTATGACCTGAGCATGACCCGCGAGGAATACTTTGAAATCATTCGGAAAAAAACCGCCTCCCTGTTCTCCGCCGCTACGGGCGGCGCGGCGTGGATCTCCGGAGTGGCCCCGGAAGTGGAGGAATCCCTTTACCAGCTGGGAGACCTGCTGGGGGTGGCCTACCAGATTTACGACGACTGCCTGGACATGGTGGGCGATGAAGACGATGCCGGCAAAACGCTCCACACGGACGCCACCAAGGGCAAGCTGACCCTCCCCATCTTCAACCTGCTGGAATGCGGGGACAGGAACGTGGAAGCCACGCTCAGGGACGCCATTGAAAACCGTGAAGTGGTGGATTACTCCGCCTTTCAGGACAACCCCGTTTTTGCGGAGGCCCTGGACAAGTCGATCCAGGTGGCTCTGGAGAAAAACGAGGCTGCCCGTGAAATCCTGTGGCTCCTTCCCCAGACGGAATACCGTGAGGCCCTGGCGGAAATGACCTTCTACATGGACGAGCTGCTCAACGACTGCCGTATCTCCTGAGCTTCATTCACATCCTTAAAAAAGGGAGGACGGTTTCCGGAAATGGACTTCGGCAACTTGTCTGGAATCCAGAACGCTGTTCACGAAGGCAGGCTCCGTGGCATTTTTTTAAACCGGGACCGTTTCCCAGGGCTCCTTCCTCATGAAACGGTCCCTCTATCCGAGCCTGCGTGCCTCCCTGCTTCACTGGACGGAAAATCCGTTTCCATGGGCTGGCTTTTTTAGAGCGGGAGACCGATGAAGATGCCTTGCAGGTCAGCAGGCGCAGCCTCTCCGGCGGCCCGGCGAAGCTTGCGCGGGCAGGATGGTGATGATTTGGTTCTGCAGCAACTGCACTTTGGAGGCGCGCTGTGCTGTGATGTTATTGGTTTGCTGGAGGGGATAACACCCTTGATTGCTGTTACCGAGCTCATCTATATCAAATAACCGGTTTTCTCCCCAGTGCTTGGCGAGCAGTTTGGAGTTATCCGTTGTTGCATATCCGGCAATAACGCACCAATGTGCATGCGGAAGGTCCGTCCACTGGACGCCAGTCCGGGGGAAACCGTGTTTTTCGTTTTGCTTATCATTGATAACTTGAAAAGGAACGAGGGCATACCCTCCCTGATCAATGGTGTCCCGGATGGTTTGTTCATGAAATAACTGGCAGGCGGCGGAGCAGCTTCCGTTGGCTCTCGCATGGATGAAACGGGCAAAATCGTGGGGATGGAAAACTTCCCCTACCTCGCTTAAACAGCCCTCTGCACGATTGGTGAGGGGATATTGAACGGCCAATTTTAAAAGCTCCATATTCGTCCATGCGGCATCAGGATTGAAGCAATTGAGGACATAGGAGGCTGCGTAAAAGCCGCAGGAGGGGTGGGACGTCTGCCGGTCCATCTCCTCCCGATAGGTATTGGGAACGGTACACATGACGTAGCCTGCGTAATGGGCTGAGGAGAAGGCGAGTATATTTTGGTTCCGTGTCATCTTGATTACCGGGGTTCATGGAGCCGGTGAATGAAGATATACGGCTGGAGGAAAATTCCGGAAAGGCTGGCTTGGCGGGAGGAGGCATCCGGTTTTTAAAAGGCGCCTAAACCATGTTGAAAAAGGGCGCCGTATTCAGGATTCGGGGCGTAGCGTTGGCTCGTTTGGAACTATACGGATGGGAACAGGTAGATAGCAAATGGAGAGGGGCAACGCGTGTTTTGGCGCCGGCAGGGAGCATCCGGAATGGTTTTACCTTTTTCCGCAGCGCGTCAGCCGGACCTGCATTCATGCGCGGAGGCGGGACGGCTTGCAGACAGCCAGCTTTCATGCTAAAAGGCAGGGAAGGAAAGTAGAATAATTCGGCGGGTATGGAAGGAAAGTTTTCTCCTGCGTTCTGCTTCCCGGAAAACGGTGATTCCGGAACATTGAAGCAAACACGGAGCGGCAACTCCCATCAACATGATATGACTGAAAACGAGACCTTTGAGAAAGTGGATTTCCATGAAATGGAGCTGGATGATGAATACTATGATTGCGTATTCGTCGCGTGTGATTTTTCAAAGCTGGTCATCCGGAATACCGATTTTGAGAAGTGCGAGTTCAGGGCGTGCAATTTCACGCTGGCCAGCTTCAAGGGAGCCCTCCGGGATGTTGCCTTTGCCGACTGCAAGATGACTGGCGCAGACTTTACGGACATCGACAGGTTTTCGGACGGCCTGGTCTTTGAAAACTCGCATCTTGATTATGCCAGCTTTGTAGAAGCCAGGTTGCGGAAAACTGTTTTCCGCGGCTGCAAGATGTATGAGGGGTACTTTAATGACGCCGACATGGCGGAATCCGTTTTTGACCGCTGTGACCTGGAACGGGTTTCTTTCGTCGGAACCAATTTGGAGAAAGCCGATTTTTCAACCTCCTTCAACTTTTCGATCAATCCCGCCATGTGCAAGCTGAAAAAGGCGGTCTTTTCCCGGCACGGGCTGGAAGGGCTGCTCGCCCATCTGGACATTGACATCAGGGGATAGGAGCGCGGCCACGGTTTAACTGGAATACGGAATAGGCCGTTATAGCGGGTAAAACAAGAATGCGGGCATTCCCGTTTCAGGAATGCCCGCACCGTTTCAACGCAGGTTAGAATTTGGAATTCCGCTTCTTCACTTCCTCTACGAGTTTGGAAAGGGATTTCCCCTTTTTGCGCTTATCATGTTCCGAAGCGGAAAAGTATTCCGCTTCCCGCCGGAGCTTCAGATAGCTTTCATAAACCTCGCGGTCCAGCAGGCCGGTGTTCACTGCTTCCAGGACGGCGCATCCGGGCTCATGGATATGCCCGCAATCCTTGAAATGGCATGCCGCCGCGAAGTCGGAAATATCCAGCGCTTCTGCAAGGGAACCGGGCTGGCCGATCGCCAGGCCGAATTCCCGGACGCCCGGAGTGTCTATTAAAACGCCCGAACCGTCCATCAATACCATTTCCCGGCGGGTGGACGTGTGCCGTCCTTTGCCCGTGGAGGAGCTTATATGGGAAGTGGACAAGACCGGTTTTCCGCACAGCGCATTCACCAGGGAACTTTTCCCGACGCCTGAGGAACCGACAAACACCACTGTTTCCCCTTCCGGAATGGACTCCCGCAGCCGTAGAATCGACTGGGGTTCATGAATGCTTGTAAAAAATACAGGCATCCGGCGCCCCAGATGTTCAATCCGTTCTTCAATGCCCTGCCTGTCAAACCCTAGATCGGCCTTGTTCAGCACCAGTACGGGTTTGATTCCCTCTTCCAATATCTGAACCATGAAACGCTCGGCCCTGCGGATATTGAAATTATCATCCAGGCTCTGGACAATGAATGCCTTGTCCACGTAAGAGGCGATGGCCTGCCTGTCGGAAACCGTTCCGCTTTTCTTGCGGTACAGGGTCCGTTCATGGGGCAGTAAATCCACGATGAGCCCTTTCGTTTCATCAAAAGGCTGGAAAATCACCCAGTCGCCCGTGCAGGGCAGTTCAAAAGCTGGTTTTTCATACATCATGTTTCCCCTTAATTCGCACTGGAACACTCCGTTCTCCGCCACGATCTCATAACACGTCCTGTGCACGATGGCGATGCGGCCATGGGGCAGGGCGCTGTACGTAGATTCCCGTTTGAGCCGGCTTAACTTCTCATTCCAGCCGTAAGCATTTAAATGAATCATTGTTCCGTCTTTTTTGCGATGTAAAACACGTAGCCGTAGAATTCCTTGTACCTGCGGTATAATTCCTCTTCATGGCGCAGGGATGCGACTAATTCCGCGGCGGCTTCATTTCCAGGATATTGATGGAGGAAGGCCTCCTGCACGGGAAGCTGCGGGGCGTAATAATGCTCCGTCCAGCAGCTTTCCGGCAGAATGAAGGAAGCGACAGGCACGTACCCGGCCCTCTGTATCTGGGCTATCTTATTGGGTATGGTGTCTATCTCCGGATACATGTCCATCCAGAAGCGGTGAATCTCTTCCGGACGTTCCGCGGTAAACCACGAGCTTTCGGAAACGGCCAGGTAGCCTCCCGGTTTCAGGAACTTGCGCCATTCGTTCAGCCCCCGTTCAAAGCCGATGTTGTAAATGGCCCCTTCCGACCAGATCAGGTCCAGTTCTTCTTCTGCAAAAGGGAGTTTGTCCATGGAACCGACGATGCCTTCTACCCTGTCCTGCAAGCCTGACTGCGTTGCCTGGCGGTTGAAGATGCGGATGAAGTCCGGGAACAGGTCAAGCCCCGTAACGCTTCCCTGAACATGTGCGGCAAGCGTCCTGGTCTGTCCGCCCGTGCCGCAGCCGAGGTCGGCGATGCGGGATTGTCCGGTCAGATTGTCAATGAAGCCGAGGGCCTTGAGGGTAGCCTCCGGGCTGCCGGGGCCCTGCCGTTCCAGGCGCGAGAAATATTCGCAGATGAAATTGAAATCGAATTCGTGAATTGTTTTGTTTTTATTACTCATTAATTTAGTAAATGTTGTATGCCATGAGGGCACGGCACAGCGGCGCCGTCATCGTGGCAGATAGATTAACGTTGAAATTCCAATAATACGGAACTTCCTCCCGGAAGGGATCATCCGGGAGCAAACAAAAGGGGACAACCGCTACGGAAAGTACCGGTTGTTTACAAGGCCGAGGCCGATTTAAATGAAGTATTAAACATGAAGCAAAGATATATCGTCTTGTGCCGGACTGGAAATGCGCTGCCGATAAGATTGTTTCAGAAGCAACTTTTCCGGTGCGGCGGGGAACAGGGGTAAATCCCCGTTCGCCTCATATCTTCTCTGTAATTTGTATTTCCAATACTTTCCCGAAAGTATGCCCGCGGACAGGATGTGCGGGCCATGCCGGAATTTCGCACGGTCCGGCTGTCTTTTTCAAGACATTATTATGTCTGCTGTTCTCCGGAGCCGGAAAAAACGTCATTCCCGCGCGTCGGGGATGCTTCCTCTACTCCGTCTTTCCGTACCTGCGCGCCCGGAAGGAATAGGCTACCGCCACCACGGCGGCGAGTATGGCGTACAGGATGAAGCGGTCCGTGGAGATGGCGTTGGCGGATTCTCCGTTGGACAGGAAAAAGGTGATGGCGGCCACCAGCATGTTGCCTGCAAAGATGGTGAGGTTCCAGAAGCTGGTGATGACGCTTTTCAAATGCAGCGGAGCCTGCGTGTAGGCGAATTCGAGGCCGGTGGTGCTGAGCAGGATCTCGGAAATGGTGAGCACGCAGTAGGGGATCAATTGCCACGCGATGGACATGGAGGCGCCTCCCTCCAGCCTGTATTGCAGGAAAGCGACAATCAAGAACGTCACAGAGCTCAGGGCCAGCCCCGTTCCAAGGCGCACCAGGGGCCGCGCCAGCGTCACCACCTTCGGATAGACGAATACGGTGATCAGTGGAATGAACACCATCACGAAAATGGGATTGGCCGCCTGGATTTGCGCCGGCCCGATGGACCAGTCTCCGCCGCCCGGGAGCGGGATGGAAAGGGGAATCATCCTGCTGCCCTGGGCCACCCAGGAGGAGGCCGTCTGTTCAAAGATGGACCAGAAGGGAATGATGAAGACAAAGATGGAGAGGATTTTCAGGATGTGCCGGGCGTCCTCCACGGCGGAAGCTCCGCAGCGTTGCTCCGCATTCTTCCAGCCCCCGTGGAACAGGACGATGAAGAGCACTTTCCAGAAGCCGGCGCGGCCGTTGTTGCGTTCAGGCGGCGTTCTGTGGTACTTCTTGCGGCCCAGCCAGAAGACGAAGGTGGCGATGCCCATGAAAATGCCCGGAACGGCAAACGCCCAACTGTACCCGTAATGCTGTTCCATGGCCGGAATGACCAGGAAGGAGAAGAAGGAGCCCAGGTTGATAGCCCAGTAAAAGGCATTGAAGGCCTTGGTCATCAACTGCGGGGATTTGTCCGGAATCTGGTCCCCCATGAAGGCGGAGACGCAGGGCTTGATGCCTCCCGCGCCCAGCGCGATGATGAACAGGCCCGTCATCAGGATGTAACGGCGCGCTTCAATGGTATGGAAGAGGTCCGCCGTGGCCAGGACTCCGTGCCCTACGCAGTAAAGCAGGGAAATGTAAAGAATGGTCTTGTACCGGCCCCATACCTTGTCCGCCAGCCATGCGCCCGCCAGGGGAAGCAGGTAAACCATTCCCGCGAAGACGTGGAGGGTGGCGGTGGCCCAGTTTTCGCTCATCAGCAGGTGGCCCGTCATGTACAGCATGAGGATGGACTTCATGCCGTAGAAGCTGAAGCGTTCGCAGGCTTCCGTTCCGATGATGTACCTGGACTGGGCGGGGAGGGCGCTCATGGATGATGAAGGGGGAGGGGGTCAGGGATGGCGGAACAAGGGCAATAAAAATGATGGCCCCGGTGCGGGGGCCATCATAGGAAGGTATTTTGGCGGCATTCCGCCCCTGTGCGGCGGGACACGGGGGTAATGACGGCTGCCATGGAAAGGAAGGGTGTTAGCGTTCCTGGTTCAGGATGGGGGCGATCTCCACCTTGTACTGGGCGATGCACGCTTTCAGCCAGTCCAGCATGATCATGGATTTGGCCTGGGCGGTCAGGGCCGGGGCAATCTGCTGGGTGGCCTTGATCTGGAACTCCGGCGTATCCTCCAGTTCGCGCTTGACGAGCTGGGTCAGCAGGATGCCGTCCCCCGTGTTGATGGGCTGGGCCATCCGGCCGGGGTTAATGACGGAAACCGCCTGGAATACTTCTTCAGGGACCGGGAGTTCCTTGGGCGGAGCCAGGCGGGAATTCATGGCGCGGTCCAGAAGGGCCTGGAGTTCTTCCTGGCTTTTGGCGTTTTGGAGGTTGACGCTGCTCAGGAGGGCGTTCGGATTGATGAAGGGACCGTAGGCGGCGGTCTTGGCCCCGGCCTTCCCGGCGATGGCGTTGAACTGTTCCACGGGCTTTTCAGCCTTCTGCAATTCCGTGTTGAGTTCGGCGGCGGCCTTGTTCATGGATTCCACGGTCATGCTTTCCAGCAGGTCGGCGCGGGCGCTGTTGCGGGCGGTTTCATAAGGCAGCGCCTTTACCGGGGTAACGCCTTCCAGGCGGACCAGGACGACCTGTCCGTTTTCCAGCACCTGCATGGTGCTGATCTGTTCGGCTCCGGTCTTGGCGCGCGCTTCTTCAATGGCCTTGGCATCCGCATCCGCATTCAGGGCGGGGGCTCCCGTCAGGGAGAAGGCCACGTTCAGCAGGGTGGCGCTGCGTCCGTCGGAGGCGGACTGGTTGATCGGCTGGTTGATTTCCTGGGGCGCATTCTTGCGCGTCACGGCCGTGTAGGACTTCTTCTCCATCTTGCAGACGTCGGGAGTCTTGGCCAGGGCTTCACTGATGGCCTGGTCCATGTTCCTGCCGTTGGTGGCGTTCAGCGGTTCCCAGATGTCATTTTCCACCAGGTTCATGGTTTCCATGGTGGCGTTGGAAATATCGCCGGGCTTGGGAGCCTGGGCATCGCCCGCGGGGGTGAAGGTGTACACGGTGAAGAAGCGGGCTTCCTCGTTCTTGTAATTTTCCTTGTGCTTGTCCCAGAAGGTTTTGATTTCCTCTTCTCCCGGGTCCGTCTTGGGACGGAAGGCGCTCTTTTCCAGGAAGGCGGTGTTGACCGTGATCTGCTGGCTGTTGGACTCCGCCACGGCTTCGGCAAAGCCGGATTCCACGGAAATGCCGCCGGTCAGCACATCCTTGATGCGCACCAGGCTGATGGTGTCTTCCATCAGGCCGCGCAGCAGTTCCTCCTGAAGCTTCTTGCCCATGTTGCCGCGCATGGAAATGAAATTGTCGTACTTCCGGGGGTCGAAGACGCCCTTCTCATCCTGGAATTCGGGAATGTTGCAGATGGCGTCGTCAATCTCCGTAGTATTGGGCGTCAGGCCCAGCCGGCTCGCCTCCCTGCGGATGATGCCGCGGTAGGCCAGGAAAGCGGCGTTGGGATTATTCGTTTTCAGCAGGTGGCAGAGTTCCCGCAGGCTTTCTTCCGAGCTGAAATTGTCCTGGAGCAGCGGGCCGAAGGTGGAAGGGAAGGAGAAAGCCACGGACAGGCCGGTTCTGCCCATGCTGTTGTAATCCTTTTCTCCGTAAGACTTGCCGTCCACGGAAACGAAGGTTTGCTTGAACATGCCGGTCAGGGAGCCGCCGCTTACGTCCCCGCCGATGAACATGAGGCCCACAAACACCAGGGCCATGGCTGCCATGATGACGATTGTATGTTTACGTAAGTAATCTAACATGGAATGTTAAGTTGAAGATGCGCGTGTGGCCGGTCCCGGACTGACGGCAGCCTGGACAGCCCGGACCTTTTACACCTTTTCCCGCCGCTAGGCAAGAACGAAGCTTTCCGCTTCCGGCGGCTTTTCCAAAACATTGCGGCATGCGCTTTCCTGTCATGAAGGGCGTTTCCGGTCACGGCAGAACAGTTTTTGACCTCGACGGTGATGCAAATACCCCTTATGTTGCTCCTGCGCGGAAGGTTCCGGATGCCGCAGGGCGGTCCGGCCTCGTGGGGCCTGTTCCCTCCCGCGCATGTCCGTAGCCGGATGTTCCTTTAATCGCAAGGATTTATGCTGAACCAGGTAGTAGAACTCAAAAGAGAAGTGACGGCGGTCCAGATCCCCAGCGGGGATGTGCTCACGCTGCCGGAGGGGGAACGCGTGTATATCACCCAGATACTGGGCGGCTCCTATACCGTGGCTACGGACCATGGCCTGGCCCGCATCTCCAGGGAAAATGCGGACGCCCTGGGAGCGGAAGCGGCGGAAGCCTCCCCGGAGGCGGCTGAACTGGATGAAAACGCCACGCTTGAAGAACGGGTATGGGATACGCTGAAATGCGTGTACGATCCGGAAATCCCCGTGGACATCGTCAACCTGGGCCTGATTTACGACGTGACCGTCATCGAGCTGGAAAACGGCCTGCATCACGTGGCGGTCAAAATGACTCTTACGGCGCCCGGCTGCGGCATGGGACCCCATCTGGTGATGGAGGCCAAGGACCGCATTGAAGCGCTGGAAGGCGTGGAGGCCGCGGATGTGGAAATGGTGTGGGACCCCCCCTGGAACCAGGACATGGTCAGTGAGGAAGGCAGGATGAAACTCGGATTGATCTGACTCCATGCCGGTGACATTGAAATTATCCGACGACGAGGCGCGCGATCTGGCGGAAATGCTTTCCACCGCCGCCACGGTGGCCGCCTCCAACCAGCAGGATGGGGCGGAAGGACGCCTGGTGGCGTGGGGAAAGCTGGTCTCCCGGCTGATGGAGGAACTATCCGCCACGCCCAAACTGAAGGGCCGCATTGCCTACGCGGACGATCTGGGCGGTTACGCCTTCACCCGGGAATATGAGGAAAACGCCTTTTTCCAGGACTGCCTGGACGAGTACCGGGACAACATTTTCTGGGCGGACCTGGTGACGCGCATGGCGGACAAGGCCATCAGCGAACACCTGGGGCCGGAGTACTTTGAAAGCATGCCGGAGGAGGAACGCCGCCGGACGGCGGAAGCCCTGGAAAAATCCCTGTGGCAGGAATGCGCCAGGTACGGCATTGACCGGCTGGGTTTCATCCTTCCCCCGTCGGACGGTTAAAAGGGAAAATTGTTCAAGGAATATCCGTGAACCGGATACTGCCTGAATGGCGGACGGCCCGGACTGCATGCGTGGATGCGCTGGGGATGGCTGGCGCGTGCGTCGTGCGTTTGCGTGGCTATTGAGCAGATGGACGGCGTATTTATCCTGTTCCAGGTTTTTGGCTGGCACGCGTTGCGGAAGCGCCGCAAGCCCTGCGTCAGCTGAAATGAAAAACGTCCGGCAGGGGGTACTGGTTTTCAGGATAAAAAGTCCGCTGGCGCTCAGTTTTACCTTGGGGGCCGCGGGGGGCTGCGGCAATCCCCGGATGGGCAGGACAAATCCGGGCAGTTTCCGCGGACCGGGAATTGTTCATGCGCCGGGCCGGAGCCTTATTCCTCCGGGTCCTCCGGCATGGGAGGGGTGGGGCTGCCCAGGTGTTCCGTCTCCTTGGGAGTGGAGAGCACCTTGTAATACGCCCATGCGGCGGCGGTCAATACGCCGCCGATGGAAACGATCATGGTTAGCCAGCCGGTAAGGGACATGATTATTTGATGTTCTCCTGAACGAGCCTGGTGACGACTTCATCAGGCTGGACAGGATTGGCATCCTGGGGCAGGGGACGGTTCTGGAACAGTTTGAAATCCGTCATTTTTGTTTCTCCGCCCGTCTGGAGCAGAACGGAACCGTTGGGCTGGATGTCTGCCATGACGTTGGTGGAGGGGGTGGGATCGCCGGTGAACGTCACGCTGGTGTTGGGGTGCCATTTGCCGTCCTTGTACGCGAAGCTGGGACCGAAGAAGGCGCCGCGGGCTTTCTTGGCGGATTCAAAGTTGCGCATGAAGTCTTCCACGAATCCGACGGAGAAGGAAAGTTCCTTTTCCGAGGAATGCGTTTTCCATTTGGAAATGAGGTCCCAGGACTTGTCCTTGTTGTTGAAGTAGTAGCCGCTGATTTCCTTGAATTTCCCCATCTTTTTGACGCAGACGAGGAAACGCATGTTTTCCCCGACGGTCCAGGGATAGTCCACGAAGCTCTGGCCGCCCGTTCCTTCGCCGCCGAAGCGGCCGGAGCGCGCGTTTTCACCCAGCTTTACCAGTTTAGTGCGCTCTTCTTCCGGCACGCTGTTGGGGTTGTCCCCATGGGCCACCGGGTCCCAGATGGAAAAGATGATGACTTTTTTACCGTTGGACTGTTCCTGAAAGCCGATGTAGCCGTCGTCAAAATTCATGGCGCAGAAGTAGGTGCCCGGAACGGATGTCTTGGCTTTCACTTCATTGTACAGGGCGCTCGCCTGGGCCGGGTGGCCCTGCTGCATGACATGGACGGAACGGCACTGGCGTTTTGCCAGCAGTTCCGGGTCTTCCTGGGCATGCAGGAGAGTGGTTCCGGAGAACAGGGCGGCGCAAACGACGGCTGTGGCGGAGAAAAGACGCATGGTTTTGAATGATTGATTGATGGTTGGCCGCTCTCCGTCCGGAGGGATGGAGGCTAGCAAATAATTAGTACGGGCTAATTACGTTTGCCCTGTGGGAAATCTCGCATGGAAACTGCACTTTTTTCAAGATTTTTTCGGCATGAGCATTCCGGAGAAATTCATGAAACTGGGGGAGAACCGCAAGCCTTTACGGCAACCGGAATTGCATATCCGGAAGGACGCCCCCATGATGTGGTCTTCCATTTGTTTGCTTTCGTTCAATGCGGCTGATTGATTCCTTTAACTGCCGCAAAGGCCCGCGGCGCTTCCGGAATGAAGAAGGCCGTCCCGCGCGGATGCGGGAACGGCCTTCGGGATGATGAACGGGAAGTGTCGTTCTACCGGATGGGGTTCAGGAAGAGGGGCATCAGGCCTCCCAGCACGATGAAGATGGAGAAGGCCGCCAGCATCACTCCGGAAATGACGGGAACCTGTACGGGGTCCGCGTCTTCTGCGGGCTTGTCCCAGTACATGGAGCGGATGACCTTGAAGTAGTAATAGAAGCCGGAGGCCGCGCAGATGATCATGACGGGGAGCATCCAGCTCAGGTACAGGCCCGTGTTGATGACGTGCACGAAGGAGATCATTTTGGCGAAGAAGCCGGCCGTCAGAGGCACGCCCGCCAGGGAGGCGAACATGATGGTGATGGCCAGGGCCAGCCGGGGATTGGTCTTGCCCAGGCCGCGGAAGGTGGAGATTTCCTCGCTCCCGCGCTGGATGCGGATCATGGCGAGGGCGAAGAAGGCGCCGAAGGTCATGACCAGGTACACGGCCAGGTAGAACGGGGCGTTCGGGGCAAGCCGCCCATCCACGGTGCCGATGAAGAGGGGAAGGATGAAGCCGGCCTGCGCGATGGAGGAATAACCCATCATGCGCTTCAGGTTGGTCTGCGGAATGGCGCCCAGGTTGCCCACCAGCAGCGTAGCCGCAGCCATCAGGGCCACGACGAATTCAACGGGGGGCAATGCGGCGAAGGGAGCCAGAATGATGTTGAGCAGGGCGAAGCCGGCCACCTTGGAGGCTACGGAAAGGAAAGCCGTCACCGGAGTGGGTGCGCCCTGGTATACGTCCGGAATCCACAATTGCATGGGAACCGCGCCGATTTTGAAGGCCGTGCCGAGCAGCAGCATGGCGAGGGCCAGGTACATGGCGGGGGCCGTCTGGCCCGCCAGCGCGTGGCTGACGATGGCTCCGTCATAGATGAAGGTTCCCGTGACGCCGAAGTACCAGGCCAGGCCGAAGACGAGGAAGCCCGTGCTGACGGCGCCCAGAATCAGGTACTTGATGCCCGCTTCCGTGGAGCCCAGGTTCCGGCGGAAGTAGCCCACCATGATGAAGGAGCTCAGGGTAAGCACTTCTAGGGAGACGAACAGTTCCACCAGGTTGGAGGCTTTGCACAGGGAGGTGATGCCCACGCAGGCCAGCAGGGGAAGGATGTAGAATTCCCCCGTGCCGTCCTGGGACTTGGAGTCGTTGGAAGAGAGGTTGATGACGGCCCGGAAGTCCACGGACAGCAGCAGGGTGACTGCCGTGGCGACAAGCGCCAGGATGATGTAGACGTTGTCATAGAGTCCCCCCATGTAGAAGGGGAGCATCGCCAGGGCACCCGCCGCGCCAATCAGCCCGAAGACGAATTTGGGCGTCTTTTTGCAGAAGGTCTCGGCCAGGAGCATAAGCATCGCCAGGCCGGCCAGGATGAATTCCGGAATATACGCTTGCATGGGTAAAAGAAGATCGGGTTAAACTTGGATTGTATTCGGAAGGGGAATCAGGAGAAGAACTGGAGCACCAGCGTGGGGAAGAAGCCGAAGACCGCCAGGGTGATCGTCAGGAAGTAGTTGGCCGCCCGTTCGGAAGGCAGCAGTTCCGTGGCGTAGGCTGCGGCCTTGGAGAGGTCCCCCTGGAAGATGTTGCGGTAGGCCCTCAGCATGTACACCGCGCCGATGACCAGGCCCCAGAGGCACAGAATGGTGGCGATCTGGACAGGGCCAAAGCTGTCGTTAAATCCGGCGAAGCCGGAGAAGAAGACCATGAATTCCCCCGGGAAGTTGGCGAGGCCGGGGAGGCCGATGGAGGCCATGCCCGCCAGGCCGAAGACGAAGGCCATGCGCGGCAGTCTGGTGCTCAGGCCGCCCAGGGAGTTGATTTCCAGCGTGCCGGTCTGCTTTTCAATCTGTCCGCAGAGCAGGAAGAGCAGGGCGATGGTCAGGCCGTGGGCCAGCATCAGCAGGGCGGCCCCTTTCAGCGCCCAGGGGTTGGCTTCCGCGGAACCGGAGGCCACCAGGGCGGCGAAGGCCAGGAAGATGTAGCCCATGTGCATCACGGAGGAGTTGCCCAGGAGCAGATCCAGCCTCTTCTGGTTGACGGTTACGTAGCCTACCCAGATGACGTTGCAGACGAGCAGGACAAGGAGGATGTTCGTCCAGGGGAGGAAGCCAGTTTCCATCAGCGGCTGGAACATGAAGAGTCCGTACAGGCCGAACTTCTTGAGCACGCCCGCATGCATCATCGCCACCGGAGCGGGGGCGGAGGCATACGCGGGGGCTGCCCAGGAGTGGAAGGGGAAGAGGGAAATCAGCGTGCCGAACCCGGCGATCAGCAGGGCGCCGATGAGTTCCGCGTGGGCGAGCTCACGGCCGCCGGCCATGAAGTCTTTCAATCCGGAGAAGGTGAAGCCCGCCTGCGTGCCGATCATCAGCAGGGCGGCCAGCAGCACCATGGAGGCAAGCCCCAGGTAAAGCGTGGCTCGCCAGGCCGTGGTGCGGCGGTCGCCGCGTCCGTACAGGCCGATCATCACGAAGGTGGGGATGAGGGCCAGCTCATGGAAGGCGAAGAAGGAGATGATGTTGTCGGACAGGAAGGCCCCGGTGGCGCCCGCGGAAATCAGCAGGGCGGAGTTGTACCAGGAGGCTTCCCCTCCCTTGGGCGGGTTGGTTCCCAGCACGGTGGCGAAGGTCACCAGGATGGTCAGCAGCAGCATCACTTTGGCCAGGGCCGGGGCCAAGGTGAGCTGGAGGTCCATCCCTTCAAAGCGGGACCAGCAGGAGGAGCAGCCGTCAAAGCTAACCAGGGCCCAGATGCCGAGGGCCAGCGTCAGCGCGGCGCTGAGCAGGGCTGTCGGGCGTGCGGGCGCCTTGCACAGACCGATGAGGGCCGTGGCAATCAGAGGAATGAGAACAAGCCAGATAAGCATGGTGTGTGATTGGTTGGTAGGTTAGCAGGAATAGAAGACGGTGAAGTAGATGACCAGGAGCAGGCCGATGCCGAAGAGGGCCGTGTAGGCGGCCATGCTGCCGGACTGGAGGCGGCGCAGCAGGGACCCGACGGCGGCGGTCAGCCGCGCCAGGCCGCCCACGATGAGGCCGGAGATGATGAACTGGTCCATGAAGTCGATGATGGCGGCCAGGGAGCCCTGGATGCCCCTGACCAGCACCTTGTCATAGAACCAGTCAATGTAGAGGCGGTTGGCGAGGGCGCGGGAGACGGCATTGCCGGAGAGCTTGTCGGAGGCCGGGGAGCCCGCATAGAAGACGGCCGCCAGCAGGATGCCGAGCACCAGCGCGCCCATGGAGACGTAGAAGGGCATGCCGATATGGAAGCTTTCGGAAACGAACCCGTTGAAGGGCACCAGCCTGTCAGCCATGAAGCCGTAGCCGGAGATGAGGGCCAGCACGGCCAGAATCAGCAGGGGAACCAGCATGAGGCCGCCCACTTCCGTGGCGTGTTCCGAGCTGTGGCTGCGGCTCTTGCCGAAGAAGACCACGAAGATCACGCGCATCATGTAGAAGGTGGTCAGCAGGGCCACGCCCGCGCCGATCCAGAAGAAGACCGGGTTTTTGTGCAGGGCGGCTTCCAGAATGGCTTCCTTGGAGAAGAAGCCGGACGTGAACGGAATGGCGACCAGCGCCATGGTCGCGATGATGAAGGTAAGGGAGGTCAGCTTCATGCGCTTCATGATGCCGCCCATTTTCCAGATGTCCTGTTCATGGTGGCAGGCGAAGATGATGGCGCCCGCGCCCAGGAAGAGCAGGGCCTTGAACCAGGCATGGGTGAAGAGGTGGAACATGGCCGCTTCCCCGGCCAGCAGGCCCAGGGCCATGACCATGTAGCCCAGCTGGGAGAGGGTGGAGTAGGCCAGCACGCGCTTGATGTCATTCTGCTGGGTGGCCATGAAGGCGGCGATGACGGCCGTGACGGCGCCGATGACGGCAATGACGTTGCAGGCTAGGGCGGGGAAGGCTTCCACGCCGATGGAGTACTGGACGCGCACCATCATGTACACCCCGGCGGCCACCATGGTGGCCGCATGGATCAGGGCGGAGACGGGGGTGGGGCCTTCCATGGCGTCCGGAAGCCACACGTGCAGCGGGAACTGGGCGGATTTGCCCACCGCCCCGCAGAAGAGGCACAGCACCGTGATGTTCAGCAGGGTTTCACTGAGGCCCGCGGGCATTTCCATCAGGCTGAAGTCCAGCGTGTTGGTCAGCGCCCAGAGGGTCAGGATGCCGATCAGGAAGCCGAAGTCCCCCACGCGGTTGCAGATGAAGGCCTTTTTGGCGGCGTTTGCGGCGGCGTCCCTGGTGTACCAGTGGCCGATGAGCAGGTAGGAGGAAAGGCCTACCAGCTCCCAGAAGATGAAGGTCATGGCGATGTTGTTCGCCAGGACGATGCCCGTCATGGAGAACATGAAGAGGCTCAGGCACGCGAAGTAGCGCGTTTTCGCCTTGTCGTCCGCCATGTAGCTCAGGGAGAAGATGTGGACCAGCAGGCCGATGCCCGTGACCACCAGCATCATGCGGGTGGAAAGGGGGTCCAGCACAAAGCCCAGGTCAACGGAAAAGACGTCGGAGATCGGAAGCCAGGAGAAGGAGGCGGAGCCGGTCTGGTCCAGCAGGCCCAGGGAAAGAACGAAGGTCGCCAGGCAGGAGAAGGTGGAGGTGAGGGCCGCGACGTTCGGGCGCCGGGTCAGCAGGAACCAGTTGAAGGCGGCTACGACCAGCGGCAGGAAGAGCAGGAGCCAGGTGTATTGAATATCAATATTAAACATGTTCTTGAAGTGGTATGTTGCTCTTAGTCTTTCAGCGTGTTGAGGTCCTGCGTGCTGGCCGTGCGCCTGGCCCGGTACAGGGAGACGATGAGGGCCAGCCCGATGGCTACTTCCGCCGCGGCGATGGTCAGGATGAAGATAGACAGGGCCTGTCCGTCGTAATTGGGCAGCCCCATGGTGCCCTGGGCGCGTGAAAACGCCACCAGTGACAGGTTGGCCGCGCTGAGCATCATTTCCAGGCACATGAAGATGACGATGATGTCACGCCGGACAATCACCCCCATCAGGCCGATGGCGAACAGGACGCCGGAGAGGATCAGGTAATGCGTAAGAGGTATCATGATGATGGCTGTGGTAAGGGGTTCGGGTTATTTGCCGGAGGGGCGGCGGCTCAGCACGACGACGCCGATGGAGGCCACCAGCAGGGCCAGCCCGGCGATGACCAGGCTGCGGTTATACTTGTCAAACAGGGTGCGGCCCAGCAGGGCGGTGTCCGGGAATTCCCCGTTGTCTATTTCCGCGCGGATGGTGGTGCCTTCCGGATAGAGGTGTGCGGAACATTGGGGGGAGAGGGGAGGGAGGGTGATGGACGGTGCTATGCCGCAGGTGGAATGGAGCAATTGGTCAAGAGATGCCTTGGTGATGGCATAGTCCGATCCTCGTGTGCATCCGCCGGAAGCAACGCAGGGTTTCTGCGCGCATTCCCCGGAAAGGTTGTTGGTTTCCGTTTTCCCGGAATTGGCGCTGTCCTGGCCGATCTTCAGATCGTTCCACGCCTGTTCCGCGGTGGCCATCGGGCAGCGGTGCGTTTCCTTCGCGCCGGGCAGGGAGTAGATGATGCCGATGAGCTGGCCCAGGAAGAGGCCGGCAATGATGACGCCGATGGCGACGGAGACGGGCCGCCGGAAGGGGGAGGTTTCCCGCTTCACGTTCAGCAGCATGATGATGAACGCGAAGAGCACCATGATGGCTCCGGCGTATACCAGAATCTGGAGAATGCCCAGGAAGTGGGCGCCCAGCCCGATCATAATGGCGGCCGTGGCTCCGAAGGAGAGGGCCATCATCATGGCGGAGGAAACGGGGTTGCGCATGAAGACGACCATCAGGGACAGGAGCACGGCCAGGGCCCCGAAGATGTAAAAGAGTATGTCACTGGCAAAAATGTTCATAACGTACGGAAATTGGAGTGAGTGTTTCGGGGTAAGTTATTTGTATTGGTTCCACTTGTTGACCAGTCCCTTGCGGGTGCCGCCCATTTCGTAGAGCTTGGCCTTGTTGTGGATGGCCTGGGCCTTGTCCGTGGGGGTGAACAGGTAATCCTGGCTCATGAAGATGGCCTGTTCCGGGCAGGCTTCCTCACACATGCCGCAGTAGATGCAGCGGAGCATGTCGATCTGGAATTCCTTGGGCGCTTTTTCCACCTTGCCCCAGGGGCCTTCCTTGATGGCGCCGGGGGTGATGGTGATGGCGCGGGCAGGGCAGATGAATTCGCAGAGCTGGCAGGACACGCAGCGTTCGCGGCCGTCTTCCCCCTTCACCAGGACGGGAGCCCCGCGGTAGTATTCCGGCAGGTGCTTGTCCCACCGGAATTCCGGGTACTGCATCGTGACGCCTATGCCGGAGCCGGCTAGCTCTTTCTTGTTGCGGGATTTGCCCAGCAGAGCCAGAACGAGGTGCTTGATGGTGATCCAGAGACCGCCAAGGATGGATTGCAAGTAGAACCGCTCTCCGAGGGAAATCTTCGGGCGCTTGATCGTTTTGAAGGCCATAATAGTGATGTTGTCGGGATAAAGAAGGTTGATTACTTGACGAAGTACAGGATGGCGGCCGTGATGAAGATGTTGATGACGGCCAGTTCAAAGAAGACCATCCAGCCGAGCTTCATCACCTGGTCGTAACGGAAGCGGGGGAGCGTCCAGCGCACCCAGACGAAGAAGAAGACGAAGAAGAGGAGCTTGAGCACGTACGCGATGAGCTGGCAGATGACCGCCACCCAGTTGGCCACGTGTTCGTTGAGCCAGCCGTCCAGGCCGAAGCCGATGGACCAGCCGCCCAGGAACAGCGTGATGACCAGGGAGGAGCCCACCACCATGGCGGCGTATTCACCCATGAAGAATTGCGCGAATTTCATGGAGGAGTATTCCGTGTGGTAGCCGCCCACGAGGTCCGTTTCACATTCGGACATGTCAAAGGGCGTGCGGTTGGCTTCCGCGAAGATGGAGGTCAGGAAGATGATGAAGCTGATGGCGATGGGAACCAGCAGGATCCAGCGCTGCCAGCTCAGGCCCTCGCCCCACACGGGGAGCATGAGCCAGCCGTTGGCGGCCTGGTATTCCACGATGTTGGAGAGGTCCAGCGTGCTGTAAATCATCAGAACGGGGATGATGGACAGGCCCATGCTGATTTCATAGGAGATCATCTGGGCGGAGGAGCGCACGCCGCCCAGAAAGGGGAATTTGGAGTTGGAGGACCAGCCGGCCAGCACCAGGCCGTATACGGAGAGGGAGGAGATGGCGAACATCCACAGGGGCCCGACGCTGAGGTTGGCCACCGCCATGTTTACGTTGCCGTAGGAGGTGTGGAGGTCTCCGGCAAAGGGGACCACGGCCGCCGTCATCAGCGGGGGGGCCAGCACCAGGATGGGGGCGATCCAGAAGTACACGCGGCGCACGAAGGGAGGCGTGAAGTCCTGCTTGAGGAACAGCTTGCCGCCGTCCACCATGGGCTGCACGAGGCCGAAGATCGGAATGTCGCGGTCCAGGCGGAAGAAGCGGCACAGGTTGGCGATTTTGCCGTCATGGGGAAGGCCGAAGTAGTCCAGCGTCTTTTTGAACGGCAGGTCTGACTTAGCCCCGAAGCGGCGGAAGATGCTCAGCGGGATGCCGGCGCGGTTGGGCCCCACGCGGTCCTGAATCCAGGCGGCCACTCGGCGTTCAATGTACACGCAGACCGGAATGAACAGGATGGTAATGGCGAAGCAGATGACGATTTTGATCAGCAGGGTGATGACGTAGAACCACACAGGGTTGCTGAGCACCTCGTCGCAAAAGGTTAGAATCGAATCAATCATGGCGGATTAACAGGTTGTGTGCGTGTGAAGTGTGATTAGCGGCCCTGGCTTTTTTCGCGTTCCACCACGGGGATGGTGACGCCGGTTTCCAGAATGGGCTGGCCCCCGTCTCCGATGGAGCCCCAGGTGATGCCGTTGAGGGCGTCATATTCCGTGCTCATGACGGTGAGGATGTCCAGGGCGGAGTTGAAGTCTTTCAGCGCGGGGTTGCCGCCCAGCAAAAGGGTGATGTCCCGGAGAATCTGCCAGTCATCCCGGGCGTAGCCCACGGGCTGGATGGCGCGGTTCAGGCGCTGGATGCGGCCCGTGACGTTGATCATGGTGCCGAATTTCTCAGCAAAGGTGACGCCCGGCAGAACCAGGTCCGCGTGGCGCGCCGTTTCATTCACGCTGTGGGCGGTCATGAACAGGTAATCCAGCTTTTTCAGGTCTTCCGCGGTGAAGCCGGCTTCCGGAGCGGTGAGGTCTTCCCCCAGCGTGAGGATGCCCTTGATGGAGCCGTTGCGCACGCCGTCGCGGATGGCGGCCAGCCTGGAGCCGGGTTCAATGCCCAGCACCAGTTTGGCCCCGTTCGTGTTCGGGTTGCGGTCCGCGGCAATCAGCATGCCGTCGCTTTCACCCATGCGGGGGACGATGTCCACCATGTCCGTGCCGATTTGCGCGGCCAGGTGGCGGACCATGTAAAGTTCTTCGTTGGTCATGCGCCCGGAGGCGATGATGGCGAGCTGGTGCGGGGCGACGCGCTTGACGGCTTCCGTGACGGAAGCCAGGGCGGGCTCCCAGGTGGACGGGCGGTGCGGAGCTCCCGCGTCCGTGCGTATGACGGGCTGGGGAATGCGCGTTTCCGCGTTGATGTACTTGTAATTCAGGCGGTGGGAGTCCGGCATCCAGCAGGAGTTCACGGCGTCGTTCGGGCGCGGGGTGATGCGGTACACCTTTTCTTCACGCGTCCAGAGGATGATGTTGGTGCCCGTGCCGCAGTCCACGTCAATGGTCTTGGTTTCTTTCAGGAACCAGACGCGCATCTTGAAGCGGAAGTCCTTGGAGGTAAGGGCGCCTACCGGGCAGAGGTCCACGGTGTTCAGGGAGTAGTTGCTGTCCAGCTCACGGCCCGGATAGACCGTGATGGCGTTGAAGGTGCCGCGCTGGGCCATCGTGAGCACTTCGTCATGCATGATGTCGCGCATGAAACGCACGCAGCGGCCGCAGAGCACGCAGCGCTCCTGGTCCAGGTTCACGCGCGGGCCGATGCTCAGGTTCTTGCCTTTCTTGGTCTTCTTTTCCTCATAGCGGCCTTCCACCTGGCCGTAGTCGTTGGAGTATTCCTGGAGCTTGCATTCCCCGGCCTGGTCGCAGATGGGACAGTCCAGCGGATGGCTGGTAAGCAGGAATTCCATCACGCCGCGGCGCGCCTCGCTGGCGAGGGGGCTGTCCGTACGGATGCCCATGTTTTCCGCCACCGTGTTCGCGCAGGAGATGATGGGGCGCGGCATCCACTGGATGCGCTGGTAGCCGTTTTCATCATAGGAGGGAGTCTGGCCCGGAGCCAGCCTGGGCGGCATCCCCTGTTCCACCATGCACATGCGGCAGGAGCCGACGACGGCCAGCTTGGGGTGGTAGCAGAAGCACGGGATGGGAACGCCTACGGAACGGCAGGCGTCTGCAATCCGCGTGCCGCGCGGGAACCGGTGCCACGTTCCGTTGATCTGGACGTTCACCTTGCCTTCCGCGGCGGCAATGTCTTTGGGGAGTTTGGAAGCTTCTTCACTCATGATGACGGATGGGAGGGAAATGGTATTGAAAAGTGGTGTTGCGTTCTGCTGTTAGCGGGTGAGGAAACGGGTTTGTTCCCGGCCTTCCCTGGTATGGGGCAGGCAGGCGTTGAAGGGGTTCGTCAGGGCCACGAATTCCTCCTTGAACTTGGAGACCATGGCCTGGGTGGGCCAGGAGGCGGCTTCACCGAAGGCGCAGACCGTTTTCCCTTCAATCTGGTTGGCCACTTCAATCAGCAGGTCCACGTCTGACGGGGCGGCCTTGCCTTCCAGAATGCGGGTGCTGAGCTTCATCATCCACGGGCAGCCTTCCCGGCAGGGGGTGCACTGGCCGCAGGATTCATGCGCGTAAAAGCGGTTGATGTTGTTCATGGCCCAGGGCATGGAGCGGGAGTCGTCCATGACGATGACCGCGCCGGATCCGGACATGGAGCCGTGCTGGGAGATGCTGTCCAGGTCCAGCGGAATGTCGAAGAAGGAGATTTTGCCCATGGTGCCGTCCGGGTTCTGCACCTTGTATTCCACGTCCGTGCGCATGACCTTGGAGGAGGAGCCGCCGGGAATGACGGCCTTGAACTCGCGGCCGTCCCGCGGGCCTCCGCAGACGTCATACAGCAGTTCGCCGAAGGTCATGGAGCCGGAAACGATTTCATAGAACCCCGGGCGTTTCACGTCGCCGGAGACGCCGATGATGCGGGTGCCGGGGGAGCGCCGGGCACCTTCCTGGCTGTAGGCTTCTCCGCCCATGGCGATGACGTGCTTCACCTGACAGAGGGATTCCACGTTGTTCACGATGGTGGGGCAGCCGTACAGGCCGATGGCGGCCGGGAAGAAGGGAGGCTTGATGCGCGGGTAGGGGCGCTGGCCTTCCAGGGAGTTGAGCAGGGCCGTTTCCTCACCGCAGATGTAGGCGCCCGCGCCGCGGTGCACGTGGATTTCCAGATCGTAGCCGGAACCCTGGATGTTGCTGCCCAGGAAGCCGCGTTCGCGCGCTTCCTGAAGGGCCTTGAGCATGACTTCCGCGGCCATGGGGAATTCTTCCCGCATGTAGATGTAAGCCAGGTGTGCGCCTACCGCGTAGCTGGAGATGACCATCCCTTCAATGAGCTGGTGGGGGTCCTGGTGGACGATGTAGCGGTCCTTGAAGGTGCCGGGTTCGGATTCGTCGCAGTTGCAGACCAGATAAACGGGCTTCGTGTTGTTCGGCGGAATGAAGGTCCACTTCACGCCGGTGGGGAAGCCCGCGCCGCCGCGGCCGCGCAGTCCGGATTTCTTCACCTCGTCAATGACGGCCTTCGGCTCCATGCCGAGCGCCTTTTTCAGTTCCTCATAGCCGCCGTCGGCCAGATAGCAGTCAATGGAAGTGTTCCATCCTTCGCGGTTGACGTTTTTCAGGATGCGGCGCGTTTCCCTGGGGTGGGGTTCTTTACCGGGAAGATAGGTGATGCTCATGGCGAAAATCTGGTGCGGGGTGGAAAGGGTTAGGCGTTCTGGTGCTTGGCGATCACTTCCTCCAGCAGTTCCGGAGTGACTTTTTCATACAGGAGATCGTTGACCATCATGTTGGGGCCGAATCCGCAGTTGGCCAGGCATTCCACGCCCTCCACGCTCCACAGGCCGTCCGGGCTGACGCCGATGGGGTGGTGGTGGTCAATGCCGCTCTTGTCAATGCCCAGGCGCGTGCAGATGGTGTCAAAGAGGCTGTCCGCCCCTGCCATGGCGCAGGAGAGGGTGCGGCACACGCGGATGTGGGTCTTGCCGGGGCACATCTGGCGCAGGCCGGGATAGAAGGTGACCACGCCCAGCACGTGGGCGGCGGAGATGTTCAGTTTTTCACCCACCCAGGTGATGGCGTCTGCGCTGATGAAGCCGAATTTTTTCTGGATTTCATGCAGGATGGGGAGCACGGCGGATTTCTGCTTGCCTTCCGGATAATGCGTGACGTATTCGCTGGCGGCGGCGTCAAGCTCCGGCGTTACTTCAAAGGCCGGGTAGAACCGTTCGCCCGGGCTGGGCTGGTGGGCGATAGTCGCGTCGATGGCGTTTTCAGCGTAATCGGACATGGGGAGGAAATTTGGTGTTTGAGTTGGAAAGGAAAAGAGGAGCGTGTGTTTAGCGGTCGCATTCGCCCATCACGAAGTCGAAGGAGCCGAGAATGGCCGGAACGTCGGAAACCAGGTGGCCTTTCAGCAGTTCCGGCAGGATGGACAGGTTGCAGAAGGAGGGGGAGCGCATGCGCAGGCGGTTGGGAAGGCCGCCGCCCTTGGAGTCCAGGAAGAAGCCCAGCTCGCCCTTCGGGTTTTCCGCGGCAAAGTAAACCTGCCCGGCGGGGGCGTTCACGCCCATGGTGGTGGCCATGAACTGGCGGATCAGGGATTCCATGTCCGTCATGACCTTTTTCTTTTCAGGCAGCGTGCCCTTGGTGTCCACCATGTTGATGGGGCCGTCCGGCATGGTTTCAATGACCTGGCGGATGATGCGCAGGGACTGGCGCATTTCTTCGATGCGCACGGTAAAGCGGTCGTAGCAGTCGCCGTGTTCACCCACGGGAACGTCGAATTCGTAATTCTCGTAGCCCAGGTAGGGGTTGGTTTTGCGCAGGTCGCGCTTGACGCCGCTGGCGCGCAGGTTGGCTCCGGTAATGGCCCAGGAGAGCGCCTTTTCACGGCTGATGACGCCCACGCCCTGAAGGCGGTCGATGAAGATTTTGTTCTTGAGCAGCAGGGCTTCCGTTTCATCCAGGGTCTTGCCCGCTTCGTCACAGAAGACGAGCACTTCCTTCAGCATTTCATTGGGGACGTCGCGCGTCTGTCCGCCGATGCGGGTGTAGGAGGAGGTGAAGCGCGCTCCGGTGAGCTGTTCGTAAAAGTTATGGATTTTTTCGCGTTCCTCATAACAGTACAGGAACACGGTCATGGCGCCTACGTCCATGCCGTACACGCCGACGCCCAGGATATGGGAGGAAAAACGGGAAAGCTCCAGGGCCAGCACGCGCAGGGCCTGCCCGCGGGGCGGCAGCTCCCAGCCCAGCAGTTTTTCCACCGCGCAGGCATAGGCGATGTTGTTGGAAAGAGGGGCCAGGTAGTCGAAGCGGTCGGTGTAGGGGACGAACTGGTTGTACTGGATGGTCTCCCCGATCTTTTCCATGCCGCGGTGCAGGTGGCCCACCACCGGATCGCAGCTAATGATCTCTTCACCATCGAGTTCCAGCACCAGCCGCAGCACGCCGTGGGTGGCGGGGTGGGAGGGGCCCACGTTCAGGGTCATCGTTTCTCCGAGCGGTTCGGAAGTATTGGTGAGATAGTCTGCGTTAGCGGCTGTATCTGCAATGGCGAAAGTTTTAGTGCTCGTCTTCATGTGGATGTCCGTGCCTGGCTGAACCTGATAATGGTGCCGAATGATTATGCCACTTCACACCATGCGGGCAAGCCAAATGTCAGTTTTTTTGGCATTCCGGGGGAGCTTTCCGTGTTGATGCGGAAGTCTCCTCAACTTATGAATGTTAGGCTATTCTAACATTGAGCCCCCGTGTGGGAGAGGAGGAATGGGAGGAGGAATGCATTTGGAATCCCATGCCGTCTGCAACGGCAGGAAAAACATGAACCGGGGATATTTTTTCTGTCCGGAGGACTCTATGTCCGGGAAGAGAGGGCGGCGGACTTTCCGGCATAAAACTTTTCCGCAGGAGAACGGAGAGGGTGTTAATGATTTTCTCCATTTTCTCACGTTTTGCAAAAGATGCGGCTTCTGGCCGCATATGCTCTCAGCTGCCGCAAGAGCTTGCAGCGCTCCATTCAATTTGCTGGAAAGAGCCCTGGTTTCTCAGGGGTTTTGAGACTTGCGGGTTTTTAGGAGCTTTTTCCGCCACATTGCGGAGGGAGAGTGCCATCTCTTTTTCCGTTCGGAGTTTTTACAAGGGGCCGGAGCCCCTTGTTCCCAGGAAGGAGTTTATGGCGGAAAACACGGGTATGAAGTTTCCGGTTGCCCGTTTACCCGCGCTCCAGAGGGACGATGGCTGCGACAGCAGCCGGAATTATTTGACTACATTCTGGGGAATGAAGTGCATTTCCTGCTCCGCGATGCCGAATTGCCAGGTGGCTGTCTGCCACAGGTTGGCGGCAAGGTTTTTCCAGCGCACCTGGACGGTTACGGGGCTGAGGCGCAGGGGGCGGGAAGGCGTCCATTTCAGGATTTTTTCCTTGGGGTCATACTGGGCATTCACCAGGCCGAAGCCGGAAACGCGCATTTCCACCTGTTTGGGATCGAAGGCTGGTTCACGGGCCAGGGAAATGGAGATGTCCGGGTTCTGGTTTTTCACCACGGTATTGGCCGCCGGGTAGACAGGCTGGGCCGGGGCCGGATAGGAATTCAGGCTGTTCCCGCTGCTGCTATTGTTGCCGGGAGTGGCCGACGGCGTTTCCGGAGCCGTGGGCACGTTGAAATTCAGGGCTCTGGTGAATGTCTTGGGATCCTTGCCAAAAACCATGTAACGGTGAACCCGCCAGCGGTCCGTGTCCTTGGTTACTTTCTTGGGAATCACCGTGAAGGCCGCCTGGAATCCGGCTTCCTCCGCCTTGGTGATCATGTCCGGCAGGACGAATCCGCCCGGGTAGCAGTAGGCTTCCACGGCGGAACCGGGGAATTTTTCCTGAAGGATTTTCCGGGAATTGCTTATTTCCGCCGTTGCCAGGTCCAGAACCGCCTGGGTTCCCTTCCGCTGGGCGGCGCGCCATGATCTGGGGTACAGGTGGCTGACGGAGTGGCTGCCCAGCGTGGCGCCGTTATCCAGCATTTCCTGGATCTGGTCGTGGCTCATGGCGGAGCCGCGGCCCGTGATGAATTTGGTATAGGGGAAAACGGTGAACGGGAATCCCGTTTCCTTCAGGATGGGGTAGGCATCCGTGTAAACGCTCTTCCAGCCGTCGTCAATGGTGATCATCACGCATTTGGCGGGGAGCTGCCTGCTTCCCAGTTTCCATTCCAGGAACTCCTTCATGGAAATGACGGGCACGCCGCTGGCCTTCAGGGCCTGCATCTGGGCGCGGAACACGTCTGTATTCATGCGCATTTCCGTGGCGGGCAGGGTACGGCTGAAATCATGATAGCCCAGAATGGCTACGCGGGTTTCATGCTGGGGAACCGGAACGGGCGAGAAAGCCGTGGGAGGAATGACCGGGACCAGGCCTGCGAGCTGCACCGGAGCATGCAGGTTCGTTTCCCCGGGAATAGGCTCCGCATTCGGGATGGGCTCCGCCTGAGGGATGGAGGAAACCGTTTCTCCGGGAATGGGTTCCGCCATGGGAATGTTTTCATTCCTGCGGTTGGCTTCAATCAGTTCCCTGACAGGGACAATGCCGGCGGCAGGGTCCCCCTTGATGGTGCCGCCGATGACCGGTCCGGGCGCGAGGGGAAGGGGCGTGGCGGGCGGCAGGTCGGGCGGAAGCTCCGCGCACGCGACACCGGCTGCAATCAAGAAAATGGAAAGGAGGCCTGGGGCGGAGCGCATACCTGCAACTACTATTTTTAAGTTTCCTGTTCAACCTTAAACTCAGGCAGGCATGACAGCCTTTTCCCTGCCGGGCGCGCTCCTTTTCAGGTCCGTGCGGGCTTTTCCCGCCTGAACGCATTCCCGTTAAAAAGCATACAGACTCATTTTCCGCTCGCGGAAGAAAGGGGAGGTGTTTAGTCTGTCCGCAGACATGAGCTGTATTTGTCATTTCTTCAAAGTTCTGGCGCGCCGTGCGGGTCTGCTCACTACCGTGGCTGCCGCCGCCTTTTTCCTGGGGGCTCCTGCCGGTGAAGCTTCGGCTCGCGCGGCGGAACCTGCCTATCCCGCTACGGAAGTGGGGGGGGAATCACAGTACAGCCATTTTCCCATTCCCCTGAACCAGTACAAGCCCGCGCCGCCGGATGCCAGCCTGTCCCAGGTGCTCACGGAGCGCAACAAGCAGTCCGGCGGGTTCAACCTGGCCGTGACGCTCGTGTTCCTGGGGGCCATTATCCATACGTTCCTGGCCGGGCGGTTTGAACGCTATTCCCACAAGCTGGCCCTGCGCTACAAGGAAAAGCTCAAGGAAACCAACTTCCGCGTGATGCACCCGGAGGAGCGTCTTCCGGTCTCCTTCGCGTCCGCCATCTTCCATTTCCTGGGGGAAGTGGAAGCCGTGTTCGGCATCTGGATCATCCCCTTCATGTTCGTGTGCTGGAAGTATTATTCCTTTGAGGACTTCTCGGCCTACTTGAATTACGACTGCTCCTTCACGGAGCCCATGTTCGTGATGATTATCATGATCATCGCCTCTTCCCGCCCCATCTTCAAGCTGGCGGAATCCGTAGTCAACTACGGCGCCAAACTTGGAAAATCTTCGCCCGGGGCCTGGTGGATTTCCGTGATGACCCTTGCCCCCCTGCTCGGCTCCCTGATTACGGAACCTGCCGCCATGACGATCGGCGCCCTGATCCTGAGCAAGAAGTTTTACGACCTCAAGCCGAAGAAGACCCTGATGTATGCAACGCTGGGGCTGCTTTTTGTGAATATTTCCATCGGGGGCACCCTGACGCATTTTGCCGCCCCCCCCGTGGTGATGGTGGCGGAAAAGTGGGACTGGGGTCTTGCGCACATGATCCAGCACTTCGGCTGGAAGGCCGTTTCAGCCATCATCATTTCCAACCTGGCCTACTTTTTCCTCTTCCGCAAGGAATTCGCCCGCCTGGCCGCCCAGCAACGCGAGTTCAACGAGTTTGACGACGCCGTTCCCCAGTCCTGGGAAGACCGCAATGACAAGATACCGGCGTGGGTGACGCTGGCGCACGTCTGCTTTCTGACCTGGACGGTTCTCTTCGCCCATGAGCCGGTCATGTTCATCGGCAGCTTCCTCTTCTTCATTGGCTTTACGGTGGCTACCCCGCAGTACCAGAACCAGATGTCCCTGCGCGTTCCCATGATGGTGGGCTTCTTCCTGGCGGGCCTGGTCATTCTGGGCGGCGTCCAGGCCTGGTGGCTGGAACCGGTGCTGACGCGGCTGGGGGACTACGCCATGATCGGGGCCACGCTGCTGACAGCGTTCAACGACAATGCCGCCGTCACCTTCCTGGCGTCCACGGTTCCCAACCTGCCGGAAGCCGTCAAGTATTCCGTGGTGGCCGGCGCCGTGACGGGCGGCGGCCTGACGGTAATCGCCAACGCCCCCAACCCGGCGGGGCAGGCCATTCTGGGCAAGTACTTCAAGGGCATCAATCCCCTGTGGCTGTTTGCCTGGGCGGCTTTTCCCACCGCCATCGTGTTCATCTTCTTCACCTGCTTCGGCCATTAAGGGCCGGAACCGGAGCTTACTCTTATGTTTACCGGACTCGTTGAAACAACAGGAACCGTGGAAGGGTTTACGCCCATCAACGGCGGAGCCAGACTGACGCTGATTATTCCATTCGGCCATGAACTTTCCCTGGGGGATTCCGTCGCCGTCAACGGCTGCTGCCTGACGGTGGACGCCCTGGACGGTGAGCGCGTCTCCTTTGACCTGCTTTCCCAGACCCTCCGCGTCACCAGCCTGGGAAACCTCCAGCCGGGGGGGCTGGTGAACCTGGAACGCGCCATGTCCGCCATGGACCGCTTCGGCGGCCACTTCGTGATGGGGCATGTGGACAATACCGGAACTATTACGGCCCTGGAGCCCGTGGGGCAGGACCACCGCCTGGAAGTGCGCATTCCGGATGAACTGGCCCGCTACTGCATTGACAAGGGCTCCATCACCATTGACGGCATTTCCTTGACGATTGCGAATTTGAACGGCTCCCTGCTTGAATTCTGGATCACGCCCCATACCTTCGGACGCACGAACCTGCAGCGCGCCGTTTCCGGCCAGCCGGTGAATCTGGAAGTGGATATGCTGGCCAAGTATGTGGAAAAGCTGTTTACTGCCCGTGAAAACGCGGCGGGGTGAGGCTTTCCGGAGAGTGAGGCAAAGTGTGAAACCCGCGGGGCGCATTGATGCTTGTGCAGGGCGGACGGTGCATTCCGCTGGCTTGTGAAGGTACTTCCTGCCGGGAACAGGGCTTTCCGGCCCTGAAAAAACCTTGTTCAAGGAGTACGCGCTGGATGACGGGAGGGTATCCGTGATGAAGAACACCAGGGCCGGGAGGCCCTGGTTCCCAGTTGGATGTTGATTGGCATGCCGGGGCAAGTGTTATTCCATGCCCCGTGAAGGAATGCTTACTTCACCATGCCGCCCTTGGCTGTGACCCATTTGCCGCGTTTGATGACCCGGTCAAAGGAAAGTCCGTTGCGTTCGGCCGCGGATTTCGTTTCTTCCCATTGGGAGGCCAGAATCCCGGAAATGACCAGCACGGCATCCTTCTTCATGGCGGCGATGATGTGCGGGAAGGCTTTTTGAAGGATGGTGGAAAACAGGTTGGCGACGACCAGATCCCCCTTCTGCCGGGCTGCGGGCGTCCATTCAAAGACGTCCCCGACGAATAAATCAAGCTCTTCGCCGGTGACGTCATTGCGTTCCATGTTGTGCCGTGCCACTTCAATGGCCATGGGGTCAAAGTCGAAGGCCGTGGCGTGTTCCGCTCCCAGCTTCAGCGCCGCAATGGCCAGCACGGCGGTTCCGCAGCCGATGTCCGTCATGCTCCAGGCGGTTCCCCTGCGGGATTTGGCAGCGTCACAGATGAAGCGCAGGCAGGTGGACGTAGTGGCATGGTCTCCGGTCCCGAAGGCCATTTCCGCAGGAACGCTCAGGATATGGCGCGCGGGGAATTGCTTCCGCAGGGCGGCCAGCTTCTCCGGAGAACTCTGCTCCGTAATGACCAGGGCATCCCTTATTTTAAGCGGAGCGCGTTCTTCCCGGCTCTGCGCCGCCACCCAGTCCCGGGTTTTGATTTCCCGGACGGTCCCCCCAAAATATTCCTTCAAGGTCAGGGCGTCTTCCTCATGGTCGCAGTAGACGGTGATTCTGATGGTCTTGCCCCCCTTGATGATGGTGATGGAGGCATTGGGATTTCCGGCAATGCGTTCGCTCCAGGCGTCTTCCCATTTGGCAGGGGACAGTTTGTTCCAGCTCCAGATCATGCGGGGAGTATGGTTGCTTTTCCGGCGGTAGGCAAGGATGGATATGCCTGTTTGGCGAGAAGATTCATCGGCCGGAACGTCTGCCCGGAATATCAGTAAAAAGGCAGATGAAGTTCCATAGGAAATGGTTGAAATTCATTTTTCATGAGCTGTTAATTTCCTTTGTGCGGATTGTTAATCCGAGGTCAAGCTTCGATTTTAAGGACAAGGAACTTGTGCCAAACCTTCCCGGATCATTAAAAGCTGTTCTCCCTTCTGGAATGGCTTGTCCGGTACCTGGAGCGCCGCAGGCCTCTGTGGCAATCGGCATTCACCGCGTCCCTCGGACATGCCGGATTTTAGAAGAGTAAATTACCTAATTATCAGTTTTTTACTTAAATTTTACGGAGGTCTGCGGATCTTCAGCCGGCTATCAGAAACATTGCGTTTTTTCATGCAATGGCTCCGGTTTGGCCGGTTCCGGAAGAGAGTCATGGGCTGCATATTTCTTATATTTTATAACGGATTAACAATCCGTAAATTATGATTTTCCAATCAATTTGAGCTTTTTAAAAATGGATTTACCTTTGTCCATAAAATATTCTCCTCTTTACAGGCTTTCCATACTCTATCTCATGATTCCCGTCATGATATTCATTGCAGGATGGATGCATTGGTATATCGCTCTGCCCCTGTTGGGGAGCTATTGCTATTTAGAGTTTTTAGAATATCGAAGAAGCAGGCGCTGTTTCTGCTGGCGCTTATTTATAAAAGAAAATTGTTCTGTCAAAAGACTTATAACGGGAATCATTCTGTTGTTATGGCTTATATTATCCGGCTGGGGGGGAGTGGTGTGGCAGCATCCTGATTTCATCGTCCGGAATTCCATGCTGGGCGCCCTTTCGTTGGAATCCTGGCCCGTCAAATATTCGGAAGATACCTATTTTTGCTATTACTTTGCCAGTTATTTGCCAGCGGCACTGTGCGGGAAAATATTCGGCTTGGCAGCAGCCAAGATAATTTTGGTGCTTTGGTTTTCCTTGGGATTGTATCTGGTATGGTTGTGGATGTGTGAATATTGCGGCTCTTTTTCCTTCATGGTGTTGAGTTCATTAATCTTATTCGGTTCCCTTACTTCCGTCCGGCTGTTATTTAAAGTGTTCCTTCCAGGCCTGGAATACGGGCTTCCGTTTATTTCTATTGCTCAGCAAATTACCTTAACGGCGCATCAGGCAGTGCCAGTCATGCTGATTCTTTGCCTGATTGTAGCGGGAAGAGTGAAAGTGGAACAGTCGGTGTTCCTGCTTGCGGCTACCGCTTTGTATTCCCCTTTGTGCGCATTTTTTATGTTGTTTATATTTTTAGCCTTTCTGGTTCAGGAGAAGATTGGCAAATCCGGAGAATGGAAACAGTTGTTTTCCTATGGCAATATCATAAGCGGGGCGACGGGCATTTTAATTGTTTTATTTATGTCCTGTAATATTTCCGTTTCCCGGAAAAGTTATTTTTTGTTTCCCTATTCCGACGTTGTTTTTTGGATTTATATTATGACTTCTTTTGTTTTTTACTGCCTGTTCTGTATGGAGGAATACAAAAAGGATATTATGTTTTACACCGTACTGGCGGTGTCTCTGGCGCTTCCTTGTTTCTATATCGGAAATGATATCAACGATTTTGCATGCAAGAGCAGCATCATTGGAACATTCGTTATATTGATGTTCGTTCTCAGGAGCGTTGTACGCCGTCCCCGCAAAAAAATATGGTATATGGCCTGTCTGATTTTTGGGGGAGCGCTTGTCTCTTGCCCACTGGGAATTTACGCTTCATGCACCCCCCTGTTTTTAAGTATTCAAGACAGGCTGTATGGTTTTCTCCCCGATTCATCCGTCAAATTGCTGCTTCGCGGGAAAACGTGTTTTCCTCATATGAGGTATCAAGACGGCTGGGGAAATACCATGTATCATCCCGAACATTACTGGTACCCGAATTTCACAGGTAAAAAGAATGGCTTGCTAGGCTTATTCTATAAATTGGACAAGTCCTGATGATGGCAATATCACCGCACCCGGGAGAAAGGCGTTGGCATGCCCCGGCTCAATTCGCCATTCCTTTGTTGCCGTTACAATGTTTTCCCGTTGGGCCACATCAGCATCCGTTTCAGGAAGCGTTCGTTGTTGACGGTGACCTTCGGGAAGAGGCGCCTGCTGGATTCCTTGAGCGCCCTGATGGCGTCTTCTCCCTGCAGCGGCGCGCGGTCCGAACCGCTGATGACGGTGCGCAGCCATGCGGTCTGGGGCATGTCATAAGCTTCCACGGCCTTGAAGGGCATGCGTTCCCTCCAGTTGGTGCCTCCCGTGGTGCCGGGGATGTTCAGGCGCTTGTTGACGTCAAAGAGGGCAGGCCAGAGAATGGCCGCGTAACGGGAGTTGGAACGGAACAGGGCATTGTACATGGCCGTCTTGATTTCCAGGTTCCAGTAGGAGAGCCAAGTGTCCGGCTGCATCCCGGCGAAGTCCGCAAACCATTTCAGCAGGCGCGCTCCGTCCTCCGCCTGGCGCACGATGTTTTCCTGTTCCGGGTTGGACGGCGTTTTGGGAGAGATTCCCTCCCACAGACCCAGCTTGCGGGCACGCTCGATTTTGGCGTAGCTGTCGTTCCAGGTCTGCATGATGGTTTCAAAATCATGCGTGCCGAATGCCGCGAAGGAGCATTCGTGATATTCCTTTCCGGGGATGATGTTGCCGTCCGGTTTGATTTCCCAATGGGGAATCTTGAAGCCGGGAATGTCCAATTGGCGCATGTTCGGGCGCACGTATTCCGGCACACAGCCCAGGTCTTCCCCCACCACGCTGACGCCGGGGGCGGCAGAGATCAGGAGGCGAAGGTACAGGTCTCCGTCCGTCAGGTTCAGGTTGCGGTCCACGGCGTTGTCATCCCCGCGGGGCTTGAAGCCGGGCAGCCTGCCGCCCGTTCTCTGGGCCGCCTGCTCCAGCGTGAGCGGCAGGAAGACCTCGTTTTCCGTAGGCTTCCACGGGAAGGAGTAAATGCGGTAAAAGCCCAGGATATGGTCAATCCTGTACATGCTGAAAATCTTGGTGCAGTATTTTACCCGGCGCCGCCACCAGGCGAAGTTGTCCTGGGCCATGACTTCCCATTTGTACAGGGGAATGCCCCAGTTTTGCCCCCATTTGCCCGTGAAGGGGTCTTCCGCGTAGTTGCCTTCCGCAGGAGCGCCTCCGCACCAGTCCGTATCAAACAGGTAGCGTTCAAAAAAGACGTCCGCACTGCACAGGGAAACGCCGATGGGGATGTCCCCCATCAGTTTCACGTTGCGTTCGTCCGCATAAATCCGGATGAATTCCCATTGCTTTTCACAGAGCCACTGGAGCCAGCGGGCAAAGTCCTTTTCTTCCTCGTAATCGGCGGCGATGGTTTTGGCCCGGGCCGGGTCCTGCTCCGGCCAGTGCCACCAGATTTCCGTGCCGAACAGGTCGCAGAGAACCTGGAAGCAGACAAAGTCTTCCAGCCAGCTTCCCTGTTCCTTCACCCATTCCCTGAACTTGGGCATGATGCCCTCATATTCCGGCTTGGTTTTAAAGTTGTTCCATGCGCCCCGCAGAATCCACATTTTCCAGAACCTGACCTTGGGGTAGTCTACCAGATTCGGGCCGGAGGGTTGTTCCCACGGGAGCGTGTCCCCGGTTTCATTGAATACGCGTTCTTCCAGGCCGGGGATGGTCCAGGGTTCCAGGGAAAGGTACAGGGGTTCCAGAGCCACGGAGCTGATGGCGGAATAGGGGGAAGGGTTTTCGTCCCGGCCCAGGGCGTTGACGGGCAGCAATTGGAGAAATCCCACATGGGCATCCGCCGCCCAGTCAATCCACTGGCGCAGAGCCGTCAGATCCCCGATGCCGTGGTCGTTGTTGCGGCGCAGGGAGAACAATGGCAGAACTACGCCGGCTAATCTCTTCTCATCCATAACAGAACAAATGCTTGAACGGTTCCCCCGGATGGAACTGTGCCAAACGTGGGAACCGCAGGTGGCAGAATAGCATTGCCGGGAGGAATGCGGCAAGCCTAATACGTTGCCTTTGCGCCATGATTTGAGGTTTCCCCGGGAAGAGAGCGGGGAAGGGAATCCGTAAGGACGGCCTGTTTTTCCCCGCCTGGGGAACCGCTTACTTTTCCCGGCCCCGGCTGCCTGCCGGGAGCGTGTTTCAGGGATGGAATAGGTTCCGCTGCGGGGAACAGCATGATGGCCGGGGTTCCCTGTTTGTTGATGGAAAATCCCGGTCTCCGCTTTTTTCCGTCTTCCTTCCATGAAGTGAAGGGGCCCGGCAGGAGTCGGGCATGATTTCTTCCGCCCTGCGGATTTTGTATTTGCAGAGCGGCGTGGAGAAGTAATCGAAGCAGGCGCCGGACCCGCGGCAGGACAAGGGAGGGGGCTCCGTCCGAGTCATCAGGGGGGGCGCATCAGAGTGCTGCCCTGGGTTTCTTTTGCCTTCATCATGCAGCATGACGAAACAACCAGGAAAAGCGCCGGGAAAAATCCCTTGATCATTTGGAAGTGAGGTTGATATGCTGCAAGCCTGTACGGAAGTTTTCTTGACTGTCCAGCACGAAGGAACGCTTATTGGCGGGAAAGCCGGGATTTTTCTTGTTGAAACGGCATCCTGCATCAACAGGCGCAAATTCTGCTTCCATCCGCAATCTGTGGCAGTTAAGATGCCCGGCAAATGAAATTGGCACTTCTCCCTTCCGCTCTGCTGGTGCTGCTGGCTTCCTGCGGTCCGAACAAGCATTTGAATGCCTGGGACCGCCAGAGTTCAGCGCTGGATCCCGTAGGCATCACTTCCAAGAAAATGGCGGCCAAGAACAAGGCGGACCAGGCATTTTACAAGCCGGGGGAATCCGTTACGTTCAAGAAGGAAAAAATGATGGTGTTCGAGCAGAATCCGGAGAATAATTTTTCCACGAGCGGAACCGTCAGGGGCGGCGTGAAAACCGGGAAGGTGCTGGTTTGCGGTGATTTGTTCGCCAAGGTTGAGTTTGAGGACGGCAGCCAGGGCTACGTGAGTCTGTCGGAAATCGTCAATCCGCAGGAAATGATGGGCTTTTATCCCGTCACCGCTCCCGACATGGTCGGTCCGGACGGAGCCCTGCTTCCGTTGCCCGCGAACATGGGCGCCGTCAGTCCGGAAGCCGCTGCGGCTTCCCGCGAACTGGATTTGTCCCGGATGAATACTTCCCTGGTCCCCGTTCCGGATTCCGCTTCTCCGTCACCTTCGGGAGCCGCACCGCAGGAAGCCCCTCCGGCCAGCGCGCCTCTCCCGGAATCAAGCGTGAAACAATAAGCGCCTTTGGCTCAGATGCCGGAGATGAGTGATAAGGGATCAGATATATCCCGGCTTGCGCCGTGCCTGTCGCTCTTGTCTCTGATGCTCCCATCCAGCCGCCCGCGGAATCTTATTCTGCCGTCAGTTCATACGCCACGGCATCCGTTACGGTGACGGTGGCGAATTCGCCGACGGGCAGCGTCAGGGGGACGGAAACGGTGCCGTCGATGTCCGGGGCGTCCCATTCCGTTCTGGCAACGCCGGGAGCGTCCACCAGCACGCGGATTTTCCTGCCGATCTGTTCCTGGCCCGTTTCCGAGGCAAGGCGGGTCAGGAGCATGGTGGCTTCATTGTAGCGGCGCGCCTTGGTGCGGTGGTGCACCTGGTTCGGCATCTTGTAGGCCTTCGTGCCTTCCTCCCGTGAGAAGGTGAAGATGCCGGCCCGTTCAAAGCGGAACTCCTCAATGAACTCCATCAATTCCTGATGGTCGTCCTCCGTCTCTCCGGGGAATCCGGTGATGAAGGTGGTGCGGATGGCGATTCCCGGAACGGCCTTCCGGATGTCCCGCAGGAGGTTGCGGATGTAGTCCCCGTCCGTCACGCGCTGCATGGCGCTGAGCATGTTGTCGGAAATGTGCTGGAGGGGGATGTCCACGTAGCGGGCCACCTTGGGGCTTTCCGCGATGGCGGCGGTCAGTTCGTCGCTCCAGTGGGCGGGGTGGGTGTAAAGAAGCCTGATCCAGAATTCCCCTTCAATGGCGTTCAGGGCGCGGATCAGGGAGGCCAGGGACTCTCCGCGGGAGGAATCCACCGCGCTGCGGCGGTTCGGGCGCGCATCCGTCCATTTGTCCATGCCGTAGTAGGTAATGTCCTGCGCAATGAGGCAGATTTCCTTCACGCCGGACCGGATGAGGGCTTCCGCTTCACGCACCACGTCCTGCTGGGAGCGGCTGCGGTGGCGTCCCCGGATCATCGGGATGATGCAGTAGGCGCAGCCGTGGTTGCAGCCTTCCGCTATCTTGATGTAGGCCGTATGCGGGGGAGTAAGGCGGTAGCGCGGCGTGTCCCAGTCCGGCACGTACTTGCACTTGCCTTGGATGAAGTTCCGGTCCTGCACGGTCCGGTCCATCACCTCCGTGATGATTTCCGGGAGCCTGGTGATCTGGTCCGGGCCGATGAAGGCGTCCACCTCCGGCAGCAGGGCGGGCAGTTCCTTCTGAAAGCGCTGGGACAGGCAGCCTGCCACGATGAGCTTCTGGTTTTCCGGATAGGCACCGCTTTCCCTGGCGCGCACGACGTCCAGAATGGCGTCGATGGCTTCCTGCTTGGCCTGGTCAATGAAAGCGCAGGTGTTGACCACCATCACGTCCGCCAGCTCAGGTTCCGGAGTCATGGTCATGCCGGCCTTCTGCATGTGGCCGATCATGATTTCAGAGTCGATCAGGTTCTTGGGGCAGCCCAGGGAAATGAGTCCAACGGTGAGAGGCATGGCAGTGAGTGAAAAGCGTGATGGCGTCAGTCCCCGGAGGGGGATTCGTCCCTGACGACGACGAGGTCGAACGGACGGATGTCCACGACGCGCACAGGGGTACCCTTAATCAGTATGCCTTGTCGAGAGAAAACCTCGCATATTTCGCCATGGATCATGGCCTTGCCGTTGGGCTTCAGTTCCGTGACGGCGTTCCCCCGGTCGCCTACCTGCACGCGCGCAATGTTGACGGCTTCCCCGGCGGGGCCACCGCTGACCGTGGCGTTCGTGACGCGGCGCATCAGGACAGAGTCCGGCAGGTACTTCATCAGCACGGCGATCAGGATGGCGCCCCCGGTCAGGCCCAGGGCCAGTTTCAGGAGGGGGATGCCCAGGACCATCGCCAGCGTGTTGACGTCGTCCCACTGTCCGTCCCGGATGATGTGGTCCCATTCCCAGGAGCTGATCATGCCGCCGAACAGGGCCAGGAAGATGCAGATACCGCCCGCAATGGCCGCAATGAAGGTGCCCGGGATGACGAAGAATTCCACGCACAGCAGGACCACGCCCAGAATGAGCAGGGCCGCCGTTTCATAACCGGCCAGGTTCCCGGCGATGTTGTTGCCGAAGAAGAACAGGGCAAACGCGGCAATGGCCACGATGCCGCCGATGCCGAACCCAGGCGTCTTGAATTCCATGTAGATGCCGCCGATTCCCAGCAGGATCAGTATGGGGGAGGCCCACGCAATCCAGAGGCCGATGCGTTCAAAGGCGGTGGGTTCCGCCGTGACCGTGGGGGCGTCCACCTTCTCCTGGGCCAGCAGGTCCGTGACGGAGGTGGCCGTTCCCTGGGCCAGCAGGGGCCTGCCGTCTTCCAGCCGCGTGGCGGCCTCCTTGCCCGTCAGGGTCAGGAGCGCGCCTTTTTCCAGCTTGACGGGGCCGAATTGCTGCTCCTGGTCGGAAGGGATCATCATGGCCTTCACTACTTCCGGGCGGTAGCCCTTTTCTGTTACCACGGAGCGGGTGAAGGCCCAGAAGGCGCTTTCCGCCTTCTTGCGCATGACGGGGTCCATCTCCTCCCCGGAGGAGGTGATGATGCCCGCCGCGCCGATGGAGGAGACGGGCGCCATGTAAATCTTGTCGCACGCCGCGGAGATGAGCGCCCCGGCGGACATGGCCTTGGGATTCACGTAGGCGTAAGTGGGGATGGTCAGCGGCTGGATGCTTTTCATCATCATCTCGCTGGTTTCCCAGGCCAGGCCGCCGGGCGTGTTCAGGTCAAACACCACGGCGCGCGCCTGTTCCTCCTGCGCCCGCTTCAGGATGCGGTTCATGAAGCCGAAGCTCTGCTTGCTGGTCAGGGAGTCCTCCCCCACCGGAATGACCACTACCCGGTCGCGGAAGGATTCCTCCGCGGTCGCCCGGAACGGGGAGCCGGCGAACAGGGCCAGCAGAGCCAGCAACAGAAGGTGAATGTGCTTCATGCAGACAGGCTAACACGTTCCGCGCCCGCGCTCAATGGGGAAATGCGTTCCGTGCGGACGGGGAGGCCGGATGCCGCCGCGCCGTTTCACCCGGTTTTCCTGAGGAACACGGGAGCTCCTTTGTTTTTCCAGTGCGCGCCCGGTTGTTTCCTCCCCCTGTTTTCCTGTGAATGGCGTCCTGATTCTGTCTTCTTGTGCACCCGGCGGGGCTGTGATAGACTGGCCGCGCCTTATGGGAAGGATTGATGAAGACAGCATCCGGCGCGTTCTGGAAGCCACGGACATTGTAGATGTGGTGGGTTCCTATCTTTCCCTGAAAAGGGCCGGGTCCCGGTGGAAGGCGTGCTGCCCGTTCCATAATGAGAAGACGCCTTCCTTCATCGTGGACCAGACCCGGCAGAACTTCAAATGCTTCGGCTGCGGGGAAGGGGGATCCGCCATCACCTTCGTGATGAAGATGGAAAACCTGGGCTTTGCGGATACCGTGCGGCGGCTGGCGGAAAAAGCCGGCATTACCCTGGTGGAGGAAGTGTATGACGCCGCGGAGGAAAAGCGGCGCAAGGCGCGCACGGCCCTGCTGGTGGCCCATAAGAAGGCGGCCGAGTTTTTTCACAGGCTCCTGCTCCGTTCCCCGAAGGCGGCGGAGGCCAGGGCCTACCTGAATTCCCGCGGATACGGGGCGGACATGGCGAAGCGCTGGCAGGTGGGCTGGGCTCCTGATTCTTCACGGGAGTTCCTGGCCTGGGCGCGTAAGGAGGGGCTTCCGGACCAGGTTTTGATAGATTCCGGCCTTGCCAACCGCGGAGAGCGCGGGGACCTGTACGCCCGGTTCCGGGACAGGCTGATGTTCCCCATTAACAATGTGTACGGGGAATGCGTGGCGTTCTCCGGACGAATTCTGCGGCCCCAGGAAAACGTGGGCAAGTACGTCAACTCCCCGGAAACGTCCATTTTCAAGAAAGGGGATGTGGTGTTTGCCCTGGACAGGGCGCGCAGCCCCATGGGGAAGAGCGGCAAGGCCCTGCTGTGCGAAGGGCAGCTTGACGTCATCGCCTGCCATGAGGCCGGCATTTCCTTTGCCGTGGCTCCTCTGGGAACGGCGTTCACGCCGGAGCACGCCAGAACGCTTTCACGCTATGCCTCCCGCATTGTCGTATGTTTTGACGCGGACAAGGCGGGCATGGCGGCGGCGGACCGCGCCTTCCGGGAGCTGGCCCCATTCGGCAAGGATGTTTACCTGGTGAATCTTCCGGAGGGGGACGATCCGGACTCCTTCATGAAGAGGGAAGGGAAGGAAGCGTTTTCAGAGATGGTGGAGCAGGCCCGTCCTTTCTTTGAGGTCCGCATTGAACGCGCCAAGGAACGCGGCCTGCTGACTGACGCCGCCGCCAGCGCCGCCTTTGCCCGTGAGATGACGGCCCTGCTGGCCTGCATGAGCGACCCCGTGGCCCGCGACCTGGCAACGGCGGACGTCGCCACCAGGATGCGCACGACCGTGAATGACCTGCGGAGCGCCGTCAGGACGGCCGGACGCCGCAAGGGAAGGGAACAGGCACAGTCCGCGGATCGTGCGGCGGCTGCGGAAGTTCCTCAGACGCAGCCCCCCGTGAAGATGGACCGCGCCGTGGCCGTGCTTTGCGAGTTGTCCCTCCAGAACGCCCGTGCCCAGGGGCTCATCGTGGACCGTATTGAAGAATTGCTGGAGCCGATGCGGATGCTGCAAGGGGGGGGAATCCTGAAAAAAATCCTGGCACGGCTTCCTTCTCCGGACAGTCCCGCGGCCATTCAGGCTTTTCTGGCGTCCCTGCCACAGCCGGAACGGGATGCCCTGAACCTGCTGAACCTGGACCCGGTGCCCATCCCCGATGTGGACCGGAGCGTCCAGGAAGCCTGCTCCGGCATTGCGAAGGCGGCCCTGGAAAGGCATATCGCGTCCCTGATGGCGGAATTGGCGGACCCCTCCACGGACGCCGCCAGAAGGCTGGAATTATCCAAACTTAGTGTTGACTTGAAGCGTTTGCTGGGTACAATGTAGTGCCTCGATACCTCCGGGTATTGATATAATGGTGAATTGTGCCCTCTTCTTTTCAAGATATGTCCAAATCCGGTGACCCATCCTCCTCTTCTCCCAAGAAGACTTCCGCCAGCAAAAAAGCTTCTGAATCCAAGGAAAAAGTAGCGTCCAAGCCTGCCGCAAAAACTTCCAAAACCACTTCCAAGGCAGCCCCTGCCAAAAAAGCCCCCGCCAAGGCCGCCGCTCCGGCGGCTAAAAAGCCCGCAGCCGCCAAGCCCTCAGCGGAAAAGAAAGCCCCGGTGAAAAAGGCGTCTCCGGCCCCTGCCGCCGGGAAGGCCGCAGTACCCGCCAAAAAGGCTCCGGCAAAGGCGCCCGCGGCCGCACCGGCCAAGAAAGCCGCCGCTCCCGCCGCCAAGAAGGCTCCTGCCAAGCCGGCGGAAAAGAAACCCGCCGAAAAGAAGGCCTCCAAGCCTGCCGCTAAGGCGGAAGCTCCCAAGAAGTTGAGCGAAATCCTGGAAGAGGAACGCAAGAGGGCCGCCAGCCGCAAGGTCACGAATCCGATTGACGCCCCGGAAATCCAGGAAAAAATCCGTGAACTGATCAAGCTCGCCAAGGAGCAGGGCTACCTGACTTTTGACGACATCAATGACTCCCTTCCCAACGACATCGTTGACCAGCAGGACTATGAGGCCATCATGGACCGCCTGCGCAGCATGGCGTTTGACATCATTGACGCGTCCGACGTGGACAGCTACACGGACCGCACCCGCATCAACACGGAGGAAGAAGACGAGGAGGAAAAGCTTGAAGCCAAGATGGACATTCTGGACGACCCCGTCCGCATGTACCTGAAGCAGATGGGCCAGGTTTCCCTGCTCACCCGTGAAGAGGAAGTGGCCATCTCCAAGAGGATTGAGGATGCGGAACAGAACGTCCAGCGCTGCGTGCACCGCTTCGGCTTCATTGCGAACGCCTATCTGGACGTGGCCTACCGCCTGCTGGACAACGAGGAACGCTTTGACCGCGTCATCCTTGACAAGAAGATCGACTCCCGCGAACGCTACATGAAGGGGCTGGCCCAGCTCTGCGCCCAAATCCAGCAGACCCATCAGGACGCTTCCAGCGCCTTCCGCAAGCTGTACCGCAGCAAGGAGGCCGCCAAGTCCGTGAAGGCCCGCCAGGCGGAGTTTGACAAGATCACCGGCGTTCTGGTGAAGCTCTTCGGCCGCCTGTACTTCAAGCACAAGGTGATTGAGGATTTCTGCTCCATGATTGACGAGGCCCGCGACCGCGTGCTCCGCATGCAGAAGAAGGTAGCCCAGGACCCGTCCAACAAGGAGCTCAAGGAACACCTTGCGGAACTGGAACTGCGCATGTGGATGACTGCGGATGAAATGGGGGAAGCCTATCAGGAGCTCCGCAAGTGGCTCCGCGAAGCCCGCCGGGCCAAGGACGAGATGGTGGAAGCCAACCTGCGCCTGGTCATTTCCATTGCCAAGAAGTACACCAACCGCGGCCTTTCCTTCCTGGACCTCATTCAGGAGGGCAACATGGGCCTGATGAAGGCGGTGGAAAAGTTCGAATACCGCCGCGGCTACAAATTCTCCACGTATGCCACCTGGTGGATCCGCCAGGCCATCACCCGCTCCATTGCGGACCAGGCCCGCACCATCCGCATTCCCGTGCACATGATTGAAACCATCAACAAGCTGATGCGCGTTCAGAAACAGCTGGTGCAGGAATACGGCCGCGAACCTACGCCGGAGGAAATCGCGGAGGAAATCCACCTGCCCGTGGAACGCGTGCGTTCCGTGCTGAAAATGGCCCAGCAGCCCATTTCCCTGCAAGCCCCCGTAGGGGATTCCGACGACACCTCCTTTGGTGACTTCATTGAAGACAAGGCGGCGGAAAATCCCATGGAGGAAGCCTCCTTCTCCTTCCTGAAAGAGAAAATCAAGGATGTGCTGGACACCCTTACGGACCGCGAGCGCGAGGTTATTGAACAGCGCTTCGGCCTCCGGGACGGCAGCCCCCGCACCCTGGAGGAAGTGGGGCGCCAGTTCAGCGTCACGCGGGAACGCATCCGCCAGATTGAGGCCAAGGCCCTCCGCAAGCTGCGCCATCCCACGCGCATCAGCAAGATCAAGGGATTCCTGGAAATGACGGAATCCTGACCGGATTTGCGCCGCATGCCGTGCTACGCTCCGTGGTCATGAAGACCTGCGTGGCCGCGGCATGCGGCATTTTCATTTTACTGGCTTCCTGCTCAGGCAGCGGGGAATTCAAGCCCTCTTTCAACCAGCCCCTCCAGCCCGTGATGCAGCCGGGCTTTGTGTACGTGGACCAGGTGGCTCCGCTGGTGAAGACCAACCTGAAGTATGCCGGGTATGACAATTTCGTGGGGCGTCCGCTGGACGGCTACCACGGCAGGCGCGCCATCCTGCGCACCCAGACGGCGCACGCCCTGAAAAAAGTCTCGGAAGACCTGTACAGGCAGGGCTACCTGCTGGAAATCTATGACGCCTACCGCCCCCACACCGCCGTGCTGGACATTTGCAAATGGGGCGCGGACGCCGGAGACCAGAAGATGAAAGCCCGGTATTACCCGAACATTGACAAGGCCAAGGTGTTCGGGGACCACTACGTGCGCGACTTCTCGGAACATTCACGCGGCGTGGCTGTGGACGTCTCCCTGCTGTATGCCAAAACCGGAAAGCCCGTGGACATGGGCGGCCATCATGACCTGCTGGACCCCAGTTCCGCTACGGATACCACGCTGGTGACCCCGGTCCAGCACCGGAACCGGATGATTCTGAAAAAGGCTTTTGAAAAGCAGGGGTTCGCCAACTATTCTCCGGAATGGTGGCACTACCGTCTGCTGAATGAACCCGCGCCCTCCCTGCATTATTACTTCCCGGTGTGGGACGGCATGGCCTCCCGGTAAATCTTTGACGCGTCCGCTGTCACGGACCGGGCATTTTATCCTTTGATTTTTTTCCGACGGAAATAGGATGGCGGAATACTGAAGAATTTGACCAGATGAAAGAAGAACATTCCCATGATTCCGCCATGCAGCCCGAAGCCTACCGCTGGGCTGCCGTAATGGCCCTCCCTCTGCGTCTGGTAGTAGGCTGGACGTACTTCTCCGCGTTCTGGCGCCGCCTGGTGCTGGAAAACAAGCTGATTCCGGATGATCCGGGATACATCGGCGTCAAATTCAACCACTTCCTTCCCAATGCGCTGGGAATCAAGCCGGTCATTGAATATCTGGTGACGCACCCGTCCGAACTCTGGTGGTTCATGGTGGCGTTTACCATCATTGAATTCCTGGTGGGGCTGATGCTCATGCTGGGGCTGCTGACGCGCCTGGCGAGCGTGGGCGTTTTCTGCCTGGCGCTGGGCATTCTGCTGGGTTCCGGCTGGCTGGGAACCACCTGCCTGGACGAATGGCAGATAGGCATTCTGGGCATGTGCGCCGGACTGCTCCTGTTCCTGACCGGGGGCGGTTCCTGTTCGCTGGACGGCAGGCTTTCCAAACTTCCGTGCTGCGCGCGCCGTTCCTCCCTGTTTGCCTGGGTGGGGTCCGGTCCGCTGCCGCTGGGATACGGCCGCATGGCCCGCGTTTCCATCTGGGGATCCGTGTTCATGATGCTGGTCACGCTGGGAACCAACCAGTTCTTTCATGGCGGCGTATGGGGGCCGCTCCATAACAAATCCGTGAAGCCCCTGCTGGAAGTCAGCGGGGCCTCCCTGTCCGGGCAGGAATTGCGCTTCAACGTATTCCGCACGGAAGGCGTGGATACCTACGGCTCCTTCCTCGTCCGCATCAGGCTGACGGACGGCCAGGGCAACACCCTGTGGAAAATGGAGGCGGACCAGCTTTCCGCGCTTCCCCCCTCCGCTATGGAGAACGCTTATCTGGCAAAGGTCAAGCCGGGCGCCTTCGGGCTGGTCGTTCCGCTGGGGGCCAGGGCCGGCGTAACACTCCCCGCCGCGCTTTCTGCGGTTCCGGAAGGTCCGCTTTCCGTAGTGCTGACGGATGTAAGCGGCAAGGAATGGTCCGCCCCGGTCCGGAAGGCCGGCGGCGTATGAGCGGCCCCGGAAGAAGGAGAAAGGCGGGATAAAAGGAAAGAATTCCCGGCTGGGGATTCTTTCCGGAGGTGGCTATGTTTGTCCGTGCCGCGCTGTTTTTCATCTTCGAGAGCTTCTTTGTTTCAAAGCGATACGTTCCTTTCCATCTTGACAGAATGAAGGGAGGGGATAAAAGGGGAGTAATGAAAACTACCCTGATCATACTTTGTTTCGCCTGCTTTTCGGCCGTTTCCCCGGCGGAAGAAACCTTGAAATCCCTTCTCAAGGAAAGGGAACGGCTTTTATCCAGCATGGCTGAACTGGCGCAGGAACAGTACAAGTCCGGCATGGTTCCCTGGGAGGAAGTGACGCGGGCCAACTTGAACTTGCTGGAATTCCGCCGAAACAACGCCGGATCTCTGAAAGAAGCCATCGCCGTCCAGAAGGAACTGGTCAAGTATCTGGAGCAGCTCTTTCGGGATGCGGAAAAGGCCTATGCTTCCAGCGTGGGAGATAAAATGATGGTTCTCAAGGGCCGGGACGCATGGCTTGCCGCCAAGTGCACCCTGTTGTCCATGGAGAGCCGTTTGGGAGGGGAAGGGAAGTAGCCGGAAGCTGCGGCTGCACGGTGGCGGTATAAACGGCATTTGTTCATGCCGGGTTTTTCCATGCCGCTGAAAGGCGCGCATGGCTGTTGTGAATGATGGTTCCCCGTATTGGGAAAGCCCCTGTTTTCTTTCCGGACGCGGGAGGCTAGGGTATTCGTGCAGCGTTTGCCGCTGGACGCGTCCTTTCCGGATGCGGCGGCAAACCGCAACCCATGTTGAAACATCATGTCTGACGAGAAAAATAATGATTCATCCTTCCATTTTCCGGAATCGGATGAAAAGCAGTTCTTGGAAAAAATGGAACGGCTGGAAGGCAAGCTGGATGATCTGGAGCAGCAAGTGCTCCAGGCTCTGTCTGAAGTGGAAATCCCGAATACCTGGCTGGAGGAATGGGAAAAGTTTACGAACTCTGCGCCTGAACCCGGCGAACGGGAAATCAGGAAGTGGGTGGAAACCCAATTGGGCAAGCTGAAGGGGTTTGAAGCCCTGGACCAACTGGAACAGAACCAGATCGCGTCTCTATACCAGGACGCCCTCCTGTTCTCCCGGGAGATTTTGTCCAGAAAAGAGCAATTGGGCGGCACGCTGACGGATGAAGAACGTGATGTGCTGAATTATATTCAAAATTCAATTCGATAAATACCATGACTCCATTACTTCATCTCAGGCACTTGTTTGACTTTATAGCAACCAGGTATTTTTCCCGCCAGGATGGAAGGCGCAGGCTGGATGCCTTTCTCGTTCAGGAAGGCCATGCGGCGCTTCCTCATTATAATTATATCATGGAAAGGCTTTCGGGGTTGCCTCTGACCCGGCATTCCGCCTTAGTCCAGATATTGGCCGGCATTGTGACGGCGGTGATAAGTTGCCGCCTCCATTACAGGGACAATACGCATTATCCTGCCCGCATTCCCACTTGGATCACTTTTTCCCGGTATGCCTACCTTAATCCGGGAGCCGGAGGGTATCTGATGGGAATGGCGCCGCATCCGGACGCAGCCCTTCTGCCAGGCGTTCCATTGTCCTCCCTGAATCATGCCTTCTCTCCTTTTGGCGGTGCAACCGGGTACGATCCCGTTAGTGGGCATGTCCATGTGCGCCATGGGTTTAATGCCTACATCAAGTGCTCGGGCAATAACATTTATGTTGCCTTCCGGGAGACGGATACGGGACATTGGGGTGTCTTGGTTCCCAACGTATTGACGGATATTTTCCAGTTGTATTCCTGTGACATTTGCTACGTTAGGGCGGCGGGACTGATTCGCCATTTGTTGAATCATGTGCCGGGAATAGTGTCCTTGCAGGCCACCGGCATTCCCTGGGCGGCGGCATGGCCCAATTCGGGGTGGCGGCCAATGTAGGGTCACCTCTCCCGGTTGGCGGCGTCGCGGTGAATGCTGCGGGATTGTCCGGTAATTCCTTGCAGGCGCTGGGTGCAGACCGTTTGGCGGTCGCTGCCGGCGTCTTGGACCATATAACCACTTACTGTGATCCGGTCAGTACGTATGGCGGAGGATTGGTGGGCGGCCGGTACCGCATCCCCAGGCAGAACGCGCCCCTTTCCAACGGCCATGGCATTGCCGATGTAGCCGCCTGTTATATGGCGGCTACAGGGGGTGGGGGAAACATCCCGGCAGATCCTCGCTAGTGTACCGGAGGGAGTTGAACGCGGAAAGGGATGCTCCTTGAAGCAGCTCGCGGCACTTCCCTCTTTTCTTGTGAAAAACGCAAGCCGTCTCATTGCTGGCAATGGGACGGCTTGAACGTGAAAGAGCAATTTGATTAGTGAGGCAGGCGGAAGTTGCGGTTGAAAGCGGAGACTTCCTCCTTGAGCTGGGCGAAGCCTTCCGGATTAGGGCAGACCTGGTCGCCTACGTACAGGGCCAGGGCGCGGGCGATGAATTCCGCTACCTGTTCCACGTCTTTTTCCTTCATGCCGCGGGTGGTCACGGCGGGCGTGCCGATGCGGATGCCGGAGGGCTTCATGGGGGAACCCGTGTCAAACGGGATGGCATTCTTGTTCACGGTGATGCCCACGCGATCCAGGGCTTCCTGCGCGTCCGCCCCGTTGATGCCCTTGTTGCGGAGGTCCACCATGAATACGTGGTTGTCCGTGCCGTTGGAGACGACGCGGAAGCCGAGTTCCGCCATTTTGGCCGCCATGGCCCTGGCGTTTTTCACGACCTGGGCCGCATAGTCCTTGAATTCGGGTTTCAGCGCTTCCCCGAAGCAGGCCGCCTTAGCGGCAATCACGTGCATGAGAGGGCCGCCCTGCATGCCGGGGAAGACGGCGGCGTCAAGCTTCTTGGCGTATTCCTCCTTGCAGATTACGAAGCCGCCGCGCGGGCCGCGCAGGGATTTGTGCGTGGTGGAGGAGACGAAGTCCGCATAGGGAACCGGGTTCGGATGCTGTCCGCCGGCCACCAGGCCCGCGATGTGGGCCATGTCCACGAACAGGTAGGCGCCGCAGGCCTTGGCGATCTGGCCCATGCGTTCAAAGTCGATCGTGCGGGAATAGGCGCTGGCTCCGGCCGTGATCATCTGCGGCTTCACTTCCAGGGCCAGTTTTTCCAGCGCGTCATAGTCGATGGCTTCCGTTTCCTGGGATACGCCGTAGTGAACTACGTTGTACAGCTTGCCGGAGAAGTTCGCGCGGTGGCCGTGGGTGAGGTGGCCGCCGTGGGAAAGGTCCATCGTAAGAATGGTGTCGCCGGGCTTCAATACGGAGAAGTAAACGGCCATGTTGGCCTGGGAGCCGGAGTGGGGCTGCACGTTGGCATGGTCCCCGCCGAAGATTTTCAGCACGCGGTCAATGGCAAGCTGTTCCACCTTGTCCACTACCTCGCAGCCGCCGTACCAGCGCTTGCCGGGATAGCCTTCCGCGTATTTGTTGGTCAGCAGGGAGCCCTGGGCTTCCCGGACGGAGGGGGAGGCGAAGTTTTCAGAGGCGATCAGCTCAATGTTGTTGCTTTCGCGGCGGCCTTCCTCCTGGATGAACGCGGCCAGTTCGGGGTCCGTCCATTGCAGGGGGCTGCCGGAGGATTTGACGACGCGGCGTTCATGGCGGCCGCCTTCAAAGTCCGCGTGCAGCCATGCGTCCAGCACGTCTTCCACGCTTTCATTGTCCACATAGGCGGAGGCCAGGCACAGCAGGTTGGAATCGTTGTGCTGGCGGGAAAGGGCCGCGGCGGGGGCCGTGCGGCAGAGGGCGGCGCGCACGCCCACCCAGCGGTTGGCGGCGATGCTCATGCCGATGCCGGACCGGCAGATGAGGATGCCGCGGTCGTTGGTACCGTCAGCAATGCTGCTTGCGACTTCATTGGCGTAGTCGGAATAATCGCAGGAATTCTTGGTCATGGTACCCATGTCGGTCACTTCATGGCCCCATGCCTTGAGGAGTTCTACTACGGTTTCCTTGAGGTCGACTCCGGCGTGGTCCGCGCCGATGGCAATTTTATATGTCGTATTCATGATGGTGCTCATTGCTGACGGGCAAAGATACTGCCTTATTTCACCCCGGCTGGCAAGTCCCGGATTCATTCCGGCACGTTCCGGAAGGAGCGGCGGCCGCCTTTTACCCCGGAAAAAAAGGGCCCCGGTTCCTGGAGGAAACCGGGGCGAGTGGGAAGGAATGGGGAAGGGACCGTTATTTTCCGGAGGATTCCAGCTTCAACATGTCTTGGACGATGTTGATGCCTTCGCGGAGTTCCGGGTCAAGGCCGGAGGGATATTCCGGGGAGTCGTCCAGTTCCGCCGTGGGGTCTTCCGCCAGGTGCATGAACTGTTCGTTGTCCTTGTCCGGGTCCGCCAGGGGAAGCTCCCTGGCGTTGACGTCGTCCAGCGTCAGGCGGTAAATCTTGTACTTGGTGGCGTCTTCCTTGGCCATTTCCGCAAAGCGGCCCTTGCGTTCCTTGTTGATGGATTTGCGGCGCTCTTCCAGCGTGGAGTTTTCCTGTTCCCGCGTCTTCTTGTTCAGGGAGAGCTTGTTGTCCTTGATGCGCTGCTTCATCATGGCGATGTCTTCCCTGGCAATCTGGAGGTCGCGGTCTTTTTCCACGCGCTTCGCGCTGGCTTCCTTCAATGCGGGCAGCATGGCCGTGATGGAGGAGTCCTTTTTGTAATTGGTGCAGGGCGTGATCTGGTCATAGGGCATCGCGTAGTCCAGAATGTCTTCCCCCAGTTCAAACGCCGCCGTAGCGGTGGGAAGCTGAATGTCGCTCTCCACGCCCTTGAGCTGGGTGGAGCCGCCCGCCACGCGGTAGAATTTCTGGGTGGTGACTTTCAGCAGGCCGGCACGGTCCCTGGCTGCAAAGAAGGGCAGGTACTGGCCGATGTCCACCGGCTGCTGCACGGAACCCTTCCCGAAGGTGGAGTCATCCCCCACGATCACGGCGCGGCCGTAGTCCTGGAGGGCCGCGGCCAGAATTTCAGAGGCGGAGGCGCTGAGCTTGTTGATGAGCACCACAATGGGGCCGTTGAAAAGCTTCTGGCGGTTGTGGGCGGATTTGATGTCCACGTTGCCGCGGGTGTCCTTGATCTGCACCACGGGGCCGTTCCCGGTAAAGAAGCCCGTCATCAGGCGCACTTCCTCCAGGGAGCCGCCGCCGTTGCTGCGCAGGTCAATGACCAGGCCGTCCACGTTTTCCTTGTTCATCCGTTCCAGGATTTTTTTGACGTCCTTGGCGCAGCGGCGGTCGCCGCCTTCCATGTCCGCATAGAAGGAGGGAAGGCTCAGCACGCCGATGCGGTTCTGCCCTTCCGGCGCTCCGGTGAGTTCGATGATTTCGCCCTTGGCGAGTTCGTCCTTCAACGGCACCTTGGAGCGGGTCAGCGTGATGATCTTGGCCTGGCCGGGAGCGTCCGCCGGTTCCACCTTCAGGCGCATCTGGGTGTTTTCAGCCCCGCGGATCATGTCCACCACCTTGTCCAGCTTCAGGAACAGGATGTCCACCATTTCTCCGGAGTTGTTGGAGTCAATGGCCACGATGCGGTCGTTCAGCTTGAGCTCTCCGGATTTGTCAGCCGGACCGCCCACGACGATACCCGTGATTTTGGTGGAGCCGTCGTCTTCACTGCCCAGCAGGGCGCCGATGCCGGTGAGCTCCGTGCCCATGGAAATCTTGAAGCGGTCCACCTGGCGGGCGCCCATGTAGTCCGTGTGCGGGTCATAGGTCATGGCTACTGCGCTGAGCAGGGTTTCCGCCACGTCTTCCAGGTCCGTTTCCTGAATGTTGCGCTGGATGCGTTCATAACGCATGAGCAGTTTTTCCTCCGCAGGCTTTTCATTGGCCAGCGGGTCGGGCTTGTTCTGTTCCTTCGCCAGGCGCGCCACGGTTTCACGGCGCAGGATTTCAGACAGAAGCTGTTCCTCCACCATGTCTTTCCAGACCTGCTGCATTTCCGCCTCATCCTTGGGCCATGCGGCGGTCTTGCGGCGGGAGCGTTCAATGGACCGGTCCTTGTCAAAGGTAAAGCCGCCCTTTTTCAGCAGGTCCCGCGCATAGGCGATGCGCTGCATGGCGCGCTGCCGGTACAGGGCGTGCATGGCCTGGGCCGCGTCCATCATCTGGCCGGACATCAGGTAGTCGTCCAGTTCCCTGCCGTATTTCTTCTTGAGGGCGTCCACGTCCTGCTGGGTGAAAAATATCTTGTTGGGATCCACCTTGCGCAGGTAGGTTTCCAGGAATTTTCCGGACAGTTCGTCGCTGAATTCCTTGCGGGAGAAGTGGAAGTTCTGGAGCAGGAGGGACATTTGCTTGCCCACCTGGTTGAAGTCCGTGGCCGCGGAGGCGCAGGAGGTGATGGCGGCTGCGGCCAGGGCCGAGAATGCTGTAAGTCGAATCCAACGGAATGAGTGCATGTTCATAACGGAAAAGGGTGCGGTTTTCTCCATCAGGGAAAAAAAGCTAGTGCTGGGATGTGAGTGTTACTGATTTGTAGGTGATTGTCTATCTTATAAAACGTCCACATGACGCTATTTTACGCGCCGGGTTTCCGGAAGGGGGAAAGGGCCTGCCGGAGGGCGGAAGAACCCCCGTCCGTCCGGAAGGAACGGCATCCGGCGGGGTTGCAATCCTCTGCGGGTGCAGGGCGCGGGAGAGAGGAAGAAAGAGGCAAATTCATTAGTGGACAAATACACCATAAAGTTTGAAATTCTGTGCGGAAGTCCGGCATTTGTCATATTGGGGCCGTACAGGAAGGAGAACGCGGTTTCCGGAGGCTTTTTCCCGTGCACCGTAGCACCGCCCGCTTGACGGCAGCCTTTTTCTTTTTCCGCCGCCGCATTTCTCCCGGAGCGGGGAAGGCATTCCTTCCTTGTCAGCGGCGGGGGAGGGCCGGACGGAGCGCGGATGTTTCCAGTATGGCCCTGCGGGGAAGGGAGCATTTCAGGATTGAGGTCACGGAGGTTTTCTGTACACTTCGCGTGATGATGAGAACACCGAACCAGGACAAGAAGCCTTCCGGAAGCAAAATGGGCGTTCTGCTGCAGCGTTCATTCAGCACCGTGGTTCTGCTGGGTTTGCTGGCGGGGGCCCTGTGGTGGGACCGTGAACTTGGGTATTACGGGCTGGTCTGCATCTTCTGCATCCTGGCCTCCTGGGAATGGAGGCACATGCTGCTGCGTTCCAGAAAAGCCTGCCAGCCGAACCTGAGCTTTCTTTTCGGCGCGGCGTATCCCGTGCTGCTGTCCTGGGCGTGCTACGTGACCAAGTTCCGGGAAATCGCCCCTACGGAGAATGCCCCGTTCCTGATTCCCCTTCCTCTTCTGGTGGCGCTTGCCGCCCCGGTCCTTCTGGTCGTGATTTCCTTTATCCGTGAAATGAAGTATCCGGTGGTGGGAAGCCGGGCGCTCCGTTCCGTCGGGACCACGCTGCTTTCCTTCATTTATCCCGGCTGGCTGTTCGCCTTTGCCATTCTGGCCCTGCATCTGGCCTATATGAGGGTAGGGTATGTTTATCCGTCCATCGTCATGTGCGTGCTATGGGTCATTCTGGTGACGAAGATGGCGGACATTTTTGCCTATGTCAGCGGGTTCCTGCTGGGAGGCCGCATTTTTTCACGCAGGCTCATTCCCCACATCAGCCCCAAGAAGACGTGGGAGGGCATCCTCGGTTCCTGGGTGCTGACGAATGCGGCGGCCATCGGGCTGGTTTTCCCGATGTTCAGGGTCTCCGTCCTGTCCATGCCCCAGATGCTGGTGCTGGTGGGCTGCGTCTCCTTCATTTTCCTGCTGTCCGTTTACGGGGACCTGGCGGGCTCCCTGGTGAAGCGCAGCCTGGCTATCAAGGATTCCGGCTCCCTGCTGCCGGGGATAGGCGGCATTTTTGATTTGATTGACAGTCCTTCCTTTACCGTGCCGTTCTTCTGGTTCCTGCTGGCCTGCATCGGTTGAACGGCCCGGGCATGAACGGATTCCCCTGTAACCCGGTATGGATTCCCCCTCCCTTCCCATTGAGGAAATCCGCGGAGAATTGCTGGACGCGCTGCAAGCCCCCTCTCCGCGCATCCTGCTGAAAGCGCCCACGGGCTCCGGCAAGTCTACCGGCGTTCCCCCCATGATGGATGACGCCGGGCTGGGGGAACGCGGCCTGATCGTCGTCGTTCAGCCCCGCCGGATGGCCGCGCGCCTGCTGGCGCGCCACGTGGCCCGGTTGCGCGGAGTGGAGCTGGGGAAGGAAGTGGGGTATGTGGTGCGCTTTGAACGGCACATTTCCCCCCGCACCCGCATTGCGTACGTGACGGACGGCATGCTGGAACGCTGGCTGACGGAGCGGCCCGCCCTGGAAGGGGTGAGCGCCGTGGTGTTTGATGAGTTTCACGAACGGAGCCTCTCCGGAGATTTGTCCCTGGGGCGCGTATTGGACTTGCAGGAAGGCCCGCGCCCGGACATGGCCGTGGCGGTGATGTCCGCCACGCTGGAAATATCCGGCCTGCGGGATTACATGGGCGCCTCCTGCCGGGTGCTGGAGGCGCACGGAAGGCAGTATCCCGTAGAAACCGTTTACCGGGCTCCCCGGCTGGTCAGCGATGGACGCGGCAGGGTATCCCCCCCTCCGGTATGGGAGCAGGCGGCGGACGCCGTGAAGGAGGCGGTGAAGGATGACGCCTGCGGGGACGTGCTGGTATTCATGCCGGGCGTGTATGAAATCCGGAAAACGGCGGAGTTGCTGGCAGGCAGGCTGTGGATGGGCGGCCGGGACGTTTTTCCTCTTTACGGAGCGTTGACCCCGGAACAGCAGAATCGCGCCGTGGAGCAGGGGAAAAATCCCCGCGTCATCGTTTCCACTAATGTAGCGGAAACCTCCCTGACGATTGAGGGGGTGCGCACGGTGATTGATTCCGGTCTGGTGCGCCGGTCCGGCTGGGACCCCTACAGGGGCATGGATACGCTGCACCTGACGAAGATTTCCAAGGCGTCCGCCGCCCAGCGCGCGGGCCGTGCCGGGCGCGTGGCTCCGGGCCGCTGCTTCCGGTTGTGGAGTGAGGCGGAGCAGGCGCGGAAGGCGGATTTTGATCCGCCCGAATGTTTCCGGGTGGATCTGGCGGGGGCCGTGCTGAATCTGGCCGCGTGGGGCATAACCGCGCCGGAAGGGTTCCGCTGGCTGGATGCGCCGGACCCCCTGGTGATGCAGCGGGCCGTGAACCTGCTGGCCGCCCTGGGAGCTACGGAGGCGGACGGGAGCCTGACGGACGTGGGAAGAAGGATGACCGCTTTTCCTCTGCCGCCGCGGCTGGCGCGCCTGATGGCGGCCGGGCAGGATGAACAGTGCGTGGTGGAGCTTGCCGCCATTGCGGCCCTGATGCAGGGGGAGGGCGTAGCGATGAAGGGCGGCTTGAACGACAACCTGCGCGATTCTGCGGACTATACGGATTTTCAGGCGGAGTGGCGCGCGGTGGAAAAGGCTGTGGACGCCGGGTTTGAGGCGGGGGCGTGCACCCGCTGGGGCATTTCCGCCCGCGGGGCGCGGGAAGTGTGGATGGCGTACCGGCAGCTTTTGTCCATCGGCAGCCGGGGGAAATCCCGGGAAATGCCGGAGCCGGATTTCACGGCGGCGCGGCCTGCCGTGGTCCGCGCCATGATGGAGAGCTTTGCTGACCATGTGGGCGTACGGAACGGAGTGGCCGCCAACACGTGCCGCATGGCCGGCGGCGTGGGGGGCAGGCTGGCGGAAGGCAGCGTGGCGTTCCACGGGGAGCATTTTGTGGCGGCGGAGGTGGCGGAGTTGTCCGGAAAGGCGGTGGAAACCCGTGTGGGCCGCTGTACGCTCATTGACCCGGAGGAGCTGCGCGCCGTCTGGCCGGAGCGTTTTTCCGGCGGGGAGGCGGCCGTCTTTGACGCCGCGCTGCGCCGCGTGCGCCTGCACCGGAGACTGATGTATGAAGACCTGGTGCTGGAAGACCGGGACCGCGGGGACGCTCCGCCGGAGCTGGCCGCCCCCATTCTGGCGGAAAGGGTGGTGGACGGAACCTTGAAGCTGGTGAAATGGGATGACGCCGTGGAGCAGTGGATACGCCGCCTGAATGGTTTAAGCGTCTGGATGCCGGAACTGGAACTCCCCCGTTTTTCAGAGGAAGACAAGCTGGTTGCCATCTCCCTGGTTTGCGAGGGAGCCGTGGGCTACAAGGACATCAAGGAGAGGGAGATCATTCCCGTGCTCCGGGACTGGCTCTCCGGCTGGCAGGCGAAGGCGCTGGACGATTACGCTCCGGTGAGCCTCACGCTGACCAACGGCCAGCACGCGAAAGTGAGGTACGGGGAGGATTCCACGCCTGTGATCGGCCTTACGGTGCAGCGGCTGTTCGGCGTGGCGGCGTCTCCGCGCATTGCCAACGGCTCCGTGACCGTGAAGGTGGAGGTATTGGCCCCCAGCCAGAGGCCTTGGCAGGTGACGGGCTCCCTGGAAAGCTTCTGGCGGAACGGCTACGGCCAGATGAAAAAAGACTTGGCGGGGCGCTATCCCCGGCACCGCTGGCCCGATCCTGAAGAGCTGGATTTCCTCCCCCGTTCCCGTTGAGAAGGCGAAAGGATTTTTCTGTAACAAAACAGTAGCAAAATCGTCCGTTTCCGTGTAAAGAGGCGGTGGTGCAGCTCGCGGACGCCCTCCGCCCACCATTCACAAGAGACAGTTATGGACTCAATTTACTGGATTATCATCGTAGCCCTGCTGCTTCTGGCGGCATTTGACCTGATCAACGGCGTAGCGAATGACGCCGTCAACTTCCTCAACTCCGCCATTGGTTCCAAGGCCGCCCCCGTGCGGGTGATCCTGACCGTGGCTTCCATCGGCGTGCTGGTGGGCGCCTGCTTCTCCGGCGGCATGATGGAGGTGGCCCGCAACGGCATTTTTCACCCGAACATGTTCAGTTACCACGAAGTGATGCTGCTCTTCCTGGGGGTGATGATCAGCGAGGTGATACTCCTGGATACCTTCAATACATTCGGCCTTCCCACGTCCACCACCGTTTCCCTGGTGTTCGGCATTCTGGGCTCCGCCGTGGCGACGGCCCTGTTCAAGATTTCCAAGCTTCACATGACGCAGTCCGTGTGGGACTTCATCAATACGGACAAGGCGTTTGAAATCGTCACCGGCATTCTCCTTTCCGTAGCCATCGCCTTCACGGTGGGCACCATCGTCATGTGGGTTTCCCGCCTGGCGTTTACGTTCAAATACCAGTCCCGCTTCAAGTGGTTCGGCTGCTTCTGGTGCGGCATCGCCATGACGGCGGTGGCCTACTTTGCCGTGTTCAAGGGCTTGAAGGAATCCACTCTGATGGAGCCTTCCTTCATTCAATACATTGACCAGAACCTGGGCATGGCCCTGCTGGTGGCCTTCGGCGGTTTTTCCGTGCTCATGTTCCTGCTCCAGCACCTGTTCATGACGAACATCCTGCGCCTGACCGTGCTGGCCGGCACCTTCTCCCTGGCCCTGGCCTTTGCGGGCAACGACCTCGTGAACTTCATCGGCGTGTTCATGGGCGGCCTGGATTCCTTCCAGTACGCCACAGGCGTAGTGGAGGCCGGCGGCTCCGCCTCCTCCATCACCGCCATGGAATGCCTGATGCCCGGGCAGGGCGTTCCGGTGAACCATTACATTCTTTTTGCCGCCGGATGCATGATGATTTTTGCGCTGTGGTTCTCCAAGAAGGCGAAGACGGTGATCGCCACCGGCGTGGAGCTTTCCCGGCAGGGTGAAGGAGGCATTGAACGCTTCGGCTCCGTTCCCCCCGCCCGCGCCATCGTGCGCAGCGCCATCGCGCTGGGGCGCGGGGTGAAAAAGCTTATCCCCGCCCGCATGCTGGTGCGCATGAACCATCAGTGGGATGCTGCCCCGCAGCCACTGAACCCCAAGGACCGCGTGGCTTTTGACCTGATCCGCGCCACGGTGAACCTGACGGTGGCTTCCCTGCTGATCGCGTGGGCCACGGGCAAGCAGCTCCCCCTTTCCACCACATACGTGACGTTCATGGTAGCCATGGGTTCCTCCCTGGCGGACAAGGCGTGGGGCAGGGAAAGCGCGGTTTACCGCGTGACCGGCGTACTAACCGTAATCTCCGGCTGGTTCATGACCGGCCTGGCCGCCTTCACGCTGGCCGCCGTCATGGCGACCGTCCTGCACTACGGGCAGGTGTACGCCATCTTCGGGCTGCTGGCCCTGGTGGTCGTCATCCTGGTGAAATCCACCATCATGCACCGCAAGCGGGAGAACAAGCTTTCCGTAGAGCGTTTTGACCAGATTACGGAGGAAAACATTCTGGACGTGTGCAGCCACCAGGTCGTGGACAGCACGCTCAAGCTGCGGGAAATCTACAATGACACCGTGGAAAACTTCTTCCAGGGGGACCGGAAGGCCCTGAAAGAGCTAGCGGACGCCGCGGAACGCCTGGCCCTGACCAGCAGCGAGCACCACAAGTATGACATTCTCCCCATCCTGTACAAGATGCAGTCCCGTTCCCTGGACATGGGCTACCACTTCGTGCAGGCCCTGGAGCATTTGAACGAAGCCACGCAGAGCCTGGCGCAGTTTTCCGAGTCCATCTTCACGTATGTGGACAACAACCACACGCCGTTCACGATTGACCAGGTGGACGACTTGAAGGAGGTGCATACCGCTCTCATGAAGCTTCTGGATGAATACTGCAAGATGCTCCAGACGGGAACGTACATCCAGTTCGACTATACCATGGTGGCCCAGGAACAGCTCCTTCAACTGGTGGCAAAGGCCACCAAGCGCCAGATCAAGCGCGCCCAGCGCAACCAGACGCGCACCCGTTCCTCCCTCCTTTATCTGAACATGCTTAATGAAATGAGGTTCATGGCCGTGCAGGTGCGGGCCCTGACCAATGACGAACGCAACTTCGTGGCGGCGTAAGGCGGCGGGGAACCGGGCTTTTTGCATGAAAAGGAAAGAAAAATCTTGAGCGTTTGGTTCATGCAAGTATGCTGAATGGACAGGGGTGTTCGATAAGGAAGGAACGAGAGCCTTCCGAATCACCAGGAACGACCCTGATTTCATAGGTAGTTAGTTGGAGCGGCTGCGGAAGGAATTCCGCAGCCGCTTTTTTGCCCCCGCAGGAGGGGGGCGGACCTTGTGTCATACAAAAGAAGGAATGTTTGAACATATTTCCCGCCCGGCTGTCTCACCCATAACGGTTATGATCCGGATGCAGTGAAAGAGAGAGCACTTCATCCACTTAAGGACTCAACCGTCTTCATAGGTAGTTAGTTGAACAGCAGCCCCGGCGAAGGGATTCGCCGGGGTTTGTTCGTCTCCGGATGGCGCGTTCCGCGCCGTAAACGGCTGGAAGGAAGCGGGGAAGGAAGAATAGGAGGCGTTTTGCCGCGGGGTTTGATTGACGAGCGGGACGCATCAGGGCATAGTGGCAGGGTATGAAGAGAGCGTTTTGCGTGATAGCCGGTGCATGCAGCCTGCTTGGATGGGCTCCGGCGGACGAGGCAGGCATGAAGAATGCGCTGGCGGACTGGCAAATGAGGCAGTCCGACTGGGAATCCGCATTCAAAACGGCTGAGAGCGATGAAAAAAGAGCGGAACTGATGGAGAGCCGTCCGAATGCCATTCCGGTGGCGCAGGAATTGTGGAGGCAGGTGGGGAGGGACCTTCAAAAGCCCGAGACTCAAAAACCCTACCTTCTCCCGGCTGTCATTTGGTTTCTGGACCATCCCCAGGCCGTGGCGCAGGCTTTCCCCAACGGAGACGTTGCCAGGAAAATTGTCGTGCTTTGCCTGGACTCCCTGGAAAATACCCTGTTCCGGGAAAAGGGAGCGGGAAAAGCGGCGTATGCGTTGAGCAACTCCCGCGACCTGCGCTGCCGCGTTATTCTGGAACAAATCAAGGATTACAACCAGTTTCCGGAAGACCAGGGGCTGTCCGCCCTGGGGCTGGCCATGGTGATGAAGGAAACGACGGGAATGCTCCAGGATGACGTCAGGCTGGTGGCGGCACGCGGAAAGCTGCTGAAAGACGCCATCATCAAATGCTATGATTCCAGCTTCGGTCCCGTTCCGGTCCGGAATCTGGTGAAGGAAGAGCTGTATGAAATACGCAATCTCAACATTGGACAGACCGGGCCCAAAATAAGCCTGCCTTCCACCGCCGCGGGCGCGGAAGTGACGGTCCCCTCCGGGGACAAGCCCATGCTGCTGGTTTTCTGGGATCCCCGGGATGTGCGCTCTGTCCAGTTTTTGCAAAAGGCCGTTTCCCTACGGAAGGAATTTCCGGGCCTGACGGTCATGCCGGTGGCCCCCGGAAACAATGAGGACGTGAAAAAGGCCCTGCTGAATTTGGAGATGGATACTCCCTCCCTGGTAGATGAAAAGGCGGCGGCGTTCAAGGATTACCGCGTGATGCTCACGCCGCGGGTGTACCTGCTGGACCCTGCGGGGAAAATCCTGATGCGCGGCACGCCGGACATGCTGTTTGACGCGAATCTGTACGCGGTCATGGGCAAGCTGGAAGGGAAAAAGAATGGAAAGGCGGACGAGAAAAAGGCCCCGGCCGCCCCCGCTGCCGTGAAGCCGGCTCCGCTGCCGGCCAGGATCAACTCTCCGGATACGCGCATTCCCTCCGTTCCGCAGCCTGCCGCGCCCCGGCCAGCGGCCCCGCCTGCTTCCTCCGGTGCGGAGCAGCCCTCTTCTCTTTCCGCTCCCCCCTTGCGGCCCATGCCCGAATAGCCTGTTCCATGGAAAATATTCCATTGAGAAAGGCCGCGGAGGCTGTGGCGCGCGTGCTGGCCGGAGCGGGGCACACGGTGTATTTTGTGGGAGGCTGCGTCCGGGACAGGCTGCTGGGATATCCCGTGAAGGACATTGACATTGCCACCTCCGCCCGTCCGGACGAGGTGTTGCGCCTGTTCCCGGACGCCTGGGAAGTGGGCGCCGCCTTCGGCGTGGTGCTGGTGCGCCGTGGCGGTTTCTCCTTTGAAGTGGCTACGTTCCGCAGGGACGGCAGCTACAGGGACGGCAGGCGCCCGGAATCCGTCTGCTTCACGGATGCGGAGGAGGACGCCCGGCGTCGTGATTTTACCATGAACGGCCTCTTGGAAGATCCGTTTTCCGTTCCTCCGGGTTATGTGGTGGATTATGTGGGCGGCGTGGAAGACATCCGGGCCCGCGTGCTGAGGTGCATCGGGGAGCCGGACCGCCGTTTTGAGGAGGACTCCCTCCGGCTGATGCGCGCCGTCCGTTTCGCCGTTACCAGGGAAGTGCGGGTGGAAGCGGAAACTTATGCCGCCATTTGCAGGAACGCCCCGCTGCTGGCCCGCATCGCGCCGGAGCGCATCCGGGAGGAACTGGACCGGATTCTATTGTCTCCAGGAAGGAAACGGGGCGTGGAAATGCTGGTGGAAACGGGGCTGATGAAGCATGTTATTCCAGAGGTATACGGCATGATCGGCTGCACGCAGCCTCCCCAGTGGCACCCGGAGGGGGACGTGTACACCCATACGCTGATGATGCTGGACGCGCTGGGGAAGGACGGCGCCCCCGTGTCTCTGGAGCTGGCCCTGGGCGTGCTGCTGCATGATGTCGGAAAACCTCCCTGCCGCCAGGTGGATGAAACGGGGCGCATCCGTTTTTCCGGTCATGACAAGGAGGGCGCCTCCATGGCGCGGGACATTTTAAGGAGACTGAAATATTCCAATGCCGTGATTGATGCGGTGTGCGCCATGGTGGAGCGCCACATGCGCTTCATGAACGTGCAACAGATGAAGAAGTCCACCCTGCGGATGTTCATGAGCGCTCCGCATTTCAGCGACGAGCTGGAGCTTCACCGCCTGGACTGCCTTTCCTCCAACGGATTGATGGACAACTGGCAGTTTGTCCGGGACGCCATGGATTCCTACCGGGACGCACCCCTGGTGCCTCCGCCCCTGGTGACCGGGCGCGATCTGCTGGACCTGGGGCTGCCCCCCGGTCCCGATTTCAGGAAATGGCTGTCCCGTTTGCAGGAGCTCCAGTTGGAAGGAACGCTCCGGACCAGGAAGGAGGCCCTGCTGATGCTGGGGCAAATTGCCCCGGTGGAACAGAATACACTTGCAGAGTACCTGGAAAAGTTAGCATTATAGGCCGCAAGACCTCATCCTTTCAGCTCATGCGCCCGGTCATTTATCAACTGTTTGTCCGCCATTTCTCCAACATGGAAACCCATGGGGTGGACTGGGGGACCCGGGAGACGAACGGGTGCGGCACCTTTAACGGCGTGACGGACAAGGCCCTGAGGGAAATAGCCCGGATGGGCTTTACCCACATCTGGCTGACCGGGGTGCTGAGGCACGCCACGCAGACGGCCTATCCCGAGCTGCCCGCCCAGCCGGAATCCATCGTAAAAGGCCTGGCCGGCAGTCCCTATGCGGTGGTGGATTATTTTGACGTGGACCCGGACCTGGCCTCCATGCCGGAAAAAAGAATGGAGGAGTTCAAGACACTCGTGAAACGCTGCCGAACGGTGGGGCTGGTGCCGTTGATCGACTTCATCCCCAACCATGTTTCCCGCGCCTACCTGGCGGACTGGGACGGGCATGACGATTTTGGAGAAGGGGACGACCACCATACGTTTTTTTCTCCGGAGCAGGGGTACTTTTACCTGACCTCCAACAGCCCGGGGGACGGCCCCCCCCTGCATCTGCCGGACGGCCTGTTTGAAGGGGAAATGACCTTCGGCCGCGTCACGGGCAACAATGCCGTGACATGGAACCCCACCAAGTATGACTGGTATGAGACGGTCAAACTCAACTACGGCTATAACTTCATGGCCGGACTGCCGGCCCTGCGCCTGCTGCCGGACTGGACCAGCCCCAAGCAGCACGTGCCCAAGACCTGGCGCATCATGGACGACATCCTTTCCTTCTGGCAGGGCCTGGGCATCGGCGGTTTCAGGTGCGACATGGCCCAAATGATCCCCATGGCCTTCTGGAAATGGGCCATTTCCCGTTCCCGCGTCCGTCTGCCTGACGTGTTTTTCATGGCGGAGGCGTACAACGACCACATGAAGACCACTCCCGGCGATCCCTGCGCCGCGCTGCTGGATGCCGGGTTCAATGCCGTTTACGATTCCGATTGCTACCATCTGGCGCTCCACATGTACACGGAGAATAACTGGGCCAACGATTTCGACCGTCTTTTCCGCAGCAACCCCAAGTACATGACCAACGGCGTCCGCTATGTGGAGAACCATGATGAAACGCGCGTGTGCTCCCCGCTCTCCTGGGGCGGCGTGGGGCGTACCGTCCTGCCGGCCATCATGACGCTGGTGTACGCGTCCGGTCGCGGTCCCGTGCTGGTGTACAACGGGCAGGAAGTAGGAGAGAGGGCGGAAAGTCCCGGCGGCTACGGCGGCCATGACGGCCGCACCAGCATTTTTGACTACACCTGCCTGCCCCAGCTCCAGCCCTGGGTGGCGGACGGACGGTTTGACGCCTCTCTGCTGCCGGAGGACTCCGCGGAGCTGAGGAACTTTCATCAGCGGCTGCTTCCCCTGATGCAGCATCCGGCGCTGGACCGCGGGGATTTTTACGGCCTGAACTGGGCCAACATGAAAAACACCACCTTTGGCAGGGAACCTGCGGAAGACACCTCCGGCCACTGGGTGTACGCCATGCTCCGGCATGATGCCCGTGCCAGGGCCACCGTGCTGGTGGTGGGGAACCTTTCCCCGGAGATCAACTTCTACAACCTCCGCATTTCCATTCCCCAGCACGCCTTCGGCTGGTGCGGCATCCAGACGGACCGCGTGCGTGTCAGGAACCTGATGGCCGGAGAGGGGGAAGACCGGGTTTTTGACCGGAAGGAACTGATGGAACGCGGGCTTCCCCATCCCCTGAAACCGGGGCATGTGGGCGTGCTGGAACTCTCTGCCGTTTAAAGGCGCATTCCCTCCGGAGGGGTGCGGCTGCTCTTTCCGATATTTTTTGCTCTGCTGGGCGTTTTTATAATGACGGGCGGTTTTTAATTCGGTATAGTCCCGGAAATTCCTATGACTAGACGTTTCCCTCACTCCATGTCTGCCATTCAGCAAATTGCCCTGGCGCTTGCCGTTGCCGGTATTGGAGCCGGCCAGGGGCTGGCCCAGGAAGGAGCAGGGGCCGCCCGCCGGACTGCGGCCCGGATGGAAGAGCAGGCCCAGGCTTCCATGCTGCTGCTGGGGCAGGCGCGTCAGCTGTATTCCGAGGGCAAGTACCAGGAAGCCCTGGACAATTACCGCAGGAGCCTGACCGCGCTGCCCAAGTCCCCCAACATGGAGAAGCGGCGCCGTTTTCTGGAAACCAGCATTGCGGACGCCAGCGTGGCCGTGGCGCAGGAATACATCAAGGTGGGGCGTTACGACGAGGCCGTCAAGCTGCTGGAAGATGCCTTGAAAGCCACGCCGGACCATGCCCTGGCCAAGCGCACGCTGGAAATAGCCCGGGACCCGGTTCGCACGAATCCGGCCCTATCCCCGGAACACGTCAAGAACGTGGAGGAAGTCAACCGCCTGCTTCGCCTGGCTTACGGCTATTATGAACTGGGCCAGTATGATGCGGCCCTGAAGGAATTTACCTCCGTCCTCCAGACGGACCCTTACAACACGGCGGCGCGGCGCGGCATGGAGCTGGTCAACCGCGCCAGAACCGCTTACTTTGACGCTGCCAGGGATGAAACCCGGAGCAGCGCCCTGGCGGACGTCTCCAAGCTGTGGGAGATGCCCGTTCCCCTGACGGAAACGCCGGAGGAACCCGCTTCCTTCTCCCAGCCGCTGGACAATCCGGTGGTGAATGTGGACCAGAAGCTGGGCATGATCCGTCTGCCCCGCGTGCAGCTGGACGGCGCAACGGTGCAGGAAGCCGTGGACTATCTGCGCAGCCTGGCCAGGACGCATGATACAACGGCCATGACGACGGCGGAGCGCGGCGTGAACATTTCCGTGGACCCCGGTCCTGCGGACAGCGTTTCCGCCAAGGAGACCGCCGGCAAGAGAATTACGCTTAATCTTCAAAACGTGCCGCTCCGCGACGCCCTGGAATACGTGGCGCGCGCTTCCGGCCTCATTCTGCGCACGAACGCCTTTGGCGCGGAGCTGGTATCCAGTTCTGACGGCACCTCCTACATGGTGACCAAGGCCATTGCCCTTCCTCCGGGCTTCTTCTCCGGCCTGTCGGAATCCTCCGATTCGGAAAATGCCGATCCCTTCGGTTCCGGGGATGCCGGTTCTTCCAGCATGACCCTGAAACGGGTGGACCCGCAGAAGGCCCTGGCCTCCCTGGGCGTGAAATTCCCGGAAGGCAGCTTCATCAAATACAACTCGGGCAACTCCACCCTCCTTTTCCACGGCACGCCCAAGGATTTGAGCATGCTGGAGGAGCTGGTGGCGTCCAAGACGGCGGAACAGCCCCTGCAGGTGGTTGTCAGCGCGACGTTCCTGGAAGTCAATCAGACGGACCTGGAAGAATTGGGCTTCAACTGGATCGTGAACCTGAACCTGGACCCCTCCAAGTGGTTCATGGGCGGTGCGGGCACCAACAAGAATGACTACAACAACACCGTGCTGGACAGCGCCGCCAGCGTGGTCGGAGCCGCCGTCCCGGCAGGAGTGGTGGGTGGACTGAGGTCCGGCAACCAGGTTTTTACGGAAGACAGCATTGACGGCATGATTGAGCGCGGTTCCTCCGCCAGAAGCACCGGCGTGGCCTACGTTCCCGGCGGTGCGCCCAGCATCGTCACCATGCGCGGCATGTGGAGCCAGGCGGACATCACGATGATCATGCGCGGCCTGAGCCAGAAGAAAGGCACGGACATCATGCAGCATCCTTCCGTGATTGTGCGCCCAGGGGAAAAAGCCACCTTCTTCAGCGGCAAGGAACTGATTTACCCCACGGAATACGATCCGCCCGAAGTTCCCAACAGCACGGGCAACAACAATAACGGAGACGACTGGGGCGACTATGATGACGATGGCGGAGACCGCCTGCCGGTCATGCCCATCACGCCCGCCCACCCATCCGCCTATGAAACCAGGCAGCTCGGCACGGTATTCAACGTGGAGGTAACCGGCATCAGCGATGACAAATCCATCGTGGAAATGACCGTAGTGCCGGAAATCGTGGACTTTGACGGCTTCATCAACTACGGTACGCCGCTCTTCGTCCCCGTGGCCTCCCAGGAGAAAAATGCGAAGGAAGACATCGTCATGGTGAAGGCTTCCGACAACTTCATTCTCCAGCCCGTATTCTCCACGCGCCGCCTGACCGCTCCGGTACGCATTGCCACCGGCAGCACGCTCGTCATCGGCGCCTTGAAAAAATCCACCTCCATCACGTATGAGGATAAAATCCCCATTCTGGGGGATATTCCCTGGGTGGGCCGCCTTTTCCGCTCCAAGGGATCCAAGGAAGAGCGCAAGGCCATCATCATCATGGTGAAGGCGGAAGTGGTGGACCCGGGCGGCAAGCAGCTTTACACGCCGGGCACCGCCGTTCCGGATGAGGAAGCTCCGGCAGGGCTCGCGCCTCTTCCCGCCCTCAGCAATGCCCAGTAACCTTTAACCGGATTAAGACTATTGAAGAACAGTGATTCCGATCCTGAGTCCTCTTCTTCCTCCCAGGGGGCGGACAATATCATGCGCCAGCTGCATGCCTCGGATTCCCAGGGCGTGGAGCGAAAGAGGGAAGTAGTGGTGCGCCCGGACGGCAGCAAGGTCATCCGTGTGGAAAAACGCCGGCGGACCTACAATGACGACCACGGGGACGCCAAGCAGGCCGTGCTGAAAAACAAGCGTTTCCTCATTGGCCTCTGCATCCTGGTCCTGCTGGTTGTGGGCGCCCTGGCGGGAACGTACATGTACCGCCTGACTTCCTTCAATACGGAGGAATTCGCCGGGCGGCTGCAATCGGACCTCTCCGCCGCCTGGGGCGGGAAGGTGGAAGCCTCCGGCATGGCGATGGACGGCCTTTCCATGAAGGCCGCCCGCATCAAGGTCACTTTCCCGCAGGATTCCTGTCTGTCTTTTGTAATGATGGAAGGCGTTTCCGGAGAAATCTCCGCCACGTCCCTGTTCATGGGAAAAATCAAGGGGGAAAGCCTGAACATGGCCAAGGTCACGATTGGCCTGCGCCCCGGATTCTCCAAATTTGCCGTGCCGCAGACGAAGCGGGAACTCCCGTTCGTCTTCCGGCGGTACACCTCTCCGCGCCTGGAGGTAGGTTACGCCCACAAGACGGAGGAATTTACCCTGGAGCGGAATGACGGCCCCTTCTACATGACGGCGGAAGCCTACATCCGCACGTCCGGAGACGGTACGGAACCGGAATACGTGCTGGATCTGTCACAGCAAAAGCTGAAAATCAAGGGCTGGCCTCTGATGGGCGTCGACTCCGGCTCCATCATTTTAAACGGAAACGGCGTCAAGCAGCTCACCTTCTCCGGTTTTCTGGACAAGGGGCGCCTGCTCAACAAGCCTACGGACCTCAGCCCCTTCATGATTACGGGGAATTTCCTCCTGGGTACGGATTTCCGCCACCAGGCCTGGACCCTGACGGGCAGGAATTTTGACCTCCTCTCCCTGGTGGGGGATGACTTCGCTTCCTTCCTCAAGGTACAGATGGGGGAACAGGAAGTGGATGAAAAGCATGAATTGAAGCTGGACTTTGCGCTGCCCGTGACGGACGAACAGAAAAGGCCCTCCGTAAAAGGGTACAGCGGTTCCGTCATCAAGGCGACCATGCTCAGGCTGCCCGTCCTGCGCCTGCTGGCGGCCATGACCGCCCGGAACACGGAAATAAGGCTGCCTTACTCTTCCCCAGTCTTTACGTCCGGCTCCTTTCTGCTGGAAAGCGACGGAACGGACCGTTCCGCCTCCCTGAAAGAGATTTCCCTGTTTGAGCAGGGTTTCCTGGGAGTGACCGGGGTTCTGTACAGCAACGGTTCCGCCGTGACGGGAGAGCTGGTCTTTAAAATCCCCTCCTACATGGTGGATAGCCGCCGCCTGCCGTCCGGCGTTACGCAGGAGGGGCATGAAATCATTCTCCCCGTGAAAATTTCCGGTACGCCGGCATCCCCGCAGGACAACTCCGCCGGCATGCTCCAGGAAGTGGAGCCGCGCGCGGATCGTCCGGGAATGGGGACTGCCCCCTCCCGCGGAACGGCTCTTCCCGCTCCGTCAAGTACCCCGCCCGCCCGCATTACGGTGGACGGATTCATGTGATATTGCCGAGGATTCATGTTGCTGCTCAATCCCATTGTCCGAAAAACGTCCGAAAAGCGTTCCCGCTGGTGGACCAAGCTGGCCGGCTTCGGCCTGTGGTCCTTGCTCCAGCCCATCTGCATGAGCCTGAATATCCGCTCCATCAAGGAGGAGCACGACGACGTCTACACGGCGCCCTTCCTGGTGGCCCTCTGGCACAACCGCACGACGGTGCCCGGCTACGCCTGGTCCCTGGCCCAGAAGCCGCTCAAGATGTGCGTGCTCACCAGCGCCAGCAAGGACGGCGCCCTGGTGGAGGCCGTATGCAAACACTTCGGCCTGGATTCCGTCCGCGGTTCCTCAGGACGGCGGGGAGCCCTGGCCTACATGGAAATGATGAGGAAGGTGCAGGAGGGGGACGTCTGCTTCTGCCTCACCCCGGACGGTCCGCAGGGCCCCATTTACCAGGTGCACCACGGCATCATCAAGATGGCCTCCCAGTCCGGTCTTCCCATCGTTCCCGTGTGCATCGAATATGAAAGCTGCTGGAGGCTGAACAAGGCCTGGGACCGCTACGCCATTCCCAAGCCGTGTTCCAACGTGAACATTCTATGGAAAAAGCGCCTGTTCATTCCTCCGGACGCAACGGATGAGCAGGTAGCGGACTACGCCCGCCTTCTGGCCGGGCTGCTGAGCGAGGGGCTTCCGGACTTCCCGCCACTTAATCAATCATTATTATGCAAATCATCGACGGAAAACAGGTAGCCTCCCAGGTGCTGGAAGAGGTTGGAAAGGACATTGCCCGGCTCAGGGAACAGGGAATAACGCCCGGCCTGGCCGTGGTTCTGGTGGGGGAGGACCCCGCCTCCCAGGTGTATGTGAATTCCAAGGTGAAAAAATGCGCGGAGCTGGGAATGAACTCCCGTAAAATCGTTCTCTCCGCGGATGCCTCCCAGGAAGAACTGCTCCAGATCGTCCGTGACTTGAATGCGGACCCCTCCATCCACGGCATTCTGGTGCAGAGCCCGCCTCCCCCCCATATCGACGAGGCGGCCGTGGTCCTGGAAATAGACCCCGCCAAGGATGTGGACGGCTTCCACCCGGAGAACGTCGCCAAGCTGGTGCTGGAGGATGAAACCGGTTTTGTGCCCTGCACCCCGCTGGGCTGCATGAGGCTGTTGCAGGCGGCCGGCATTGAAACGGCGGGCGCGAATGCCGTGGTCATCGGCCGCAGCATGATCGTGGGCAAGCCGATGGCCCATCTTCTGATGTCCAAGCAGGCGAACGCCACCGTTACGGTGGCCCACTCCCGCACGAAGAACCTGCCGGAGCTTTGCCGTTCCGCAGACATCATCGTGGCGGCGATAGGCAGGCCCGCATTCGTGACGGCTGATTTTGTGAAGGACGGCGCCGTGGTAGTGGACGTGGGCATCAACCGCGTGGAAGATGCCTCCGCCAAGCGCGGCTACCGGATTGTTGGAGACGTGGCCTATGATGAAGTGGCGCCCAAGTGCCGGGCCATTACCCCCGTGCCCGGCGGCGTGGGGCCGATGACCATCGCCATGCTGATGGCTAACACGGTCAAGGCCTGCCGCCAGCAGACGGGAGCCTGACGGAGCGCCGTGACGTCCGTTTTTCTTGTCAAATGAAGGAAAGTAGGGCAGTATTCACTTACCATTATGTCAAGTAAATTACTCGAAGGCAAAGTTGGTGTCGTAATCGGCGTGGCGAACAAGCGCAGCATCGCGTTCGCAATTGCCAAGGCATGGCATGAAGCGGGCGCAAAGCTCATCTTCAATTATCAGGGCGAACGCCTCAAGGACGGCGTGCTTAAGCTGATCCATGAAAACTTCGGCGAAGACGTCCCCGTTTACGATCTGGATGTCAGCAATGATGAATCCATCAATGCATTCTTTGAAAAAGTCCGGGAACACACGGACAAGGTGGATTGCATGCTGCATTCCGTGGCTTTTGCCCCGAAGGAAGCCCTTGGCGGCAGTTTCCTGGATACGGGACGCGAGGCATTCAAGATTTCCCTGGATATCTCCGCCTACTCCCTGGTGGCCCTTTCCCGCGCCGTGGAGCCCATGATGTCCGACAACGGCAGCATTCTGGCGATGTCCTACCTGGGTTCCGAAAAGGTGGTGCCGAACTACAACCTGATGGGCGTTTCCAAGGCCGCCCTGGAAGCCTGCACCCGTTATCTGGCGTATGATCTGGGCCGCGCCCGCGGCATCCGCGTCAACTGCATCAGCGCGGGTCCCATGCAGACGCTTGCGGCACGCGGCGTTTCCGGCTTTAACACCATGTTCAAGGTGTATGAGGAACATGCCCCCCTGGGCCGTTCCTGCACGGGCGAGGAACTGGGCGCTACCGGCGTCTTCCTGGCCAGCGATGGCGCAGCCGCGATCACCGGACAGGTGATTTACGTGGACGGCGGCTATCAGATCATGGGCATGTAGCATTCCCTCCGGGAAAATTTCCCCTTTGTTTCAGGCCGTACCGCTTGCCGGTACGGTCTTTTTGCGCTGTTTCCGCGGGTATGACAGGGATGCGCCATCTCTCCTGTCAAAAATTCTTGTGTTCCGGTGTCTCATTTTTATAAATAAGAAAATGACAGCCTCCCCTCGTTATCTGTTTAACGGAGAAACGTGCGGCAGCTTGGATGAATTGTTCCTCCGCTACGGGAACTCTTCTCATAAAGCCCATATCTCCCTTGTTGGCGGGGACGGAATGCACATGCAGTCCGTTCCGGTGGGTAACGGCCTTTATTATTGCGAGGTGGGGGATGACGCCCATGGCTACGTCTGCCCCCATGAAATGCCGGTTGAGGAATTGGAGGAACAATTCCGCCGTTTTGATTCAGGGGAGGATTTCTCCTTTGTGAAGGAAGATTGGAGCTTTTACGAACCTTCCGCCTCTCCGCTTCCGGCGATGGTCAAATGGATTGGCGTCGCGGCCCTGATGGATGCCGCCATTGTACTGGCCTTCACCGGGCTTCCGGAGGGCCACACCGTCCATCTTTCCTGCATGCTGGATACGTTTACCCGTTTTCTGCTCAGTTAAGGCGCGCAGGGGCGGCCTGTTGAAGGAAGCCTTTTGCGGCTCCGCTTCAGGGGGCGAATACCTTCAGCGTGCCGTGGCGCGTGATGCGGACCGGGGCGTTGCCCATATAATCGCCGTCCAGTTCACAGGCGGCCTGTCCGGCGGAAATGACGGTTCCCCCCGTCATCCGGATATATTCAAAGGAGCCGTTCCGCCGGGAATGGAAGCCTCCGTGGACGGCGGCCATCAGGCATTCCCCGATGATGGAGGGAATGGAATGTTTGAAAACCACGGCGTCCAGAAGACCGTCGTCATTATCCGCTTCCGCAAAGAAATTCAGCGGTCCGCCGTACCTGCGCCCGTTGCCGAAGAGGATGGAACGGCCTGCCACCACCCGCCCGTCATCCGTGGACAGGGTCAGCCGGGGCTGCCGCTCCGTGCAAACCCGGGCGCCGGCAATGACGTAGGCGAAGGCCTTCCATTTCTTTTTCATTTCCCACGTGGTCAGTTCCACGGCACGGGCGTCCGCGCCTATGCCCGCCATCTGGAGAAAGGGCTGCCCGTTGAAGGCGAACAGGTCCACGTCTCTGGGACGTCCCGCATTCAGAACATGCAGGGCGTGGTCAAAATCCTGCCGGATACCTATTTCACGGGAGAAGACGTTCATGGTTCCCGCGGGGAAGGGGGCCAGCGCCGTTTCCGTATTGCAGAGGGCCCTGGCCGCCACGCCCAGCGTGCCGTCCCCGCCCGCCACGGCCACGACGGGAGTTCCGGAATCCGCCCGGGCGGCCAGGTGGCGCAGCATGTCTTCCCTGCTTTCCGGCTCAATGACGTCAAAAAGATCCCGGCGGCCGTCCAGCCAGCGGCGGAAGCGGTCGGCCCTGGCGCTGCGCGCCGTATTATTGAAAAACAGGGGAATCCTCATGGAGCGGTCACGGAGAAATTCAAAATCTGCACCGGGGCTTCCGTATGGGCCACGGGTTCATGGCGCACTGTTCCGTCGGGCAGCATGAATTCCAGAATGCCGCGGGAGACGTTGTCCGGCAGGCGCACTTCCAGAAACTTCCTCATGTCGTGGGATGGGCCGGGGGTGGTGCCTTCCGCCAGGACTTTCCCTTCTTCCGACTTGAGAACGACGCGCAGGGGCAGTCTTCTGCCGCTGCCTTCCTTCCCATCCCTGATATCCAGCATCAGCCTGCTGCCCGGCAGGTACTCCGGCTGTGCCGCCACCCAGTCCGACGCCAGTTTCATATAACGGTCCGTGATCCTGACGGCGGGGACGGTCCGGCTTTCCGGAGGGAAGGTCAGCGCGCGCCGTTTTTCGTCGTAGCGGGCTTCCCATATCAGCGGGAAGAACTCTCCGGCGCCCTCCTTCTTCCAGGAGGTGGCGTAAATGGCGTTCTCCGGTTTGCGGGGGTCCAGCATGCTGATGGCGGACATCACCCACGGGGTGTTGAAATCCTTCTCGTTGTACTCCAGCATTTTCCATTCCCCGTCACACCAGGCTTCCACCCAGTTGTGGTTGCCGCGCACATGGTTCCAGGTAAGGACGCCGGCCATGCGGGCCGGAATGCCCACGGAGCGGAGCGCGCAGACGAGCAGGATGCTCTGGCCCGTGCAGGAAACCTTGCCGGATTGCAGGGATTCCTTCACCCCCTGGTGAGGAACCCTTCTTTCCGTGGAATAGCGCACATTCAGGGTTTTCTGGATGCAGGAGGCAATCGTGAGGGCGGCTTCCCGGCCCGTCTTGCATGCGGAAACCAGCGGCGCAAAGAGGTTGTGGAACTGTTCCCGCCATTCGTCGCGCGGCTCGTTGACCACGGCATAGGGGAGCACGTTGTTTTCATAAAGCTCCCACGGAACCTTGCCGGCCCAGGGGAACTGGCTGCGGGCGTCCAGCGCCAGGCGGACTTCCCGGTTCAGCCGTTCTTCCGTAATCGTTTCCCTGTCCTGCGCGGGCATGTAGGCGCGCAGGAATTCCACTCCGTCCGGAATGGCGTCATGGGCGGCGCAGAGAGCGGCGGTCAGGCCCAGGAGAAGGGCGGAAGGCAGCGGATTCATGAACACCGGAATTCATACCTGAATTCCGGGAGGGAGACAAGCTTCCTCTTGCGCAAGTAGGGCATGGAAATGGGCGAACAGGTGCGTGTCTTCCGGCGGCGTGGGGGCAAACGGGGCGTCATTGTCCAGGATATCCTCGCAAATGCGCATGAAATCGCGGGAGGTTTTCGCCCTTTTCATGTAATGGTCAAAGGAATCCGGAAGCCCGCGCGCGGTGTAAACCAGGTATTTTTTCATGCGGTGGATGTGTTTTTCCTCCACATAACGCTCCTGCATTTCCAGCGTGCGCTCATGGAGGCGGCGGATGTAATGCAGCACGTCCCGGAAGGTGGGGGAAGCAGGGGCGCTACCCTGGAAACGGGCGTGAAGCTGGGAAAATATCCATGGATTGCGCAGGGCCGCGCGCCCGATCATCAGGCCTGCGGGCCGGGCCAGCCGCACCCACGCGTCCGCCGTGGCCGCATCCACAATGTTGCCGTTGGCGACCACCGGACAGTCCAGCGCTTCCACGGCCCATTTTACCCATTCCGGATGCACCGGGGAGCGGTAGCCTTCCCGTACGGTGCGGGCGTGGATGCACACCCTGTCCGGGGTGTGGGCGGCAATCACGGGGAGAATGCGTTCAAACTCGTCCGGAGTCTCGTACCCCAGGCGGCATTTGACGGTGAAGGCCCCGGCGGGAAGAACGTCCCGGAGCGCGCCCAGGGCCGCGTCCATGGCCTTCAGGGAGCGCAGCATGCCCCCTCCGGCGTTTCTCCTGCACACCATCGGGGCGGGGCAGCCCATGTTCAGGTCCACCCCCGCGCAGTCGTGCTCCATCAGGGCCAGCGCGTCCCTCGCCAGGTACTCCGGCTCATGGCCCACGAGCTGGCCGTAAATGGGGCGCCCCGTGGGATTTTCATCAATGGAGCGCAGGATGTATGGCGACATCTTTTTATGATGGGCCACCGTTCTGAAATACTCCGTGATGAAATAATCCGGCAGTGAATTCAAGTCCTTCAACGTCTTGAGGAAAGCCAGATCCGTCACATCTTTCATGGGGGCCAGGGCCAGGAGCATGCGCCTGTGCATACCGTGAAAAGCCCCGGTTGGCAAGCTGTGATTGTCTTGACGAAAGAAGGAAAGTGTGGAAGCTGTGAGCATGAATCAGGACTCAACCCGCAAAGCCAGAGTGAATGTGAGACGAGCCGAGGTGATGGAACAGGTGGAGAAGGAAATCCAGCAGCATTACCAGAGTGAATTGATTTCCCATATCCGGTCTGCGGGCAACGTGTACAACCTGGGCCACACGGAATTTTTCCTGGCGAGGGAGTTTGGATTCTGCAACGGCGTGCGCCGCGCCATAGACATAGCGTATGCGGCCCGCAGGGTATTCCCGGACCGGCGGATTTTCCTGATCGGGGACATCATCCACAATCCGGAGGTAAACCGGCAGCTGGAGGAAATGGGCATTCAGAAGCTTCCCTGGAAGCAGCTTGATTCCTCCTATGACCGGATTGCCGCGGACGACGTGGTGATTATTCCCGCGTTCGGCGTGCCCACTCCCTTCATGGATGCGCTGGAGGAAAAGGGCGTGCAGATTGTGGACACGACCTGCGGGGACGTGATGAAGGTCTGGAAAAGGGTGAAGAATTACGCCGCCATGGGGATTACCTCCATCATTCACGGCAAGGCCACCCATGAGGAAACCAGCGCCACGGCCTCCCGGGCCCTGGGGGAACGGGGAAAGGGGAAATACCTGGTGGTTTACGATCTGGAGGACGCCCGCATCCTGTGCGACTACATGCTGGGCCGCGGAGACCGCGAGGCGTTCCTGAAACGGTTTGAAGGCTGTTATTCCCCGGGATTCGATCCGGACCGGGATCTGGAGGAAGTGGGCATCGCCAACCAGACCACCATGCTGAAGACGGAGACGCAGACGCTCCAGAGGATGGTGAAGGACGCCGTCGTCCAAAGGGACGGGGACGATGATAATTTTTATGTGTTCGACACCATTTGCGGCGCTACCCAGGACCGCCAGGACGCCCTGTACGAGCTGTTGAAGAACCCTCTGGACGTCATGTTCGTGGTGGGCGGCTACAACAGTTCCAACACCACGCACCTGGTGGATATCGCCAAGGAGCATGTGCCCACGTATTTCATTGAATCCGCAGAAAGCATCAAATCCATCCAGTACGTGGATGCCTTTGACACGGAAACGCGGGAAGTCCGCCGCATGACCACGGAACCGGTGGTGCAGAATCTGGGCAAATCCCTGAAGGTGGGGATTACGGCGGGCGCTTCATGCCCGGCCAACCTGATTGAGGCCACTATCCTGCGCATTGCAGAATTGCGCAAGTAGCGGCGCGCATCCGGAGCTGGAGGGATGCGGAGAAATGGGCACGCCTTCCGTCGGGAAGGCATCTGCCGTTTTTCTCACGAAAACGGAGCGGTGGCCGAACCCGCGGGAGAGGAAAACAGAGAAACAGGAATACGGCGGAAAACGGCGCCGGGCGGGACTCCTTAATTTTCCAGGTCTTCCGGGGTGACGGAACGCTGTTCCCGGGAGGCAAGCAGTACGGCCTGTTCCACGACGTACTCCGTATTGGAGTCGAAACGGTAGGCGTTGCAGTTGGGACACACGGCAGTGGTCAGGGACACGATGGAGCCGCAGGCTTCGCAAACCTTGAAGTCCCCGGGACGGTCAATAATCAGTTTGGCTTTATCCAGGCGGGATTGCTGCATGGGAGGGGAAAATAAAACAAGCCGCTCAGCAGAACAGAGCGGCTTGCCATAAAGATCGTCAGAAAACCGAAGTGAAAACTCAGGCGATTTTTGCGATGGCCTTGGCGGCCTTGCTCTTGTAGTTGGCGGCGCGGTTGGCGGGAATGGTGCCCACCTTGGCGGCCTTGTCAACGGCGGAGGAGAAAGTGTTATAGGCAACGGCAGCGGCTTCCTTGTCAGACGTTTCCACCGCAGTGGCAATCTTCTTGCGGAGGGTCTTCAGCTTGGAGGACACAGCGCGGTTGCGGGCGGTGCGGGTTTCTGTCTGACGGATGCGCTTGAGTGCGGATTTGGTATTGGCCATGTTTTAAAAGAGGTTCGGTTTCCGTTTCGAGGTGGCAGAAACATTAGAATAACAGGACAAAATGTCAAGCTCTTGATATATTTTTTAAGGCATTCCTCCTAAGCGCGGGCAGACTGCGGGCTTTACCGGAAAAAGGGTTTGTGGCATCCTGTGCCCCCGTTATGAAGAAACGCGTGGATTTGCCTGAAAAAAAATATGAAGGATATATTTTTGATTTGGACGGCACCCTGGTGGACAGCATGCCGCTCCATTACAAGGCATGGCGCAAGGCCCTGGCCCGTGCGGGGGCGCCGGACCGCGTGTTCCTGGCGGATGAATTTTATTCCTGCGGCGGTAAATCCGCCAACGACGTGGTGCGTTTTCTGAACGAACGGTACGGCATGCACATGGATGCTGCTTCTACCGCTGCGGACAAGCGCCGCATTTATCTGGAAATGCTGGAAGAGGAGGGCATGCAGCCCATCCGGGAGGTGGTGGAATTCGTGCATTCCCTGGGAGACGCCCCCAAGGCGATCGCCACGGGAAGCGCCATGCCGGGAGCGTCCCGGACGCTGGCCGCCGCCGGACTTTCAGGTCTTTTTGACGTGATTCTGACGCCGGATGAAGTGGAGCATGGCAAGCCTGCGCCGGACATGTTCCTGAAAGCGGCGGAACTTCTGGGGGCATCCCCGGACCGCTGCGTGGTTTTTGAAGACGCGGAACCCGGCATGAAGGCCGCCGCAGCCGCCGGAATGGACTGCGTGCACGTCCGCCGCGCGTCCCTGGCCTGATTCCCTCTCCAGCGGCTTCCGCAGAGGGGCGCTTTCCGGCCTTCCCCTCCTCCCGGGATGCACGCCTGCATTTTAATGAAAAGGCTTCACATTACGCCCGGAATGCGCTAGAACCTTTTTTCCTATTGAACAAATAAAATATTATTTGCACATGAGCACAAACGACAAAACATCATCCGCCCCGACGAAAACCCGCATGACAGGAGCCGAAGTGCTCGTGGAATGCCTCGTGCGTGAAGGTGTAGACGTCGTCTTTGCCTATCCCGGCGGCGCCAGCATGCCGATTCACCAGGCCCTGAGCCATCAGCCCAAAATCCGGACCATCCTGCCCCGCCACGAACAGGGCGGCGCGTTCGGCGCGGAAGGCTACGGCCGCGTCACGGGCAAGGTGGGCGTCTGCATCTCCACTTCCGGCCCCGGCGCCACCAACATGATCACCTCCATTGCGGACGCCTATCTGGACTCCACTCCGCTGGTGGCGATTACGGCGCAGGTCATGCGTTCCCTGATCGGCCGCGGCGCCTTCCAGGAGACGGACGTGTTCGGCATGACCGCCCCCATCGTGAAGCACAGCTATCTGGTGACGGAACCGGAAGAACTGCCCCGCATCATCAAGGAAGCCTTTTACATCGCCTCCACGGGCCGTCCCGGCCCGGTGGTGATTGACATGCCCAAGGACGTGCAGGAAGCCGTGTTTGCGCCGGACTTCGACATGGAGATGGATCTCCCCGGCTACAACCCTGTGCTGCCCGTTCCCACGGAAAAGCTGGAAGAACTCATTCCGCTGATTGAAGGCGCCAGCCGTCCCGTCATTTACGCCGGCGGCGGCATCATCTCCGCGGAAGCCTCCGCGGACCTGCTGGAATTTGCGGAACGCACCCAGATTCCCGTGGCGACCACCCTGATGGGCATAGGAGCCATGCCGGAGACCCACCCTCTTTCCCTGCGCTGGCTGGGCATGCACGGAGCCGTGTTTGCGAACAACGCCGTGAATGAAGCGGACCTGGTGATCGCCCTGGGCGCCCGGTTTGACGACCGCGTGACCGGCGCCGTCAACATGTTCTGCCCGGACTCCACCATCGTCCACATTGACATTGACGCCAGCGAGATCAACAAGAACAAGAAGGTGGCGCACCCCATCCGCGCGAACGTGAAGGACGCCCTCCAGGTTCTCAACGCCGCTCTGGCCGCTCAAGGCTGGGAACGCAAATCCTCCGGCTTTACCCGCACTCCGGAATGGTTCGGAGTGATTGAAGACTGGAAGAAGCAATACCCCTTCTCCTATGAAGACCGCAAGGGCTATATCTCCCCGCAGGCCGTCATTGAGGAACTCTACCGCCAGACGGCGGACAAGGATCCCATTATCTGCACGGGCGTGGGCCAGCACCAGATGTTTGCCGCCCAGTTCTTCAAATTCGACAAGCCCCGTCGTCTGGCTACCTCCGGCGGCCTGGGAACCATGGGCTACGGCCTTCCCGCCGCCATGGGCGTGTGCCTGGCCTGTCCGGACAAGCTGGTGGTGAACATTGACGGAGACGGCTCCATGCTCATGAACATTCAGGAGCTGGCTACCATTCACGTGGAGCGCCTGCCTGTCAAATGCATCATCCTGAACAACCAGCACCTGGGCATGGTGGTGCAGTGGGAAGACCTGAAATATGACTCCAACCGGGCCCAGACCTTCCTGGCGGACCCGCACGACAGCTATGACCCCACCCACAAGACGGAAGACGTCATCTACCCGAACTACCCGCTCATCTGCGCCGGATTCGGCGTCAAGTGCGAGCGCGTGCTCCGCATAGAGGAACTTCCGGCGGCCATCACCCGCATGATTGAATCCCCGGAGGCGTACGTGCTGGACGTAATGGTTCCTCACGACGTGCATGTGCTGCCGATCATCCTGGGCGGCATGAGCTACAAGGACGTGATTCTGGAACGCATTGCCGGGGACGGCTCCGCCAAGAAGGCGTCCGAACTGGGCAAGGAAATTCCGACGGCCCTGTAAGGGATATTCCGTCATTCATTCGTTAACGGGAGCCGTCCGCAAGGGCGGCTCCTTTTTAATGGCAGCGGAAACCGGAGGGGAATTCGGCTTCCGGCAATGGGGAAAACGGCGCGCCGCCCGGGAGGCCTGTTGTTTATGTGTCTCCATGTTGGCGGCTCCGGGGATGCACGGTTCTGTTTGAAGGAACATGGAAGATGTTGCTGGACGCGGCAGAGGGGAACGGCTAGCATCAATGAACCAAGTTGAATGCAAGCCGGACCGGACGCGGCGAAGATGGAATATTACGGAATAACGCCGCGTCTGATGCCGCCTTGCGCCAACCCCAAGCTCACAGAAAATTCCCGGGAGACCGACGCTTGCTGCAAGTGATTGGGAAATGGATATTGACAAAAGAATCACCTCTTATCGGGCCTGACCGTATCCGGCTTCCGCATCAGGTTGGCGCAAACCCCTTGCTGCGTCCTTGATGCTCAACCCGTATCCTCCAGGCCGTCGCACCCTCACGGGTGCGTGGATTGAAACAGGTCATGGGCAAAACTCTTGTCATACACTAGTTGTCGCACCCTCACGGGTGCGTGGATTGAAACAGGCTTAATGTCATAGCATACTGCAAGGATGCAGTCGCACCCTCACGGGTGCGTGGATTGAAACTACCATATCGGCCATTTTCGGCTCCTTCCAAGCTGTCGCACCCTCACGGGTGCGTGGATTGAAACCACCGAAGGTGTATTAGAGATATAAAAGTATTAGGTCGCACCCTCACGGGTGCGTGGATTGAAACCACAATTCCGGCATTAACCGCATCTTGAATCGTGTCGCACCCTCACGGGTGCGTGGATTGAAACTTCACCAGCCGCGGCCATGTCCGGCACATGAGGGTCGCACCCTCACGGGTGCGTGGATTGAAACCAGAGTTGCTGAGGATTACCGTTGCCAGTCAGCAGTCGCACCCTCACGGGTGCGTGGATTGAAACTGTTGGGGATGGTGAACAACTCCCCGATTTCAGAGTCGCACCCTCACGGGTGCGTGGATTGAAACTCTGCCAATCAAATTTAGTGGGGGGGGCTGATGGGGTCGCACCCTCACGGGTGCGTGGATTGAAACCCGGGAGCCAAGACAAAGCGGCTTGTCCATGTCAGTCGCACCCTCACGGGGTGCGTAGAATGAATAGTGCAGTTGTTTTTAATGATGTCTGCATGGTAAGGGAGGTGATTATTTTGATAAATGGTTTTAAATGGTTATTTATTTAATATTCTTTTAAGGAGGGTTTTTATGTTGGGGAGGACGCCGGATGAACAACTTTCCGGATGGTTTATTATGGTTTCCGGACAGTCTGTCCGGAAAAGGGAAGCAGGCAAGCGGTGCATTTCCTGCGGCATGGGATATTTTTCCGCGTTCACAGTTTGTGATGGATGAAGCCGGAGCAATCCAATATAAAGATAAGATGCATATAGACTGGTTGAATGATTTTTTGGAATGGACGCCTATTTTGCTGATGGTGCTGGTAGCGGTCGTTTTTCTGGTGGCGCTGAAATGGAGAAGCGGCAGGATGAAGAAGTTTCTGGAGGAGTGGAAACGTAAGATCGTCCGGCAGGCGGAAGCCGGGAATCCCTCCGCCCAGTTCCGTCTGGGGCGCATTTACCAGGAGGGGGACGGCGTGGAGAAGGACCCGGACCGGGCGGAGGAGTGGTTTCACAGGGCGTTGCCCGGGTTGAAGCAGAAGGCGGATGCGGGAGATGCGGATGCCGCCTTTGACCTGTATGATTGTTTTCATGAAGGCCTGGGCGCGGAGAAGAGCGATACGCAGGCCCTGCACTGGCTGCAGCTTGCAGCGGAGCAGGGCAAGCCGGAGGCCATGTTTGACCTGGCCCTGGAGTACCGGGAAGGCGGCCTGGTGGAGAAGAATGAGGATTTGTTCATGTACTGGCTGCGTAAGGCTGTGGACGCGGACGAGAGGGACGCCCAGTACCTGCTGGCCGCCTGTTATGAACACGGCAATGGAGTTCCGCAGGATTTGAATCTTGCACGGGAATGGTATGACCGCGCGGCGGAAGGAAAGGATTCCGGTATGGAGGAGGATCCGGAGCGCGCACAGGAGAAATAGGAAGCGGCGAGTCTCTTTCGGCTGGACAAATGGGGAAGCGGGCGACACTCTAGGCGTTTCATGGAGGGCATACGCTATTACAACCGCTACACGGGCAGGGAAGAACGGGAACAGGTGCTGGGGGAGAAGTACCTGCAATGGATTTACGGCACTTCCACAGGCCGGGCTGCACTGCATGTCCTGATCAAGCGCGGCGTTTTTTCCCGTCTGCTGGGGTGGCTGAAGAACCGTCCTTCCAGCGCGCGTTCCATCCACTCTTTTGTGGAGGAGTACGGCATCAATATGGAGGATTCCCTCAAGGGGATGGGAGAGTTCAAGCATTTCAACGATTTTTTCTACCGCCGCCTGAAACCGGGAGCTCGCCCTCTGGCCGGTGGGGAGGATACGGCCGTTTTTCCCGCGGATGCCCGGCACATGGGCTGGGAACGCGCTGACCGAATCAAGAGCGTTTTCGTGAAGGGGCAGAGTTTTGACCTGCCCTCCCTTATGGGGAGTGAAGCGCTGGCCGGACGGTATGCGGAAGGCGCCGTCGTTTTGTCGCGCCTGTGCCCCACGGATTACCACCGTTTTCATTTTCCGGTGTCCGGGGTGCCCGGCCCGTGGACGAGGCTGGGCGGTCCGCTGGCGAGCGTGTCTCCGTACTGCCTGCGCCGCCGGCTGGCGTGGCTATGGACTAATAAAAGGAATTTGACCCTGATCCGGTCGGAGTTGTGGGGAGAGGTCGCCATGCTGGAGGTGGGCGCCACCGGGGTGGGGCTGATTGAGGAGACGTACGTTCCGGACGTTCCCGCCGCAAGAGGGGGGGAGAAGGGGTATTTTGCCTTTGGAGGCTCCACGGTGATGTGCTTTTTTGAACCGGGCAGAATACGCCTGGCTCCCGACCTTCTGGAAAAGACGGCGGAAGGCATGGAGTTGTTTGCCCGTCAGGGAGATATGATGGGCGTCTCTGCGGAGTAGCTGCGGTCCGGGAAGGGGTGCGGCCATGATGTCTCCGGATTATGAATCCGGAGTCAAGCTTACAAAATTGAAAGAAAAAGGTTTTGGAGAATTTGAGCTTGTCCATATCATGGGAATTGTCAGAGGGTGTTCCTGATGTAATGGGCTTTCTTTTCGTTCCAGTAATGGTTAATAACCATCTTTACGCTTCAGCGGCGGCCTCCATCAGGACGGGAGGCCCTGGCTCCCGGGAGATATGCGGCTGTGAAAGGGGACGGTGGAAGTGTTGATGGAGTGTGGCTTTGCGGCACTGGCGCCTGAAAGCGGCAGAGTTCCTGCTTTTCGTTGTTGAAACTCTTTCTGGAGCATAGCGGAAGTTTTTTTTAATAGCCGTCACTGCATTCCGGTGAGGGCATCCATCAGAGCCGGGAGGTCCTGGACTACCAGACGATATGCGGCCGTAAAAAGTGAATGTGGGAAATGTTGATGGAATGTCCATTTGGTGTTTTTTCCAGCCAAGCCGGGGCCTGGAGATGGACAGCTTTTCCGGATTGTAGAATCTTTAACGGATTCATAATCCGCTATTTCCTTGGGCAACGGGTTCCATTCCGTATTTCACCCATTAATAAGAATAAATTTATGAAGTGCCTATGTATTCTTGGTGTTCTGGCCAGCCTGGCAACGGCACAGGCGGCTACTGTGTTGAGCACGACGACCAAAGACGATCCTTCCACCCTGACTTCCGGGGGATACGGAGCCTATTACGGTTTTTCCTTTGACCTGGACCACATGCTTCTTTCCTCCGGGGAAGGGATTTCACCGAATTCCACGGTGTTCCTGCAATCACTGGATATTGCCAAGGCGACGAACAGGACGGATGCCACCGACGGGCTGTACGTGACGATTTTTTCCTCCGCCGCCACCAAGGACGGAACGACGTTCGTGGGGCAGTCCACGACCACCATTGACATGGCCGGAGATGGCGCCGGAGACGGAGCGGCCTCCTGGGAGAAGGCCGTGTTCAATAATTTGCAGCTTGATAGCGGCGTAACTTATTACGTGGCTTTTACGACGACGCAGATTTCAGATGCCACCAGTTGGGGTGACGTGAGCTTTTCCTCCGCCAGATTGAGGCTTGGCAAGGAAGCCGACGGCGTGGACATCGGGGATGTGTATAAGAATGCGGGCTTTACCAGTACGGAGGGTTCCGTATGGGGACCGGCGTTGAGGGCGGAAGTGACGCTGGCTGCCGTGCCGGAACCGGCTTCCGCCTCCCTCGGCCTGCTGGGGCTGGCCGCCCTGCTGATGCGCCGCCGCAGGTTCTGATTAACGGAGCCATGAATGAAAGAGTCCGGCACTCCTCCCGGGAATGCCGGATTTTTTGATTTTCCGGAATAACGGGCTGGGTAAGGACCGTTCGCAGGTTACTTCATTTCCGCAATGGCGCGGGCCATGTCCGGAGCCTTGAAGGTGGAGGAGCCCGCCACCAGCACGTCCGCCCCGGCCAGGGCGCACTGCGCGGCATTGTCTTTGCCGATTCCTCCGTCCATTTGAATCAGGAAAGGGGCCTGGTGCTCCGTGCGCCATTCGGCGGCTTTTTCCACCTTGTCCAGCACGGAGGGCATGAAGGATTGTCCGCCGAAGCCCGGCACCACGGACATGACCAGCAGCAGGTCTATTTCCTCCAGGTAGGGAACTACGGCGTCAAAGGGAGTGGCCGGGTTGACGGCCAGACCGTTTTTCACTCCGGCTTTCCGGATGCGCCTGAGGGTGTCGCGGATGTAGTGGGGGTCCCCCAGCTCTACATGGAAGCAGATGAGGTTGACGCCCGCTTTGACAAAGCGGTCAAAGTAGTGGTCCGGCCGTTCAATCATGAGGTGGGCATCCAGGAAACGGTCCGGCCCCACCGCTTTTCTGACGGCGGCGCAGATTTCCGGGCCGAAGGAGATGTTGTCCACAAAGTGGCCGTCCATGATGTCCAGGTGCAGCCAGTCGGCTCCGGAGTCAAAGGCACGGCGCGCTTCCTCCCCGATGCGGGAGAAGTCGGCGGCCAGCAGGGACGGGGCGATCATGGTCATGATGGCAGAGTCTTTCCGGGGTGTCAGTTGGCTACGATGTTGACCAGGCGGCCGGGCACGACAATTACCTTGCGCACGGTGACGCCGTCCAGGAAGATTTTTACCTTGGCGGAGGCCAGGGCCAGCTTTTCCAGTTCTTCCCGGGAGATGTCCTTGGGCACTTCCAGCTTGTCCCGCAGCCTGCCGTTCACCTGGATGACCATGGGAACGGTGTTTTCCACCAGCAGGGCTTCCTCCCAGACAGGCCAGTTTTTCTGGCAGAGCTGCGTTTCCGCCAGGGCGGGGAATTTCGCTTGCAGGCGGCTGTGAATTTCTTCCGTGAGATGGGGGGCAAAGGGGTTCAGCAGCGTCAGGAAGGCGTCATAGTCCTGTACGTCCACCACGTCCGCGGAGGTCATGGCGTTGGTGCATTCCATCATTTTGGCGATGGCGGTGTTGAAGGACATGTCATTGATGTCTTCCGTCACTTTCCTGATGGTTTTGTGCAGTTCCTTGCGCACGGGGAGCACGTCGGCTTCCGGAGCGTCCGCCGCCAGCTTGGGGTTGATTTCCCATTCGCCTTCCTGGTTTTCCCGGAAGGCCACGCGCCAGACGCGGGCCAGGAAGCGGGAGATGCCTTCCACCCCCTTGGTGGCCCAGGGCTTCACGTCCTTGAGAGGCCCCATGAACATTTCATACAGGCGCAGGGAGTCCGCTCCGTATTCGCGGACGATGTCGTCCGGGTTGACGACGTTGCCGCGGGACTTGGACATTTTCTGGCCGTCTTCCCCCAGGATGAGGCCCTGGTTGACGAGCTTCTGGAAGGGCTCGCTGGTGGTGAGGTAGCCCAGGTCAAAGAGAACCTTGTGCCAGAAGCGGGCATAGAGCAGGTGGAGCACGGCGTGTTCCGTGCCGCCCACGTACAGGTCCACGCCTCCGGGGTTGCCGGTGGAGCCCATCCAGTATTGTTCCGCCTCACGGCTGACGAAGCGTTCCGTGTTTTCCGGATCCAGGTAGCGCAGGTAGTACCAGCAGGAGCCGGCCCACTGGGGCATGGTGTTCGTTTCACGGTGGGCCGTGGGAGTGTACGCAATCCATTCCGTGGCCCTGACCAGCGGGCCGCGGGGGTCGCCCGTGGGGGCGAAGTCGTCCAGATCGGGCTGGAGCACGGGGAGTTCGCTTTCCGGCAGGGCGCGGTGGCGGCCGTCTTCCCAGACGATGGGGAAGGGTTCCCCCCAGTAGCGCTGGCGGGAGAAGAGCCAGTCACGGAGCTTGTAGTTTACCTTGCGGCGGCCCTTGCCGTTTTCCTCCAGCCAGAGGATCATTTTTTCCTTGGCTTCCGGAGTGGGCAGCCCCGTCAGGAAGCCGGAGTTCACGCTGGCGCCTTCATAACCGCAGAAGCCGCGCCAGTCAATGTCTTCACTGGGCGGCTGGACCACCTGGAGAATGGGGAGGCCGAATACCTGGGCGAAGGCGAAGTCGCGTTCGTCATGGGCCGGAACGGCCATGATGGCTCCCGTGCCGTAACCCATCAGCACATAGTCCGCAATCCAGACGGGGACCTGTTCCCCGTTGGCGGGGTTGACGGCATAGGCTCCGGTGAAGACGCCCGTTTTTTCCTTGGAGAGGTCCGTGCGTTCCAGGTCGCTCTTGGAGGCGCACTGGGCGCGGTACTGTTCCACGGCGTCTTTCTGTTCCGGCGTGGTGATGGTGTCCACCAGCGGGTGTTCCGGGGAGAGGACCATGTAGGTGGCTCCAAAGAGGGTGTCCGGCCTGGTGGTGTAAACGGTGATGGTTTCCCCGTTCAGGGTGAAGTCCACTTCCGCCCCTTCAGATTTGCCTATCCAGTTGCGCTGGAGCAGTTTGATGGATTCCGGCCAGTCCAGCGGCTCCAGTTCGTCAATGAGGCGCTCCGCGTAGTCCGTGATGCGCAGCATCCACTGGCGCAGGGGGCGGCGTTCCACCCGGTGGCCCTTGGATTTCCATTCCTCCACTTCCTCGTTGGCCAGGACGGTGCCCAGGTCCGGGGACCAGTTGACGGCCGCTTCCGCCACGTAGGCCAGGCGGCGCTGGTCGATTTCCTCGCGGCTCAGCCCCTGTTCCTCCAGTTCGGAGACGGGGCGCGCCTTTTTCAGTTCCCTGTTGTAGTAGGAGTTGTAGAGCTGGAGAAAGATCCACTGGGTCCAGCGTACGTATTCATGGTCCGTCGTGGCTATTTCCCGGTCCCAGTCATAGGAGAAGCCCAGCATCTTGAGCTGGCGGCGGAAGTTGTCAATGTTCCGGAAGGTGGTGACGGAGGGGTGCTGCCCGGTCTTGATGGCGTATTGCTCCGCGGGAAGGCCGAAGGAGTCCCACCCCATGGGGTGAAGGACGTTGAAGCCGTTCATGCGCTTGAAGCGCGCCACGATGTCCGTGGCGGTATACCCTTCCGGATGGCCCACGTGCAGGCCCGCGCCGCTGGGGTAGGGGAACATGTCCAGCACGTAGTATTTGGGTTTGGACGCGTCAAAGCCCTCTTCTCCGGGATTGCTTACTTTAAAGGTTTTCCTTTCGTCCCAGATCTGCTGCCATTTGGGTTCAAAAACGTCAAAGGGATATGGTTTCTTGCGCTCGGACATGATGGGGAGGAATGTATACTCCGCCCGCTGGCCAATCAAGCCTAAACCCGGTGGCGCAAAAGCGTTTCCGCCGCTTCCCGGAGGATGATGCCTTTTTCCGGAAAAAAGAGGAAAGACCAGAGGTTGCTTGTGCGTATTTTTAGGTTGAAAGGATTTTGACGATTATATTAAATATGTTGCGACCATGAAGTTCTCCGCCTGTCTCCTGTCCGCCGCCTGCGGCGCGTTTTCCCTGCTTGCCGGGGCGTCCGCCCAGAGCAATACTTCCCACCCCGTTTCCGGAAAGAAGCCCAATATCATCGTTTTCCTGGTGGATGACATGGGCTGGCAGGATACGTCCCACCCGTTCTGGTCCGACGACCGGGGCAACCCGAAGAAGACGTTCCTGAACAAGCGCTACCGCACGCCCAACATGGAGAAGCTGGCCGCGCAGGGCATGACGTTTACGGATGCGTACGCCCACCCCCTCTGCACGCCTTCCCGCGTGAGCCTGATGTCCGGCATGAATCCGGCGCGGCACCGCGTGACCTGCTGGGTGAGGGAGCAGAACGGAACGACGGACCGCAACAACAAAAATCTCCAGCCGCCGGACTGGGCCCTCAACGGCCTCCAGCCGGTCGGGATTCCCGCCCGGGGGACGACGAAACGCCCCATTTCCGGGGAAGACATGCATTACAACATGACGCGCCCCTTCGTCACGGCGGCCACGCTGCCGGAGATGCTGAAGAAGTGCGGCTACGTCACCGTGCACTGCGGGAAGGCCCATTTCGGCACCCAGGGAACGCCGGGATCCAACCCGTTGAATATGGGGTTTGACTACAATATTGCGGGTACGGAGATCGGTCACCCGGCAGATTACCGGGGTTCCAAGCATTACGGAAAAGGGTTCAACCATGTGCGCGGGCTGGATGAGAATAATTATTACCAGGACGACGTGTTTTTGACGGAGGCGCTGACTCTTGAGGCCCTCAAGCGGCTGGAAGCCATCAGGACCAATCCGAAGGAGGCCGGCAAGCCCTTTTACCTGTACATGGCCCAGTACGCCCTGCACTCCCCGCTGGATGAACGCGCCTACGACAAGAGGTTTGCGGATTCCTACAAGAATCCGGAGGACGGGCACAAGTGGTCTCCGGTGGAGAAGCATTATTCCGGGTTGATCGAGGGGATGGACAAGAGCCTGGGGGATATCATGAAGTACCTCAAGGAGCATGACATGGACAAGAACACGGTGTTGGTGTTCATGTCGGACAACGGCGGCCTGGCCATTTCCGGCAGGCTGGGCAATGAGGACGCCAATTATCCCCTTTCCTTCGGCAAGGGATCGTGCATGGAGGGCGGCATCCGGGAGCCCATGATCGTTTCCTGGCCCGGCGTGACGAAGGGCGGTTCCAGGTGCGCTGTTCCGGTGGTGATTGACGACTTTTTCCCGACCCTTCTGGATATAGCGGGATGCCGGAACGCCAAGGTTCCGCAGAAGCTGGACGGCCTGAGCCTGGTCCCGCTGCTCAAGGGAGGCCGGTTCCCTGCGGACCGTCCCCTGCTGTTCCACCAGCCCAACAACTGGGGGGAAAACAATCGTCAGGCTCCTCAGTACGGTGCTTCCACCGCCCTGCGCCACGGGGACTGGAAGCTGATTTACCGTCATGGGAACCAGAGCTTTGAGCTGTACAACTTGAAGAAGGATATCGGTGAAAAGGAAAACCTGGCTGCCAGGGAGCCGCGGAAGTTGAAGGAAATGGCCGGCCTGATGGGCAAGCTGCTCCGCGAGCGGAAGGCGCAGATGCCCACCTACAAGAAGGGTAATGAACTGGGCGCGCCGGAAGGAAGCTCCGTTCCGTGGCCCGACCAGGTGAAGAAGGGCGGGAATTGAGATTCCGCAGCAGTTTCCGGTTTCTTTTCCATCAGGGCCGGCAGATGTGCCTCTGGTGAAGGCGGGTGAATGGGAATGCCCTGCTTCCGGCAGGGCATCCAGCTTGTGACCGCCTTTGCCGGAAGGGCAGTTTCTCCATGAAACGGGCTGTTCACAGGCGCTTTTCTCCGCGCCGCGTTCCTGTTCTGAAAAGACCTGCGGTAAGCGCCGCCAATTTCTGCGGCTTCCGCATGAACAGGCGGCCGGAGGGCGTACGCTGTTTTGATTAACGGACTTTTTTCAATATCCGTTCGCTGGCTCTCAGTTTCTTTTCATCTGCCGCAAAGGCTTGCGGCGCTCCATGCGGTTCCCGTGAAATCCTCCGGGCTTTTCAGGCAAGCCATTCCTCCGCAGGCTGTCCATGGGAAAACACGGGAAAACGGCGTATTCCCCGGCACGGCCATTCTGCCCCCATCCGGGCAGGGAGCCTCCCTGCCTTTCCTGCGGTAGCTTTTCCGATATTCAGCGGAGGAAGTTTCCCCTTCCCGGAAATACGGTCCCGCTTAAAAACGCATTTTTTCCGTTCTCTTTTTTCAGGATGAGGAGAAGGTGAAAATAACGGCAAACTTGCTTTTGTTCCGGAGGAACGGGGATAAAAAACGCCCCGCCGTACGTGCCGGCGGAGCGTGGTGGAAATTAAGGCGATGGCATCCCCGGAAGGGGAGGCATCTTAAAAGTCGTCGGAAGCGGCGTCATCCGTCGCCGTGGCGTCGCCGCCTTCAGTCGCGTTATCCGCAGCGGGAGTTTCTTCCGTTCCGGTAGCGTCTTCCGCAGGAGTTTCCTCCGTCGTGCCGGGTTCGGCAGCCGGAGCTGCGGCAGGCTTGGCGGCGGCGGCATCATCTCCGCGGAAGCCTCCGCGGACCTGCTGGAATTTGCGGAACGCACCCAGATTCCCGTGGCGACCACCCTGATGGGCATAGGAGCCATGCCGGAGACCCACCCTCTTTCCCTGCGCTGGCTGGGCATGCACGGAGCCGTGTTTGCGAACAACGCCGTGAATGAAGCGGACCTGGTGATCGCCCTGGGCGCCCGGTTTGACGACCGCGTGACCGGCGCCGTCAACATGTTCTGCCCGGACTCCACCATCGTCCACATTGACATTGACGCCAGCGAGATCAACAAGAACAAGAAGGTGGCGCACCCCATCCGCGCGAACGTGAAGGACGCCCTCCAGGTTCTCAACGCCGCTCTGGCCGCTCAAGGCTGGGAACGCAAATCCTCCGGCTTTACCCGCACTCCGGAATGGTTCGGAGTGATTGAAGACTGGAAGAAGCAATACCCCTTCTCCTATGAAGACCGCAAGGGCTATATCTCCCCGCAGGCCGTCATTGAGGAACTCTACCGCCAGACGGCGGACAAGGATCCCATTATCTGCACGGGCGTGGGCCAGCACCAGATGTTTGCCGCCCAGTTCTTCAAATTCGACAAGCCCCGTCGTCTGGCTACCTCCGGCGGCCTGGGAACCATGGGCTACGGCCTTCCCGCCGCCATGGGCGTGTGCCTGGCCTGTCCGGACAAGCTGGTGGTGAACATTGACGGAGACGGCTCCATGCTCATGAACATTCAGGAGCTGGCTACCATTCACGTGGAGCGCCTGCCTGTCAAATGCATCATCCTGAACAACCAGCACCTGGGCATGGTGGTGCAGTGGGAAGACCTGAAATATGACTCCAACCGGGCCCAGACCTTCCTGGCGGACCCGCACGACAGCTATGACCCCACCCACAAGACGGAAGACGTCATCTACCCGAACTACCCGCTCATCTGCGCCGGATTCGGCGTCAAGTGCGAGCGCGTGCTCCGCATAGAGGAACTTCCGGCGGCCATCACCCGCATGATTGAATCCCCGGAGGCGTACGTGCTGGACGTAATGGTTCCTCACGACGTGCATGTGCTGCCGATCATCCTGGGCGGCATGAGCTACAAGGACGTGATTCTGGAACGCATTGCCGGGGACGGCTCCGCCAAGAAGGCGTCCGAACTGGGCAAGGAAATTCCGACGGCCCTGTAAGGGATATTCCGTCATTCATTCGTTAACGGGAGCCGTCCGCAAGGGCGGCTCCTTTTTAATGGCAGCGGAAACCGGAGGGGAATTCGGCTTCCGGCAATGGGGAAAACGGCGCGCCGCCCGGGAGGCCTGTTGTTTATGTGTCTCCATGTTGGCGGCTCCGGGGATGCACGGTTCTGTTTGAAGGAACATGGAAGATGTTGCTGGACGCGGCAGAGGGGAACGGCTAGCATCAATGAACCAAGTTGAATGCAAGCCGGACCGGACGCGGCGAAGATGGAATATTACGGAATAACGCCGCGTCTGATGCCGCCTTGCGCCAACCCCAAGCTCACAGAAAATTCCCGGGAGACCGACGCTTGCTGCAAGTGATTGGGAAATGGATATTGACAAAAGAATCACCTCTTATCGGGCCTGACCGTATCCGGCTTCCGCATCAGGTTGGCGCAAACCCCTTGCTGCGTCCTTGATGCTCAACCCGTATCCTCCAGGCCGTCGCACCCTCACGGGTGCGTGGATTGAAACAGGTCATGGGCAAAACTCTTGTCATACACTAGTTGTCGCACCCTCACGGGTGCGTGGATTGAAACAGGCTTAATGTCATAGCATACTGCAAGGATGCAGTCGCACCCTCACGGGTGCGTGGATTGAAACTACCATATCGGCCATTTTCGGCTCCTTCCAAGCTGTCGCACCCTCACGGGTGCGTGGATTGAAACCACCGAAGGTGTATTAGAGATATAAAAGTATTAGGTCGCACCCTCACGGGTGCGTGGATTGAAACCACAATTCCGGCATTAACCGCATCTTGAATCGTGTCGCACCCTCACGGGTGCGTGGATTGAAACTTCACCAGCCGCGGCCATGTCCGGCACATGAGGGTCGCACCCTCACGGGTGCGTGGATTGAAACCAGAGTTGCTGAGGATTACCGTTGCCAGTCAGCAGTCGCACCCTCACGGGTGCGTGGATTGAAACTGTTGGGGATGGTGAACAACTCCCCGATTTCAGAGTCGCACCCTCACGGGTGCGTGGATTGAAACTCTGCCAATCAAATTTAGTGGGGGGGGCTGATGGGGTCGCACCCTCACGGGTGCGTGGATTGAAACCCGGGAGCCAAGACAAAGCGGCTTGTCCATGTCAGTCGCACCCTCACGGGGTGCGTAGAATGAATAGTGCAGTTGTTTTTAATGATGTCTGCATGGTAAGGGAGGTGATTATTTTGATAAATGGTTTTAAATGGTTATTTATTTAATATTCTTTTAAGGAGGGTTTTTATGTTGGGGAGGACGCCGGATGAACAACTTTCCGGATGGTTTATTATGGTTTCCGGACAGTCTGTCCGGAAAAGGGAAGCAGGCAAGCGGTGCATTTCCTGCGGCATGGGATATTTTTCCGCGTTCACAGTTTGTGATGGATGAAGCCGGAGCAATCCAATATAAAGATAAGATGCATATAGACTGGTTGAATGATTTTTTGGAATGGACGCCTATTTTGCTGATGGTGCTGGTAGCGGTCGTTTTTCTGGTGGCGCTGAAATGGAGAAGCGGCAGGATGAAGAAGTTTCTGGAGGAGTGGAAACGTAAGATCGTCCGGCAGGCGGAAGCCGGGAATCCCTCCGCCCAGTTCCGTCTGGGGCGCATTTACCAGGAGGGGGACGGCGTGGAGAAGGACCCGGACCGGGCGGAGGAGTGGTTTCACAGGGCGTTGCCCGGGTTGAAGCAGAAGGCGGATGCGGGAGATGCGGATGCCGCCTTTGACCTGTATGATTGTTTTCATGAAGGCCTGGGCGCGGAGAAGAGCGATACGCAGGCCCTGCACTGGCTGCAGCTTGCAGCGGAGCAGGGCAAGCCGGAGGCCATGTTTGACCTGGCCCTGGAGTACCGGGAAGGCGGCCTGGTGGAGAAGAATGAGGATTTGTTCATGTACTGGCTGCGTAAGGCTGTGGACGCGGACGAGAGGGACGCCCAGTACCTGCTGGCCGCCTGTTATGAACACGGCAATGGAGTTCCGCAGGATTTGAATCTTGCACGGGAATGGTATGACCGCGCGGCGGAAGGAAAGGATTCCGGTATGGAGGAGGATCCGGAGCGCGCACAGGAGAAATAGGAAGCGGCGAGTCTCTTTCGGCTGGACAAATGGGGAAGCGGGCGACACTCTAGGCGTTTCATGGAGGGCATACGCTATTACAACCGCTACACGGGCAGGGAAGAACGGGAACAGGTGCTGGGGGAGAAGTACCTGCAATGGATTTACGGCACTTCCACAGGCCGGGCTGCACTGCATGTCCTGATCAAGCGCGGCGTTTTTTCCCGTCTGCTGGGGTGGCTGAAGAACCGTCCTTCCAGCGCGCGTTCCATCCACTCTTTTGTGGAGGAGTACGGCATCAATATGGAGGATTCCCTCAAGGGGATGGGAGAGTTCAAGCATTTCAACGATTTTTTCTACCGCCGCCTGAAACCGGGAGCTCGCCCTCTGGCCGGTGGGGAGGATACGGCCGTTTTTCCCGCGGATGCCCGGCACATGGGCTGGGAACGCGCTGACCGAATCAAGAGCGTTTTCGTGAAGGGGCAGAGTTTTGACCTGCCCTCCCTTATGGGGAGTGAAGCGCTGGCCGGACGGTATGCGGAAGGCGCCGTCGTTTTGTCGCGCCTGTGCCCCACGGATTACCACCGTTTTCATTTTCCGGTGTCCGGGGTGCCCGGCCCGTGGACGAGGCTGGGCGGTCCGCTGGCGAGCGTGTCTCCGTACTGCCTGCGCCGCCGGCTGGCGTGGCTATGGACTAATAAAAGGAATTTGACCCTGATCCGGTCGGAGTTGTGGGGAGAGGTCGCCATGCTGGAGGTGGGCGCCACCGGGGTGGGGCTGATTGAGGAGACGTACGTTCCGGACGTTCCCGCCGCAAGAGGGGGGGAGAAGGGGTATTTTGCCTTTGGAGGCTCCACGGTGATGTGCTTTTTTGAACCGGGCAGAATACGCCTGGCTCCCGACCTTCTGGAAAAGACGGCGGAAGGCATGGAGTTGTTTGCCCGTCAGGGAGATATGATGGGCGTCTCTGCGGAGTAGCTGCGGTCCGGGAAGGGGTGCGGCCATGATGTCTCCGGATTATGAATCCGGAGTCAAGCTTACAAAATTGAAAGAAAAAGGTTTTGGAGAATTTGAGCTTGTCCATATCATGGGAATTGTCAGAGGGTGTTCCTGATGTAATGGGCTTTCTTTTCGTTCCAGTAATGGTTAATAACCATCTTTACGCTTCAGCGGCGGCCTCCATCAGGACGGGAGGCCCTGGCTCCCGGGAGATATGCGGCTGTGAAAGGGGACGGTGGAAGTGTTGATGGAGTGTGGCTTTGCGGCACTGGCGCCTGAAAGCGGCAGAGTTCCTGCTTTTCGTTGTTGAAACTCTTTCTGGAGCATAGCGGAAGTTTTTTTTAATAGCCGTCACTGCATTCCGGTGAGGGCATCCATCAGAGCCGGGAGGTCCTGGACTACCAGACGATATGCGGCCGTAAAAAGTGAATGTGGGAAATGTTGATGGAATGTCCATTTGGTGTTTTTTCCAGCCAAGCCGGGGCCTGGAGATGGACAGCTTTTCCGGATTGTAGAATCTTTAACGGATTCATAATCCGCTATTTCCTTGGGCAACGGGTTCCATTCCGTATTTCACCCATTAATAAGAATAAATTTATGAAGTGCCTATGTATTCTTGGTGTTCTGGCCAGCCTGGCAACGGCACAGGCGGCTACTGTGTTGAGCACGACGACCAAAGACGATCCTTCCACCCTGACTTCCGGGGGATACGGAGCCTATTACGGTTTTTCCTTTGACCTGGACCACATGCTTCTTTCCTCCGGGGAAGGGATTTCACCGAATTCCACGGTGTTCCTGCAATCACTGGATATTGCCAAGGCGACGAACAGGACGGATGCCACCGACGGGCTGTACGTGACGATTTTTTCCTCCGCCGCCACCAAGGACGGAACGACGTTCGTGGGGCAGTCCACGACCACCATTGACATGGCCGGAGATGGCGCCGGAGACGGAGCGGCCTCCTGGGAGAAGGCCGTGTTCAATAATTTGCAGCTTGATAGCGGCGTAACTTATTACGTGGCTTTTACGACGACGCAGATTTCAGATGCCACCAGTTGGGGTGACGTGAGCTTTTCCTCCGCCAGATTGAGGCTTGGCAAGGAAGCCGACGGCGTGGACATCGGGGATGTGTATAAGAATGCGGGCTTTACCAGTACGGAGGGTTCCGTATGGGGACCGGCGTTGAGGGCGGAAGTGACGCTGGCTGCCGTGCCGGAACCGGCTTCCGCCTCCCTCGGCCTGCTGGGGCTGGCCGCCCTGCTGATGCGCCGCCGCAGGTTCTGATTAACGGAGCCATGAATGAAAGAGTCCGGCACTCCTCCCGGGAATGCCGGATTTTTTGATTTTCCGGAATAACGGGCTGGGTAAGGACCGTTCGCAGGTTACTTCATTTCCGCAATGGCGCGGGCCATGTCCGGAGCCTTGAAGGTGGAGGAGCCCGCCACCAGCACGTCCGCCCCGGCCAGGGCGCACTGCGCGGCATTGTCTTTGCCGATTCCTCCGTCCATTTGAATCAGGAAAGGGGCCTGGTGCTCCGTGCGCCATTCGGCGGCTTTTTCCACCTTGTCCAGCACGGAGGGCATGAAGGATTGTCCGCCGAAGCCCGGCACCACGGACATGACCAGCAGCAGGTCTATTTCCTCCAGGTAGGGAACTACGGCGTCAAAGGGAGTGGCCGGGTTGACGGCCAGACCGTTTTTCACTCCGGCTTTCCGGATGCGCCTGAGGGTGTCGCGGATGTAGTGGGGGTCCCCCAGCTCTACATGGAAGCAGATGAGGTTGACGCCCGCTTTGACAAAGCGGTCAAAGTAGTGGTCCGGCCGTTCAATCATGAGGTGGGCATCCAGGAAACGGTCCGGCCCCACCGCTTTTCTGACGGCGGCGCAGATTTCCGGGCCGAAGGAGATGTTGTCCACAAAGTGGCCGTCCATGATGTCCAGGTGCAGCCAGTCGGCTCCGGAGTCAAAGGCACGGCGCGCTTCCTCCCCGATGCGGGAGAAGTCGGCGGCCAGCAGGGACGGGGCGATCATGGTCATGATGGCAGAGTCTTTCCGGGGTGTCAGTTGGCTACGATGTTGACCAGGCGGCCGGGCACGACAATTACCTTGCGCACGGTGACGCCGTCCAGGAAGATTTTTACCTTGGCGGAGGCCAGGGCCAGCTTTTCCAGTTCTTCCCGGGAGATGTCCTTGGGCACTTCCAGCTTGTCCCGCAGCCTGCCGTTCACCTGGATGACCATGGGAACGGTGTTTTCCACCAGCAGGGCTTCCTCCCAGACAGGCCAGTTTTTCTGGCAGAGCTGCGTTTCCGCCAGGGCGGGGAATTTCGCTTGCAGGCGGCTGTGAATTTCTTCCGTGAGATGGGGGGCAAAGGGGTTCAGCAGCGTCAGGAAGGCGTCATAGTCCTGTACGTCCACCACGTCCGCGGAGGTCATGGCGTTGGTGCATTCCATCATTTTGGCGATGGCGGTGTTGAAGGACATGTCATTGATGTCTTCCGTCACTTTCCTGATGGTTTTGTGCAGTTCCTTGCGCACGGGGAGCACGTCGGCTTCCGGAGCGTCCGCCGCCAGCTTGGGGTTGATTTCCCATTCGCCTTCCTGGTTTTCCCGGAAGGCCACGCGCCAGACGCGGGCCAGGAAGCGGGAGATGCCTTCCACCCCCTTGGTGGCCCAGGGCTTCACGTCCTTGAGAGGCCCCATGAACATTTCATACAGGCGCAGGGAGTCCGCTCCGTATTCGCGGACGATGTCGTCCGGGTTGACGACGTTGCCGCGGGACTTGGACATTTTCTGGCCGTCTTCCCCCAGGATGAGGCCCTGGTTGACGAGCTTCTGGAAGGGCTCGCTGGTGGTGAGGTAGCCCAGGTCAAAGAGAACCTTGTGCCAGAAGCGGGCATAGAGCAGGTGGAGCACGGCGTGTTCCGTGCCGCCCACGTACAGGTCCACGCCTCCGGGGTTGCCGGTGGAGCCCATCCAGTATTGTTCCGCCTCACGGCTGACGAAGCGTTCCGTGTTTTCCGGATCCAGGTAGCGCAGGTAGTACCAGCAGGAGCCGGCCCACTGGGGCATGGTGTTCGTTTCACGGTGGGCCGTGGGAGTGTACGCAATCCATTCCGTGGCCCTGACCAGCGGGCCGCGGGGGTCGCCCGTGGGGGCGAAGTCGTCCAGATCGGGCTGGAGCACGGGGAGTTCGCTTTCCGGCAGGGCGCGGTGGCGGCCGTCTTCCCAGACGATGGGGAAGGGTTCCCCCCAGTAGCGCTGGCGGGAGAAGAGCCAGTCACGGAGCTTGTAGTTTACCTTGCGGCGGCCCTTGCCGTTTTCCTCCAGCCAGAGGATCATTTTTTCCTTGGCTTCCGGAGTGGGCAGCCCCGTCAGGAAGCCGGAGTTCACGCTGGCGCCTTCATAACCGCAGAAGCCGCGCCAGTCAATGTCTTCACTGGGCGGCTGGACCACCTGGAGAATGGGGAGGCCGAATACCTGGGCGAAGGCGAAGTCGCGTTCGTCATGGGCCGGAACGGCCATGATGGCTCCCGTGCCGTAACCCATCAGCACATAGTCCGCAATCCAGACGGGGACCTGTTCCCCGTTGGCGGGGTTGACGGCATAGGCTCCGGTGAAGACGCCCGTTTTTTCCTTGGAGAGGTCCGTGCGTTCCAGGTCGCTCTTGGAGGCGCACTGGGCGCGGTACTGTTCCACGGCGTCTTTCTGTTCCGGCGTGGTGATGGTGTCCACCAGCGGGTGTTCCGGGGAGAGGACCATGTAGGTGGCTCCAAAGAGGGTGTCCGGCCTGGTGGTGTAAACGGTGATGGTTTCCCCGTTCAGGGTGAAGTCCACTTCCGCCCCTTCAGATTTGCCTATCCAGTTGCGCTGGAGCAGTTTGATGGATTCCGGCCAGTCCAGCGGCTCCAGTTCGTCAATGAGGCGCTCCGCGTAGTCCGTGATGCGCAGCATCCACTGGCGCAGGGGGCGGCGTTCCACCCGGTGGCCCTTGGATTTCCATTCCTCCACTTCCTCGTTGGCCAGGACGGTGCCCAGGTCCGGGGACCAGTTGACGGCCGCTTCCGCCACGTAGGCCAGGCGGCGCTGGTCGATTTCCTCGCGGCTCAGCCCCTGTTCCTCCAGTTCGGAGACGGGGCGCGCCTTTTTCAGTTCCCTGTTGTAGTAGGAGTTGTAGAGCTGGAGAAAGATCCACTGGGTCCAGCGTACGTATTCATGGTCCGTCGTGGCTATTTCCCGGTCCCAGTCATAGGAGAAGCCCAGCATCTTGAGCTGGCGGCGGAAGTTGTCAATGTTCCGGAAGGTGGTGACGGAGGGGTGCTGCCCGGTCTTGATGGCGTATTGCTCCGCGGGAAGGCCGAAGGAGTCCCACCCCATGGGGTGAAGGACGTTGAAGCCGTTCATGCGCTTGAAGCGCGCCACGATGTCCGTGGCGGTATACCCTTCCGGATGGCCCACGTGCAGGCCCGCGCCGCTGGGGTAGGGGAACATGTCCAGCACGTAGTATTTGGGTTTGGACGCGTCAAAGCCCTCTTCTCCGGGATTGCTTACTTTAAAGGTTTTCCTTTCGTCCCAGATCTGCTGCCATTTGGGTTCAAAAACGTCAAAGGGATATGGTTTCTTGCGCTCGGACATGATGGGGAGGAATGTATACTCCGCCCGCTGGCCAATCAAGCCTAAACCCGGTGGCGCAAAAGCGTTTCCGCCGCTTCCCGGAGGATGATGCCTTTTTCCGGAAAAAAGAGGAAAGACCAGAGGTTGCTTGTGCGTATTTTTAGGTTGAAAGGATTTTGACGATTATATTAAATATGTTGCGACCATGAAGTTCTCCGCCTGTCTCCTGTCCGCCGCCTGCGGCGCGTTTTCCCTGCTTGCCGGGGCGTCCGCCCAGAGCAATACTTCCCACCCCGTTTCCGGAAAGAAGCCCAATATCATCGTTTTCCTGGTGGATGACATGGGCTGGCAGGATACGTCCCACCCGTTCTGGTCCGACGACCGGGGCAACCCGAAGAAGACGTTCCTGAACAAGCGCTACCGCACGCCCAACATGGAGAAGCTGGCCGCGCAGGGCATGACGTTTACGGATGCGTACGCCCACCCCCTCTGCACGCCTTCCCGCGTGAGCCTGATGTCCGGCATGAATCCGGCGCGGCACCGCGTGACCTGCTGGGTGAGGGAGCAGAACGGAACGACGGACCGCAACAACAAAAATCTCCAGCCGCCGGACTGGGCCCTCAACGGCCTCCAGCCGGTCGGGATTCCCGCCCGGGGGACGACGAAACGCCCCATTTCCGGGGAAGACATGCATTACAACATGACGCGCCCCTTCGTCACGGCGGCCACGCTGCCGGAGATGCTGAAGAAGTGCGGCTACGTCACCGTGCACTGCGGGAAGGCCCATTTCGGCACCCAGGGAACGCCGGGATCCAACCCGTTGAATATGGGGTTTGACTACAATATTGCGGGTACGGAGATCGGTCACCCGGCAGATTACCGGGGTTCCAAGCATTACGGAAAAGGGTTCAACCATGTGCGCGGGCTGGATGAGAATAATTATTACCAGGACGACGTGTTTTTGACGGAGGCGCTGACTCTTGAGGCCCTCAAGCGGCTGGAAGCCATCAGGACCAATCCGAAGGAGGCCGGCAAGCCCTTTTACCTGTACATGGCCCAGTACGCCCTGCACTCCCCGCTGGATGAACGCGCCTACGACAAGAGGTTTGCGGATTCCTACAAGAATCCGGAGGACGGGCACAAGTGGTCTCCGGTGGAGAAGCATTATTCCGGGTTGATCGAGGGGATGGACAAGAGCCTGGGGGATATCATGAAGTACCTCAAGGAGCATGACATGGACAAGAACACGGTGTTGGTGTTCATGTCGGACAACGGCGGCCTGGCCATTTCCGGCAGGCTGGGCAATGAGGACGCCAATTATCCCCTTTCCTTCGGCAAGGGATCGTGCATGGAGGGCGGCATCCGGGAGCCCATGATCGTTTCCTGGCCCGGCGTGACGAAGGGCGGTTCCAGGTGCGCTGTTCCGGTGGTGATTGACGACTTTTTCCCGACCCTTCTGGATATAGCGGGATGCCGGAACGCCAAGGTTCCGCAGAAGCTGGACGGCCTGAGCCTGGTCCCGCTGCTCAAGGGAGGCCGGTTCCCTGCGGACCGTCCCCTGCTGTTCCACCAGCCCAACAACTGGGGGGAAAACAATCGTCAGGCTCCTCAGTACGGTGCTTCCACCGCCCTGCGCCACGGGGACTGGAAGCTGATTTACCGTCATGGGAACCAGAGCTTTGAGCTGTACAACTTGAAGAAGGATATCGGTGAAAAGGAAAACCTGGCTGCCAGGGAGCCGCGGAAGTTGAAGGAAATGGCCGGCCTGATGGGCAAGCTGCTCCGCGAGCGGAAGGCGCAGATGCCCACCTACAAGAAGGGTAATGAACTGGGCGCGCCGGAAGGAAGCTCCGTTCCGTGGCCCGACCAGGTGAAGAAGGGCGGGAATTGAGATTCCGCAGCAGTTTCCGGTTTCTTTTCCATCAGGGCCGGCAGATGTGCCTCTGGTGAAGGCGGGTGAATGGGAATGCCCTGCTTCCGGCAGGGCATCCAGCTTGTGACCGCCTTTGCCGGAAGGGCAGTTTCTCCATGAAACGGGCTGTTCACAGGCGCTTTTCTCCGCGCCGCGTTCCTGTTCTGAAAAGACCTGCGGTAAGCGCCGCCAATTTCTGCGGCTTCCGCATGAACAGGCGGCCGGAGGGCGTACGCTGTTTTGATTAACGGACTTTTTTCAATATCCGTTCGCTGGCTCTCAGTTTCTTTTCATCTGCCGCAAAGGCTTGCGGCGTTCCATGCGGTTCCCGTGAAATCCTCCGGGCTTTTCAGGCAAGCCATTCCTCCGCAGGCTGTCCATGGGAAAACACGGGAAAACGGCGTATTCCCCGGCACGGCCATTCTGCCCCCATCCGGGCAGGGAGCCTCCCTGCCTTTCCTGCGGTAGCTTTTCCGATATTCAGCGGAGGAAGTTTCCCCTTCCCGGAAATACGGTCCCGCTTAAAAACGCATTTTTTCCGTTCTCTTTTTTCAGGATGAGGAGAAGGTGAAAATAACGGCAAACTTGCTTTTGTTCCGGAGGAACGGGGATAAAAAACGCCCCGCCGTACGTGCCGGCGGAGCGTGGTGGAAATTAAGGCGATGGCATCCCCGGAAGGGGAGGCATCTTAAAAGTCGTCGGAAGCGGCGTCATCCGTCGCCGTGGCGTCGCCGCCTTCAGTCGCGTTATCCGCAGCGGGAGTTTCTTCCGTTCCGGTAGCGTCTTCCGCAGGAGTTTCCTCCGTCGTGCCGGGTTCGGCAGCCGGAGCTGCGGCAGGCTTGGCGGCGGGGGCGGCAGCCGGAGCGGTTTCTTTGGGAGGAACGACCACCTTCACGGCGGGAGGCGCCGGAACGGGCGTTTCCAGGCCGTCAGCCTTGCGTGTGCTGACGCGGAGGCCGTCCGCATAAGCCAGGTTTTTCAGGATGGCATAGCCCAGGGCGGGAGCGCGGTCCGTCGTGTTGACCAGCATCTTGAAGTGGTTGTTGACGGACATCTTGCGGGCGTCCCTGCCATTGCGGAAGGGAATGATGCCCACCAGGTTGCCGTCATTGTCAATGCAGATCGCCCAGTAGGAGCGGTCCACCTGGATGAAGTACTGCGGACGGATGTAGTCCATCGTTTTCCATTCGGCTCCCTTGATGTATTCCTCCATGGCGCGGCGCGCATTGGCCGGCATGCCGCCCCAGTCGGCGTAAACCCTGGTGGTCAGCGTTTCACGGCCGTTGTACCCGTGTACGGAAACGTGCTGGGCAGTAGCGAATTGACGGGCGTAGCTCTCGGGAGAGGTAGGTTGGCAGGAGCTGGTGAAGAGCGCTGCTCCGGCGGTCAGGATGCAGGCTGCTGCAGTGGTGAAGGGATGAATGTTAGTCATGGCAATCGCAATGGTTACGTTATAAAAGAGGAAAACACATCCCATTTCAAGGAAAAGAATGCAGGAAGTGCCGATTTGTGGCGTTTTTTGACGTTTCCGTTTGATGAGGGGAACCGCGCAGGCGCGGCGGAAGCCTTTCATGCGTGCCGCCTTGAGGGTATGATGGTAGATTACTCAAATTTTTCTCGCAAATCGTTCTGAATCGCTTAGGTTGTCGTTGCTTTATGTCCGCCTTCGTCATCAGCGAGTCTGCCCTGGAACGCAACGCCCTTATCCTGAGGGATGTGGCGGATGCCGCCGGGTGCCGTATCGTGCTGGCTCTGAAAGGTTTTTCCTGCTGGCCCTGCTTTGATGTCCTGTCCCCCTGGCTGGACGGCTGCTGCGCGTCCGGCCTGTGGGAGGCGCGGCTGGCCCGGCGCAGGTTCGGGAAGCATGTGCTGACCTATTCTCCCGGCTATGCTCCGGAAGAAATAGCGGAGTTGGCGGAGATTTCCGATCACCTTGATTTTAACAGCCTGACGCAGTGGAGCCGCTTCCGGGAGGAGGTGATGCGGCATCCCCGCTTTCTTTCCGGGGAACTGAAGTGCGGCTTGCGCGTCAATCCCCGGTTTTCCACCGGCCACACGCCCCTGTATGACCCCTGCGCGCCCGGCTCCCGCCTGGGCGTCACGCCGGACATGATGCAGGGGGCGGATTTGGCCGGCATTTCCGGCCTTCATTTCCATACCCTGTGCGAACAGGGGGCGGATGACCTGGCGGCTACGCTGGGCGCGGTGGAACGGCACTTCGGCCACATCCTGTCCCGCCCGGAGATGACGTGGCTGAACATGGGCGGGGGCCATTGGATTACCAAGCCCGGCTATGACCGGAAGCTGCTGGCGGAGCTCGTCCGCCGCATTCGCGAGCGCTACGGGGTGGAGGTCTGGCTGGAGCCGGGAGAGGCCGCAGCCATCCATACCGGCGTGCTGAGGTGCAGGGTACTGGATATTTTTTCCTCGGAAGGGGTGGAGCACGCCGTTCTGGATGTTTCCGCGTCCGCCCACATGCCGGATACGCTGGAAATGCCCTACCGCCCGGACGTATTCCAGATTGTCCGGGACGCCTCCCTCCGTTCCGCGCGGCAGCCCGCCGTGCAGATGGCCGGGGAGAGTTACGCGCTGGCGGGGAACGCCGGGGAGGGCTCCCATACGTACCGCCTGGGCGCGCCCACCTGTTTGGCGGGAGACCGGATAGGGGATTATTCCTTTGCGGAGCCCCTGGCGGCAGGCGACGAACTCGTGTTTGACGATATGGCGCATTATACGATGGTGAAGACCACGTTTTTCAACGGCGTGCGCCACCCGGACATCGCCGTCCAGAGGAAGGACGGCTCCGTGGAGACGGTGCGCCGCTTTACTTATGAAGATTTTGAAGCCCGCCTGGGCTAGAACATTTGACCAGACAGATTGACATGGCAGCAGCTAAAGAAGGCATCAAGCAGAAAGTCCGGGGTTGGAGTCATCATGATTCCGCAGATTTGTACGGCATTGACGACTGGGGGAACGGTTATTTCCGGATCAACAAGAAAGGGGAAGTGACCGTACGCCTGAACGACGAGGACGGCGGGAAGAAGGATATCAGCCTGTGCGACCTGCTGGAAGGCCTGAAGGAGCGCGGCACCACCGTTCCCGTGCTGTTCCGTTTCCGGGACCTGCTGCGCAGCCGCATTGCGGAGCTGAACGACAGCTTCCGGAAGGCGATCAAGGAAGCGGATTACCAGGGCAAGTACCAGGGTGTCTACCCCATCAAGGTGAACCAGCAGCGGCAGGTGGTGGAGGAGATCGCGGAGTTCGGCACCAAGTATGATTACGGTCTGGAGGCCGGTTCCAAGCCGGAGCTGATTGCCGCCATGGCCCACATGCACAATCCGAATGCCTACCTGATCTGCAACGGGTACAAGGATGACGAATTCATTGACCTGGCGCTGACGGCCCAGAAGATGGGGCTGAATATTTTCATTGTGCTGGAAATGCCTTCCGAGCTGGACGTGATTCTGGAACGCGCCCGGAGGATGGACATCCGCCCCAATCTGGGCGTGCGCATCAAGCTGGCGGCCAAGGGGTCCGGCCTGTGGCAGGAGTCCGCGGGGGACAAGTCCGTCTTCGGCCTGAACGCGGCCCAGGTGGTGGACGTGGTGGATAAGCTGAAGCAGGTGGATGCGCTGGATTGCTTGAAGCTGCTCCATTACCACCAGGGTTCCCAGATTCCGAATATTTCCGTGGTGCGCGAGGGGCTGACGGAGGCCGCCCGCATTTACGTGGACCTGGTGAAGGAGGGCGCGCCGCTGGGCACGCTGGACATGGGCGGCGGCCTGGCCGTGGATTACGACGGGTCCAAGACGAATTTCCATTCCTCCTGCAACTATTCCATTGCGGAGTTCGCCCGTGACGTGGTGGAGGTGGTGGGGGATATGTGCACCAAGTACGAGGTGCCCCATCCCACGCTGGTGACGGAGTCCGGGCGTGCCGTGGTGGCCTATTATTCCGTGCTGGTGTTCAACGTGCTGGACGTGACGAGCGCGCCGGGCGAGGAACCGCCGCCCGAGCTGCCGGAGGATGCGCCGGAGCTGTTGAAGGCTTTTGCGGATACGGACCGGACCCTGGCCAGGAAGAACATGCAGGAGTGCTACAATGACGCCTGCTATTACCGGGACCAGCTGCGCGCCCAGTTTTTTTACGGGAACGCCACCCTGCGCCAGCGCGGGCTGGGAGAGGCCTATTACTGGCACATCCTGAGCCGCATTTCCCGCATGCTGGCGGAGATGGAAACCATTCCGGAAGACCTCCGGGAGCTTTCCTGCTCCATGGTGGACTTTTATTACGGCAATTTCTCCCTGTTCCAGTCCCTGCCGGATTCCTGGGCCATCCGCCAGCTTTTCCCCGTGATGCCTCTGCACCGTTTGAACGAACGGCCCACGAACAAGGCCGTGCTGGCGGACATTACCTGTGACTGCGACGGGAAGATAGACCATTTCATCGACCGTGAGGACGTGGCTACCGCTCTCCCCCTCCATGCCATCAAGCCCGGAGAGGACGATTATTACATAGGCGTGTTCCTGGTGGGGGCCTATCAGGAGACCCTGGGAGACCTGCACAACCTGCTGGGGGATACGAACGTGGTGGGCGTGCACCTGGAAGGCGGCCGCCCCGTTTACACCCATGAAGTGGAGGGCGATACGGTGGCTGACGTCCTTTCCTACGTGGAGTATGACCCCAAGGAGCTGATCAACAAGTTCCGCACGTTTGCGGAACAGGCCGTAGCCGACGGGAAAATATCGCCGTCAGAACGCCGGAGGGCTCTGGAAGTGTTCCGTTCCGGCCTGAACGGATATACCTATTACGAGCTGTAGGAAACGGCCTTTTTTCCATGCCCCGGCAGGGAAAAGGGCCTTCCGTTCCAAAGCGTTTTTCTCTTTGCCCATCAGGCCGCCGGCGGTTCTTCCGGCGGTTCCGTCTCCGCAATGACCTTGGCCGGCGTCAGCCCCCAGAAGCGCGTGGCCGTTTGCGGGGAAATGCCTTTCATGTTCAGGTACCGCGTGCGGAGCAGGGAGGAGGAGCGGTGACCCATTTCCATTTGCAGCAGGTTGTAATCCTTGAAGTGCTTGGCGTGATAGCTGGCATAGGTATGCCGCAGGCAGTCAGGCACCCATGATTTCTTTCTTCCGCCCCAGCCGGCTTTTTTGCGGATTTTGCGCCACTTGATCGTCCAGCCCTTCGGGCAGATGGGCGTGCCGGGTCCGGGCTTGCTTTTGTCACGGCAGAATTTGAGCCATTTGGCAAGCACGGGCAGGATGGTGACGTGTCTGGCGCCTCCGGTCTTGGTATGCTTGGAGTTCAGGATCACGCAGCCGTCGCGGATGGCGATGTTTTCCCAGAGCAGGCGTTCCACTTCCTGCGGACGGATGCCCGCAAAGATCATCAGGGCCGCTCCAGCCACGCAGCTTCCGTCAAATTCATCCATGCACGCCTTGAGAAGCTGGGTCACTTCTTTCAGCGTCAGGGCGGGAATTTCCTGCTCCCGCAGGAAGGGCGTATCCACACGGAGGATGGGGTTTTCATCACACCATCCGCGCTTGACGGAGAAGGAGAAGATGCCGCTCAGGATGAGCCTCGCCTTGTGCCTCTGACGGGACGTGGTGAAGGTGTTCATCAGGATGCTCTGGCATTCCTCCACGCTCAGGTTCCGGAGGGGCGTGTGCTCCAGTTCCGGGTTGCTCTTCTTGAGCTTGTGGATGATGCTCCTGATGTCCGTCAGCGTCCGGGGACGGCGATGGCTTTTGGAACGCAGGCATTCCACGGCCGCCGTACCGAAGCTGACGGTATGGTGTTTGTTCTTGATGGCGTTCAGTCCCAGGGAGACGACTTCCCTGCACCGGGTGATGGTGCAGATTTCATCTCCCAGGGCCTCCTTGATTTCCAATACCAGCCTTGCAGCCTGGATCAGGGTGACTGATTCCCCTTCCAGAAGCGCGGCTCCAACGTATTTCAACTTATTTGTATTCGGTGCTTTTCTCATACTCATTCCTCGTGTTTGTACAAACACGGTTTTAATGAAAAAGGCCATCCTTATAGTAAAGAAAACTTATGCTTTCCATCGGAAAACGCGTAACCGTAAAGGATATGTTGTTACTTATGTTTTCTTTGATCCGATCGGAAAATCAAAGTTTCTGGTAGTGCAGGAACCGAAAATGTTAGAAAGCATGGTTATGTTCATGAATGTCAAATTGAACACTATCCATTTGACGCCAATAAATTCTTGTTAGAAGAAGGGGAGAACTCCCCCGCAGGATGAAAGTATTTTACATGCCTGAACGTATGAGATAAATTATTCCGCTGTACCATGAACATCAGAATTCACTCTTTCAACGTATCGTGTGCCGGGCTGTGCTGCGCCCTGGGCTCCTTTCTGGCGGCTGATGCCCGTGAGGTCCATTCCCTGAACGGCTCCTGGGATTACAGCTTCAACGGAGGCTCTTCCGGGAAGGTGGCGGTTCCCCATACCTGGAATGCGGAGGATGCCGCGGACGGCGTGAAGGGGCAGCGCGGAGACGCCAAGTCCGTCAACAGCGACGCCTACCGGCGCGGCTCCGCCGTTTATTCCCGCACTCTTCCGGTGGCCCCCAGGCCGGGCAAGAGGTATTTCATCCGCGGCGGAGGCGCCAGCATCGTTTCCGAGGTTTCCGTCAACGGGAAGCCTGCCGGCAGGCATGAGGGGGCGTTTACCGCTTTCTGTTATGAAATCACTCCCCTCCTGAAACAAGGCGCCAACACGGTTTCCGTTCTGGTGGACAATACGCAGCGGGAACATATAGCGCCCCAGCGCGGGGATTTTTCCATGTTCGGCGGCCTGTACCGGCCCATTGAGCTGATTGAAACGGACGGCGTGTGCATTGACCCCCTCTTTTACGCCTCCCCCGGCGTCTTCATTACGACGAAGTCCCTGGATAAGTCCAAAGCGGAGGTGGAAGTGAAGACCCTGCTGAACTCGGACGGGAAGGCGCGGGACGTGGATGTAGCCGTGGAAATCCTGGACATGAAGGGCAGGAAGGTGGCCGGAAAGACGGTGAAAGCCGCCGGGGAAAAGAAGAACCTGGAGGTTCCCGTAACGCTGGCGATCGCCAAGCCCGTGCTCTGGAACGGAGTCAGGAATCCCTACCTCTACCAGGTGAAGACTTCCATCAGGACGGCGGACGGCCAGACGGACGAAATAGTGCAGCCTCTGGGCCTCCGGACCGTTTCCGTCGATCCCGGGAAGGGCTTTGTCCTGAACGGGAAGCCCATGCAGGTCAAGGGCGTCAGCCGCCACCAGGACATGAAGGGGAAGGGCTGGGCGCTTTCTCCGGAAGATGAGGCGCGGGACATCCGGCTGATTGCGGACATGGGAGCGGACGGCTTGAGAACGGGCCACTATCCAGCCTCCAGTAATGTTTACGACCTGTGCGACAAGACGGGGCTGGTCGTCTGGTCCGAGGTGCCCAACGTCAACCTGGTGCGTGATACGCCGGAGTTCCGGGAGAACAACCGCCTCCAGGCCCGGGAAATGATTTACCAGCACTGGAACCACCCCTCCATTTGCATGTGGGGCATTTTCAATGAAATCGGCCACCAGCCGGAGGCTTCCTCCAAAGGGGTGGACATGGAGGCTGAATTGACGGAACTGAACAAGTTCGTGAAGGAGACGGACCCCTCCCGCATGACAGTGGCGGCCAGCAACCAGGCGGGCCGCAAGAAGCTGAACAATATTCCGGACCACATCGCGTTCAATACGTATCCCGGCTGGTACGGGGGCGGCCCGGAAACCATGAAGGGGAACCTGAACGGCTACATCCGCGATTACGGCGGCAAAATGGGAATCGCCGTCAGCGAATACGGCCATGGCGCCAGCACGGGCATGCATGAGAATCCGGCCAAAAGGCCGTCCCCCACGGGGTTCTGGCATCCGGAGGAATGGCAGTCCCAGGCGCATGAGATCAATTACAAGTGCATCAGGGAGAGGCCGGAGGTGTGGGGCTCCTTTGTCTGGAACATGTTTGACTTCGGTTCCGCCTCCCGCTTTGAGGGGGAAAGCCCCGGCATCAATGACAAGGGGCTGGTGACCTATGACCGCAAGACGCCCAAGGACGCCTATTTCTTCTACAAGGCCAACTGGAGTCCCCAGCCGACTGTGTACATTACGTCCCGCAGGTTTGCGGAGCGCACGGAAAAGACGGTGCCCGTGAAGGTTTACAGCAATGCCCCTGCGGTGAAGCTGGCCGTCAACGGGAAGGCCGTGGGAAGCGTCAAGCCGGATGAATTGAAGCGCGCCGTCTGGCCTGAAGTGACTCTCAAGCCCGGCGTCAACACCATCACGGCCACGGCCTCCGTGGGCGGGAAAACGTACACGGATTCCTGCAAATGGACCTTGAAGCCTTCCGGGGGGGAGGAAGGAAAGAAGGATTCCGAGCGCTATCAGGACCCTTCCATCAACAAGTACAAGTAAGCAATCCAGCACCTGACCCGAGATGAAGACGGTACGAGCATTTTTGTTTTCCATGATGTGCCTGGCTCCGGCGCTGCCCCTGCTGGGGGAAGCCCCGGACTGGGAGAATGAAGAGGTGACGGGAATCAACAAGGAGGCTCCCCGCGCCTCCGTTCTCCCGGCGGGAGACAAGACGCTGAGCCTGAACGGCGATTGGAAATTCAAGTTTTCCATGACGCCGGACGGGAGGCCTGCCGATTTCTTCAAGCCTTCCTATTCCGTTTCCGGATGGGATACGGTCAAGGTGCCTTCCAACTGGCAGCTTGCGGGCTATGGAACGGCCATTTACACGAACGTCCCGTATCCCTTCAAGCCGAATCCCCCCAAGGTGATGGGAGAGCCGCCCAGGAACTGGCCGGCATACAAGGAGCGCAATTCCGTGGGCTCCTACCGACGGGATTTCAATCTCCCCGCCTCCTGGAAGGGGGAGCAGGTAATGATCCGGTTTGACGGGGTGGAGTCCGCCTTTTACGTGTGGGTGAATGGCCGGAAAGTCGGCTATTCCGAGGATTCCTATACGGGCGGCGAGTTCGACCTGACTCCCTATGTGAAGCCGGGCAGGAACACGATTGCCGTGGAGGTGTACCGCTGGAGCGACGGCTCCTATCTGGAGGACCAGGATTTCCTGCGCCTTTCCGGCATTTTCCGGGACGTGACCCTGTTCGCCCAGCCGCAGGTGCACGTGCGCGACCTGTTCCTGAAGGCGGGGCTGGACAGGAAGGATTACACGACCGGGGTGCTGGACGGAACGTTCACCATCCGCAATTCCGGTAAGAAGGATATTCCCGCCGGAATGAAGCTGGATTATTCCATTGAAGGGATTTCCACCAATTTAAATTGGGAGGGCGCGAGCGGCTCCGGCCGCGTGCAGACGGACAACAGGGGCAGGCTGGATTCCGGCACGCTGGAAGTTCCCGCCATTCCCGCCGGAGGCGAGGTTCAGGTGGCTCTGGACAGGAAGTTTCCCGGCGTGAAGCCGTGGACGGCGGAAACGCCCAACCTGTACAAGGTGACCTATTCCCTGAACGGGAAGGACCCCCGGTCCGTCAATATCGGCTTCCGTTCCGTGGAAATCGCCGATAACGGCGCGGTGCTGGTCAACGGAAAGGCCGTCAAGTTCAAGGGCGTCAACCGTCATGAAGCGCATCCGGACTACGGGCGCGCCATCCCGCGGGAGGTGATGGAAAAGGACGTGCAGATCATCAAGGCGCACAACATCAACACCGTCCGCTGCTCCCACTATCCCAACCATCCCTATTTCTACGAACTGTGCGACCGCTACGGCCTGTACGTGATGGATGAAGCCAACTGCGAGGCCCACGGCATCCGCAACAGCGGCATGGATATTTCCCGGAAGCCTTCATGGAAGAAGGCGCATGTGGAACGCAACATGAGCATGGTGCACCGTTCCAAGAACCATCCCTCCATCGTGTTCTGGTCCCTGGGCAACGAGTCCGGCAACGGGCCGAATTTTGAAGCGGCCTCGGAAGCCATCAGGGCCTATGACGATACGCGCCCCCTCCATTACTGCGAATTCCCGCACGGCCATAAGGCCGTGGACATGGATTCCGCCATGTATCCGCCCGTGGACCGGGTGGAAAACTGGGGGAAGCAGAAGACTTCCCGCCCCTTCTTCGTGTGCGAATACGCCCATTCCATGGGGAATGCCCTGGGCAATTTCAAGGAGTACATGGAAGCCTTTGAGTCCTCCCCTCGCATGGTGGGCGGGGCCATCTGGGATTTTGTGGACCAGTCCCTCCGCGCCAACCCTGCCGGGAACGGCATTTACAAGCCCGCTCCCTTCAAGGGCGTGACGCAGGCCTACGGCGGCATGTTCGGGGACAGGCCCAACCAGGCCAATTTCTGCGACAACGGCATCATTCTGGGCAACCGGAACACCACGGCCAAGACGAAGGAAGTAAAGAAGGTGTACCAGTACATGGCCTTTGACCGCAAGGACGGTTCCCTGACCGTTCGCAACAAGTATTTCCACAAGCCGTTGAAGGGCTATACGCTTTACCTGGTGTCCCTCGCGCCCGGCGGCAAGCATGCCGTGGAGCGCATGGCTCTGCCGGAGACGGCCCCCGGCAAGTCCGTGACGGTGAAACTGCCTTCCGCCGCCATGCAGACGGGCTCCCTGATGGTTCTGGCGGACGCCCGGTTCAAGCTGCCGGAAGACGTGAAGGAGCTTTCCGCCAAACAACTGGAGCATGTGGCGGACGAGTGCGAAGCTTACGAGTGGTTCCCGGCGGCCGTGGAGAAGGAGGCTTCCGTGAAGGCTCCGGCGGCGCTGCCCGCCGTCTCCGTGCGCCAGGGCGATCCCGTGGTGGTGCAGGGGAAGGGCTTTTCCGCCTCCTTCAAGGACGGCATGCTTTCCGCCCTCCGGTACGGCAGCCAGGACCTGATTCTGCCCGGCTATCCGGTGGCGCTCCAGGCGTACCGTTCCCCGGTGGACAACGACGCCTGGATCAGGAGCAAGGTTGAGGGGAAGATGAAGATGCAGACCATGAAGGCGGAGTATTCCGATGTGAAGGCCGCCGTCATTTCTCCCGGCGTGGCCCGCATTACGGCGCAATTCCGGACGAAAGGCTCCGGCCTTTCCTTCTCCGGGGAGGTTGCCTGGACGGTGTTCGGCAACGGCGTCATCAATGCCTCCGTCAGAATGTATCCCTCCGCCAAGGGGGAAGAGCTCCTGCGGCTGGGCGTCACCTTCGGGATGCCTGCCGCCTATGACCAGGTGGAATACCTGGGGCTGGGGCCGTGGGACAATTACCGGGACCGCCGCACGAGCTGCTGGAAGGACGTGTTCCGCACTTCCGTGGACGACATGTTTTTCGCCTATTCCCGCCCCCAGGACATGGGCAACCGCATGGAGACGGACTGGGTGGCCCTGTCCAGACCCAAGGCGGCTCCGGCGCTGTGGGTAGGCTCCGCCTCTCCCAGGGCCCCGCTGGAAGTGTCCATCCTGCGTTATACGCCGAAGGAGCTCAACAACGCCAAAAGCCTGGACAGGCTGCCGGAGAAGGACAAGGTGGTCGTGAATCTGGACGCCTTCCAGATGGGGCTGGGCGGTTCCTCCTGCGGACCGCGCCCCCTGGCGAAGTACCAGACGCTGAGCGAAGCCACCCCCCTGGGCTTTGTGCTGGCCCCCACGTCCGCCCTGCTGAACCTGGCGCGCGCGGGACTGGGCGTGCCCCATTCCCCCGTGATTGAACGGGACGGGGACGGCATGGTCAGCCTGGTTTCCTCCACGCCCGGAGCGGAGATGAAGTATTCCGTCAACAAGGGACCGGAAAAAACGTACCGGAAACCCTTCAAGCTTCCCGAAGGGGAAGTGAGGGCCTGGGCTGCCGCCGGAAAATCCGGCAAGGTGCCTCCCACGTCTCCCGGCGAGCGGAAATTCCCCCTCGTCAAGGGGCAGGGCGAATGGAAGATCCTGAGCGCTTCCTCGGAAGAGCCGGATACCGGCTTCGCCCACTTCGCCATTGACGGGAATCCGGATACCTGCTGGCACACGTCCTATACGAACGGCCTGCCGGGCTTCCCCCACTCCATTGCCGTGGACATGGGAACCAGAATGAAGTTCACCGGATTCATCTACACGCCCAGAATGGACAAGGACAAGGGCCTCATCAGCCAGTACACGTTCTCCGTTTCCGATGACGGGCAGAACTGGACGGAAGTCAAGAAGGGCCAGTTTACCTACCATTATATCCGGAAGGACCCCGCCGTTCAGCGCATCGACTTCGGCAAGCCTGTGGAGGCCCGCTATTTCAAGCTGGACGCCCGGTCCCCGGTGAAGGGCGGGGAGCAGAGCGCCACCGTTGCTGAACTGAATATCATTACCCAGTAGCGGACCGGCGCAAGCGCCGCTTTCCTGAAGGAAGGCTTTTTCCAGCCGTGCAGCCCGGAAGGGGTGCACGGCTTTGCCGTTGCGGGACTGCAAGGCGCGGGAATGTTTTTTGATTGAAAGAAAGAATGCCGCGGTATGGTAGTATGCTCATGCGCAAGATGATTGCTTACATGCTGGGCGCCGCCGTTCTGTGCCTCTCCGCAGCCGGAGCGGAAACGCCCGTTTCCGCCGCTGGGGAAGCTTCGGCCCCCTGCAAGAGGATGGTCTGGAACCGCGGCTGGGAGTTCCGGCTGGAAGACGAGCCCGGAAAGAGCGGCTGGCAGACGGCGCATTTGCCACATACGTTCAGCCTGCCCTATTTCATGTCCGATTCCTTTTACACGGGGCGCGGCTCCTACCGCAAGAAGCTCGTGGTGCCGGAGGAATGGCTGGGGCAGAAGGTTTTTCTGGATTGCGGCGCAGCCTTCCAGGTGGCGGAGGTGACGGTGAACGGAAAGGCCGCAGGAGGGCATGAAGGGGGGTATACGGCGTTCCGGACGGATCTGACGCCTTTCCTGAAACGCGGGGAGAATTGGGTGGAGGTGCGCGTGGACAACCGCTGGAACCCCCGCATTGCCCCGCGGGCGGGGGAGCATACCTTTTCCGGCGGCCTGTACCGGAACGTGCATCTGCACGTGTGTTCTCCCGTGCATCTTCCCGCGCACGGCATCTGGGTGCAGACGCCGGAAGTGACTCCTGCCCGCGGGAAGGTCCGCATCCTGACGGAGGTGAAGAATGATTCCCCGGAAATGAAGAAGTTTTCCGTGCGCCACACGGTGCGCGAGGAGAAGGGCGGCCGTGTGGTTCTGCGCGGGGAGAAGCCCGTGGAGCTGGGCGCGGGAAAGGAAGCCCGTGTTCAGACGGACCTGCCCCCGCTGGCCGCTCCCAAGCTGTGGAGTCCGGCCGTTCCCAATATGTACCGCGTGGCGACGGAGCTGGTGGGCGAAGGGGGAAAAGTGCTGGACCGGGCGGAGAATCCCCTGGGCTTCCGCACCCTGGAGCTGACGGCGGACCGGGGCATGCTGATTAACGGGAAGCCCGTTTATCTGCAAGGAGCCAACGTGCACCAGGACCATGCGGGATGGGGGGATGCCGTGACGGACGCCGGAGCGCGCCGTGACGTGCTGCTGATGAAGAACGCCGGGTTCAATTTCATCCGCGGTTCCCATTACCCCCATTCCCCGGCTTTTCTGGACGCCTGCGACCGGGAGGGGATGTGCATGCTGAATGAAGGCATTTTCTGGGGCATGGGCGGCTTCAAGGAGCACGACAGGTACTGGAATTGCGACGCCTATCCCACGGAAGAGAAGGACCGCGCCGCGTTTGAGGAGAGCTGCATGCGCCAGGTGAGGGAGATGGTGCTGCAATTCCGCAACCACCCTTCCATCGTCATCTGGAGCATCAGCAACGAACCGTTTTTCACCCGGCATGCGCCGGAGGCCAGGGCCCTGTGCGGCAAGCTGATTGCCCTGGTGAAGGAGCTGGACCCGACGCGCCCCGTGTGCGCCGGGGGAGGCCAGCGCGGCGATTTCGACAAGCTGGGGGACATGGCCGCCTTCAACGGGGACGGCTCCCATGTGAAGACGCCCGGCAGGCCCAGCATGGTGACGGAGTACGGTTCCGTGAGCTGCAGGAGGCCGGGGGCTTATGCGCCGGGCTGGGGAGACATGGCCGGGGACAAGCAGGCGGGGGCGCGCTATCCCTGGCGCGCGGGGGAGGCGGTCTGGTGCGGTTTTGACCACGGCAGCATCTGGCCCTCCGGCGGACGCATGGGCATTGTGGATTACTTCCGCATTCCCAAGAGGGCCTGGTACTGGTACAGGAATGAGTTTAAAAACATTCCCCCGCCGGAATGGCCCGTGGAGGGAACGCCTGCGCAGGTGAAGCTGTCCGCGGACAAGAAGGCCATCAGCCCGGCTGACGGCACGGACGATGTGCACGTGACCGTGAAGGTGGCGGATGCCTCCGGCAGGCAGATAGCCAATGCCGTTCTGGTAACGCTCACGGTGGAATCAGGCCCCGGAGAGTTCCCCACCGGCAAGAGCATCACGTTCACGCCCGGGACGGACATTGACCTCATTGACGGCTGCGCGGCTATTGAGTTCCGGTCTTATTACGCCGGGAAAACGGTCATCAAGGCGTCTTCCCCGGGATTGAAGGGGGACAGCATCCAGATTGTTTCCCGGAACGCCCCGGCGTACGTGGCGGGCAGGAGCGCGGAAACGAAGGAGAGGCCCTACAGGCGTTTTTCCGCGCAGGAGAGGGATGCCCAGGTGGCTCGGTACGGGCAGTCCGGAGCCGGAGAGAAGGCGAACCTGGCGGTTTTGAGGCCTTGTTCCGCTTCCTCCAATCTTCAGGATGCGATGAAGGCGTCCGATGGCGACGGCGCTTCCGCATGGCTGCCGTCCGCAGAAGACAGGGAGCCATGGTGGCGGCTGGACATGGAGTTTGAATTCCGCCTGGACCGGGTGGAGGCGAAAGCCTCCGGGAACTGGAAGGGGCAGCCTCCCGTGGTGCAGGTCAGCAAAGACGGCAAAACCTGGAAGGATGTGAAAACCGTTCTTTTGAAGGACGGGGCCGGATTGACCGCCGCGTGTTCCGGGGAGGCGAAGGCCAGGTATGTCCGCATCCGGCTGTCGCCGGGGCAGGGGATTGCGGAAGTGGCCGTGTGGCCGGCGGATGCCTCATGAGGGGGCCTGTTCCTCCGGAGCGGGGGGCTTTTTCCGGCTCCTCCGCGTGCCGGAGCTTCCGGAATCCTCCTCTGCCCGCTGGCGGCGCAGTTTGTCCCAGTATGCCAGCCGCTTGTTGATTTCCCGCTCAAAGCCCCGTTCCGGCGGCTTGTAGAACTGGCGGCGGGGCATCTTGTCCGGAAAGTAGTTCTGCCCGGAGAAGGCGTCCGGAGCGTCGTGGTCGTACGCGTAATTTTTTCCGTAGCCCAGCTCCTTCATCAATTTGGTGGGAGCGTTCAGGATGTGCGCCGGAGGCATCAGGGAGCCGTATTCTCTGGCCGCCTTCCGGGCCGCTCCCCAGGCGGTGTAGGCGCTGTTGGATTTGGGGGCGCAGCCCAGGTAGATGACCAGTTCCGCGATCGCCAGCTCTCCTTCCGGAGAGCCCAGGCGTTCATAGGTGTCCCACGCGGCAATGGCCATTTGCAGCGCGGCGGGGTCCGCCAGGCTGATGTCCTCCATGGCGAAGCGGGTGAGGCGGCGCAGCAGGTACAGCGGGTCTTCGCCGCCCTGGAGCATGCGTGCCGCCCAGTACAGGGCCGCGTCCGTATCAGAGCCGCGCAGGGACTTGTGCAGGGCGCTGATGAGGTTGTAGTGGCCCTCCCGGTCCTTGTCGTAAACCGGGGCACGCTGCTGGACGATTTTCAGCAGGGCCGGCGTGTCCAGCGTCTCGTCAGGCTTGCAGAGGTCAAAGACGCTTTCCATCAGGTTGATGAGGTAGCGGCCGTCTCCGTCCGCCAGTTCAATGAGGGTGGCGCGCGCTTCCGGGGCGAGCGGCAGCTTGCGCTGGAGAAGGGATTCCGCCCGCTCAATGATGCTTTCCAGCGCCGGAGCGTCCAGGGAATGCATGACGAAGACCTTGCAGCGGGAGAGAAGGGCGCTGTTCAGTTCAAAGGAGGGGTTTTCCGTGGTGGCGCCCACGAGCGTGACGGTTCCGTTTTCCACGTATGGCAGGAAGCCGTCCTGCTGGGCGCGGTTGAACCGGTGGATTTCATCCACGAAGAGGAGGGTTCCCTGGCCGTATTCCCGCCGTTTGGCGGCCTCGTCAAAGGCTTTCCTCAGATCCGCCATGCCCGAGAAGACGGCGGAGAGCGCGACGAAGTGCATGGACGTGCGCGTAGCCAGGATGCGCGCCAGCGTGGTTTTTCCGCAGCCGGGCGGCCCCCACAGGACGAAGCTGGTCAGCTTGCCGGAATCCGCCATGAGCCGGATGGGCCCTCCCTCCCCCAGCAGGTGGTCCTGGCCCACGATTTCCTCCAGGGCGGCCGGTCTCAGGCGGTCCGCCAGGGGCCGGTCCGCGAAGGCGGCAAACAGGCCCGGCGTGTCGTCTTTTTTCATGCTCATCATCATACGCCGCGGGAAAAAGGAAGGCAAGGGGCGCATCATGGCATTTCAGGCGGAGCGGACGGGCTGGCGTGTCATGGAGCGGGTGTTTTCCGGACTCTTTTAACGGGATTAAGGAAAAGGCGGGAAGAAAAGGAAAGACTCCCGGCAGAAGCGGTGTATACTGAACGTGATGTTCCGCTATGTTTCCCCTGTATTCCTTTTCCTGCTCTCCGGAGCATGCTGCCTGTCCGTGAATGCGCAGGACCAGATCATTCCCCGGCCCGTTTCCGTCAAGATTGCGGACAAAAGCGAGGCGAAGCCCGTGAAGCTGGATGGAGGCACGCGCATCGTGTGCCGGGAGAAGGACGCCGGGTTCCAGCGTCAGGCCCGTCTGCTGCAGCAGTTTTTATCAGGCGGAACAGGACTGCCCCTGGCGGGGATGGGGGGAACGGGGGCCATCCGAATAGAGAAGGATGCTTCCCTGAAACAGTACGGACCGGAGGCGTACCGCCTGGAAGCGGCGCCCGGAAATATCGTGATCAAGGCTGCTGCACCAAAAGGGGTGTATTACGCCGGACAGAGCCTGGCGCAGATGCTGCCTGCCGCGTTTTTTGACGATGGCGCGGACAAGGGGGCGGTAAGCTGGACCGTGGCGGAGAAGCCTTTTTCCATGCTGGATTATCCCCGCTTTGCGTGGCGCGCCTTCATGCTGGATGAAGCGAGGCATTTTTTTGGAGAGGAGGAGGTGAAGAGGCTGATTGACCAGATGGGGCTTCTGAAAATGAATATCCTGCACTGGCATTTGTCCGACGATGCCGGATGGCGCGTCCAGATTAAAAAGTATCCCAAGCTGACCTCCATCGGCAGCAAGCGGAGAGACACGGAGATAGAGACGTGGGGGAGCGGCAAGTATGAGGGCAGGCCCCATGAAGGTTTTTATACGCAGGAGCAGATCAGGCGCATCGTCCGCTATGCGGCCGACCGGAATATAACGATTGTGCCGGAAATAGACATTCCCGGGCATTCCGCCGCCGCCACGTTCTCCTATCCGGAATTGAAGTTGTCCGCCAAGCCCGTGACGGAGATTCCCGTGAGCTTCAATGACGGAACCGCGTTTGACCCCACCAACGAGCGGACCTACCAGTTTCTGGGGGATATCATGACAGAGCTGGCGGCCCTGTTTCCCGGCGGCATCATCCACATCGGCGGCGACGAGGTGCGGTATAAGAAGTACTGGGCGGGCGTGCCCCACATTGAGGAGTTCATGAAGAAGAAGGGCATCAGGAATTTCCCGGACCTTCAGATCATGTTTACGAACCGGATTTCCGGCATGCTGGCTAAGAAGGGAATACGGATGATCGGATGGAATGAGATTCTGGGTTCCGACGTGCACAATGACGGCGGCCAGGGGGCCGCTCTGGGCAAGCTGGACGGGAAGGCCATCATCCATTTCTGGTACGGGTCCGACAAGATTGCCACCAAGGCGGTTGAAGACGGTCACCAGGTGGTCAATTCCACCTCCCATATGACTTATATGAACAAGGGTTACGACAAGCTCCCCCTGTCCAAATCCTATTCCTTTGAACCCGTTTTCGCGGGATTGAAGCCGGAACATCAGCAGAACGTCATCGGCCTGGGCTGCCAGGTCTGGACGGAATGGATTGCAGATGCGGACAAACTGCACCGCCATGTGTTCCCCCGCATTGCCGCTTATGCGGAAACGGGCTGGACCCGGAAGGAGGACAAGAATTTTCAGGATTTCCAGAGGCGGCTGCCTGGATATGAGAAGATTCTGGATGCCTTGAAGATCGAGCACGGGGAAGAGAAGTAACGGAACGCGCCGCCTCCGCAGCCGGAGGACGTTTTCAGGAAAGACAGGCTGGTTTCCCGTTCCGGAGGGAACGAGATGAGGGGAAACCTGTGCCGTTCCTCCTTTCCGCGAAGGAGAGGCGTGATTTCCGGGAATGCGCTCGTTTTTGGTGCGGAGATGACTGCCTTTTCCAGGGAAGCCTCCGGTCCGGCGGAGAACTGGCTGTCTTTTCAGGAGAGCCTGCCGCCTTAAAACGGTTTGTCACACTCTGGCATGGTGTCAACAAAAACAGGGAAACTGGTCTCCAACCAATCATGGACCAGCGGTTTTCTGACCGCCTGCGGTCCCGATTTCACTAATTAAACATAGATTATAAGGAGAATAAGATGATGTCCCTGATATCCTCGCATTATCATCAGCTGTACACGCCGGAAGACGCTGCCGTAGTTTTCATTGACCACCAGCCCCAAATGACCTTTGGCGTAGCCAACATCAACCGTGCCGACCTGATCAATAACGTCACCCTGCTGGCGAAGGCCGCCAAGCTGTTCCAGGTGCCCACCGTGATTACGGCCGTGGAAACAGAGGGCTTTTCCGGCTATGTCTGGCCCCAGCTCCTGGATATTTTTCCGGGCCAGCACGTCATTGAACGCACGTCCATGAATTCCTGGGATTCCGACGAGTTCCGGAAGGCCATCAAGGCGACGGGCCGCAAGAATATCCTCCTTACCGGGCTCTGGACGGAAGTGTGCGTCACGTGGCCGGCTATTGAGATGATCGGCGACGGTTATAACATTTACGTGGTGGAGGACTGCTGCGGCGCCACCTCCAAGGACGCCCAGAAGGCGGCCCTTTCCCGCATCGTCCAGGCGGGCGGCACGCGGCTGACGACCATCGGAGCCCTTCTGGAGTTCCAGCGCGACTGGAAGAACAAGGAACATTACGACGCCTTGATGAATCTGCTCAAGCAGCAGGGCGGCGCTTACGGCGTGGGCGTGGAGTACGCCTACACGATGGTTCACCATGCTCCCCAGTCCGCCCTGTCCCCGCAGGTGGTGAAGCATGACGCCTGATTGCCCGCAGAGTTTTTCCGGCGCTCCCTCCGTTAACACGGGGGTGCGCGCCGGAAGAAAAACCCTGAACATTCGTCAGGCATGAACGCCATCAATCCTTCAGAGGAAGTGACCGTTGTGGTGCGCCGGCATATTCTGCCGGGGCATGAAGGCCAGTTTGAGCACGCCATGCGGGATTTCGTCAATTTTGTGCTGAGCTGCCCCGGGCATGTGGGCATCAGCGTCCTGCGGCCCTCCGACGGAAACGGGGAGTATGTGGTGGTGGACCGTTTCGCGAGCGCCGCCGCCAGAAAAGCCCTGGTTTCCTCCCCGGAGTACGAACGCTGGATGAAGCTGCTGGGAGCCCATACGGAAGGGGAGGCCCATATCCAGGAGATGAACGGCCTGGACGCCTGGTTGAACCAGCCGGGCACCCCGATGATGACGCCGCCGCGCTACAAGACGGCGGCGGCCACCTATCTGGGCGTGTGCCTGGTCATCTTTCTTCTGAACATTACCGTGGGTGGGCCCATCCGCAGCGTGCTGCCCGGATGGCTTTCCTTTTTCCTGTTCAACGCCTGTGTGGTGGCGCTGCTGACCTGGGTATTCATGCCGCTGATCAGCAGCATTCTGTCTCCCTGGCTTTTCAGGGCGCAGGCCGGAACCATTCCGGGAACAACCCCGAACCATGATGAAAACAATGAAAAACAATGATAAGGTTTACGCCGATTTGATGATCTCAAACGGCAACATAGCAACGCTGGATGAACGCGGAACGATGGCCCGCGCCGTCGCCGTCAAGGATGGAAAGATACTGGCCGTGGGGTCCGACGAGGACGTTGCCCAGTACAAGGGGCCGGATACCCAGGTGATCGACGCCGGGAAAAGGACCGTCATTCCCGGCCTGAACGATTCCCACTTGCACGTGATCCGCGGCGGCCTGAATTACAATATGGAACTGCGCTGGGACGGCGTGCCCTCCCTGGCGGACGCCATGCGCATGCTCAAGGAGCAGGCCCGCAGAACGCCGCCGGGACAGTGGGTGCGCGTGGTGGGCGGCTGGAGCGAGTTCCAGTTTGCCGAACGCCGGATGCCTACGCTGGAGGAGATTAATGAGGCGGCGCCGGATACGCCCGTTTTTGTGCTTCACCTGTACTGCCGCGCCATGCTCAACAAGGCCGCCCTGCGCGCCTGCGGGTATACGAAGGATACGCCCAACCCTCCGGGCGGGGAAATCCAGCACGACAGCGAGGGCAATCCCACCGGCCTGCTGATTGCGCGGCCAAATGCCACCATTCTTTACGCCACGCTGGCCAAGGGGCCCAAACTGCCCCTGGAACACCAGATCAATTCCACCCGGCATTTCATGAAAGAACTTAACCGCCTGGGCCTGACCAGCATCATTGACGCAGGAGGCGGCTATCAGAATTACCCGGAGGACTACCAGGTGATTGAAGAGCTGCACAAGCGCGGGGAAATGACCGTGCGGATTGCCTACAATCTGTTTACCCAAAGGCCCAAGGAAGAGAAGGAGGACTTTGCCAAATGGATCAGGATGACCAGGCCGGGAGAGGGGGACGATTATTACCGCTGCAACGGAGCGGGTGAAATGCTCGTCTTTTCCGCCGCGGACTTTGAGGACTTTCTGGAGCCGCGTCCGGACCTCCCCGGAGACATGGAATCCGAACTCAAGGGGGTGGTCAGCCTGCTGGCCGCCAACAAATGGCCTTTCCGGCTGCACGCCACGTACAATGAGAGCATCTCCCGCTTTCTGGACGTGTATGAAGAAGTGAACCGGGAGATTCCCTTTGACGGCCTGCACTGGTTCTTCGACCACTGCGAGACCATTGACGAGAAGAATCTGGAACGCGTCAAGGCGCTGGGCGGAGGCATTGCCGTGCAGTGCCGCATGGCCTACCAGGGGGAATATTTCATGGACCGCTACGGCAAGGAGGCGGCGGAACATACGCCGCCCGTGCGCAGAATGCTGGAAATGGGCATTCCCGTAGGGGCCGGAACGGATGCCACGCGCGTGGCGAGCTACAATCCATGGGTTTCCCTGTACTGGCTGACCACCGGGAAGACCGTGGGCGGAGAACCGATGTACCGGGAGGAAGACTGCCTTTCCCGTGAGGAAGCCCTCCGGCTTTATACGCAGGGGAGCACCTGGTTTTCCTCCGAGACGGGCAAAAAAGGAGCGATTGTTCCCGGTCAACTGGCGGACATGGTCGTGCTGAGCGAAGATTATTTCTCCGTTCCGGAAGAGGAGATCAAGGGAATAGAATCCGTGCTGACCGTCATGGACGGCAAAATCGTTTATGCCGCGGGACCGTTCAAGGATTTGGACCCGGCGCCCATTCCGGTGCTGCCCGAGTGGTCCCCCATTGCCGTGTTCGGCGGATACGGCGCTCCCCTGGACCCGAAGAAGGCGGCCAGGGCCGGCGTGCCTTTCCAGCAGGAGCACCGGCATTCCTCACACTGCCATGAACACGGCTGCATGCATTCCGCGTTCATGCTGATGGAGGGCGCGGCGAATGCGTCGCGGCCCAGGTATTCCGATTTCTGGGGCTCCGGGTGTGGTTGCTTCGCATTCTGACGGTAAATGATGCGAAGCTTCCTGCGCCCCGTCTCCCTGGTGGGACGGGGCGCTTTTTCCTTTCCCGGAAGGGGTAGGGAATAAGGCTGCGGTTTTTCCTGCCGGAGTTACAGCACTTCCCGGTACAGGGAAATTTCAATGGCTTCCTCCGTCATGTCGCTCAGGAGTGGGATGATGCGCTGGAAGTGCTCGGAATCCGCATGAACGTCCACGGCTGCCTGGTCCTTCCACTCTTCAATGAATGTCAGGATATTAGGGTCATCAATGTCCTCATACAGGTGGTAGGAAACGTTGCCGGCTTCCGCACGGCTGTTTTCCACCAGTTCCCGGGCGGTGGCGATGAATTCTTCCCTGGCTCCTGCTTTGACGATGCTTTTGGCTGTAATCTTAATCATGGCTATGGCTGTTTTGGCCGTATCCAGAGTAAGGGAGCGGGAGAGCCCGTGTCAACGACCCTTTTGAGGCGTTCCGGTCATGGCTGCGTATCCTTCAGGATTTTCAGAACATAGGCGCGCGTTGTATCCGTATGCTCCGCGCCGCGTATGCAGGAAAGCCCCTGGTAGAGTCCCACCGTTTCCAGGCGCAGGTCCATATCCTGTCCATCCAGATCCTCCCGGGTGGGTGGGGGATAATTGGAGGCGGGACCGCTCAGGGACTTCATCCGCATGGTATCCATGTTGAACAGGCAGCTTTGCATGCCATTGGTGAATATCAAGCTGCCCTGGCGTTGTTTTTCCTCCGGCCGCAGCCTGTAAATGGTGATGGCGCTTTCCCCGCCGGGATTGATCAGGATGGCGGGGAAAACATGCTTGTTCCCGCCTTTCTCCCGGACGGTCAGGTCAAAGTCGCATTCTCCGAAAAACCTGTTGGTGACACGGGAGGAGATATGGACCTCCACGGGCACTTCCTGCGGCAGGGGAACAAGGGTGGCAGCAGACAGCGCGGACCCCGGCGGGAGTTCCGGAACCGGGAAGGGTACGGTGATGATGTCAATAACGCAACTGATGACGCCGATCAGCACGAACAGCAGGATGCCCTTGTTCCGGAGCTGGACGGGAAGCAACTTCCGGGATTCCCCCGGATAAAGCTTGCTGGCGGATTTGTCCTGCTGCAGGCAGTATTCGGTCAGGCGTGAAATGACGGCCAGGGCGCAGGCCATGGCTGCCAGCCATGCAAGCGTGAAGGCCAGGTCCTCCACCATGGGACCCGTGGTGAAAAAGCTGAATAACCAGATGATGAAGGCCGTCAGCAGGAGAAAGACGACCAGGAAGGCCATGCAGCCGAAGGGCGCCGTGGAGACGGGAATCCAGCGCCTGCCGCGCTTGCCGCAGGCGCGCAGAATGAGGATGGCAATAAAAAAAGCAACAATTGCCAGCGTAGAATAAAAATGTTGAAACAGGTAATCGAGCATGGCATGCGGAGAAAACTTGGATAGTAGCTGGTCGGGGACCGATTTCATGCCAGTTTCCGAAAAAATATCCGGAAACAAGCCGTTTTTACATGATGAAATGATAGGCGTCGAATTTTGGAGCTCTTTATCATTTTAGCCTTTTTTCACCCTTGCTTGCAAGATTTTTCATTTCCTTGTTTCCCGCTATTTGAATTTAATATGCCGGAAAAGAATTATTCTACAATTGAATATGGAGGAAAAGCCGGTTCCATCATCTTCCAGAGAGGAAACAGGGCGCAGGGCTAGCGGAAGAAAAGGGTGTTGCGGAATTGCGGGTTACAAAACAACGGGAAACGGCACAAAGGAGTTTCCCATCCCCGTGAAGCCGAAAAGTGATTCATATCCCCGTCCCGGAGTTCTGTACCGTCTCCGTTCCGGCTCCTCCTTGGGGGGACGGATTGCCAGGGGAGCCTTTTCTTCGGGTCCGGCTCACTTTTATTGAAAGATAAATGATAACGGGAAGAAAAGTTTTAAACTTGTTGGCAATGAGTGTTTTTTTATCTTGATGTGGAGTTTTGGCGCAGGTGATTCCTGAATCAAAAGTTTATCTTGTTGTTCCGTTTTATTCCCTGGGGGAAAGGTGATTGAGGGCCGGATTATATTCAAAAGAAAAGGAAGCTGACTTTATGAGGGCACTTGCAGAAATATCGGGAAAAATGTTCCTCTGTCGCGCTAATATAAGACCGGAAAATGAATAAAATGGAATTTAAAACTTTATTTCAAACATTTCTAAGAAAGTGCAAATAAATTCGTTAAAGATGATAGTGGAAAGTTTGTCGAGAGATTAAACGGGAAGCCGGTTTTTTCCATAATTATCCGGGCGCGGAGAAGAAATTGAATGGAGAAAATAAAGTTCATGGATGAGGAAACAGGCCGATTCCTTTCCCGAATTTATTTTTCTCTTCCGGATGATGAAGGGAACTATCGTTCCTGTTATTACGGTGTTCTTTTTAAGCCGGAACGGAAGGCCTCTTGGACTGGAGAAAAAGCAGTCATGGGTTGCATCCGCCTTCCCTTTTTTCATGTTCTTCCGCCCCTGCCGTGCCATTCAGCCTGTTTCCTGCCGGGCTTTTTCTTTTTCAAGAAGTTGTACATACCTTATGGAAACAGCGTGAATGCCGCAGTTGCGGTCAATTATGCAATCTCCTTCCCGCGTATTTGCCTTGAGCCGGAAAAGGGGTTGGGCTAGTGGCTGGCCGAGTGTTTTACCTGGCCGGGAGAAGTTCCGGGTAGGCTGAATTCCTCTCTGTTATGGAAAATGGAGAAAAAGGTGCTGCCAGAAAAAAGCTATCCCTGTACCGGGTCCGCCAGCACTTTTTTGAGCTTCGCAAAGCGGGGCAGGGAGCATTCCTTCTGCATGGCCGTTTCTCCCTGGATGAGGGGCAGAACGTAGTCGATGAACGGCTGTTCAACTCCATTGCCGCGGGTATTGATCCATTCACGGGGGACGAGTTTTTCCACGTTGGCCACGTCTCCCAGGCTGGTCAATTTGGTCTTGCAGGAGTAGATGCCGTTTTCCGTGCTCCGTTCGAAGGCGACCATCTTGTCCGTCTGGCCGGAAACGGCCGCTTCCACGGCGGCTTTCCCCGCCATGTAGGCTTCATCAATGTCCGTTTTGGAGGCCACGTGGGAGGCGCAGCGCTGGAGGAGGGAAAGTTCAATGCTCCTGACCTTGGCCCCGGTCTGCCGCTTGACGGATTCCGCCAGCATGGCGCCCAGTCCGCCCAGCTGCGTATGGCCGAAGACGTCCCTGTCCCCGGATTCCGCGACAAAGCGGCCGTCCGCATATTGCACCCCTTCCGAGACGGCGACCATGCAGCTCCCGTTACGCTTGTAAATCCGGTCCACATCCTGCCAGAATTCTTCCATGCGGAAGGGGACTTCCGGCAGGTAAACCAGGTCCGGTCCGGCGCCCGCATAAGTGGCCAGGGCGGCGGAACCGGCCAGCCATCCGGCGTGCCGGCCCATGATTTCCACGATGGTGACACGCCCTTTGTCGTACACGCGGAGATCCTGGTGCACCTCCATGCAGGAGGTGGCGATGAATTTGGCGGCGGAACCGAAGCCGGGGCAGTGGTCCGTGCCGTAAAGGTCGTTGTCAATGGTCTTGGGGATTCCGATCACGCGGCATTCATAGCCGGATTGCTGCATGAATTTGGATATCTTGTTGCAGGTATCCATGGAATCATTGCCGCCGTTGTAGAAAAAGTAACGTACATCGTACTTCCGGAACACCTCCAGCAGGCGGCGGTAGTCCGTATCATCCACGGCGGGATCCGCCATCCGGTAGCGGCAGGAGCCCAGGGCGGAGGCCGGGGTGTATTTCAGCAATTCCAGTTCCTCCGGGTCTTCCTGCGCCATATCGAACAGGCGTTCCTTCAGCACTCCTTCAATCCCGTTGGCGGCTCCCAGCACGCGGGTGACCGGTTCGCATTGCAGGGCCGTCTGGATGGCACCCAGCGCGCTGGCATTGATGACGGCGGTGGGGCCGCCGGACTGGCCGATGATGCATGCTCCTTTCAATAGCTTCATGGGGGAAATGGTGGATGGGAGAGTTCTGTGGAGCCCCGTTCCGCAGCGTGGGGGCCGGGGGATGAAATCAGAGTCGAACCTATCTGGAGCCCGGAGGGATGTCAAACATTATTGGTCTGCCGGAGGGACTCCCGCAGCCCGGGCGGAAGAGAGGGAAACGCCGGGCATCCTCTATTCGGTTTTCATGCTTTTCCGGGATGGCGGCCAGGTATTCTCCCAAGGCGGGCGCCGCCGGTGGTCCGGTGGGTTTTGTGTGCGGAAGAGGCATGCGGAAATCCGTGCTGTACAGCCTGGGGCTTATTACCAGGGCACAGATGGCGTTTACGCGCCTTTTTATGCCCATGGCGTCCCTTGTTTCTTCCGGGAAAGCGTATTTATGCGGACGGCGGCGTGTGGCGCACGGAGACGGACTGCCCGGGGTAGATTTCCGGGATGACGGAGATGCTCTTGATGTTTTTGCCCGCAGTCAGGGCACGGAGCATCCGGATGAGCTTGTGAACCGTTTTTGTCTGGTTCTCCTCGTAATAAGTGATGGTGGGCAGCAGGCGCTCCATGAAGGGTTCATACGTCAGGCTGATCAGGCTGAGCTGGTCCGGAATGCTTAAAGAGCGGGCTTCCACCCAGGAAAGGAGGGGAACGATCTGGTTGCCCCGCGTAGCTACCAGGGCGGACATGTCCGGATGTTCCTTGAACGCTTTGGCGAGGTATTCAAAGAAAAGGGGCGTCTCAAACGGGGTGGGAATCAGCACGGGGTTCCAGCCCTTTTCCGCAAAGCTGAAAAAGCCCTTCTGCATTAACTGGTGGCCCTTCAACGGGTCCGGGGGGAGGCACAGGCCGACGGTCCGGTGCCCCTTGTTCCAGAGGTGCTGCGCCGCATGGTGCGTGGTGGCCGCCCAGTGGCGGTCCAGATAGGGCAGGTTGCTGCTCTGGTAGGAAGTGCCGCGCACGATGCAGGGAATGCCGTGCGTCTTGAACCAGAGCTGGGTCTGTTCCGAGGAGCGGTGGAGTATCCAGCAGACGCATTCGGATTTGGTCACCAGCTTGGCGAGACGCTTGTCCGGGTTGTTGCCTAAAATCCAGGGAGCTTCAAAAATGCGGACGCTGATGCCGTCTTCCTCCAGAATCTTGGAGATGGTGTACACCTCCGCCAGCACGCTTTGCGCCAGCCTCTTGAGGGGCTGGGGCGTCAGAAAGCCGATAATGCCCCTTTTTTCCTGAACAGGATGGGAGGGGATGGTTTTTCCCGCTCCTTCCTCCGTAGTTTTCAGGATGCGCCGCGGAACCTTGATGCGCGCGGGAGCGATCCATGCCTCCCTCTCCAGAAGAGCCAGAGCCTTTCTGACGGTCTCCCTCCCTACGGACAATCTGTGCCCGAGCTCCCGTTCGCCGGGCAGGATGTTGACCAGGCTGCCGTTGAGGATCATCTGTTTGATTTTATTGGCTACGGTTTCAACCAATGAAGATGCGGGCAACGAAGTCATACTCTTTTATATACGTACTGCCTTGCGTGAATTCGAGTCAATTGTAGGGATTGGTTCCGCAGCCAAATTCAGCGTGAATGTCCTTGTTGCGGTAAGTTGTTGGAATTCTGTAATCTAGATAAAAATATGAGTCCCTGGTCTTTTTTAATGTCGGAAAGTGGAGAAATCATGGGTAAAGGATATATTATTATCAATGGATTACATGTTTCCCGCGTTCGCAGGTGGGTGGTTTGTGATTATTTTATAAAATATTCATAATAAACATCTTGGTTTACCTTTTCTGTCAAGCGGTGTCATTTTTTCATGTCGGTTGGCTCCGCATGCGGCGTGCCTTCCTCCGGGGAAGTGGCAGGAGGCATGCACGTATCAGCATGGATGATTCCTGTCTCTTTTCCGGTGCTAAATCTGCTCAATGAAAGTGAATACCATACCGGGCGCGGCTTATGCGCTGACATGTACGGCAGCATGCTCTGTCCAGGCTCTTCTCTCCGATGCTTCTTGCCTGACTGTTCTGGAAACGGAAAACTCCGGACAGTATATCTTTGTGGCCCCTACGGATGCGGTGGAGGTGTCCGACGAACATGCACTGGTAACACAGACTTTTAAAGTAGCCGCTCTGGGATTGGCTGCCCAGGGCGGCATTCGGCTGGGAGAAGATGCTGTTTTGAAAAATCTGACGGCGGAGGCGTCCACCTTTTCCGGAACCGTCAATGCCAACGGCGGTATCAATGCCGTATCCGCGCTTGCGGCCGGAGCCTCCACAACCGGCCTCAACGCGGGCAGCCACGCCGTCATGTCCGTTCTGAGGAATGTGTACCATCTGGACCACGCGAACGGAACCGTTACCACCCTGGAGGGAAGCAACGTCAAGATGGAGCGTTCCTTGGCGGGCTGGTGCGGGCTGTCCTGGGCGGGCACGCTGACGGCGCACAAATGCGTCCTGGTCAAGTCTGCCGTCACCAATACCAATTACGGAGGAGCCATCAGCCCTGCCGGAACCGGCAGCTATGCGCTGGTGATGTCTCTGCTTTCCGGTATGAATTTGGCCGCGACTCAAACTAAATTCGGCTGGACCGGGTATTCCGGAACCGTCACCACCACAACGGTGGAGAATATTCCCGGACCGCTTTTTTATGTGGATGCAGCCAGCAGAAAAGTGGTGGCCAGGTCCGGAGACGGACAGGTTGTAACGGAGCTTTCCTGGGCTGCCTTGAGCCTGGACTGGGTATCCCGGCTTGATTTGATTGCGGTTCCCTCTTCATCCGGTACCTGCAGTATTTATCTGGCCCGGCATACGGGGATAAGCTCCGGGCACGGGAACCACTACAATTTCAACCGCCGTCATCTTAATCCACAAGCTTATTACCTGGGGGAAGTTTCTCTGGGGCTCGTCAGCAATGACGTCCACTACGCTATTATAGATACTTGCTCCGCAGAGATGGCCATGTTCAGGGTAAGCGTCATCCAAGGGATTAATCCGGCTGACTATCTTAAAATAGAAACAATTTAACATGAAAGAATTACAATTTTATTTCCCGCGACCCGGCAAGTGGGATGAATTTACGTTGACTGCCGTTTTCCCGGATATGGCGGGGTTTGTTCAGAATCAGCGCTACAGGCACCGGGAGCTGACGCCGGAACAGTTGCAGGCTTTTTCCGAAGTAGTGTCCGCCCTTACCGTCCTGTCTGACGAATGGAAGGCCGTTCAGGCATGGGCGAGGCTGGATATGTGCATGACCGGCACATCCACGGAGGGTAGCGAAGACATGGTCAAAACAGTGGAAGCGGTTACCCTGACCGTGGAAGCTGTCAATGGCCGGGGAGCCCGTAAACTGTTCACCAACGCAAATTATCCAGAATTTACAATTCCGGAAGCGGGGGCGGTGGCATTTTTCAAACATTTTACGGATAGCCGTCAATAGCAGGCAGCCCATCCGTTCTCGTTCAAGGGGGGATGCCCAAAGGCGGGAGCTTTCCGTTTTACGCCAATAGGCATGGATGCTCCGAATGGAGCAGGCGTCGCTGCATGCAGCTCATTTTTTAACCGCACAACGAGAGATTCAGCACGTCCGGATTCGCCATATTCGTCAGGAGCATGGACCATCTCTTTTTCTTATTCATTGCAATTCCCTATACAATTATGAATATTCCAATTAAACGATTATTCGTCAACGTGTTCCATGACATCTGCGAAGGCTCCGGAAAGGAGCTTCTCCACCAGATCTGCGTCTGGCGCAAGATGGGACTGGAAGTGCCACACGTTTCTTCCAGGGATTGCCTGGGCACTCTTAACGAATTTTGTGAAATCATACCGCATGCCTGAATCCATTTCCATTCTTCCTGCTCTCATTAAACTGGGTGGATTTCAATATTGCGCCAACCATGGCAACATAGGAGATTTGCTTATTGACATCGCCACGCGGCAGTTTTTCCGTCGCCATCATCTGCCGGCGCAGGAAAAACCTCATCGGCATGTGGTGTATGGCGGTGGCGGAAGGTTCGTGTCCTTTTACGGTTCTCTGGATGAGCAGAAAGAGGAACTGACGGCCCGCTCAGTGGAACGGTGCATTATCCTCCCGCACAGCTTTTATCAGGTAGATTCTCTTATTCGTTCCTTTGATGAAAGGCACCTGGTCTTTTGCCGGGAACAGCGTTCCCTGGATTATTGCCTTTCGCTCAATGAGCGGGCGCAATTTCTCCCGGCGGACGACATGGCTCTTTACTTCTGCCCTAATTCCTTGCCGTCTTTTATCCTGGAAGAAAAGGGAACTCCCGCTTGTCCGGAACCATGGGCGGTTTCCCTCCTGGAAAAAATCCGGGAATCCGTGCAGGAATCTTCTTTCTGCGCATTCCGCGAAAATTACTGGCAGCAGGGGGCTTTTCTGCCGCGCCGGGGCAAGGAGAGCGCCCTGCCTGCGGAATTGATCCTGGGACGTGATATTTCCGATCTTTGGAATGGCTGGGGCGACGGTTCTGCCGAGCAGGCTTTTCTAATAGGGGGCCTTCTCTCTATTCTGAAGGAATTGGACATCGTCATTTCAGACCGCCTGCACATCTGCATTGCAGGTCTGCTTGCCGGATGCCGGGTATACTTCCTGGACAACAACTACGGAAAACTTTCCGGAGTTTATCGTCAATCCCTGTCCGATCATCCAAGAGCGAATCTCCTTCCTCACTCTGAACTTTCCGTACTTTTTCCCGAGATATTTTCCCTTGTCCGCAAATAGTCTGTTTCCGTCCATAAGCTCCTCTCCAGGGAAAAGGCATGGACAGGAGATGTGATTCAACCTATGCAGTGGAGTAGCGAATATTGTGATGAGGAACTTACTCTCGCCTATTATAATTATCGTCATTACAATTCAGCTGACGGCAGGTGGATCAATAGATATCCTATTGCTGAAAAGATAGGGAATAATGTTTATAGAATGATTCTCAATAATTCGGTCAAGCTTGTTGATTTACTTGGTTTAATAGAAAGAGGTCCATTTGATGGAAAACATCCTACTGTCAAATCGTGTTCCTTTGGAGAGTGTTGTCAAGAGAATATAAGAAGATTTTTCCAATGGTTCACGGCATCCAAAACACGTCGTGAAAGAGATTTTACAGATTATTGGAGAAAGTATGGTACAAAAGAATCATGGGATAACCATCGTACGGAATTTTTGAAAGCTAGGTTAAATGCGGTGAACTGCACTAAGATCATTTATATAAAATAATTAATTCATTACGATACATCCTGAATTGGAAGTAGTACGTGAATGGATAGACGAAGTGGCGTTGCTTACTGATCCTGGACCATTTCAAGTTCTAATTTCGGATCCTGGGCCTGTGCAAGAACCGGTTGGCAGTGGATGGGATGCATTTTGGGAAGGTGCATTTGCAGGAGCGCTAGCTGCTCTCATTGGTGGACAATTGGGGCCTCAAATTGCATTACCGGAGGAAATCGGTACTGTCCCAATTGGTGTTATTGTAGGAGGAGTTATGGCTTTATAATAAAAAGAATTAATTAATGGCAAAGATTGAAAAAAACATGATTGAAGCTCTCCTTGCACGGCCAACAAGCAAGCAGGTACTGGCCTTTGAAGGAGTCTTTTTGGAAGATTTAAATGATTATGTGAAATGGGCAATTGATTCTTTACATAATTCCCTGGGCGAAGAAATGGACGAAGCCCTGCTTTTGTTGAGTTCGCATTTTGGAGAGCCTTCAATTAATTATTTTGAGTTGAAGGACGATCTCCGAGCATTTGCCTCAGCCGCCAGAATAATTCCTCCAAAAGGCAAGGATGCCGTTAGGCTTTATTGTCTTGGATGTCTTCAAGATGTTGTCTGTGGTTTGAAAGGAGGAGTAGAATCTGAAAAAGACATGCTTCAGCATTTATCAGATTTACTTGGAAACTATACAGGGGTGGATGAATTTGGATTGATTCCGGAAATGGAATACCATTGGTGGCATCTTCAACAAGGAGAATCCCATGACGATATTGTAGGAGATTTTTGCAGGGAAGCAGAAAGACTAGTTCATTTGTTGCATGTAAAATTACATCGCGAGGGCGAATATTGGAAAATTACAGTAGAATAATTTTTAATATAAAGTATGTAATTACTGATGATTTTATTTATAGATATAGTGTTCCGGAAAAAGTTTCAGAAATTATATCTATATAAACACACGAGTGTTTCTTCTGGAAATTATTGCATTCAGTTTTCTGCTTCTTAACCGAGAGCTGTTAACTGATAAAAGAAAACCCTGAAAGCATTAAGCTTTCAGGGTTTATTTATTGGTACCGCCGGTGGGACTCGAACCCACACTCTTTTGGAACTCGATTTTGAGTCGAGCGCGTCTACCATTCCGCCACGACGGCACGTGAAGTGGAAGAATTAAGCGGCAAGAGGGCTGTGGAGTCAAGAATTTCCTGTGGAATGTGGGAAGCCTGCCGAAAAAACGGAGGGAATCCGCGGTGGATTCCCTCCGGAATGTTTCCGAATGGGAAGAACGTTTAGAACGAGTAGCGCACGGTAGCGTTAACGCTCTGGTTGGTCATGTGTTCCCTCTGTTCCAGATGGTAGAAGGCTCCGGCGCTCCAGGCGCTGGAAATGACCCAGTTCAGCCCCGCATGGACGATCAGGGCGTGGCGTCCCGGATGGACGCCGTCTACCCGGAAGGGCGTGCCGAAGGCGTCCGTTTTCACGGAAGCGTTGCGGCGGGAGACGTCTCCGGCGTAGGCAACCGTCATCTGCGGCAGCAGGTACTGGCCCCTGCCGACGGCGATCTGCTTCTGCCAGGTGACGCCGGCGGGGATGCTCCAGTTCTGCACGGAGCCGTCCTGGTACCAGGCGGTGCCGGAACCGGAATGCTCCCCGAAGGACCCCTGGGAGCCGTGCAGGAATTCAATGCCTGCGAAGGGTTTCAGCACATCCGTGCTGCTCAGGCGGATGTTCCAGGTTCCCTTCAGGCCGAAGCCGTACACGTCATCGTTCCAGGAGGCGGTGGCGGGTCTGCCGCCCAGCGTGCCGTCCGCATCGTTGTCCATGCGGCCGTAGGTGAAGTAGCCGTCAATGTCCACGCTGTTTCCTCGGAGCAGGTCGCGGTGGTAACGCTGGTAGAGGGCCAGCATCAGGCCGTCCTGGTTCGCCTTGAACTGCTTGTCCGCGGAGTGGAAGCAACCGAAGGTCTGGCCGAAGGCCGCGCCGGATATCCAGTTTTTCGTCCAGGCGTAGTCCAGGCCTACGGCATAACCGCCGCCCTTGTAGTCAAAGCCGGAGGCTCCCGTGGCGGAGGAAACGTTCATGAAGTCCCCCAGCCCGGAGAACCAGATGTTGCGCCTGCCCGGTCCGCGGAAATCCAGTTGGGAAGCCGCCGTATGGGCGAAGCTGTCCACCACCCGGACGGAGGACCACAGCGTGTTGGCGATGCGGGAGGCTTCTTCTCCGCGCAGGGCTTTCACGGCGTTGATGTTGACCTTGCCGTTGAAGATCAGGTGCAGCCCGTCGCCGGAAACCGTGAAGCTGGTATCCGTGACCAGGTCCGTGCGGCCCTTCAGCGTGGGGTCGATGCCGGTGAGGTCCCACAGGGAACCGTCCGGATCAATGACGGTGTCCGAGTCCAGGTTGACCAGGGACAGGGAGAAGCTTTGTTCCTTGCTGAAGAGCAGGTTGTCCCCGATGACCACATTGACGTGCGCTCCATCCACATGGTAGGAGGAAGAGACGTTCATTTGGGAATAGGTGTCCGCTCCGGTATGGGTGGCGTCCGCCGCCGCCGTTCCGTTCACGATGAACGTGAGTTCCTGCACTCCCCCCCACGCGTTCAGGCCGCCTTCATAGTTGTGGTAGCCTGCGGAGGAGCCGGAGCCGATCACGATTTCACTGCCGTAATAGGTAACCTCTCCCTTGAAGGCGCCGGAACCGGAGACGGTGGAACCGCTGTTGGTTTCCACGCCGGATAGAACGGTGGAGCCGTTCAGCACCAGATGCCCCGGATTAGCCGGATGGGCGAATGCCTCACCCAGGCGGATGCTCCCGCCTTCCACGCCCAGACTGGCGTCCCTGCCGTCCAGAACGAGGGTGGCGTTGTTGCTGATGACGACGTTTTCCGCCGCATAGGAACCCTTGGCGACAACCTTCACATCCTGTGCCGTGACGTTGAGGTTCGCGAAGGCGCCTCCGTCGGCGGCGGAGGCGCTGTAGCCTGCCGTGCCGGAGTGTTCCCAGTTCAGGGTCTGTTCCTTTTCATCCTTGCCCGCCAGCGTCAGTTGGCCGGAAGCGCCGCTGACGGTTCCGGAGGAAATGACGGCGTCCGACTGGCTCAAGTCAGCCTCCCCGCCTTCCAGCACGATGCCGTGCTCAGGCAGGTTTTCCCCGATGATGACCTTGGAGCCTTCACCCACATGGATGCTTTCTCCGGGGTTGACGACGATGGGGGCGCCTTCACCCAGGAATACCTGGCCCTGGAGGCGGTAGCTCATGCGGTAGTTTTCCAGTTGGAAGTTGTCCACCCTGGCTCCGTACATGGCGGTGATGCCGTTCTTGATCTGGTCCAGCGTGACGACCCAGGCGGAATCCGTGGCGTTGAGCACCGTGGCGCCTACCGTGGCGTTTTGCGCCAGGTCCAGATTTACGTTCAGGCCGTCAAAGCCCACTTCCAGGGCCGTTCCCGCCGCATTCTGCACCAGGGTCCCGTTGAGCAGCGTCATGCCTTCCGCAATGGTGAGCGTGCCGCTGCCGGAGATGGAGCCCTGGTTGTTGACGACGGCCCCGTCACGGAGTATCTGGGAGTTCCCGGTCAAGGTGACGGCAGAGCCGTGGCCCACGTTGACCCGGTTGAACAGGCCGGCGGCTTTTTCCGTGGAGATGGTCCAGTTCGCTTCGTTGTCCGCACTGCCCACGTTGAGCGTGACGGAGGAATGGTGGGTGGCCGTATCGGACTTGCTGGTGTTGACGGTTGTCCTCACCGTATAGTCAAACAGTCCCGGAGCGGCGTCCGTTCCGGACAGCAGCGTAATGGTATCCACGGAGCCTTCCGCTCCGGAGCCGCCCAGTTCCCAGATGCCGCTGATGGAAGCTCCGGCGTGGACGGTGACGTTGTCCGCCGTGTTTTCCGTGGAGAAGCCGGAACCCGTATTGGACCCGCTGTACAGGGCATACCCCGTTGCTTCGTCCCCCGTCGCCGTTGCTTCAATGACGCCGGTGGAACCGATGGTCGTCGTGATGCCGGCTCCTCCCATCAGGGCCGCCGCCGTGCTGCCGGCAGTTGCCGCTCTGACGGTTCCGTTGATAGTGCCGGTGGTCAGGGAGAATTCCGCCAGCAGCCCGTAGGCTTCCGCAGCTCCCGTGGAGGAGGCGGAGATGAAACCGCTGATGTTTCCCACGGACAGGGAGCCCGTGGAACGTGCCCCGGCGGCCGTTCCGGCCATGGCTTCCGCCCGGATGGAGCCGCCCACATTGCCGATGGTAATATTGGAATGGGTCTGGTAACCCCCTTCTTCTCCGGCGAAGAGGCCGTAGGCGTCCATGCCGTTGGTCGTGGCGGTAACGCTTCCCGTTGCTCCCATGTCGCCCAGCGTGATGTTTTCCCTGGCTTCAATGCCGATGGCGGAAAAGTCCTCGCTTTCATCATTGGAGCCGGAGGCTGCGGTGATTTGACCGTCCAGCCGGGTAATGTTCACCTGCCCGTAGTTGGACTGGATGCCTCTGGCTCCGTAGCCGCCGGCCGTCGCCGCGGAAATGCTGCCGGTGGAGGAAAAGGTGCCGATGTTGACGTCCTTGTAGCGCGGGCCCTGGTAGTCCATGGTATTTCCGTAGGCATACAGTCCCCTCGCATAGTTTCCTGTTCCCAGGTCCACGGAGATTTTGCCGGCCATCGTTCCAATGTCCAGGCGCCCCTGATAGGCGTAAATGCCATTGGAGGAGAAATTGGCCGTGATGGAGATGAGGGCGTCTTCCGTGATCGTTCCGATGGAGAGTATTTTCCCGTAGCTCCGGATGCCGGTGGCATTCGTTCTGGCTGCGGAGATGTTGAATGTTCCTGCCAGGGTGCCGATGTCCACATTGACTCCGGAGGAGGTGTCAATGCCGAAGGCGTTGTTTGCCGTGGAGGAGACGTTGAATACGGCATCCCCGGCAATCGCGCCAATGCTGAGGGTGCCTGATTTTCCCCAGATTCCGCGCACGTTGCTGGAGCCTGTCACGTTGAATGTGGCGGAGACCGTTCCCAGGGCCGCATCTGAGGCGGTTCTGGCTACAGTGGCGTCATAAGCGCCGGCCAGGTCTTCCCTGGCAGTATCCTGGGCATGGACCGTTCCCAGCATGCCGAGGCAGGCCAGGGTCATAGCCACAGCCTGCATCCGGTGCCTGGCGTGGCACGGTGTTTTTTCAGGAGTGTTGAACATTCCGGACTTCAAGGAGGCCGGACCATCATAGTCTGCTCCGTTCAAGCGGAGCGTGTTGGATGAATGCATGTGTATGGTCTGAATGCCGGAATACTCGCCGGCGGTTCATAAAATACTTCGGGGCTGGCGATCTGGCTCATTGCAGGTTTTTAAGCCGTGCAATATACAGTGGCGGTACCGCTCCGGATTCACACCGGATTCCCCATCTATTTCCTGCCCGTACCACGGGCTTCCCGGAAGCGCCTCCGGTTGGTGAGGGAGGCATGGCATGCCTAACATATCCTCCGGACCCTGTCAATTGGAACTTTTTCTTGCGTTTGGCTCCCTGTTTCGTATTGCCATGAAGGACGGCCGTGCTATCATGGCGCCCCGGATGTTCGTTATTGTATTTGGCATATGTATGAAGCGTTAACGAACTCTCCTTCACATGCGCCGGGCATCGTCCGGGGAAGGAAACTGACGGAGAAGTGCCGTGACCCGTGGGTAGATATTATCCGTGTGCTGGCCATGTTGCTTATCATGATCCAGCATACTCCCGCTTCTCATGGCTTCACTGTGTATGCAACACGTGCGGGCGTATTTTTCTTTTTCATGGCGGCGGGTTACTTCCTGGCCCGGAAGTATGGGGGCAGCCCGGCCCCGGTGCCCTGGCTTAACTGGAGAAAAGCGTTTCTGATTCTGTGTGCCTATTTATTTTGGATTTTCGTTTCCATGGCCTTGTTCGGGTTTCCCGCGGACATTGTAAAATGGATGACCGGTCTGGGAATAGGGCGCCCTCCTTTGGGAACTGTTTTATGGTTTTTGCGGGATTTAATGGTGTTTGTGCTGGTTTCAGGAGCGTTATTCCGGATGCCGCGGGCCTGTCTGCTCATTCTGTCCATGGCCTCCCTGGTGCTTTTCAGTACGAGCAATTCCCTTTACTTGTCCTTCGAATACATGGACAAGGTTTTCTGCGTTATCCATCCCAGGGGGGTGGAGCATTTGCCCTTGGCATGTTTTTGTGCCGTTATTCCCTTGAAGAGTTGAAGAATGCAGTCGGTAAAGCGTGGCTGTACGTGCTGATGGTGTTTCCCGTTATTTTTAATGGGAAATGTACAGCACCGTTCAGGAGTCTGCGTTATCCTTGTGCATGGGCGTGCTGTGGCTGACATCCTGCGCCTTCTTGATGATGCGGTATTTTCCGGGAATCTCCTCTTTCTGCGCCCGTTTGGCTCCCTCCGTCTTTTTTGTATATGCCGCGCATGCCCTGGTTTATGAGTGCATGCTCAGGCTCGGTTTTCCAAGGGGAAGCTTCTGGATATGGGGAATGGCCGTACCCCTTGTTTTTCTGGCTCTGAGCGGACTGTACTTTTTACTGGCGCGGATGTGTCCGGCAGTGTTGAAGTATATTGCGCTGAAGAATTGACCGTCTGCTATTTTTTTACGGTTACGGGAAGCCCCGCAACCATGAAGTAAACTTCGTCCGCGCTTTTGGCTAGAAGCTGGTTGGCTATTCCCAGTCCGTCGCAGTAGTGGCGCGTTTCCGCGTCCGCCTGGCTGATGCCCATGCCGGTTTCAGAGGAGACCAGAACCCAGGGCACGGGGGATTGGGGGATAAGTTCCTTCAAGGCCTCTATTTCCTCAATCAGCGCTTCCTGGAACGGCTCGTAGTCCGTAGGGTCCTTCTGGGCGTACAGGGTGTTGGAGGCGAGCAGGGTCACGCATTCCAGAATGACGCCGTCCACCTGGTCCAGCAGGCCGGATTCCCGGACGGCGGCGGCCACATGGCGGGGGCATTCCAGCGTAAGCCAGCTTGCCGGGCGCCGTTCCCGGTGCTTGCGCACGCGGTATTCCATGGAACCGGCTCCGGGCCACACCTCCGCCGTGGCGACGTACAGGATTTTTTCCCCGAATCCGGCGGCTATCTGTTCGGCGTATTGGCTTTTGCCGCTTCTGATGCCGCCCAGGACGAGCGTCATGCGTGCGGGATTGGCGTCAGTGTTTGGAGGTGTAGCGTTCATGGGATTCCAGCATGGCCTGGTGGGAGTTCAGAAAGTCGTCCAGGCTGAAGACTTCCAGAGTGATGAGGGGGGAGAAACGGATGTCCCACATGGGGTGGAGGATGGCGTCCAGCGTGGCGGCGGGCATGTGGTGCAGGGATTTGTGATCCCGTTTTTCCAGCCCGTGCAGGTGGCACATGCGTATGTCCGGCAGCCAGAGCGGCAGCAGTTCTTCCGGCCGCAGGCCTTCCTTCCAGACATGGCCTATGTCAAAGCAGCGGGAATGGGGCGTGGCGGAGACCAGCTTGTCCAGGTAGTCGGTCGGGTGGCGTTCCAGGTTTTCCAGGGCCAGGCATTCCGGAGCGGGCAGATGGGGCGTGATTTGCTCCAGGCTGCGGAGGATGCGTTCCGTTTCACGCTCCGTAAGATGGGGGCGCATGTCCGGGCCGGGAATGTGGTCCGTAACCACGTGCATGACCCACGTGTGGGGCTCCAGTTCCCGGGTCAGGTCAATGGCGCGGATGATGTTTTCCGTGTAGCGGCGCCCTGATTCCTCCGTGGCGAAGCCGCCGTCCGTGGGCAGGTGGACGTTCCACTTGACCCCGGCGTCCGCGGCGATTCCGGCCAGCTCCCGGATTTCCGCCGGGGTAATGAGTCCCTCCCCGTGGTCTCCGGCTTCCAGCAGGAGCAGGGCGATGTCATCCGCGTAATGGACGCATTCCCTGATGGCGGGGACGTAGTAGTCCGGGATGATGAAGGAGGTGCAGCCGATGTTGAGGCCCGGGACGCGGCATTTGTGCGGAGTTTTCATAAGGTGCAGAAGGTGAGCAGGACGAGCCATTCCGTGCATTCCACGGTGCAACCGAACACGTCCCCGGTGACGCCTCCCAGGCGGCGGCGGGCATACAGGAGCAGGGCCGTGGAACCGGCCAGGGCCGTGAGCAGGGCGTACAGCCCGTGCCACCCTGCCAGCGCGCAGGCAGCCAAGGTGACGGCGGCGGCTATCAGGGCGTGGACGGGGCGCGTCCCCTGCTTGAAGGCTTCCCCCATGCCGCCGGGGCGCGCGCCCGGAAAGCGCATGGCGATGAAGATCTGGCTGCGCGCCAGCAGCCCGGCCAGCGCGCACGCCGTGAGCAGCAGCTCCCATGAACCGAAGGCCGCCAGCGCCGCCAGCGCGGCGCCCTTGAAGGCCAGGTTGAAGAACAGGGCCGTGCCGCCGAAGGTACCCAGGCGGGAGTCTTTCATGATTTCCAGCCTGCGTTCCCTCGGCACTTCCACGGGCAGTCCGTCCCCGCAGTCCGCCACTCCGTCCAGATGCAGGCCGCCCGTGATGGCTACCCAGCAGGCGCAGCCGATGACGCCGCAGACCAGCGGGGGGAAGAGCAGGGTAGCCGCCCAGGTCAGGCCGCCTGCCAGCCCCCCCACGACAAGGCCGACCAGCGGGAGCCATGCGGAGATGCCGTTCAGGTCGTTTTGCAGCGGCCACGGGCCTACGGGCAGCCGGGTCAGGAAGCCGAAGGCGGAGCGGATGGTGGTAATGACGGCCATGGCGCAGGGAAAGGAGGAGTTAGCGCGGAACGGTGATGTCCAGTTCCGGCAGGGTTTTCATTTCAGACAGCACGCGCGTGGCGGCATCCAGCAGCGGAAAGAACAGCGCCGCCCCCGTGCCTTCCCCCAGGCAGAGGCCCAGGTCCATGTACATGGTGACGCCGATGTGGTCCATAATGAGCTTGTGCCCCGGTTCCGCGGAGTTGTGGGAGCCGATGAAGTACTGAGCCGCTTCCGGCCGGATGCCCTGGGCGATGGCTGCCGCCGCCCCGGCAATGAAGCCGTCAATGACGATGGGGACGCGCAGGGAGGCCGCGCCCAGCATCAGCCCGGCCATGGCTCCTATTTCCGGTCCTCCTACCTTCGCCAGCACGTCGATGGCGTCGGAGGGGTCGGGCTTGTTCAGGGCGATTCCCTGTTCGATGAGCTCTATTTTTTTACGGATGACTTCCCCCTTGACGCCGGAGCCGCGCCCCGTCACGGTTTCCACCGGGGTGCCCGTGAGCACGGCCACGATGGCGGAGGAGGGCGTCGTGTTGCCGATGCCCATTTCTCCGGCGGCCACGATGTCCAGCCCCCTGGCTTTTTCCTCCCGGGCCATGTCGATGCCCACTTGCAGGCATTCCAGCGCCTGTTCCCTTGTCATGGCCGGGCCCCTGCTGAAATCGCTGGCTCCGTGCATGACCTTTCTTTTCACCAGCCCCGGCAGGTCGCCGAAGTCGTAATTCACGCCCACGTCCACCACGGAGAGGCGGGCTCCCGCGTTGCGCGTGAAGGCGTTGATGGTGCCGCCGCCTTGAAGGAAGTTGCGGGTCTGAATGTAAGTGACGTCCGTGGACGTCAGGCTGAGGCCGTGGTCGGCAATGTGGTGGTCCGCGGCGAAGAGGACCACGGCCTTGTCCTTCAGGCGCGGCGCGGGATTGCCGGTCATGGCGGCAATCTGGATGGCTACGGGTTCCAGCTTCCCCAGCGCGAGGGGGGGCTTGGCCAGTATTTTCTGATGTTCCAGGGCGGTTTTGGCGGCCTGTTCGTCCAGCGGGGGAATATGCAGTTTGTTCATGATGGTCAGAAGCGGGGAATGAAGAAAAGGATGAGGGAGAAGATCAGCGTGCCCGTGGCGGCGGTCATCCACATGAGGCGTATGGCCAGGGCCAGGTCACTGACGGCGGCTTCCGTGCGCCCGGTTCCTATCCACGGGTAGTCCGCAGGAACCCCCTTGTAGGAGACCGGACCGCCGATGCGGAGGCCCAGCGCGCCCGCGAAGGCCGCCTCGCTCCAGGCGGAGTTTGGGCTGGCATGGGCGCGGCGGAAGGTCCAGCCCGTGGTGAATGCCCTCCGGGCGGAGGTTCCCTTCACGAAGAGGGCCGCCAGGGAGATGCACGGCAGGATGAGGCGCGCGGGGATAAAGTTGAGCGCATCGTCCGTGCGTGCGGCAAAGGTGCCGAAATGTCTGTACTGGTCGTTCTTCTTTCCCCACATGGCATCCAGGATGTTGAAAACGCGGTGCGTCAGCGCGGCGAAGGCCGCCCCGGAGGCGCCCCCTGCCAAGCAGCCTGCCGCAGCCCAGAACAAGGTGGAAAAGACGCCGTCCGTCAGATTTTCCGCCACGCTTTCAATGGCCGCCCTGGCCATGCCGTGACGGTCCAGCCGCTCCGTGTTTCTCCCTACGATCATGGAAACGGCGTGCCGCGCCTCGCCGTCCTTCCCGCTACGCAGGGCGTTCGCCACCCGCAGCGCATGCTCTGCCAGGCCGCGCGGGGCCATGCAGATGTAAATGACCAGAACGGCCGGAATCCAGGGAATCCACGGGGAGGGGAAGACGGAAAAGGGAAGGCAGAATACCGCGCAGGCAAGCCATGCGGCGGCGCAGGTTCCTAAAGCCGCCGCCGTTCCCGCCGTAAAAGTCCCTCCCCACAGCCGCCGCGCCAGGGTTTCCGCGCGGCGCGCGCACCAGCCGATCAGGCAGACGGGATGGAACCTGTTGGGCGGATCCCCCGCCAGAATATCCAGCAGAAGGGCCGCAGGCAGGATGAACGGGCACGGAAGCATGGGTCAGCGTTTCAGTTGAAGAATACGGTAGATGGCCTTGAGGTCCAGATGCTCCCGGACTACGTCCGCCAGGCGGTCCAGCGCGCCGTCCAGGTCATAGGAGGCGTGCAGGGATGGATTGGGGGACAAACCGGAATCCACTCTGACCATGTTGATGAACGCGCGGCGGAACTCGTCGCCGTCCAGAATGCCGTGCAGGTACGTGGCCCAGATTCGGCCTTTGCCGTAGCCGCAGGGGGAGCCGTCTTCCCGGAACATGATGGGGACGCTCCCTCCCTCATGGCGGGTGACGCCGTGGTGGATTTCATAGCCCGCCGCGGGAGGGGCCAGCGGCGTGCTTGCCCGGCGCACGTTGAGCAGGGTTTTGGCGGAGGCGAAGGTGGTGGAAAGCTCCAGCAGGCCAAGCCCCGGCGTCCGTTCCTCCGCGGATTCCATGTGCAGCGGGTCCAGAATGTCCGTTCCCAGCATTTGCAGGCCGCCGCAAACGCCCAGCATCCACTTTCCCTGTTCAGCGTGCCGGCGGATGGGTTCTTCCAGCCCTGCGGCGCGCAGTCCGGCCAGGTCCGCCGCCACGCTCTTGGTGCCGGGCAGGATGACCAGGTCCGGATTCCCCCATTCCTCCCGTGTCCGCACCTGGCGGAGGCGAACGTCCGGCTCCGCCGCCAGCGGGGCGAAGTCCGTGAAGTTGGAGACGTGGGCGGGCATCACTACGGCCACGTCCAGACTGTCCGCGTGTCTGGCTTGCCCGTCCTGTTCAAAGGGCAGCGCGGCCCGGTCCTCTTCCGGAATGCTGATGTTCCGTATCATCGGGATGACGCCCAGCACGGGCCTGCCCGTACGGTCCAGCATGTAGCTGTGCGCCGGGGCCAGCAGCTCCGGGTCTCCGCGGAACTTGTTGACCACAAAGCCCGCCAGCAGCTCTTTTTCCCAGGGGGCGAACGTCATCCATGTCCCCAGGAAGGAGGCGTACACGCCGCCCCGGTCAATGTCCCCGGTGAGCAGAACTTTGGCGCGCGCGTAGCGGGCCATGTTCATGTTCACCACGTCTGCGGATTTCAGGTTGATTTCTCCGGGGCTTCCGGCCCCTTCCAGGCAGAGGACGTCATACTCGTCCGCCAGGGAATCGTACGCCCGGCGCACGTCCGGCCAGAAGCGCCTTTTGGCCGTAAAATATTCCCGCGCCTCCATGTGGCCCACGGCGCGCCCCAGCACGATCACCTGGGAGCCGGTGTTGGAATGGGGCTTGAGCAGGATGGGGTTCATCCTGGCATCCGGGTCAATGCGGCAGGCCTGGGCCTGCACCATCTGGGCGCGGCCCATTTCCTCCCCCAGCGCGGTCACGCCGGAGTTGAGGGCCATGTTCTGCGCCTTGAACGGGGCCACCCGGTGGCCGTCCTGAAGAAAAATGCGGCACAGGGCCGCCGTGAGCACGCTTTTTCCAGCGTCGGAGCAGGTGCCCTGAATCATCAGGGCCGGTTTGGGCAGTTTGCGGAGAATGGCGGGGCCGTCTCCCTTCAGCTCGGCCCGCAGGGCCTCTGCCAGCAGGGCGTGTTCTTCCGGCGTGCGGACGCCTGCACGGAACCAGCCGCCGTTTTCCAGCCCCGGATAATTGGAGCAGTCGCGCAGCGCGATGCCGTGGTTTTTCAGGAGCCGGGCGGCCAGGCCGGAAGGCGCCCCCGCCAGGCGGAAGAGCAGGAAGTTGGCTCCGGACGGGAGCACTGCGGCGCCCGGCAGGGCGGAAAGCCTGCGGAACAGGTCTTCCCGGCGTTCCCGGTTCAGGGCGCGTTCCCCGTCCGCCCATGAAGGGGGCTGTTCCAGGACGGCCCGCGCCGCCGCCGCCGCAAAGGCGTTCACGTTCCACGCGGGCAGGGACTGCCTCAGCCGTTCCGCCAGCGGAGCGGCGCAGACGGAAAAGCCGCACCGGACACCGGCGATGCCGTAAAATTTGGTCAGGGAACGCAGGACAACCAGGTTGGGCAGAAGGGCCGCGTCACGGAGAAGCGATTCCGTTCCGTCCGCATAGTCAATGAAAGATTCGTCAATAATCCAGATGACTCCGGGGCGGTCCCGCACGGCCTGGCGCAGGGCCGGAACGTCCAGCAGGCCGCCGGACGGATTACAGGGATTCGCCAGGAAAACGGCGCTTCCGCCTGCGGCCTGTTCCGCCGTCAGGAGGGGTGACGGAATAAAGGAATTCCGTTCCTCCGTCCGGATGGAAAGAACGTCTGTGCCATGGCGCAGGCAGGCCAGCCTGTATTCGGAAAAAGCGGGTTCCGGAATAACGGCCTGTTTCAGTTCCAGCGCGCGCGGGAGGGCGTGAATCAGTTCGTTGGCTCCGTTGCCGAAGGTGAAGCAACCGGAAGGCAGCCCGTAATGAACCGCTGCCAGTTCCCGCAGCTCCGCCATGTCCGGGGAGGGGTAGGGAACGGCTGCATCCATGGCCTTCCACAGCGCGGAGGCAATGAACTCCGGCATTCCCTCCGGCCTCAGGTTGACGCTGAAATCCAGAATCTCCCGTTCGGGCCGTCCGGCGTCCGCCGCCAGGGATTTTAAATCTCCTCCGTGTGAAAAACTGTTCATACCGTAGTAGTAGAGACCGGAAGTCCGGACGTCCGCGCGTGCCGGGAAAAGGAAGGAAACGCCTTGAAGAAACGGTTTTTCCGGAAGTTGGGAACTCCTCTGAAAACGGAAATCCTTCCCCGCTGCGGGAAGGAGGGTGAAAGGCGCGTCATGGGCGCATCATGTCCTGTACGCGCCGGGGGTGACAAGACAAAAATGGAGAACTCCGGTTGGAAAAACGGGATGGCGTGCGGCGGCTGAAAAGAGGAAGCGTCCGCAAAGCGGCGGAATGTTCAAAGAAAAATTTTTTTGGCTTGTCATACCGGTCTCTTTGGTATTTCATCCGTCTCATGAACCCTTATGGGAAGGGTTACAGACCTCAGGGACGCCCGTAGCCGGGCAGGAAATAGATTGGGGAATACCGGTGTGAATCCGGAGCGGTACCGCCACTGTAAGCGAGCCTGTCTCGCAAGCCAGAAGACCAGCCTGTGGGGTTGTCCAACTGTTCGGCGAGTTACCGAACGTAAGGCACCACAACCATGCTTTATACGAAGAAAGCCCTTCAGATGGGCGCTATTGCCGTTGGCCTTGCCGCATTCGCAGGCCAGTCCTCTCTTGCCGAGTCCGCTAAAAAAGAAGACTCCAAGCCCTCCGCCAGTTCGGAAACCATGCAGGTCATGCCGGAATTGACCATGGCGTCCCACTTTACGGGCGTGCCGTACAACCGGTCCGGGGTATCCGTTTCCATCATCAATCCGGAAGAATTCCAGAAGGCGGGCATTGAAACCCTGACAGGAGCCCTTTCCCAGACTCCCGGCGTCTTCACGCTGGACGGCGGCGGCACCTGGCAGCGCGGTTCCGTGAGCAACACCGTCATCCGCGGGATGAACAAGGAAACCTACACCCTGACCATGGTTGACGGCATGCGCATCAGTGATGTCAACATGTCCGGCAACAAGCTGCTGGGGATCACCAATCTCTTTACGGTGGGCAATGTGGAAGTGGTGAAGGGCGCCCAGGGCGCCGTCTTCGGTTCCGGCGCCATTGGCGGCGTTGTCGCCATGGACACCCCGGAAGGGGAAGGCGATCCCGTGACCAGGATTTTTGCGGAAGCCGGTTCTTTCCATTCCTTCAACAGCTACGCGACTTCCTCAGGCAAGATCAAGAAGCTTTCCTACTTTGTGGGCGTGGGGTTTGAATCCACGGAAAACGATCCCACCATTTATCCGGCCATTTATGACAACCGGAAAGGCATGAACGACTTCCGCCAGTGGCAGGAAGCCGTGCGCCTGGGCTATGACGTCAATGACAAGGTGAAGGTGGGCTTTACCTACCGCCGCCTGGATTCCTACTTTGAATACCCCACGCCATATGTGGATTACGACCAGTGGCCCGCCGTGACGGACCCCCACCTGTACAACACGGAAGACAAGAACCGCAGCAACCTGGTGACGGGGCGCGTGGATGCGGAAATTACCAAGCTGTGGTCCACCAGCTTCATGATCGGGCATTACAACATGGACTATTCCACGCATACGCCGGGCTTCGATTTCCAGCCCAACGTGATGCGCAACCGCCGCTTCCAGACGGAATGGCGCAATGCACTTACGTGGAACAAGGAATGGAAGACGGTCGCCGGCATGGCCTGGGACCGCTCCGACTACATGAGCGAAAACAATTACGTGGCCAAGGATGAATGGCAGAGCACGCTTGCCTTCTTTGCGGAGCAGATGTGGGCGCCCACGGACAACTTTGACGCCAGCGTGGCCCTGCGCCTGGAGCATGATTCCGTTTGGAACAACCACTTCACGTGGCGTTATTCCAATTCCTGGAAGGTGACGGGCAAGGATTCCCCCACCCGTATTTTCGGTTCCGTGGGTTCCGGCTTCCGCGCCCCCACCTACTTTGAACAGTACGCCGCCAATTACGGCTACGTGGGCAATCCGGACCTGGACGTGTCCAAATCCCTGGGCGGAGACCTGGGCGTGGAACAGCGCCTGGCGGACAACCATTACGCTTCCGTAACGGGGTTCTGGACCCGCATTAACGATGAAATCGGCACCAAGAGCGTAGGCACGTGGCCCAACTCCTACACGACTTACGACAACTTCTCCCACGCCACTTCCTATGGCGTGGAAGTAGCGTTCAAGGGGCAGTTCAAGGATGCGTGGAACAGCGGCTATTATGCCAACTACACCTTCACGATGCCCAAGCGCGACTCCATCGGCAAATATGAAACCATCCAGATGGCCAATACCGCCCGCCATACCATCAACGCGGAGGTTTATACCTCTCCGGTTGAAAAACTGACGGTCGGCTTCGGCGTAACCTCCGCCATGGGGCGTACGGACTACAACTATGCCCGTCTGGACAACTTCTTTACGGCGCGTTTGTTCGCCAGGTACCAGGTGACGGACAATGTGGCGCTCCATGTGCGTGTGGAAAACCTGTTCGACCAGAATTTCATCATCACGAATGACTATAACTTCGGACCGCGCCAGGCCCGGGGGCTGGGAGTCTTCGGCGGCGTGACGGTCGAATTCTAATTGCTTTTCAGGACTAATTGTTGATTGCACCCCCATCTTCCGTCTTGCGGGCTGTTTCAGGCGAAGGGAACAGCTCCGGGCGGAAGATGGGCTTTTTGTTTTCCGGTGGTTCCGGAATCGGTTAACATGCGGCGGTAATCTGAGCTGTGTTTCGCTGGCTGTACATTCTGGGGGCGTTGGTCCTCGCCGTCTTTCTGGGAGGAGTCCTTTACTTCGCCCAGCGGGAAGCGGACGTTTGGCATGAGGCCTCCGGACGGACGGACGGCAGGGGCATGCCTGCCGTGTTTGACGGCTTCGTGGAACGGTGGAACAGGTCTGTGGAGCGGGAACTGCTCCGGGAACTGGCAGGCGGCGAGCGGAAGAAAAGCCTGCTGTCCGTCTCCCGTGGCGATGGGGATGGGCGGCGTCTGGCCGAGCAGGAGCGTTCCGTGGAACGCATCGGCAGAAGGCTGGAGCTGAAAGACCATATCCGCCTGCTTCCCCTGGAGGAGGTTCCTGCGGAATTGGAATGGCGGACCGGAATGGAGGAACCGGAAGTGGGTGACCCCCGCGCCGTGAAAGGGGGGCTGGTCCGGCTGTGGATCAATACGCCGTTTCCCGGAACCCTGCGGGCGTTCGGACCGGGAAGCGAGACCTTTTTCAACTACTCCGCCATTGACAACGTGTGGCTTCCCCTGGTGGGGCTGCATCCGGAAACCTTCCGGCCCATTCCGGGGCTGGCGGACCGCTGGGCTGTCTCCGCGGACGGGAAAACCGTTTTTTACCATCTGGACCCGGAAGCGACGTACTCGGACGGCCGCCCCGTAAGGGCGCAGGACTTCCTGCTGAATATCTGCCTCCGCACGTCCGGCTTTGCCCGGGACCCCTTCTGGACCACCCTGTTCCGTTCCACGTATGACCAGATTACGGTGTACGGGGATTCCGTCATTGCCCTGACGCTGCCGTCCCCCAGGCCGCTGCTGCCCTACATGGCCTGCGTGGATTTCCATCCGGCCCATCCCGGTTTTTACCATGATTTCAATTCCCTGTTTCTGGAACGCTACCAGTGGAAGGCGCCTCCGAATACGGGAGGCTATGTGGTGGTTCCCGGTAAAATAAGGATAGGCGAGCGCATCACCCTGGCCCGTGTGAAAAACTGGTGGGCGAAGGACCGGAAATACTACCGCTATTCCTGCAATGCGGACCAGGTGGAGCATGTATTTGTAAACCTGGAAAACAAGGCGGTTGAAATGTTCCGCCGCGGGGAGCTGGACATGATGAACGTCCGCAAGCCGGAGGTGTGGGAAAACAGGCTGGAACTGCCGGAAGTGCACCGGGGCTACATAGACAAATACAGCCTGGAAGCCGGTTATGCCTGCCCCCCGTACGGCCTGTATCTGAATTGTGCGGACAAGCTTCTGAAAAATCCCGGCGTCCGCAAAGGACTGGCGCATTCCGTGAACATGGGCATGGTGATTGATACCCTGTTCCGCGGGAATATGAGAAGGCTGGGCTCCTACATGGAGGGGTACGGCGATCTGACTCTCCCGCTGAAAGCGCCGGAATACAGCAAGAAAAAAGCCATGGAACATTTTGCCCGCGCCGGTTACCGGGAAATGGGGGAAGACGGCGTGCTGAAGAATGAACGGGGGGAACGGCTGGTGGTGGAACTGACCTTCGCGGACTCCTCCACCCTGATGACCAATGTTTGTTCCATCCTCCGGCAGGAGGCCCTGAAATGCGGGGTGGACCTGCGCCTGGACCCCCTGACCTATAATGTCTGTTCCCGGAAGGTATTTGAAAAACGGTACCAGGCTGCCCTGTGGGCGTGGCCGCTCCAGACGCCGTTCCCCCGGCTGTATGAAACCTTTGCTTCCGAGCTGGCGTACGATGCCCGCGGCAACCCCGTAGGCAACACGAACAATATCTTTGCCGTGGCGGACACGAAACTGGATGCGGCCCTGGACGCGGAGCGAAATGCCACGGATGGCTCCGCCCTGAAAAAAGCGCTTCACCGCGCCCAAAAGCGCATTCATGAACTCTGCGTCTGGATTCCCGGCTGGCGGGAACCCTACACGTACGTCGCCTGCTGGCGCTGGATACGCTGGCCGGAATCCCCCACGCGGTTCTGTTCCCCCCGGATTTACAACCCCCTGGAATCCCACCTGTACTGGGTGGATGAAAAAATGAAGAAGGAAACGCAGGAAGCCCGGCGCCGGGGCGTTTCGTTTGAAGAAAGGCATCAGGTGATACGTATTGAAAGACCGGATGACGCCGCTCCGTAATAAAACCAGCCCGCCGGCTCCTTTTTAAATTGAAAGGAGGCGGTTTTTCATCATAATTCCCCTGATTCTCTGCAACCGTTTATTGACTCCATAACCATGAAATTATCACTTTTTTCCGTTCTTCTTCTGGCAGGGCATCTTTGCATGGCCGCTCCCATGCCCCTGCCGGAATCCAATGACGGAGCCAAGCATGTCTTTACCACCAACCAGGAAAACTTCCTGATGGATGGAAAGCCCGTCAAAATCATCTCCGGGGAAATGCACTACCCGCGCGTGCCGCGCGAGCACTGGCAGGACAGGTTCCAGCGCATGAAGGCCATGGGCATGAACACCGTCTGCACCTATCTGTTCTGGAACGTCCATGAACCGGAACCGGGCAAGTGGGACTTCTCCGGAAATCTGGACTTTGTGGAATTCATCAAGGAAGCGCAGAAAGCCGGCCTGTGGGTCATCGTGCGTCCGGGGCCCTACGTTTGCGCGGAATGGGAATTCGGCGGGTTCCCCGGCTGGCTGCTGAAGGATGAAGACCTGAAGGTCCGCTCCCAGGACCCCCGCTTCCTGGAACCGGCCATGGCTTATCTCAAGAAAGTCTGCTCCATGCTGGAACCGCTGCAGATCACCAAGGGCGGCCCCATCATCATGGCCCAGGTGGAAAATGAATACGGCTCCTACGGCTCCGACAAGGACTACGTGAAAAAACACCTGGAAGTAATCCAGAAGGAGCTTCCGGGCGTAGTGCCCTTTACCTCGGACGGCCCGAACGACTGGATGATTAACAACGGCACGCTGCCCGGCATCGTTCCCGCCATGAACTTCGGCGGCGGAGCCAAGGGCGCCTTTGCCAACCTGGAAAAGCACAAGGGCAAGACTCCCCGCATCAACGGCGAATTCTGGGTAGGCTGGTTTGACCACTGGGGCAAGCCCAAAAACGGCGGCAGTACGGAAGGCTTCAACCGCGACTTGAAGTGGATGCTGGAAAACAACGTCTCCCCCAACCTTTTCATGGCGCACGGGGGCACCTCCTTCGGCTTCATGAACGGGGCGAACTGGGAAGGGGCCTACACGCCGGACGTGACCAATTACGACTACGGCGCGCCCATCTCTGAAAACGGAACCCTGACGGACCGTTACCGTACCTTCCGCCAGACCATTCAGGACTATTACGGTGATACGTACAAGCTCCCGGAACCGCCCGCGCAGCCGGAAATGATGGAGCTGCCGCCCATCACGTTTACGGAGAAAGCCGGCATGTTCAACCGGCTCCCGCAGCCTGTCATCCGCAAGGAACCCGTTCACATGGAAGCCCTGGGGCAGAGCCTGGGCTTCATCCTGTACCGGACGAAGGTGAACGGCCCGGTGAAGGGAGAGCTGAAAATGAACAACATGCAGGACCGCGCCATCGTTTACGTGGACGGCAAAAGGCAGGGTGCGGCGGACCGCCGCTACAAGCAGGACGCCTGTGACGTGGTCATTCCCGCGGGCCTCCATACGGTGGATATCTTTGTGGAAAACATGGGCCGCATCAACTTCGGCGGACAAATCCAGGGAGAACGCAAGGGAATACGCGGCCCCATCACGCTGGACGGGAAGAAGCTGGAAAACTTCCTCATCTACAACCTCCCTTGCAAGGGCGTGGAGCTTCTGTCCTTCTCCGGCAAGAAGCCGGGCGGCGACCAGCCCGTGTTCCACCGTGGATATTTCAACGTCTCCAACCCCAAGGATACCTACCTGGACATGCGGGACGGCTGGAAAAAGGGCGTCGTGTGGGTGAACGGCCACAATCTGGGCCGCTTCTGGTTCATCGGCTCCCAGCAGGCGCTTTACTGCCCCGGCGAATACCTGAAACCGGGGAAAAATGAAATCGTGGTGCTGGACGTGGACGGCGGCTCCGGCACGGTGAAAGGCGTGAAGGAAGCCATTTACGAAGTCAACAGGGATCCCGCCATGGCGGATGTCTTCCGCGTGGGCAAGCCCGTGGCTCCCGCCGCCAGCCAGCTCGTGCACAAGGGAACCTTCGCCAAGGGGGCGGACCAGCAGGAAATCAAATTCCGCGCTCCCGTCCAGGCCCGCTACATCGCCCTCGTCAGCAAGAACGCCCATGACAACGGTCCGCACGCTGCCATTGCGGAGCTGAACTTCCTGGATGCCTCCGGCAACCTGCTTCCCCGCGAACAGTGGTCCGTGGTCTATGCGGACTCCCATGAAACGGCGGGGGAAGCCGCCCAGGCGGGCCTGGTGATGGACAACCAGCCCACCACCTACTGGCACACCAAGTGGCAGGGAGACAACCCCACGCACCCGCACATGATCGTGCTGGACCTGGGCAAGGTGCAGAAGCTCTCCGGCTTCCGCTACCTGCCGCGCCAGAACCGGGAAAACGGCCGCATCAAGGACTATGAAGTCTACGCGTCTCCCAAGCCGTTCAAGCCTGCCAAATAGGGACTCCCGGAAATCCTGATCTTTCCAGGGCCGCTCCATCCCAGAGGATGGAGCGGCCTTTTTGCGTCCGGAGAGCCGCATGTTCCTGCGGCAACCAAAATCTTAAAAACATGGAGCCCTGCCGTCCAGGTGGAAATTCAGTTGCCGTATGGGGCGCATGCGGGGCCCGGCATAAAAAAGGCGGCTCCGTGGTGAACGGAGCCGCCGTGAGGCAGTAATGAACTCAATGATTGTTAGAAGTTCCAGGAGAAGCCCAGCTTGATGGTGTGGTAGCCGGGATCACTGTAGCCCTGAATCTGGTAATATTCGTAGCCGATCAGGAAGTCAGCGCTCTTGGAGATGCTGAACTTGAACCCGACCTGGGCTGCCCAGGAAAACTTGGTGGTGGAGATGGTGTGGGAACGGCTCCCGTCTTCCAGCCCGTGGATGGTGGTTTTAATGTCTCCGTACGTGGCGCCCGCCTTGCCGCCCAGATAGAACATCGTGTAATCGCCGATGGGGAGGTTCAGCGTATAGCCGGCCATCATCGGAACGTAGGTGGAGCGGACGCTGGCGGTATAGGGGCCGCTGATGCCCAGGTCATGCACGCTGGGATGGTGGGAGCCTGCCAGAATGCCGCCGTTCAGGGAAATCTGATGAACAATGCTGCCGGTTTCAATGTAATTGAAAATGCTCAGATTGCCGCCGGCCACGTTGGGCATGGCGTCCTTGGTGGCGATGCCGTAAGCTCCTTCCAGGGACATGCCGAACTGGCCGTCGTATTTGTCGGCGTGGTAGGCATTGGCGGCGGACACGGAGGCCACGAGGGCCAAACCTAGCAGTATAGTCTTGTTCATATGGGGATAAATGGTGAATTTAACTGTGGTTCATTCTTGGCAGTTTTCTCTTTTGAAGTCAAACATGAAATGTCAAATTTGCATGAAATCCCCGGGCTCCGGGAGATGAAGTTGCCAGAACGGGCCCGGTGGGGTACATTCTGCGCCATGGAACAACAAGCGTGTGATTTGCTGGTGACCGCTTCCCGCATGCTGGCGGGCGCGGAACAGGCCGGCGCCGCCGGAAATGCGGCCGTCGCCATCCGGGACGGGAAAATTCTGGAAACGGGGAGCGCCGCGGAACTGGAAGCCAGGTGGAAGCCCGCCGCCCGCAGGGACCTGGGAAACGTTCTGCTGATGCCGGGGCTGGTCAATGCCCATACGCACGTTCCGATGACCTTCTTGCGCGGCTTTGCGGATGACCTGCCTCTGATGGAATGGCTGACCGGGCATATTTTCCCGGTGGAAGCCCGACTGACGGACAGAATTGTCTCCCTGGGGGCGCGGCTGGGCATGTATGAAATGATGCGGACGGGCACGACGGCTTTTGTGGACTCCTATTTGCTGGAAATCAACGTGCTCCGGGAGGCGGAGCGCATGGGAATGCGCTGTGTGGGCGGGGAGGCGCTTTTTGCGTTTCCTTCCCCGGCATACGGCGGATGGGATGCGGCGGAAGCCCTGTACCGGGAGCAGGCGGCGCGCTTTGCGGGCCGCGGCAGGGTGCAGGTGGCCCTGATGCCGCACAGCGTGTACACCACCAGTGACGACGTGCTCCGGCGTTCCATGAAGCTGGCGGAGGAACTGGACCTGATGCTGCATATCCATCTGTCCGAATCCGCCGGAGAAGTGGAGCAGTGCCGCTCCCTGCACGGGGACAGGCGCCCGGTGGCTTATGCCCAGGACATGGGGCTGCTGAATGAACGCACCGTGCTGGCCCACATGGTGGATGTGACGGATGATGAACTGGAACTGGTAGCCTCTTCCGGAGCGGCAATCGCCCACAACCCGGTCAGCAATTTGAAACTGGCTTCCGGCTTCGCCCGCGTGCGGGACATGGCGCGGGCCGGCATTTCCGTCTCCCTGGGAACGGACGGAGCGTGCAGCAACAACAGCCTGGACATGTTTGAAACGATGAAGCTGGCCGCCATTCTTGCCAAGGGATGCAGCGGGGACGCCACCGCGGTGCCCGCCACGCAGGCGCTGAACATGGCCACGGCGGAGGGCGCCCGCATCTTCCGGACGCCGGGGCTGGGAACGCTGGCTCCGGGAGCTCCCGCGGACATGATTGCCCTGGACCTGGATGAACCGAACCTGTGCCCGATTTTCAACGAAGCGTCCCATGCCGTTTATGCCGCTTCCGGCAAGGACTGCGTGTTCACCATGGTGGAAGGGAACATCCTGTACGACCACGGAACCTACACGGACGGCCTGTACGCAGACACCGCCGCGGAAATGCGGGACCTGGTGGAGTGGGTGAAGGGGAAGGAATAAAGACGGAAGACTAAATACAAAAGAGAAAATAGTCTTTAACAGGCATTTCTCCTCTATTTAATCTTTAGTCTTTCATCTTTTGTCATTGGGGCGCCGTTCAGGCGGCGCATGCTCATATTCCTTCTTTACCCGCAAGGGGAGATGCCTTTATAGTATTTTCATGCAATATGATCTCATCGTCATTGGTGGAGGCCCTGCCGGCTATGTGGGCGCCATCCGCGCCGCCCAGCTGGGAAAATCCGTGGTGTGCGTGGAACGCGACCGGGTAGGGGGCACCTGTTTGAACTGGGGTTGCATCCCCACCAAGGCGCTTCTGAAAAATGCGGAGGCCTACCTGACCGTGACGGCCCGTGCCAAGGAATTCGGCATGACGGTGGAAGGCGTCAGCGTGGACTGGAGCGAGGTGATCGGCCGTTCCCGGAAGGTCAGCGACCGCCTGGCTGGCGGCGTGGGTTTCCTGTTTAAGAAAAACAAGGTGGACTCCGTCACGGGGGAAGCCTCCATCATTGCCCCCGGCAAGGTGGAAGTGAAGGCCGCCGACGGAACGACGAGCGTTCTGGAAGGAAAAAACATCCTCATCAGTACCGGCTGCGTCACCCGCACGGTGCCCAGCCTGCCCCTCAACGGCGCCACCATCATCGGCTCCAGGGAAGCCATGGTGCTGGAAAAGCAGCCTGAAAGCATGATCATCATCGGTTCCGGCGCCATTGGCACGGAATTCGCCTACATTTACAACTCCTTCGGCACCAAGGTAACGCTCATTGAAGCGCTCCCGCGCATGCTTCCCAATGAAGACGACGACTCCTGCCAGACGCTGGAACGCGCGTTCAAGAAGCAGGGCATCAAGGTCATGACGGGAGCCTCCGTGGAATCCGTCACGGAAACCTGCGACGGCAAGGTCAAGGCCAGCGTGAAAAACAGCAAGGGACAGGAAGAGGAAATCACGGCGGACGTCTGCCTGGTGGCTATCGGCGTGAAGCCGGTCGTTCCCGCCGCTCCCGGCCTGGAGCTGACGGAAAAGGGATTCATCAAGGTGAATGACCGTTACGCCACATCCATTCCCGGCGTTTACGCGGCGGGCGACGTGATCGGCGGCGTGCTGCTGGCGCATACGGCCACCTTTGAAGCCGTGCAGGCCGTGGAAGGCATGTTTAATCCGGACTACCAGCCCAGGCAGGTCGGCTTCTTCCCAAGCTGCACGTACTGCTACCCGCAGGTGGCTTCCGTAGGTAAAACGGAACGCGCCCTCAAGGAAGCGGGCGTGGAGTACAAGGTGGGCAAATTCCCCTTCCAGGCCATTGGCAAGGCTGTGGCCGCCGGAGAAACGGACGGCTTCGTGAAAACCCTGTACGGCGCCAAACACGGCGAACTGCTGGGCGCCCACATCGTGGGGCCGGAAGCCACGGAACTCATTGCCACGCTGGGCGTCGGCATTCAGGCGGAACTGACGGACGAGGATATTCACGCCACCATCTTTGCCCATCCCACGCTGTCGGAGGCCATCCATGAATCCATGCTGGCTTCCGAGGGAATCGCCATCCACATGTAACGGTTTTCACGGGAAGAGCCCCGGAACGGGGCTCTTTTTCTCCGTTAAAAAAGATGAACGGTAACCTGCGCTGGAAACAAAGGCTTCAAAACCTGAATAAGGCTTTTTCCCGGTTGCGCCATGCTTGCGCGTTGCCGGAATACAATGAATTGGAAATGGCCGGACTGGTGCAGACTTATGAATTTACGTTTGAGCTGTGCTGGAAAACGTTGAAAGATAAACTGGTCTATGACGGCTACAGCGTTAACAGCCCCCGCGAAGCCATCAGGCAGGCGTTTGGCGCAGGCTTGATAGGCCATATTGATTGCTGGTTTCTGGCGTTGGAAAGCCGCAATTTGTTTGTACATACTTATGATGATTCCAGCGCGGAAGAGGCGGTTTCCCTGATTAAGGGAAAATTCTTTCCCATGCTGGCCCCATGTGTGGAAAATCTGAACATGATGGCGGAGAAAGAGGACTGAACGATGGCCTGACGGCCAAGGTGCGCTCAGGCATCCGGGAAATTCTTTCACAGACTCCGCAGATTAGGAAAGCCGTTTTATTCGGTTCCCGCGCCCTGGGCACGTGGAGGCCTGCGTCCGATATTGATCTTGCCCTGGAGGGCGAGGAGCTGGATTTGTCCGTCCTTTTGACTCTCCAAGCGCGTTTCACGGAGTTGAACCTGCCTGTGGAGGTGGACTTGATTATTCGTAACAGAATCACCAATCCTGATTTGGAACATCATATCCATGCTTATGGTAAGGAGTGGTTTTCCCGTTCCATGGAATGAAGGGATTTTGATCCCGGAGAACCCCTGTAAAACAGGAAAGACATTCAGTCTTTCCTCTTTAGTATTTAGTCTTTTTCTCCCCGGTCCTCATAGCTCAAACACCGGATTCTCCACGGCGTTTTTCACCGCAATAAGGAACTGCACGGCCTGCTTGCCGTCCACCAGGCGGTGGTCATAGGAAAGGGCCAGGTACATCATGGGCCGGGCGACGATCTGGCCGTCCCGGACCATGGGGCGTTCCTGAATGGCATGCATGCCCAGAATGCCGCTCTGGGGCGGGTTCAGAATGGGGGTGGAGAGCAGGGAACCGTAGGTTCCCCCGTTGGAGATGGTGAAGCAACCCCCTTGCAGGTCCTGCATGGACAAGCTTCCGCCGCGCACTTTTTCCGCCAGGGCGGCGAGTTCCAGTTCCAGCTCCGGCAGCGTTTTCCGGTCGCAGTCCCGCAGCACGGGGACCACGAGGCCCTTGTCCGTGCCGATGGCTACGGAAATATCGTAATACAGGTTTTCCACAATGTCCGTGTCGTCAATTCTGGCGTTGACCTGGGGCACTTCCTGAAGGGCCTTGACCACCGCCTTGATGAAGAAGCTCATGAAACCGAGCTTGGTGCCGTACCGTTCCCGGTACGCCGCATTGAATTGTTTGCGGAGCTCCATCACGGCGGACATGTCGCACTCGTTAAAAGTGGTGAGGATGGCCGCCTGATGCTGGGCCTCCACCAGCCGGGCCGCGATGGTGCGGCGCAGGGGGCTCATGGGTTTCCTGATGAAACGCGGGGCGGTTTTCTTGTCAGACTTCCCGTTTTTCCTGGCGGGAGGCTGTTCTGGGGCGGACGTTTCCTTTTCCGGCTTTTGTTCCGGGGATTCGGCCGCAGGAGGAGGGGGAGTGGAAGCGGGTTCCTCCCGTGTTTCCGGCGCTGTGGTTTTCTCCGGTTCCGGCGGTACGGGAGCCTCTTCCTTTTCCGGTGCGGCTACGGTTCCGACAGCGGAGGAGATATGGCCCAGGACAGCCCCGATAGGAGCTTCCGCTCCTTCCGGGACGAGGATTTCCAGCACGCCGCTTTCGTCCGCCTCCAGGTCCGTGGAAACCTTGTCCGTTTCCAGCGTCACCAGGGTGTCGCCTTTGGCTACCGTGTCACCGGCATTCTTGTGCCACGCGGCTACGGTGGCGGTGGTGATGGATTCTCCGAAGTTGGGGATCAGGATGTCGCTCATGGGAGGAAGATGGGTTCAGGATTGCGCCCGCGGCCCGAAGGCGGTGGCGATGAGTCTTTTTTGCGCGGCGGCGTGCAGGGCCTTGGCGCCCTCCGCAGGGCAGGCCATGGGCGGCCGCCCCGCATAGCGGAAGGAGGTGGCGAAGAGGCGCCCCAGCCTGTTCCGCAGGTGGCCCCAGGCCCCCATGTTGGAGGGTTCCTCCTGGCACCAGACGAAGTCGCGCACTTTCTGGTAGGGGGCCAGCAGGTAGGTGAGCTGTTCCTGGGCCAGCGGGTAGATTTGTTCCAGGCGGATAATGATTGTGTCTGAAATGTTCCGTTCCTTCCGGTAGGCGGCCAGGTCATAGTAAACTTTCCCGGTGCAGAAGACGGCGCGCGTTACCTGGTCCGGCGCGGGAGCGTCCGGGTCCGGCAGCACTTCGTGGAAACGGGAGGGGGCCAGGAATTCCCGGTGCGGGGAGACGGCCTCCGGACGGGAGAGCAGGCTTTTGGGCGTGAAGACGATCAGCGGCTTGTGCACGTTCTGGTGCACCTGGCGGCGCAGGGCGTGGAAGTACTGCGCCGGGGTGGTGGGGTTGATGACCTGCATGTTGTCGTCCGCGCAGAGCTGGAGATAGCGTTCCATGCGGGCGCTGGAGTGTTCCGAGCCCGCCCCTTCATAGCCGTGGGGCAGCAGCAGCACAATGCGGTTTTTCTGGTGCCATTTGGCCTCCGCGGCCGCAATGAACTGGTCCACGATGACCTGGGCTCCGTTGGCGAAGTCCCCGAACTGGGCTTCCCACATGACCAGCGCGTCCGGGCTTTCCAGAGCATAGCCGTATTCAAAGCCCAGCACGGAGGCTTCCGACAGGGAGGAGTTGTAAATGCGGAACGCGGTAGTGCCGTGGTTCAGCTTTTCCAGAGGAGTGTACAGGGAGCCGTCATTGAAGTCATGCAGGACGGCGTGCCGCTGGGAGAAGGTGCCGCGCTGGCAGTCCTGGCCGGACAGGCGCACGGTGTGGTTTTCCGCGAGCAGGCTGCCCCAGGCCAGGGATTCCGCCATGGCCCAGTCCAGCAGTCCGCCTTCCCGGAAGGCCTCCCGGCGGCGGGCCAGGAAGCGTTTTTCCAGCGTGGGGTGGGGCGTGAAGCCGTCCGGCAGTTCCGTAAGGATATCTCCGATGCGCTGGAACAGCTCCGGGCTGATTCCCGTCCGTACGCTGGTACGCGGGATGGGCGTTTCATCCGCATCCTGCGCGGTGGCGGGCAGGATGTAGTCCGCGGGGTTTTCCTTCATTTGCAGGTAGGCCTGTTCCATGCCTTCCCAAAGGTCTTTCCGGATGTCCTGCTCCTGCTGTTCCGTCAATTCCCCGCGCTCCCTGAGCGCCGTTCCGTACAGGGCTGCGGCGGTGGGGCGCGCCTCAATCCGCTTGGTCTGCATGGGTGCGGTGAAGGCGGCCTGGTCCGTTTCATTGTGGCCCAGGCGGCGGTAGCAGTACATGTCCAGAATGATGTCCCGCCCGAACTTCTGGCGGAACTGGAGCGCGAATTCCGCCGCCCACACCAGATCCTCCGGGCTTTCCCCGTTGATGTGCAGGATGGGGGACTGGAGCATCTGCGCCACATCCGTGGCGTAGCGGGAGGAACGGGCCTCGTCCGGTCCGGTGGTGAAGCCGATCTGGTTGTTGATAATGAGGTGCACGGTGCCTCCCGTGCGGTAGCCTTTCAGCAGGGAAAGATTGAGCACTTCCGCCACGAGCCCCTGTCCTGCGAAGGCGGCGTCCCCGTGGAGGACGAGCGGCAGCACATGCTTGCGTTCCGCGTCTTCCAGGTTGTGCTGCATGGCCCTGGCCCTGCCTTCCACCACGGGATACACGGCTTCCAGATGGCTGGGGTTGGAGGAGAGGCGGACGTGAAGGTCGCGGCCGTCCACATGGCGCGTGGTGGCGTAGCCGAGGTGGTATTTGACGTCGCTCCTGCCAATGGGGGATTCCGGCAGGTAGTCCGGCGTGAATTCTCGGAAGATGGTTTTCAGCGGCTTGTGGAGGATGTTGGCGAGCACGTTCAGCCTCCCGCGGTGGGCCATGCCCATTTCAATGTGGGAGACGCCGGCGGCGGGGCAGCGCTTGACGATGGCGTCCAGCAGGACGATGGCGCCCTCCCCCCCTTCCAGGGAGAAGCGTTTTTCCCCAATGAAGCGCTTGCCCAGGAATTCCTCGAACAATTCCGCCTTGCAGAGATGGAAGAAGGCGTCCCGCCGGACCTCCGGGCCGTAGTCCACGCCGTTCGCCCGGAGCTTGATTTTTTCTTCAATCCAGGAGCGGATTTCCAGATTGTCTATGTGGTGGTATTCAAACCCGATGGGGCCGCAATAGATTTTTTGCAGGTGGCTGATGATTTCACGGAGGGTGAACGTGCCGCCGTCCATGAAGGTGCCGATGTTGGCGGGCTGGTCCAGGTCTTCCGGACGGAAGCCCATTTCTTCAAGATTGACCGGGGTGCAGGTCTTGTCCGGAGACGCCAGGGGATTGAAGCGCGCGCACTGGTGGCCCATGACCCGGTAGGCCCGGATGAGCTGGTTGACGCGCCCCCGGCATTCCGCGCTTTCCGGCGGGACGGTGTAGGGGGAGGCGTCCGTGTAGTTCCCTGCGTTTCCTTTTTCCTGCGGAGCGTTGCCGCTCCCCAGTTCATAGCCTTCAAACCAGGCGGCCCAGAGAGGGTCTACGGACAGGGGATCGTTTTTCCATGATTGGTGGAGCGCCGTGATTTCCTCAGGCGGCAGTCTGGAGAAGATGGAGGCATTCATGCCGAAAGATGGGTTGATACGGGTCTATTCCATGTTCACTAATCGCTATTCTCTGCCCGCAGGGCGTCAATAGCTGTGTTCGTTGAGCTGGACCTTCCCGCGGAAGACCCAGTAGATGGCGGCGGAGTAGGCCAGGACGAGCGGCACGCCCAGGATGGCGATGTACGTCATCACGACCAGGCTTTCACGCGTGGAGGAGCCGTTGACGAGCGTCAGGGAGTTCTCCGGGTTGGGCATGGAATAGAGCAGGTTGGGGAACATGGCCGCCCCGAAGAGGGCCATCATGCAGCCCATGGTGGAGCAGGAGGCGACGAAGGCCCAGCCCGGACGGTTCCTGTGGATGAAGATCCAGATGGCGGTGATGGAAATGACCGCCAGCACCGCGATGCCGTAAATCCAGGGGGAGCGGTGCAGGGCCGCCGCTACGTGCGGCACGTACAGCAGGGTGGCCGCTCCGTGAAGGATGATCAGGACGGTGAAGATGATGACGCAGGGCCTGAGCAGTTTTTTGATCTGTTCCTGCAGGCTTCCCTGGGTTTTCATCAGGAGGTAGATGCCTCCGTGCATGGCGAACAGGGCCACCGTCGTCAGCCCCAGAAGAACGGAGTAGGGGTTCAGCAGGCTGAGGAAGGTTCCGGTGAAGTTGCCCTGGTCGTCCAGCGGAATGCCCTTGGTGACGTTCCCCATGGCTACGCCGATGAGCAGGGCGGCCAGGAGGCTGCTGATGGAGAAGGTGGTGTCCCACCCCCTGCGCCACCATTTCATGGGCTGCTTGCTCCGGAATTCGATGGAGACGGCGCGGAAGATGAGGGTGAGCAGCAGGAGCATGAAGGCCAGGTAAAACCCGGAGAAGACGGAGGCGTACACGTACGGGAAGGCGGCGAAGAGGGCGCCGCCCCCCGTGATGAGCCAGACTTCGTTTCCGTCCCATACAGGGCCCACGGCGTTTAGCGTGAGCCTTCTGTTTTCATCACCCTTGATGAAAAGCTGAAGGGCTCCGGTGCCCAGGTCAAAGCCGTCCAGAATGGCGTATCCGGAGAAGAGCACGCCGACGAGGATGAACCAGATGATTTGCAGGTCTGTAAGAGTAAGATTGTCCAACATGGTTTTAAGAGGGGCTGAAGGTTAGTCTTTGACGAAGGGGACCTGGAGCTTGCCTTCCCCGGTGCCGTCGTCTTCGTTTGCTTCCTGGTCCGGACCCTTGTGGATTTTATGGGTGATCTGATAGAGGAAGAGGGCCAGCAGCAGGGCATAAATGACGAAGAACATGCCCAGGGAGGAAAGGGCTTCCGCCGCGGTGAGGGTGGGGGATACGGCATGTTCCGTTCTCAGGATGCCGTACACGATCCATGGCTGGCGCCCCATTTCCGCCACGGCCCAGCCCACCTGGTTGGCTATTTGGGGGCCCAGCACGGAGAAGACGAAGCACCAGAGCAGCCAGCGCTTCTGGAAGAGCCAGCCTTTTTTCCAGCCCCACAGGCCCACCAGGAACAGGGCCCCCAGGGCGCAACCGATCAGGATCATGATGTGGAAGGAGTAGAAGACGGGCAGGATGGGGGGGCGTTCGTCCTGCGGGATGTCGTTCATGCCGGTGATGGTCGTATCCAGGTCATGATGGGTCAGGAAGGTGAGCATGTACGGGATGGAGATGCCCGTCACTTCATGGGTGGACGGGTTCATCCAGCCGACGAGGTGGAGGGCCAGCGGAGCGCCGGTTTCCATCACGCCTTCCATGGCGGCGAATTTGGCGGGCTGGTGGATGGAGACTTCACGTGCGCTGGAGTCCCCCGTGATGCCCATGCCCACCACGCCGATGAGGCCGATGACCAGGGCCACCTTGAAGCTTTTTTCAGCTCCTCCGGTGAAGCGTTTTTTCAGGATGTACCAGGCGGAGACGCTGAGGACGAGCGTGGCCCCCGCCAGCCAGCAGCCGGCCAGCGCGTGCGTCAGGCGGTCCACGGTGGACGGGTTGAACACCACGTCATAGAAGCTGGTGATATGGGCCTGGATTTTCCCGTTCACTTCCACCAGCTTGTACCCGGCGGGCGTCTGCATCCAGGAGTTCGCCACAATGATCCAGATGGCGCTGAAATGGGCGCCCAGGGCGACCATGCAGGAGGAGAAGAAGTGCATTTTGGGTCCCACCTTGTCCCAGCCGAAGAGCAGGATGGCCAGGAAGCCGGATTCCAGGAAGAAGGCGAAGATGCCTTCCGCCGCCAGAGGGCTGCCGAAGATGTCGCCCACGCAGCGGGAATAGTCAGCCCAGTTGGTGCCGAACTGGAATTCCATCACGATGCCGGAGGCCACGCCCAGGGCGAAGATGATGCCGAATATCTTGGTCCAGAATTTGGCCTGCTTGTGGTAGAGTTCGTTCTTCGTTTTCAGCCAGAGGCCTTCCAGCGCGACCAGAACCACCCCCAGGCCGATGGTCATCGGCGGGAAGATGTAGTGGAACATGATCGTAACGGCGAATTGAAGACGGGATAATAAGACCGGATCGTCCATGATTTCTTGGGGATGAGTGGATGTTTATGGAACAGGAGGCCGGCAGCCAAATACCGGTACCTTCATACTTTATACATCCCAAGAGGACCTTTGTTCAATTATTTTCCTTTTCCCTGAATAACTTTTTTAGATTGTATCTAAAAAAGAACGGTTTAGCACTGGATGAACACGTCCATCCCCTCTTCCGCCAGGGCAAAAAGATCCAGCATGTCGCGGGGGGAAAGGCGGATGCAGCCATGGGAGGCCGGGGCGCCCAGCAGGTCCGTATCATTGGTGCCGTGGATGTAGATGTAGCGGCTCCGCGTGTTGGCGTTGTGCGGTTCCAGGCCGTCCAGCCACAGGATGCGCGCCAGGATAAAGTCCGAATGTTCATCCAGGCTTTCCGGGATGGCGGCGGGGTAGCGGCCCGCCGGAAGGCGTGAGATGAAAATGGTGTCCTCCGGCTCTCCGTCCCCGATTTTTTGGCAGACGCGGAAATGTCCGGTGGGCGTTTTTCCGGAGCCCTCTTCATGGCCCGTGCCAGCTTTTCCGCTGGAAACGGGGCACCGGAGCAGGATGTTTCCGGATTCTTCCAGCACCAGCTCCTGGCGGGACAGGTCAATGCGTATGGAAGGGACGGCCATGGGGGGAAAGAGTTGTCACGCTTGCTGTTCCATCCGGGCGATGATGGCCTGGATGGCGGCTGTCAACTGCCGCGCCACGCTGTTGTAGGCGGCCTGACCGCAGCCGATGGGGTCCGCAATGCTGCGGTTGTCCGTGTAGCAGGTGACCAGCCTGATCTTGTCCGCATGCTCGGGGAAATTGGCAAGCAGGGCGGCCAGGTGGCTTTCCGTCATGGCATAGACGTCCGTGGCGTTTTCCATCAGTTCTTCCGTGACGGGGCGGCTTTCATGGCAGGAGAGGTTGACGCCGTGCGCCTGGAGGACGTGGAGCGTTTCCGGGCTGGCCTTCTGCCCGTGCCATGCGGAAGTTCCCGCGGAACCGGCGCGCCATTCCGGATGATGCGCTGAAAGCTTCCGGAACAGGCCTTCCGCCATGGGGCTGCGGCAGGTGTTGCCGGTGCAGATGAAAAGGATGTGCTTGCGCTGTGTCATGAGTCGGGATGTTCTCTTTTGGAATGGTGGGGGATAGGCACCTCGTTGGGTTCCTGGTACAGGTTGTCCGGGGGGAGCACGTGCCCGGCTCCATTACCTTCCGGCGGGGGGGCTCCGGCGTCTTCCTCCTCCTCTTCATCCGCATCGCGGGAGGGGGGAGAAAGCCAGGGGAACAGGCAGCCCGCCAGCACTACGCACAGCACCGCCGCCACGGGCGTCATGACGGGGAACCAGGTGTCATGGACGGAAAACAGGTACCACGCGATGACCGGGGCCGCCAGGATGCAGAGCCCCCAGATGATGAAACGCCCCCGGCGCTGGAAACGGAGGGCCCAGACTGCCAGGAGCAGGACGTCCAGCACGATGACCCACTGCACCCATACGGGGGCTACCGGAATCAGGACGGCCGGGGCTGGAGCCAGCGCCCCCATGAGGGTGCGGATGGTTTGCGCCGCCAGGAGGGCCTGTGCGTCCGGCGTGTCGGAAAGGGCGGACGGTTCGGAAACGAGAACCGCGTCCGCGGAGGAAAGCAGTTTTCTGACGGCGGTGGTATCCGGCGGCCGCAGGCCGGACATGACGGGGACGATCACCTCCTTGGTGTCCAGCATGGTGGGGCTGCTGTGTTCCGCCAGGAGAATGCGGCCGTATTTGTCCAGCGGAACGGAACGCTTGCCGCCCAGGAAAAGGGTGTCGCCCGGAATGATTCTCACGTCGTCGGGTTTCAGGTCCAGCGCGTTCAGGGCGGCGGCCAGCGGAAGGGTGGGGATGATCTCCTCACCCCAGCGGATGAAAAGCGGCGGAGAAACCCTGTTCTCCGGGGAGGGGGAAAACAGTTCGTTGTTTTCCACGACGGTTCCCAGGGCGGGGGCTGCCGTGGTCAGTTGCGGAGCTTCCCCCACCAGCCTGTCCGCGCGAGGGAACAGGTCCGTCTTTCCCACGATGTTGGCAGCGGGAATAACCAGGCCTTTCCAGTCCGGCGGGAGGGGGGCGTGGCGGGAGGACTCGCTCATCTGCCGTCCCAGCGCCTTGTGGCGGAAGCGGTCCAGCTCATACCCCACGGCGGCTTTGACGATGCTGTCCGGCTCTTCCTCCCAGGCCATGGGAGCCATCACGTAGACATTCCTGGCCCCCTGCTCGTACAGGTGGCGGAACAGCACCGTGTAATCCATGGGATTGGGAGGATAGGCGGCAAAGCTGTTCAGGGAGGATTCCCGGTGCAGGGAAACCACGGGAAGCTGGGCCGTCTGCCCCTTGTTGAAATAATCGTAAGGCTGGAGGACGATGCTGCTTTCCGCATTCAGACCTTCCGGGCGCACGGTCCGGTACTCTCCTGCCAGGGAACGTTCCGCCGCCCGCTCATAACAGAAAATGGTGGGCGGAAGAAACACGTACCCCAGAATCCAGCCCAGCCCCAGGGAAATCTGGAACAGGGACAGCACAAGCAGGAATCTGGGGGTCAGCGTCATCAGGAGCAGGGAGAAAGATCATGCTAGCATGGCCGCCAGCGGTTCTGCAAGCGTGGAGCCGGGCAGAAGCTTCCGCAGGTGTTCCAGCCCGGCGGGAATCTGGGCCAGATACCAGGTTTTTCCCTGGTTGTGGCCGATGTTGGCGTAGGCGCCCAGCATCTGCATGAGCCGTTGCAGGGCGCAGGCGCGGAAGATGCGGTCATCCAGGGGCTGCCCTGAAATCTTTTCCCACTCCCTGAGCAATTCCTTCGTCTGCTCCGGTTCCAGACGGGCATAGCCGTCATAAACCAGGGAGGCCAGGTCATACTCCGGGCGTCCGCCGCGCATGCCCTGGAAATCGATCAGCCAGGTCTTACCCGCGTGGATGTGCACGTTCTGGGACTGGCTGTCCCGGTGCACGGGGCATTCCGGAAGGGAGGCCAGGAATTGCGCCAGCTCTTCCAGGGCCGGATGGTTCAGGAAGGAATCCGTTTCCAGCCCCAGGTGGGCCCCCAGCAGGTGTTCCGCAAAATAGGACTGCTCCCAGCGGTACAGGGCTTCGTCAAAGGCGGGCTGGAGGGGGAACTCCTCCGGAAACGGGCAGGAGTGAAGCAGATGGAGCTGTTCCATGGCCCGGATGTAGCGCAGGCGCAGGGAGGGCCAGGACTCTCCCCGGAAGGCCAGCAGGCTGGCGTCTCCCAGGTCTTCCACCAGCGCGGCCCCGCAGCCGGCGCCGAGCGGTTCGTAGTCGTAAATCTCCGGCACGTTCACGCCGTGGGCGTGCAGGTGCCGGTCCGCGGGGATGAAGGAATCATTATCCGCGCGGTCATTGCCCCACCGGATGCCGATGCATGTGCGGGAGCCGAGGCGGATGCGGACGATGGTGCGGCCGGACGCTCCCAAAGCCAGGGTATGGAAATCCTCTTCCCGCGGAACGACGTGGAAACTCCGTTGAACCAGGCTGGACAATTCTTTCATGGAGGGGCGTGGCGGAAGGGCCTTGCGGAAAGGGGGCGGACGGAGGGCAGGGAAATCCTCCCTCCGCCGGAAACGATGAAGGGGATGAAATCAGGAGGGGAACTGGCGGTCTTCCCCGTAGCCGTAATGCTCCACGACGTAATCCACATCCTTGTCTCCGCGGCCGGAGCAGTTGACCAGGATAGCGCCTCCTCTGTTTTCCCGGGCCCACTTCATGGCGTAGGCGATGGCGTGGGAGCTTTCCAGGGCGGGAATAATTCCTTCATAGCGGGAAAGCTTGAAGAAGGCGTCTACGGCTTCCTCATCCGTGGCGGTAACGTAATTCACGCGGCCGATGTCGTGCAGGTAGGCGTGTTCCGGACCCACGGAAGGATAATCCAGCCCGCTGGCCACGGAATGGACCGGTCCCGGATTGCCGTCCTCGTCCTGGAGCATGATGCTCTCGAACCCGTGCAGGACGCCCTTGCTCCCGTAGGAGATGGAGGCGGAATGATCCCCGAGCCTGGGCCCCTTGCCGAGCGGTTCCACGCCGTAAATATCCAGCGGGTCTCCCAGGAAGGCGGTGAACATGCCCATGGAATTGCTGCCGCCGCCCACGCAGGCGCACACCGCGTCCGGAAGAAGCCCCGTCATTTCCATGAACTGCTCCCGGGCTTCCACGCCGATGCACATCTGGAAATCGCGCACCATCTGCGGGAAGGGGTGGGGGCCTACCACGGAACCGATGCAGTAAATGGAATCCTGATAACTGTTCAGGTAGGAATCAAAGGCGGAATCCACGGCTTCCTTCAGGCTCTGGAGGCCGTGCGTGACGGGCACCACCTTGGCGCCCAGGATTTTCATGCGGGTGACGTTGGGGGCCTGCTTGGCAATGTCCACCGCTCCCATGTGAATTTCACACTCCAGGCCGAAGAAGGCGGCAGCCGTAGCCAGGGCCACGCCATGCTGCCCGGCGCCCGTTTCCGCAATGATGCGTTTCTTGCCCATGTATTTGGCGAGAAGGCCTTCACCCATGCAGTGGTTGAGCTTGTGGGCGCCCGTATGGTTCAGGTCTTCCCGTTTCAGGTAAATCTGGGAAGTGCCCAGGTGGCGGGAAAGGCGTTCGCAGTGGTAAACCGGGGTGGGGCGTCCCTGGAACTGCTTGCGGATGCGGCGCAGTTCATTGATGAACTGGGCGGAGTGGGCTATCGTCTGGTAGGCTTCCGTAATTTCTTCAAAGGCGGGAACAAGCTCGTCCGGCAGGTAAACGCCGCCGTATTCGCCAAAACGGCCCTGGGCGTCCGGAAAATTGCGTAAATAGGTATGGAGATCCATGGTCTGTTGCATTCGTGACTGCCAGTATTTAGCACGATGCCCCAGTTCAGGCAAAAACAATCTCCGCAGGAAGCCCTTTTAAAAAAGCGGGGAAGGGAAAAATCATCCGCAGGGGGGAGCGGAACGGACCAGTCCGGAAGGCCGGAAATCGGGATGGGACCGGACAGGGATGCCAAGGATGGCCGGTTCATGGGGAATCTCCGTTTTGAGGCCGTGAAGAACGCGGCCTGCCCCTGCTGCAAGGGAAGGAAGCTCCTCCCTGTTCACCATGCTCCTGAATATAATAGTAAAAGAAAGGGCAGGCGTTGCCGGAGATCCGGCTTCCGGACTTTTTTACCCGGAAAGGAACGGAGGGAAGAAGGCCGGAAATCAGGCCAGGCGGCGCTTCCTGATGGATTTTCCGGTATCGGCAAGCGTCTGCCGTGCGTCGGGGTCCGCTCCGGCCATCAGGGCGGCCAGGTCCCGGACGATATTCTGGCGCATGCGGTCCACCAGGTCGCGCCCTTCCTGGGTGATGGCGACCATGATTTTGCGGCGGTCCTTGGCCGCGCTCATGCGTTTCAGATAGCCCATCTCCTGAAGTTTGTCCACCATGCCGGTGGCCGCCGCCGTGGAATGCCCCATCTTCAGGGCAATGCTGGACATGCTCAGGAAGTCCTCGCTGGCCAGGTAGGTCAGCAGGAAAAACTGGGGATAGGAAACCTTGCCCTCATTCAATTCTGAAGAAAGATTCAGAATGCAGGAACGTTGCGTGAACAGGATGAAATCCGCCAGCTTGTTTGCTTCTTCGGAAATGGAGCTCATGGTCGTGGTGAATGTCTGGGGTAGGTTTGGTAACGGTGCCGTCCGGAGGCTTGGCGGCGGTTCAGCCAACCTACCGCCGCCGCCTTCCGCGAGCAAGTCAAAAATATAAATTTTTATTAAAATTTTACATTTGCAGATAATAAGCCTTTTGATGGTATTCCGGATACAATATGTTGAATGTTAATAGAATGATTGTATTTTGAGGATAGAATGTGAATAACATGTTAAAAATAGTCGTAAGCTGTTGATGAATGAAAGTTTTTTCCGGAACTGCCGGGAAACCGGCATAAATCTGGCATAAAAGGGCGCATCAGCATGACAAGCCCGGACCGGAAAGAGGCCTCATGCAAGGGCTCTCCATGGGAAAGGGAGGCCTGTTTCAGAAAAGTTTTATACGGGTGCGCGCCAGGAAAAACAGGATGCTGCCGCCTTTGGAGGCAGGTCCCGTCATCAGTTCTGGACTGCCGGAGAAGAGAAAAAAGCCGGTTCTACCCCCGGAAATTCTTATGGATGCCTGGCGGGCATCGGCAGGCATGGCTCCTTGTTGAGTCCGGGCTGCTTTATTTGCCGGACAGGAGTGAAGGCAGGGAAAACCCCTTTAAACGGGCCTGGAAGGGGGCAGAAAGGGAAAGACGGCGGGGTTCAGCCATGCCGATGAACAAGCGTGTTCTAGATACGTCTGGCGGCGAACGCTTCCCCCTGGAGGAACCAGTGCGTCCCGTCCTCCGTGGCCATGTTTCTCCAATGGAACGTATTTTCCGTAAGTTCGGAAAAAATCCATTTCATCTTTTGCCCGGTAATTTCCGTCAGGACAATCCGGCTGCCTTCCTTTCTCGCTTCCAGCCGCGTGGCTTCTCCGGCCACACCGTAAAAAATGTCCCATGTCCGTTGCTGGGGATTGTAAATTCTGATCGTCGTGCCGTAGGCGGCGTCCGGCCAGGTTTTGATCTTCCGGGCCTCCCGGGAAGGGCAGATGAACACATCCTGGACGGCCATGCCTTCCAGAACCCATGAAAAAATCCATTCCCCTTTCACGTGGCGTTCATGCTCCGTGCCGTGCCCGTCAACCCATTCAATATCCCAGGTTCCGACGAGGGGGCCGAACCAGTTGTCCTCCTCCGGAATGAGGCTGTTTTTCCCCGGGCTCACCAAGGCTGTTTCAAAATCATTCATCTTTAATAATTCCATTTAAAAAGTCGGTTACACGTCCAGGCGCATTGTCCGGGATGCTGTTGTAAAATGTTCACGCTTGTAAAATCTTCTGCCGCTGCCGTTATTCTCCCATACCATGAGTTCCAGGTATTCCTGGTTTCGTGATTTTGCCCAGCGTTTGACTTTATCCAAAAGCAGGCGTCCTGCTCCATTCCTCCTGTATTCCCGCATGACGAAAAAGTCTATGATGCAGGCATATTTATGAGGAACTACGGAAGGATAGGGAGGTGGCGCGTTTTCTTCAACATGCACGAATCCGATAACGGCATCGTCTCTTTCCGCGATCATGATATCGCCGCTGCCGCTTTCAATCACAGGATTCGGGCAATCTCCCGTTTCAGTTGCCGCAACGCAATTTTCCGGTAGCTGGGCAGCATTACAGGCAAAAAAATCATCGTATAGAGCGCTTGTTTTTTGGACATCCTCCCTTGCAGCCGGCCTTATCTTGATGTTCATGCGCTCCTGATAGCCGAACTGTTCTGCCGGCCATTCTCCGGAAAAGCGTTTTCATGGGGAAAACGTGCCGGAGAATGGCCGGAAAAGCGGCTGAATGAGTTAATTGGCGGGGGGAGGGGTAAAGGTGCGGGCCGCCAGCTCCTTGTCCATGAGCAGCATTCCCTGGCCTTCTCCCTTGATCATGCGCAGTTTGCTGATGATGTCCTTGACGGTTTCTTCCTCTTCCACCTGTTCACTGACAAACCAGTGCAGGAAAATATCCGTAGCGAAGTCCTTTTCCTCCTTGGAGAGGCGGACCAGGTCATTGATGCGGCGCGTGACCTCCTGTTCGTGGGACAGCGTTTCTTCAAACATTTCCAGAATGTTGGACCAGCTCGCGGCCGGGGCATCGATGGACAACATGGTAAACTGGCCTCCGCGCGCCAGAAGGAAATCGTAAAATTTCAAGGCATGGGCGGTTTCTTCCTGGTACTGGACGCGCATCCAGTGGGCGAACCCCGTCAGGCCGGCGTCCTGCAGGTAGGCGGACATGGCCAGGTAAAGGTTGGCTGAATACATTTCCCATTTGATTTGCTCATTAAGAGCGGTTGCCATTGTTGTACTGATCATATGTAAAATCCTGTTGATTTCCTTTTCTTCTACAAAACAAAGTCCGCAGAATCAAGATAATCCTGCGGACTGTATGACGGGGGAATTCGGGAAAGGCGTCAGGCTTTTGCGGCAACCGTCTCCGGAACATTTTCCGCAGGAAGCTCTTCCTCCACGGGAGGGGCGGCTGCTTCCGCAGGCTCGGCTGCCGTGTCAGTTTCTTCAGCGGGTTCCTCCCGGGCTGCCGGGGCTTCGGAAGAAGGGGTGTCCTCCTTCTGCTCCTGGGGCGCGGCGGCTTCCGCCACCGGCATGTCCGGCGCCTTCTCTTCCGGTTTCTGCTTCTCCTTGGAAGCCTTTTTGGGAGAGGGGGCCTGGGCCGGAACGGCCTTCGGACGGCTGACGGTGTTGTTGGAGAAAACCAGAATGTAGCCCTGTTCGGACAGCCAGAACAGGTCGCGGACCAGATTCTGCTGTTTTTCCGTAGCCTGGGCCACTTCCTCTTCCGTGGCCTTTTCCGGGTCCGGCACGGGGGCCAGCTCCCTGAGCATGGCGTCCACGCCCTTGCCCGGATTGTTGGCCGCCCAGGTGGCGATGGACATCAGGGAATCCGAAAGAACGGTGCCTTCTTCCATGGCCTTGGGGCGTGCCGGGCCGGTGTAATGGTTGCCCTTCCACTTGAAAATGGGCATGTGGTGGCGCGCCAGCCCGTGGCAGAGGTTCGGAATCAGCATGCTGGGATGGCGGCGCGTGGTGCCGGACAACTGGATCAGGTGCGCCCACAGGCCGGGGGAAAGATGGTTTTTCTTCACGGCTCCGTTGACGAACACCTTGTCCGTGACGTCATAGCACTCTTCAAAGTGGTTGGACTCGAAATCCTGTTCCACGGCGGCGGGGGATTCCAGAAGAACCTCGGAGGCGCCTTCGCGGACGGGCTTCCAGGCGGTGCGCTTGGAAACGGCTTCCTGCCATGCCTGCACGGCTTCCTCGCTCTTGTCCGTCACGATCTTGGAACGGAATGCCTCAAAGGGCATGCTGGCAAACTTGGTGCGGTGCAGGTTCATCAGGGCGGACTGGTAGCCGTGCCAGTTGACGGGGCCCACCAGTTCATTGTTCAGGGAACACTTGGCAATCGCCTTGAAATCGCCCTTGGGCGCTTCCACTTCCTGTTCCACGGACTCGTAATACTTGGGCATCCAGGAAGACTGCCAGAGATGCTTGACGGCCTCCTGGCGGGAAATGAAGCAGGCTCCGTCGCCGTGCTTGCAGTGGTAGAGGTCCGGGCCGTTCTCCTGCTTCATGAACACCAGGTCATAACGGTCGTAGGAACCCATGACCACCTTGGCAAGGTCCAGCAGGGAAATGGTGCGGCGGTGCTTCTGCACCTCCTGGTGCAGGGCGGCCAGGCCGGAATCCACGGGGCGCAGCTCCACGCGCAGGCCTTCGGCCGGTTCCACCATGGGCGGGCGGGGCGCCTGTTCGCGGCGGTCTCCGTCGCGGCGCGGGCGGAAGGAACCGCGGGTGCGGTCTTCCCGGTTGAATCTTCTTTCACCATTCTGACCGTCAAAACGGCGTTCCCCCCGGGGCTGGCGTCCTTCGCGGCTGTCGCGCCGCGGACGGCGGTCGCCTCCCTGCCTGTCGCCGGACCTGCGTTCCGGATAGGACGCGGAACGTTCCTGACGGGCTCCCGGTCTCGCCCAGGCCGGACCGAATTGGAAGTCGGCCAAGCCGGAAAGGTCCGGAATTTGCTGCTTGGGGTCTGTGGAAGGAGTTTCTTCGGTCATCATGTACGGGTTGTTTCAATAGCAACTAAATGAGGTAGATGGCAATCATTTTACGTGCAAACAGGCCGAAAATTGTTCAAAATGTCATGAAATGCATCTGGAAACGCAAATATTTCCGGTGCATTCTTCCAATCCAACCTTTGTCAAATTCTCTATTATGGATAAAATACGTCAACGCCTTTCCGATCTTGGTTACGCCATTTACGATGCGCCCGCGCCCGTAGGTTCCTACGTGCAATGCGTGCGTACGGGCAACCTGCTTCACCTCTCCGGCGGCATCTCCGTGAACGGGGAGGACAAATACTTCGGCAAGGTAGGGCAGGACTTGACGGTGGAAGAAGGGCAGGCCGCCGCGCGAGCCGCCGTTCTGAACCGCCTGGCCGTCATCGTGCAGGCCGTGGGCTCCCTGGAAAAGGTTTCCCGCATTGTGGCCGTGAACGGATTTGTGAATGCCGGCCCGGATTTCTACGACCATCCCAAGGTGCTGAACGGCGCGTCCGACCTGCTGGTGGAAGCCTTTGGCGAAATCGGCCGCCACAGCCGCACGGCCGTGGGCGTGTCCGCCCTGCCGCTCAACGTGGCGGTGGAAATAAGCATGGTTGTGGAAGTCTGCGGCTAGGGATTTAAAAACCGGAAGGGGATTCGTGCTTGAATCCCCGCGGCATTCCTGTAGAGTGCCGTCCGGTCAATGCCCTCGTGGCGGAATGGTAGACGCTGCAGACTTAAAATCTGTTGTCCGCAAGGACGTACCGGTTCGAGTCCGGTCGGGGGTACTTCGCTGAATAACAATAAATTATGTAGATAAAAGGCTCGCTTCTGGCGGGCCTTTTCCGTCTTCAAGCATACGGAAATTACCGCTTTTATTTGTATCTCCGGTCAACAATAGTTACCTGAAGAATGTGTTGAAAGGAGCCTCCCCCAGTACTGCCGGGTGGGGTATTCTCCCTGTTTTGCGATGAAATCATCTGGTTTTCCGTAAAAGGACCTGGGGCATTTATGTTCAAGCGTCCCTTGCAGGATTGCGTAGTGACGCTGTCCGGGGTCCCGGACAGCCGGGCACATGGAATTTTGGGTAGGAGCCATTTTTTGTTAGAGGTCCGGTGTTGGCCCATTCCTTCTCTTATTGACCAAAAGGTTTTTCCATTTTATATTGGAACCCATTCCGGGGGGGGCCTGCCGGCTTTCCGGTATCCATCCCCACACCCTATGATGACCATGAATTTGAACAAACTCTCCGTTTGGGCGGTGGGCTCCTGCCTGTGTGCGGCTTCCATTTCTCACGCCGCTGCCGCTGGAATTGACTCTTACGATGCCGCTTTAAAGAAGGTAAAGGAAGTGAAGGAGGCCCTCGACCCCTTAAAGTCAAAAAACAGGCTGAAGAACTGGGTGAATCTCGGGTTGCAGCTGGAAGGCTTGAAAAAGGGAAGCGACGTGAATGGCAGGGACGCGATGACCTGGTCTCCTCTCGCCTGGGCGGCGTATGTGGGAGATAAGGAGATTTTTGATTACCTGCTGTCCAAAGGCGCCAACCCCAAGGCTGTGGACCAGTACGGCATTTCCATTTTCATGAGAGCCGTGGAAGGGGGCAATATGGACATTGTCAAGTATTTGATGGAAGAATGCAAATATGACGCCAATGAAAAGGACCGGGAATTCGGCACGACCGCCCTGATGAGAGCCGCAACGTGCAGGCGCAATGACATTCTTGCCTACTTGATTGACAGGAAAGCCAGCGTGAAAGCCAGGGACAAGGGAGGCCGGAATGTGCTGGCGTATGCCGCTGATGGCCGGAATATGGATGGAATGGAAATGCTGGTGGCTAAAGGAGCGGATTTGAATGGCACGGACAAGGAAGGCCACTCCATTTTGATGAAGGCTTCCGAGCGGGGATGCCTGGATATGGTCAAGTACCTCGTCAAAAAGGGAGCCAAGGTAAAGGGAAAGACCAGGCATGGAAAAACCGCGCTGATCTATGCCGCGGAGGGCGGTTATCTGGATGTGGCGGGATTTCTGGTGGATCACGGAGCGGACATTAAGGCGAAAAATAAATGGGGTGATACGGTGCTGGATATCAAAACGGTGGATCCTGCGGTTAAGAACTATTTACATTCAAAGCTTAAAGTGAAATAGAGCGTCTATGCTGGCAGGAGCCGTTTATTGGATGGGAAAGCATTTGGATCGTGGCTGGAACAGGAAGGGCAGGATAACCGTTTTCATTTTGAAAGCGGCGGGAGGCGCCTTTCTGGCGCTGGCCTTGTTGTCGGCGGGAGCGGAGTGGTACATAGCTTCCGCTTCCGGAGGCAGGGTTTTTGAGCATTCCGCGGATGTTCCCGTTCGCGCGCCTGCCCTGGTGCTGGGGTGCTCCCCTGCGTTCATGGGAGGCCCCAACGGGTATTTCTATAATAGAATGGATACGGCGGCGGAACTTTGGAGGGCCGGGAAGGCGACGGTTTTTGTCGTTTCCGGGGACAATAGCTCCCACGCCTACAATGAACCGGAATGGATGAAGCAGGCCCTGGTGGAGCGCGGCGTTCCGGAGGACCGGATTGTGTGTGACTTTGCGGGGCTGCGGACGCTGGATTCCGTCGTGAGGATGAAGGAGGTCTTTGGCGTTTCAACCATGATCGTCGTTTCCCAGGCCTTTCACAATGAACGCGCCCTGGCGATCGCTGCACATGAGGAAATGGACGCGTGGGCCGTCAGCGCCCCGGATGTTCCCAACCGCAGTTCACGCATTAGAAGCTGGTTCAGGGAGCGCGCGGCGCGCGTATGGATGATGCTGGACTTGTGGCTGTGGGGGCGTGAACCCCGGTTCCTGGGGGAACCCGTGGCGGTGCCGGAAGTAAAAGGGGAAAAATGATCAACGCCTCATGCGGCATGGAGCGTCATGAGGCGTCTTTTTCATGCGGAACGGCAAACCTGGGGAGTGCCCGTACCTTGGTCCATTAAGACTGGATGAATCAATCGTGCCGGTTACGCGGGGAAATCTGCCATGGGGATGGGGAATGGTCCAGAAGGCCTGAGTGAACAATCCGCCACGGAAGGCGGCCGGATGGAAAATAAGGTTCGCCGGGATAGCTCCTTGTGGTAACGTGGACGCATGGATGACGCTGGTGAAACGGTCCGTAATGCGCTGCCTCCGCAATGGCTGGAATGGGCGGTGGAACTTCAGTTTATGGCCCAGGCGGGGATAACGTATGCGAAAGACCCCTATGATCTGGAGCGTTTCCAGCGGTTGAGGGAAATCGCCGCGGAAATCATGAGCGCCAAATCCGGGCTGGATATGGATACGGTCCGGGGGCTGTTTTGCAGTGAGACCGGATTTCAAACGCCGAAAATGGATACCCGCGCGGCTATTTTCCGGGAAGGTAAAATATTGCTGGTGAAAGAAAAAGGTTCCGGCTTGTGGTCCATGCCGGGCGGCTGGGTGGATGTGAACCAGTCCGTGCGGGATAACACGATCAAGGAAGTGCGGGAAGAAGCCGGACTGGAAGTGGAAGCGGTACGGCTGATAGCCCTGCATGACCGCAACAGGCACAACCCTCCCCCCTATGCGTACGGGGTTTGCAAGGTCTTTGTATTATGTGAAGAAAAGGGCGGCTCCTTCCAGCCCAATCCGGAAACGTCTGAAAGCCGCTGGTTCGGACGGGATGAACTGCCTCCCATGGCTTTGGAAAAGAACACGCCGGAACAGGCGCTGCTGTGCTTTGATGCGGCGGACGATCCCTGCTGGAATCCCGTGTTTGATTAAAAAAGGGAACATATACGGCAAAATCATTGACTCTTTCCGGGAAAGTGCTATGCCAGTTCCAGCGGCTTGCGAAAAGCGGGCTGTTTTATTCCGGCTGTAACGTTCCCTTCTTCTAGCGGTCAGGAAGGCCGTCTCTCCAACGGCAAAGGCTCGGTTCAACTCCGGCAGGGAATGCCATCCGCCCTATGGCATCATAGGAACCGGTTTTTTGTCTTGATGCCTGTTGCCGGCAATTCATTGTCCGTGAAGATGTGCGCTTTTTGGCGCATGCCCCAGGCGCATTTCTTCGGAATGCCGTCCTTTTCCGAAAGAATTTTCCAGCCCTCGGAAATTCAGGTTTCTTTTTCCTTAATTTTCCTGTTTTACCATTGCGGTCCTCTTCAATTGCGGCATTTTGAACCCGGAATATTCTGGTTGTTCCTGTGAGCTTGGAAAGCGGTTTCATTTTTCAGGAATGGCGGCGTTTTTCGCCTTTCCATTTTGTTGTTGTTGCATTCATGAAAAGTGCGGATTTCAAATCCGTCGTCAATGACGAATTAATATTTTTTCATGCGGATCAGATACTTGTGGTTGAATATATAAATGGCAGCGCTTCCGCAAGGCGGCGTGAAAGGAAATTTTAGAATCATGCAAGTTATTTATCATCATTGATGATGAGCGTTTTTCTCCGGAAAGTCAGATGCCGGATTTGAAATCCGGTAGTTTGCGTGCGGAGCCATGTATAAGTTTTTTGGAAAACGCGTATTGGATATTGCCATATCCTTATGGACATTGATAATCGTATCGCCTCTTCTGGCCGTTATATCCATAATACTCCTGGTTCATACGCGGAAGTCTCCGTTTTTTTTCCAGACGCGTGTGGGGTACCGCGGGAAATTGTTCAGGGTTTTTAAATTCAAGACCCTGACGGATGCCCGTGATTCGGAGGGGCTCCTGCTTCCGGATGACTTGAGGTCTTTTCCGCTTGGAACTTTTTTACGCCGCTATTCCCTGGATGAACTGCCCCAGCTGGTCAACATTATCAAGGGAGACATGTCCATTGTAGGCCCCCGGCCATGGATTCCGGATCAGCTGGATGTTTTTCCCGGCCGCTGCCGCATGGCGCGCTGTTCCGTCCGGCCCGGATTGACCGGCATGGCCCAGGTATACGGAAGGAACGGAATCCCGTTCTACAGGCGGTTGTGCTACGACATCGTTTACGCCCGGAATGTGTCCCTGTTCATGGACGCCAGGATCGTTTTCCAAACCGTTGTCCGGTTGCTGGCCCATAAGGACGTCCGGCAGTGCGAGGACGCTTTCAGGAATATCTCGGGCAGCATGCTCATCAGGAACGATCTTTCCGTGCCTGTGCCTTTTCCGTCCAAGCAGGAAGAATCCTGATTATTTATCCATTTAAAACCATAACCTTATACCTTAATGATGATAAACCGCCCCTCTCTTTTTTCTCCCGGAATTTTCCGGCTGGCCTCCCTGGCTGTCTGCTCCCTGCTGCTGGCCTCCTGCGTCAATCCGAAAGAGGTTCTCTATATCCAGGACATTACGGGTGAGACCCGGCAGGATATAGTCACCAAATACCAGACGACTATTCAAAAAGACGATCAGCTTTATATTTCCGTCAGCAGCAAGCAGCCGGAACTGACTACCCCCTTCATCATGGCGGAAATGGGCAATTCCATCTCCAACAACACCGGCAATTCGCGGCCCAAAGGGTACCTGGTGGACGACGAGGGATATATTGTCCTGCCGGTCATCGGGAAGATGAAGGCCGCCCGGAAGACGTGTTCCCAGCTTGCCCACGACATTTCCGCAAAGCTCCGCAACAGTGATTACATCAAGGACGCCTCCGTCAACGTCCAGATCATGAACTTCAAATTTTCCGTTCTGGGAGAGGTGAATAATCCCGGCTCCTACCAGGTGGACGGCCAGCGCGTCACCATTTTTGACGCCATCAGCCGGGCGGGAGATTTGAATATCGACGGCAACCGGGACATCGTGCTGATCCGGGAAATGGAGCGTGACCGGAAGATCGTCAAGCTGGACCTGCGCAGCAAGTCCATTTTCTCCTCTCCTTATTACTACATCCGGCAGAATGATATTATTTATGTCACTCCGTCGGACCGCAAGATCAACATGAGGAGCGAAAGCGCCCAGTACTACGCCTGGGGCCTTTCGGGCCTGTCCCTGCTTATCGCCGTCATCGCCATTAGCCTGTAAGACGCTTCATCCTGTTTTCCTTCCATGCCCGTTTCAGTGATACAGCCTGAGGACAACGATATTTTTTCCTTCCGGTTCATTTTTTCCACGGCCAGGAGGTATTGGCCCTGGATTCTGGCGTGCGCCCTGCTGGGCGGGGGGCTGGCTTATTTCATCTGCGCCCGGCAGGGGTATCTGTACCAGAAGACCGCCCGCATCATGCTGAGGGATGACAAGCAGAAGAATGCCCAGGTCTCGGAAATCATTCTTTCCGATCTGGGGTTCAAGCCGGGGGAGGCCAACCTGGCGAACGAGAGCTATGTGGTCAAGTCCTCGGAGGTGATGGGCCGTGTGGTGAAGGGGCTGGGGCTCGACGTCTCCTACTGGGAAAAGCGGAATATCCGGGAAGTGGATCTTTACCATACGACTCCCCTGAAGGCGGAGTTCAGTGAAGAGGTGGCGTTTCAGCCTTGTTCCCTGGCGGTTACTCCGCTGAATGGCCGGGAATTTTCCCTGTCTTACCGGGCGAAGGAGAGCGGGGAAAACGTTCTGCACGGAAAGTTCGGCGTTCCGCTGAAGCTTCCCTTCGCCACGGTGAATGTATGCCCTACTTCTTATTTTTCTTCAGGCAGCATGGGAAGGACCATTTTCGTGGAGCGCGTTTCCGTGAAGGAGGCCACCGACGGAATGCTGGGCCGGCTGAGCGTAACGCGGCCCGATTCCAAGGAAAGCAGCCTGCTGGAGCTGACGTTGAGGCTTTCCCATCCGCAAAAGGCGGAAGACGCCCTGAATTATCTTATTGAGGTTTACAATGACCATTCCAGGCGGGAGAAGCAAATGGCCGCCTCGCGGGCGGAGGAGTTCATCGTCAAGCGCATTGGAAAGCTTGGCGGCCAGCTCGGCGGCGTGGACAAGCAGGTGATTGACTACAAGCGCAACAGCCGGATCGTCAAGGACATGGATACGACGCTGGATGCCACGTTCAACAGAGTGCAGGAAATAGGGACGGAACTTTTCTCCACCAGGACGGAGTTGATCCAGGTGAAGGTGCTCGCCAGGCTGCTGGCGGACCGGAGCCGCCAGCAGGACATGATCCCCGCCAATATAGGCATTCAGGATGCGGGAATTGCCAAGCAGATTGAACTTTTCAACGACAATTTCCTCCAGCATAAAAAATTGTTCGCCAGCGCGGGAAGACAGAATCCCATGGTCTCCTCCCTTGCGGAGAACATGAAGGAGATGCGCGAATCCATTGGCCGTTCCATTGCCAATTACTGCAACGCGCTGGAAGTGAGGATGAGTGAACTGGAAAAGGAGCGGAATGAACTCAACCGGCTTTTGTCGGACATGGCCTCCAAGGATGAAGGCCTGGTCCCCCTTCTGCGGGAACAGAAGGTTATGGAGGAGCTTTACCTGATGCTGCTGAAAAAGAGGGAGGAAAACGCCCTGGCCCTGGCCACGACGGAACCAAGCGCCCGCATTCTGGAACCTGCGTTCGGCTCCAATGCCCCCGTAGCGCCCAAATTGTTCCTGATGACGGTGGGCGGCATGACCGGAGGAGCTTTGGTGAGCCTGTTGGCCCTGCTGGCTGGAAACGCCCTGAATACGAAGGTGCGGGACAAGAAGGACCTCGCCGGACTGACGGACCTGCCGCTGGCAGGAGCGCTGCCCCTGCTTTCCGGAAAAGAGCGGGCGAAGCTGCCCCTGGTCGTCATGAATGGCCGCTCCCTCATGGAAGAATGCTTTCACATTCTCCGCAACAATGCGGAACTTATGCTGCTGCCCAATCCGGAGGAAGCCTCCCGCGTGCTGTTCATGACATCCACACGGGCGGGAGAGGGGAAGACGTTTACGGCCCTGAACCTGGCCGCCGCGTATGCCCAGACCGGAAAAAAAGTCCTCCTCATTGACGGGGACTTGCGCAAGGCCAGCCTTTCCGCCTTTTACGGAGGGAAGAATAGCAGGGGCCTCGTGCACCTGCTGATGAACCCGCAGGCGTCTCCGGATTCCGTCCTGCAGTCCGGCAGGAAGTTCTCGGGGTTTGACCTGGTGACGGCAGGCCCCGTTCCCCCCAACCCCGTCGCGTTGCTGACCCAGGACCGTTTTGAAGAGCTGCTCCGGTACTGGCGCGCCCGGTATGACCGCATCATCCTGGACGGCTGCCCGTATGAGGCCGTGGTGGACGCTTCCCTCATGGCGCGCCATGCGGACCTGGTTCTTTATGTCATCAGGTGCGGCATGATCGAGAAGCAGTACGTTCCCGCCATCCAGGGGCTGGCGGACAAGGGCGAATTCCGTGCCGTCGCCCTTATCCTCAATGCGGAGAATTTCAAAAATTCCCGTTTTCATTATTACAGCGAGTATTCCGAAGCAGACGGATAGAGCCGTTGAACCGCCCCTTTTTCCAGCATTCGCCCTTCAGTCTTTTTCTTCCACCGTTTCATGAACACCGTCTCCAGAGTGATAAGGAACACAGGATTCCTGTATATGAAAATGGGCGTCACCATGTTCATTTCCCTGTACGCGACGCGCCTGGTCCTGAATGCCCTGGGAGTGGACGACTTCGGCATTTTCAACATGGTGGCGGGCGTGATTGCCATGCTGGCTTTTCTCAACGCCAGCATGGCGGCGGCTACCCAGCGCTTCATGAGCTACGCGGAGGGGGAAGGGGACCCGGAGAAACAGAAAATCGTGTTTAATATCAGCGTGGTGCTCCATCTTGCCATTGCCGTGATGGTCGGAATCCTGCTGTATGCCGCGGCCCCCATCCTGTTCGGGCATGTTCTCAATATTCCGGAGGACCGGGTTTTTGCCGCCAGGTGCGTTTACTGGGCCATGATCGCCAGCACCGTGTTCGGCATTCTGGGCGTTCCTTATGAAGCCGTGCTGAACGCCCATGAAAATATGCTGTATTTCGCCGTCATAGGCGTTCTGGAATCTTTCCTGAAGCTGGGAGCGGCCCTGCTTGTCGTTCATGTGCTGGCGGACAAGCTGATTCTGTACGGGGTGTTGATGGCCGGGATTTCCATCCTTGCCATGACGGCCATGCTTGTTTATTGCCGCAGGAACTATGCGGAGTGCGTGATTGCGCCGCGGCGTTATTGGAAACGCGGCGTTTTCCGGGAAATGGGAAGCTTTGCGGGCTGGAATTTCACGGTTTCCGCCAGCAGCATGCTGTCGGAATACGGCGTCGGCATCGTCCTGAACCACTTTTTCGGCGTCGCCCTCAATGCGGCGCAGGCCGTCGCCCAGCAGATCAACGGGCAAACCATGGCTTTTTCCGGGACCATGCTGAAGGCCCTGAATCCGGTCATTTCAAAAAGCGAAGGGGCGGGCAACCGCGGCCTCATGCTGCGTGCCTCCCTGTCCGGCTGCAAATTCGCCTACCTGCTCATGGCGGTTTTCGCCATTCCGCTGATTCTGGAGGCTCCGGGGCTCCTGGGTCTCTGGCTTCATTCCGTCCCCGCCTGGGCGGTCCTGTTCTGCAGGCTCCAGCTTGCCAGAACCTTGCTGGAACAGCTTTTCCTCAGCCTGGGGTCCGCCATTTACGCGGAGGGGAACATCCGCCTGTACACGCTGGTGAAAACGGGGTCCGGAATTCTTTTCCTGGGCGCTACCTGGGGATTCTACCGCATGGGATGGTCTCCCTGCATGATGTATGTGGCCGCCATTCTTTTCGTAACCCTGCCGGGGGGGCTGCTGGCGCTTTCCATCTGCGTGCGGCGCCTTGGCCTCAGCTTGCGGGATTTTTCTTTCCAGGTGCTGGCGCCGTGCCTTGTTCCCAGCGCGGCTACGTTTGCCGCGGGCATCCTCCTGTGCCGGATTGATGCGTCGCTTTCTCCCGTTCCGGTATTATTTCGCACCTGCTCGCTCCTGGTTGTCTTCCTCCTTTTCCTCTGGTTTTTTTCTCTGGACGGGAGGGAGCGCGGCACCCTTGTTTTTTTCCTGAAAAGCGCCTGGAGGAAAATTCAGTTTTCCAAATAATTCCATGAAATCCTATTCCATTCTCGTCAATACCTGTGATTCCTTTGAAGACTGCTGGGAGCCTTTTTTCAGGCTCTGGTCCCTTTATTGGCCCGATTGCCCCGCCCGCGTGTACCTGAATACGGAGTACAAGACCTATTCCGGTCCGGAGAAAAACGTCGTTTCCCTGAGGAGCTGCGCAGGCCGCATCATTCCGGGGCGCAGGAGGGCCACGTGGAGCGAATGCCTGAAATGGGCCCTGGAGGCCATGGAAACGGATACGGTGCTGTACATGCAGGAGGATTACTTCCTGACGGCGCCGGTGGACGGCGGGGCGGTGGAAAGATACGCGGCGCAGATGCGCGCCCATCCGGAAATTCCCTGCATCCAGTTGACGCCGGAGGGAATCCCGGCCCGCGAGCCTTCGCGGTATGAAGGCCTTTTCACCAGTGACCCGGATTATCCCTGGTACGCGTGCTGCCAGGGCTCCCTGTGGCGCAGGGAGGCGCTGCTTTCCCTGTTGAGGAAGGAAGAATCAGCCTGGAAGTTCGAATGCTTCGGCAGCCGGAGGGCTAAGTATTCCCGCATGGAGTTTTTGACGGTGGACCCCTCCCTGTTTTCCCGGGAGGGGTACCAGATCATTCCCTACATTTTCACGGGCATCATCCACGGCAAATGGTACGGGCCGGTGGCGGAGCTGTTTGAACGGCACGGCATCTCCATGGATTTTTCCAGGAGGGGTTTTTTTGATCCGGAGGAAAAGCCCCCTTTCTCCGCAAGAATCAGGAATGCCGCCAGGAACTGGAAGACGTGGCGCAGCCGGCTGGAGCTCCGCTCCATGAAGCGCCGCTTCCTTCGGGAGGAGAATGCCTGCGGAGGTAATTAAACTTGTCCATGCCATGATTTCACTGACGCACCAGGGTTTGCATTTGCTGCGCCGCATGTTTGAGCGCTGTTCCGGCAGGGAGGAACTGGGCCCCCCTTCCTGTGAACTGGACGCGGACGCGGCTTCCGCGATGATTGAGGACCTTCTCCGCTCCGGCCGTCCCGCCATGGTGGGACGGTTTGGCTGCACGGAAATGTCCTGCCTGCATAATTATCTGGAAATTGGGAAGGCGGGCAGGAATCCGCTGGACTACATCACGGGCCGGAGGGACCAGTGGTGGTGGAATAAAAACATCATGAGGCAGATGAGGGAGTGGTCCGGCTTTTTCCCGGCCGCGCCGGAGTATCTGGCCCGTTTCTGCGAGCTGATGCTGTGTGACATGATGGAACTGGATATTCTGGGAAGCTGGCTTCCGTACGAATGGGAGGTGATGCCCATGATCCGGGACGTTCCCCGCGTGCGCCTGCTGAATCTGGAGCCTTACTGGTCTTCCCGGCCATGGAGCAGGGCCCTGGAGGGAAGGAAGGTGCTGGTGGTCCATCCTTTCGCGGAAAGCATAACGCGCCAATACGAACGGAACCGGGAAAGGATTTTTGAAAACCCGGAGGTTCTTCCTTCCTTTTCCCTGGAGACGCTGGCCGCCGTCCAGAGCATGGGAGCGGGGCCGGACCGTTTTGCCGACTGGTTTGAAGCCCTGGCATGGATGGAGGGGGAGATGGACCGCCGGGATTACGATGTGTGCCTCATCGGATGCGGGGCTTACGGCTTTCATCTGGCGGCCCATGCCAAGAGGAGGGGCAGGCAGGCCGTGCATCTCGGCGGGGCTCTTCAACTGCTGTTCGGCCTGCGGGGCAGGCGCTGGGAAGACCCGGCCTACGGGGCCGATCCCGGCGCTCCCAAACATGATTATTCCCGGCTTTTCAATGACGCGTGGGCGAGGCCGGGAAGAGAGGAGACGGTAGGCCACGCCAGCCGTGTGGAGGGGGGGTGCTACTGGTGAAAAACATGAACGCTCCGGAAAAAGGGATGAATGTGCTCTGGCTGTCCAATATCCTGTTTCCCGAACCGTGCCGGATGCTTGGGCTTCCGGAACCGGTTCTGGGAGGCTGGATGTACGCGGGAGCGCAGGAGCTGATGAAAGCCGCCCCGGATTTAAAGCTGGCCGCCGTCATGTTTTACCCGGGGCGCACCCTGCGCCGCCTGGACGGGGAGGCCATGACCTATTACCTGGTTCCCGCCCCTGCGGACATGGGGGTTTACAGGAAGGAACTGGAACCCTGTTTCCGGGAAATCAGGGATATATTCAGCCCGGACGTGGTCCATATCCGCGGTTCCGAATACCCGCACTCCCTGGCCTGGGTGCAGGCCTGCGGGGCGGAACGCACGGCCGTTTCCATCCAGGGGCTGTCTTCCGTCTGCGCCGGGTTCTATATGGGCGGCATTCCTGCTCGGGAACTCGTGAAATCCGTTACTTTCCGCGATCTGTTGCGCCGCGACACGCTTTTTGCCCAGCAGCGGAAGATCAAGGCGCGCGGAAAATACGAACGGGAGCTGTTCGGCAAGGTGCGCCATGTAATCGGATGTACCGCCTGGGACCGTTCCCACGCATGGGCCATGAACCCCGCGGCGCGGTACCATGTTCTCCAGCCCACGCTCAGGGAACCCTTTTACCGTCATGAATGGGATGCCGGAGCGTGCGAAAAGCATACGATTTTTCTCGGCCAGTCCCACTACCCCCTGAAAGGATTCCACAAGGTGGTGGAGGCTCTTCCCCTGGTCCTGCGGCATTATCCTGACGCCAGGGTGAAGGTGGTCGGACCGGACATCCTGTCAGTCCCTGCGTGGCGCAGGAACGGCTACGCCCGTTATTTGGGAAACCTGATGGAACGGCTTGGAGTCCGGGACCGCTTCCGCTGGCTGGGACGCCTGGACGCGGAGCAGATGTGCAGCCAATTCCGGAAGGCGCATGTGTTCGTTTGCCCCTCCATGATTGAAAATGAGTCCAACTCACTGGGGGAAGCCCAGATGGTGGGCACTCCCTGCATCGCGGCCTATGCCGGGGGGATGATGGATTCCGTGTCCGACGGGGAAACGGGTTTCCTGTACCGGTTTGAAGAGACGGAAATGCTGGCCATGCTGGTGTGCCGCCTGTTCGGGGACATGGATTTGTGCAGGCGTATTTCCTTCCGCGGAAGGCAGGCCTCCCTGGCGGGCCATGACCGTTCCGCGAATGCGGAACAACTGAAGCGCATCTACGGGAGCATTGCCGGAGACGCAGGGAACGGGACGGAGGAACATGAAGGAAAGGGAAGGGAGGGGGCCGCATGCAACAATTGATTTATCTTGCCAGGAAAGCCGTGCTCCGCTGCTGGGCCGTCTGCCTGCATCCCCTTCACAATTGGTATGCCAGGTGGCTCCTGTATGCCGGCAACGCGGTTTACGGCCCCGGCCTCTGTTCGTTCGGAATTCCGGACGTCAGGATATCCAGGGGAAGTCGCCGCCAATCCGTTCCGTGCCGCATAGGAAGGGAATTTACCATGCGGAACGGCCCCCACGGCGTCTCCCGTTCCTCCCAGCGCTGCCTGATTTCCGTGGACCGGGACGGCGTGCTGCGCATCGGCAACCGGGTGGGCATCAGCAATACCGTGATTATCTGCACGCAGTCGGTGACGATCGGAGACGATGTAAAGGCCGGATTCGGCGTCCACATCATGGATACGGATTTCCACGCATTGGACCCGGAAGCCAGGCGGGGAGCGGAGGACAGGCTTCTGCGCCGGTCCGCTCCCGTCAGGATTGGGAACAACGTCTTCCTGGGTGCCGGAACCTTCATTTTGAAAGGCGTTTCCATCGGGGACAACGCCGTCGTGGGAGCACGTTCCGTGGTAACGCGTTCCATCCCTTCCAATGAGGTATGGGCCGGAAATCCGGCGCGCCGCATCCGCCGGGCGGAGGAGGGGAAAGCTTCTCCGGTGATGGAAAGGAGCGCGCATGCGTAATACGGCCCTTTCATGCCAGGCGAATGAAAGGCCGCCCCTTGATGGGAAATCCCGCCTTCCTTCAAGCATCCGGGTCGTGCTCCCCTTCATCATCCTGGTGAAGGCCATGATCATGTTGTCCATGTACTCGTCCGCCGCCGTCCTTCACCCGATTTGTACGGAACAGGCCATTTCCCTTTCCTCCGCCCTCCTGCTGGCGGTGTCCTTCGTCATCATGCGGAAGTATTTCAGGAGGGGGCACGCCCCCGTTTATCCCCTCTTTTCCATTTATTTCCTGTGGGTATTCATTTGCTGCCTGCGGGGCGTCTTCGCCGTGGACGGCTACTGGTCCGCGCGGGCCCTGGTGACGAATGCCCCCACGCTTTTCATTCCCGTGCTGGTTTACGTGTTCAGCCTGCCGGAGGTGACGCGGCAGGTCCTGTCCGTCTGGTTCAAGGTGTTCATCCCCGTTTTTTTCCTGTTCATGTTCACCCTTAATCCGGACTTTTACGCCTCCCTGCTGAATCCCCTGCTGATGCTGGTGCCGTGGCTGCCCCTGCTGCCCCGGAAATGGAAGCTGGTGGTGCTGGTCATGGCATGCCTGATGGTGTGCGTCAGCATGGGAGCCAGGAGCCAGATTCTAAAGGCGCTGGTGGCTCTGTCCCTGCTGGCCGTCTATTGCGGCAGGGATTTGTTCAAGGACTGCTTTTACAGGATGACGCGGCACGCCCTGTTTTTAATTCCCTCCCTCTTTCTCGCCCTCGGGCTGGGCGGCGTCTTCAATGTCCTGGACGTCGGCTCCTACGCCGGAGCGCCGGGAAGTTCCGTGGAGGACGACCTGCTGGCGGATTCCCGCAGCATCGTCTTTGAAGAGGTGGCTTCTTCCTCCCTGAAGGACGGCTGCATTTTGCTGGGGCGCACCCCGGCGCAGGGGTATGAAACCAGTTTCCAGATGTCCAGTGATGAGCGCCAGTCCTACCATGACCAGAAGCGCCGCGCCTGGTGCGAACCCGTCCTCCTCAATATTTTCGCCTGGACGGGGGTGGCGGGGCTCTTCCTTTACACGGGATTTTACTGGCAGGCCTCCTATCTGGCCATTTACCGTTCCAACAACCGCTGGATGAAGCTGCTGGGAGTGTTCGTGGCCTTCCGCTGGCTCTGGGGATGGCTGGAGGATACCAACTTCAATCTGGATATCATGAACATCTCCCTGTGGATGATGATCGCCATGTGCTATTCCAGCCGTTTCCGGGCCATGACGGACGGCGAGCTTCATGAATGGGTGGAAAGCATCTTCCGCCGCCGTTCCTCCAACCCTCTCCCTTCCATACGCATTCCATGAAAACTGACGAAACCTCCGGAAAAAAACTTGCGGTCCTGATGACGTGCCACAACCGCAGGGAAAAAACGCTCCGCTCCCTTGCCGCCCTGTTCTCCGCCCTGCCGGAAGCGGGGCTGGACGTCTCCGTGCATTTGGTGGATGACGGTTCCACAGACGGCACCGGAGACGCCGTGCGGCAGGCTTACCCCTCCGTATCCGTCATCAGAGGTGACGGAACCCTGTTCTGGAACCGGGGAATGAGGACGGCATGGGAGGACGCCCTGAAGAAGGATGCGGATTTCTACCTGTGGCTGAATGATGATACCATGCTGCATCCGTTTGCCGTAAGCCATCTATTGGAAGCCTCCCTCCGGATGGAACACGCCGCCGTCATCTGCGGCTCCACCTGCCATCCCGGCACGGATGAGTGGACTTATGGAGGCACGGCGGGCGGGAAGCCCGTTATTCCGGATGGAACCCTGAGGGAGTGCGAATTATGCCACGGGAACATTCTGTGGGTGCCGCGGCGGGTGGTGGAGCGCATAGGCATTCTGGACGGGTTCTACCTGCACGCGCTGGGGGATTACGATTATTCCCGGACGGCGCGCGAACGCGGAATAAAGCTGCGGGTGGCTCCCGCCTGCCTGGGAACCTGCGAACGGCATGACAAGGTCGTTGCCTGGACGGACCGGAAGGTGCCCCTGGCAGGCAGGCTCCGCAATTTGTATTCCCCGCTGGGGAATGCCCAGCCCAGGTACTATTTCCATTACGTCCGCAGGCACGACGGCCTGCTGGCCGCGTGCAAGGCCATGATCTGCATGCATGTACGAGTTTTTTTCCCCTTCTTATGGACAGCAACGAAATAGACTGGGTTTTCCAGACGGATGACGAAGAGGTGCTGGAGACGTACAGGACCCGTGACAATTACCTCATGGAGCGCACTCCGGAGGGGGATGATTCGCGGTGCGCCGTTTATTTCAGCAGCAACGACCTGTATTTTCCCAACAACCGCGCCCGGTTCCATGAACGGGTCACCCTGCGGAATACGTTTGAATGGTTCGGAACCAGGGTTCCGGGCTGCGGAAGGCACATCTTCATTCGGGACGTTTTCAAGCAATGGTACCTAGGCGGCATCAACAGCCGCCTGAACTCTCCGGAAAAGGTGCTGAAGTGGCTTGAAAACGAGACGAAAGGCTGCCGGGTAACGATGGTGGGCAGTTCCTCGGGAGGCTATGCCGCCGTTCTCTTCGGCTCCCTGCTGCATGCGGAGCGCGTTTTCTCCTTCAACGGCTATTTTGACCTTGCGCCGGAAACGGAAATGGAAGACGCCGCCAGAATCAATCCCCTGCTGGTACGGTACGGGAACGACCCGGAACGGGCGCCTTTTTACCGCCTGGCCCCCTTTCTGCATGCGGAGACCCCCGTTTATTATTTCCACTCCCTGTTTTCTCCCATTGACCGCAGGCAAAGGGAGCTTCTGGGCGGCTGCCGGGGAGTGCACGTCATCCCCTTTCATTCCCGCCGCCACGGAATCCCCTTCCTCAAATGCTGTTTAAGCCGCCTTTTTCGGAGTACCGATGAGGAGCTGCTGGAGCTGTGCGGCTCAATTCAACGGCCCTTGCGGTTTTCCCTGCGGTATGCGGGCGTCCGGAAGACGGTTTCCGGCTTCTTCAGGCAAGCGTGGCAATATTACAGGAAAAGGCACTGAACCATGAACGGCAACAAACGGAAACTGATGGTCTTTCATCAATACCTGGCGCCTTACCGCATTGATTTTTTCAATGCGCTGGCCCGGATTGGAGAGATGGAGGTATTTTTTGAATATGAAAATTCTCCGGACCACCACTACAACAGGCCGGAAATGGAAGCCCGCTGCGCGTTCCGCCCCCAATACCTGAACCATGTCCGCGTGGCCGGGCGGCGCGTTCCCTCCGGCCTTGCGCGCATTCTACGGCAGGGACGGCCCGATCTGGTGATCGTTCCGGAGTTTTCCATTCTGGCTCTGGAGGTATGCCTGCTGCGCGCGGTTTGCCGCTGGAAATTCAAAATCGTCAGCATTTGCGATGACAGCATGGACATGATCCGCGGAAATGAATTGTCCCGCATGCATGCGCTGGCGCGGAAGGCGGCGATGCCGGTGATGGACGATGTGATTCTCCCGGACAGGGAGGCATGCCGCTGGTACCGGGAACATTATGGAAAGGGCGTCTTTTTTCCGATTGTCAGGGATGAACGGGCATTCCGGGAACAATGCCGGGAAGCGCTTTCCATGAGCCATTCCATGCAGCGGGAATACGGCCTGCACGGAAAACGGGTGGTCCTGTATGTGGGGCGCCTGGCCCCGGAGAAGAATCTGGAATGCCTGGTCAGGGCGGCCGCGGCCCTTCCGGAGGACGCCGTTCTGGTGATTGCGGGGTCGGGAAGCCTGGGCACGGCCTTGCAGGATCTGGCCGTCCGGCTGAAAGTCAGCGCCATTTTTACCGGCTGGCTGGAAGGCGAACGCCTGGCGGCCTGGTACAATCTGGCCGACGTCTTTGTTCTTCCCAGCCTGGTGGAACCGTTTGGGGCGGTTGTCAATGATGCCCTGGCTGCCGGGTGTTTCTGCCTGGTTTCCGGGCGCTGCGGCTCCGCCTGCCTGATCCGCCGGGGCTGGAACGGGGAATTGTTCGATCCGGAAGATGAAAAGGGGCTGGCCTCTCTTCTCCGGAAAACCTGCCTGGACCGCGGCGGCAGTCCGTCCCCTCCGCGCCTGAAAGAATGCCTGATGCCTGCGGGATTCCGGGAATACGTCAACCATCTCATGGAACATATTGTACGATGAATGCTTCCGCCAATGCCGCCCCGGGCAGGTCCCGGCCCATCCTGTTTCTGCGTTCCCTGGCTAACGGAGTGCGCAGTTTCATACGGTTCCGCCTTCTTCAACGCTGGGTCACCGTGGAGGGAATGACCAGGATAGGAAGGCATGTGCATCTGAATTCCCCTCACAAACGGATCATTTTCGGGAACAGGGTGCAGTTGGGGCCATACTGCCATGTCTCCTGCGATATACGTTTTGGGAACAGCGTGTTGTGCGCCGCCCGCGTTTCATTCATCGGAAGAAGGGACCATTCCTTTAACAGGCCCGGTTGCGCCATCTGGGATTCCCCCCGGAACTGGGAGGACGGCATGACGGTCATCGGCAGCGACGTGTGGATTGGGCACGGCGCCGTCATCCTGGGAGGCGTTTGCGTAGGGGACGGGGCCATTGTCGCGGCAGGCGCCGTCGTGACCGGAGACGTGCCGCCCATGACCGTGGTGGGCGGCAATCCTGCCCGGGTCATCCGCCGCCGCTTTGCCGCCCCGGAAGAGGAGGAAAGGCACCGGAACTACCTTAATTCCATCAAATAGACAAGCCATGATGCAAATCCTGATTAACGCTTATGCCGTCAACCCGGACTGGGGCAGCGAACCCGGCATGGGGTGGAACTGGGTCATCCACCTGGCCATGCACTGCAAGGTGCATGTGATTACGGAGGGGGAATGGAGGGAAAACATAGAACGGGAGCTCGCCCGCCTTCCCCAGGCCGGCAACATCGTGTTCCATTATCTTCCCGTACCGGAAAAAATTCGCCGGATGTGCTGGGACCAGGGGGACTGGCGTTTTTACCGCCATTACAAAAAATGGCAGGAACGGGCGCTTGCGCTGGCGCGGCGCATCATGGCGGAAAACCGCATAGACGTCATTCACCAGTTGAACATGATAGGCTTCCGGGAGCCGGGGATGCTGTGGAAAATCGGGGGAATTCCCTACATATGGGGACCGGTGGGGGGAATGGAAAATACGCCGGTGGCCTACTTGCGGGAAAGCGGCTGGGGGCAGGTGGGGAAGACGGCATTGAAAAACGTGATCAATACCGTGCAGGCCAGGTTCCAGCCCAGGGTGCGGAAAGCCATGAAGCGCGCTGACGCCGTGCTGGCTTCCGTTCAGGGAGTGCGGGAGAAAATGGAACGGTACCATCGCCGGGAAGCGCTGCTGATGAGCGAAACCGGCTGTGCCGCGCGGAAGGAGAAAGTGCGCAGGGCAACGGACGGCGGACAATTCAGGCTGCTGTGGGCAGGCCGCATGATACCCAGCAAGCAGTTGGCCCTGGCATTACAAACCCTCACCTATCTCCGGGATTTGCCGGAGCTGAAGCTGCATATTTGCGGGGGAGGGGAGAGGGGGCGGGGCTACCGGAACCTTGCGGAACGGCTGGGCGTGGCGGGGCAATGCGTATGGCACGGCACAGTCTCCAATGAAAAGGTTCAATCACTCATGCGGGAAAGCGATCTCTTTTTCTTTACCAGCATCATGGAAGCAACCTCAACCGTGCTTGTGGAAGCCCTGATGAACCGCCTGCCCGTGCTCTGCTTTGATACCTGCGGCATGGGAACCATCGTGGATGAAACCGTGGGATGCAAGATACCCCTGACCCGTCCCGGACGGTCCGCCCGGGACTTTGCGGAACGCATCCGTTTCTTTTTCCATCACAGGGAGGTCCTGCGGGATATGGATGAAGCGTTTTACGCCAGGCAGAGGGAACTGGACTGGAACCGCAAGGCGGAAAGGATGGCCGGCATTTACCGCGAAGTTTTGAAGGCCCGTCAACATTGACCATGAGTGAAAACCGTATGGAGACCTACTTCAACATCAGATACGAATTTGACCGTGAACGCGTTTTCCGGCGCATGGACGAAGTGCTCCGTTCCGGGGGCGCCGGATACATCTGCGTGGCGGACGGACATGTGCTTTCCGAGGTACAGCGCAACCGGGAATACAGGAATGTGCTGAATGGAGCGCTCCTGACCATTTGCGACAGCGGCTGGGTGCCCGTCTACCTGAAATGGCTGCTGCATGCGGACAGGCCCCAATACTGCGGCGCCCAGATTTTCAGCGACGCCATCGGCATGAAAAAATACAGAATGATGTTCCTGGGAGGCAGCCGCGAGACGCTGGATGCCCTTCGCCGGACCCTGGAACGGGAAGATCCCCGCGTGAAGCACATGCCTTTTGAGGAATTGCCGTTCTGCCCTGTGGATGAATTTGACTACGCGGCTATTGCCGGGAGAATCAATGAATACCTGCCGGACATCGTCTGGGTTTCCCTGGGCGCTCCCAAGCAGGAAATATTCATGAACAGGCTGTGCCCCCATCTTCAACGGGGGGTTATGGTGGCCGTGGGCGCCGTCTTTAACTTCGCCTCCGGGCGGCATATCAGAAGAGCCCCTGCCTGGATGGTGGACTGCAGGCTGGAATTTCTCTACCGCATTTTTAATGAACCCCGCAAGCAAATAAAACGCTGCTGGAAAATAATCTCTGTCCTGCCCTGGATTTTTATCCGTGAAAAACAACGGCAAAAGGCGGCCAGGCCGGCTGCCGCCTCCGGAAGGGAAAGAAAAGCGCCCCCTCTTCCCTGTACGCTGGTTTCATGTTTCGGCCGGCTTCCCGGCAACATGGATGACCTGCTGGCTGACTGGGGCAGGGAAGAAGGCAGGAAATTCATCATTGTCAGCGACGATGCGAGGTTCTGGAACCTGCCCTTCAACGCCAGCCTGGTGCCGATGGCTTTTTGCGAACTCCAGTCCCTGGCAAGGAAAAAACTGGGAAGACGGCATCAAATTAACGTTCCGGAGGACCTCCCGCTGCTTCTGCCGCAATATCCGGTTCTCTTTGAGGACTATGTGGAAGGGAACCGGGAATTGGAAACAATAGCTCTGGAATGGGAGGCCGGTTCCTCCCATGCACCGGTTCCCGCCGCTCCGGTTTAATCTTTACCCCTCTCCATACAGCAACATCCACACCTTAATACATTTCAACGATGGCTACCAAAATATTCGTCTCCGGTTTTTACGATATCATTCATGCCGGGCATATCCAGTTCTTCCGTGAAGCGCGTTCGCTGGGGGATTTCCTCATCGTCTCCTTCGCCTCCGAGCAGGTGCTCTGGAAAAGCAAGCATAGAAAACCATCCATCCCGGAAGGCCATAAAAAAGTGATTCTGGAAAGCCTGTGCATGGTGGACAAGGTGGTCTGCGGAGAACATCTGAAGCCGGGAATGGATTTTGAACACGTTTTCCTGAAAGAACGGCCCGATATCCTGGCTGTTACGGAAGATGACTGTTACGGCGACCTTAAAAGGGAACTGTGCGCAAGGATTGGAGCGCGGTATGTGGTGCTTCCCAAAACGCCTCCCTGTTCCGAACAGATTTCCACCACCCAGCTGGTGAACAGAATCAAGGCCCCGCTTAGCGTTCCCCTGCGCGTGGACTTTGCGGGGGGCTGGCTGGACGTTCCCAGGCATGCGCGGCAGGGCGCGTACATTGTCAACTGCGCCATCAGTCCGTTTGTATCCCTGGACTACTGGCCCTATGAACTCCGGTCCGGACTGGGAGGCAGCGGAGCCTGGGCCATGCTGCAGGGCAGGGACTCCGTCCAGTCGGAACTTGCCCTGGGGGTTGGCTGGCAGGATCCGGCCGTGATTGCGGAAACGGGGCTGTGCGTCTGGCGTTCCGGCTCCGTTCCCGTGCTGGACATCAAGAGCACCGGTGACTTTCTGGCCGGGAAAATGGCGGTCTTCCACACCGGGCACGACCATGATACGCCGGGAATGGCTGACGGGTGCAGGGACTATGCCCGCATCGCCCAGTCTTCCCTGATTGCCCGCGCCGGAGTGATGGAGCGCAGCATTCATGAACTGGCTGCCGGAGTGGCGCTGTACCATAGCGTGCAGCTCCAGGAGGGGATGGCCCCCCTTCCAGCGCTGGGGGAGGAGCTGGCGAAGAAATACCTGGGAGGCGGGTTCGGCGGATATGCCCTGTACCTGTTCGCTTCCCGGGAGGACAGGGACGGGGCGGTGCGTCTTCATGACGGCATGAGGGCTGTGGAGCCGTATTGCAAAAGCCCCTTCTGATTCTTTTGCCGGAATGAAAATGTCCATGGTTGAAGAATACTCTCCGGACACGGAGCCGGAAAAGGCGCAGGCTACCCGTCCGGGGGCCGTTCCCGGGACGCCGCCGAGGGAATGCTGGCTTGACCTGGGCAGGGTGGTTGGCCTGTTCTTCATCGTCCTTTTTCATGCTGGGGGAAGCGGGGCGGAATTCCCTCTCTTCTTCCAGCGGGTGCCTTTTCTGTTCATGGCGGCGGCCTACTTTGTGGGACGCAGGAAAATGTTCGACTGGCGTCATTCCCCGTGCAGGTACGTTTTATTTTATCTGGCATGGAACGGCGCGGCTTTTCTGGAAGCGTTCTTCAGGCATTGGATTTATTTAAGCCTGGGCCATTCAAGCACGTGGGACTGGAGCAGCCTGCCCTGGAAACTGACGGGAGTGGGAACCACCTTCCCCTACGACGGCCCCCTGTGGTTCCTGAAATACGTGATGGCGCTGAGCCTGCTCTCTCCGCTTTTATTTGCCCTGGGAAAAAGGAAGCTGCTGATTCCCGCGACGATAGCCGTTCTCTTCTCCGTAGTGCTGTTTCCGGAGATCAACGCGCTGTTTTCCGACCCTCCCCGGGTTCCGTGGGCGGACTCCCTGGCTTTTTTCATGCTGGGGTTCTGCCTTTCCTCCCTGACGCTGGGCGAGATTAAGCTGTTCCTGAAAAAAATAAGTTACTTTTCCCTTCCCGCGTGGGCGGCAATAGCGTGGATGAACCATGGCGGCGTCATCTCCACGGAAACCCTGCACACCATCCCCTGCTGGATTCCGGGGATTCTGGGACTGGGCTCCCTGTGCGTTCTGCTGGCGGAAAAGACGTTCTTTCGTAAAATCGCTCAGGCATGCGCTCCCCTCTTTTTCTTCATTTATGCCGTCCATTGCCTGATCCTTCCCTGGTTGATGCCGCTCCTCTCGAGAATCCTTCCTGAAGAACTTCCTTCTCCCATGATTGCGGCGGTCCTGGTATTTGCGGGAGCATTCTTTCTTCATCGGCAGGTGGTCCGGCATTACCCCGGCTGGGAATACCTGATCTTTGCCCAAAAGCGGAAAAAGCCGCCGATTGACGGAAAGGAAAAAGAGAGGTTTGCCGCCGGCACCCTCCGCTCCGCCTCCATGAATGAACCCCGTCTTTAGCGGTCTTCTTTTTTTCCTGTGCCTTCTGATCGGGGAATTGGGAACCTGCATGCTTGAGAAGCCATCATCTTTTCAGATGAGCCTTTATTGATGCTCTTTTTCCAATTTCTCCTCCACCGCGCTCAATATCCATTCTTCCACGGACAAGCCTTTCTTGACGGCCATATTTCTGGGCAATAACGGTTTCATCCAGTCCCGACGTTTCACGCAGGATGATATTTTTCAGGAATGGGTAGAAACTTTCAACGAAGTGGGCAGCACGCGTTGCCGTCTTATCCGATGAACGGAAAGTGCTCCAAAGCTGGGTGTGGCTGGACCAGGCCATCAGCTCACCTGTAGAGGAAGGGAAATCATTCCTGGAATCCAGGGATGCGGTTGCTCTGACCGTGGAAGCAGCCACCGCCCAGGAAGGGCGCGGGTTTTTCACCAGCCAGAATTTTCGGAGTTCACGATGGTGGACGGGATGGCAGTGGCGTTGTTCAACCACTTCACGACAAGCAATAACAAAGAATAACAAGCATGAATAAAATTACTTCTATCAATGGGATTCTCCTGACTCCTCTGAATGAATGGAGTGAGCATGTGGAGAATGAAACTGCGCATGTTACAGAGGAAGAGCGCACCGCATGGAACGCCAAGGCGGATGCCGCCGCTCTTTCTACAAAAGCCGACGCGTCTTCCTTCAATGCGCACAAGGAAGATGCCGCAGCCCACATAACGGTTAAAGAACGCGAAACGTGGAATGGCAAGCAGGACAAGCTGACAGACGAAGCGGGCAACATGACGCTGGACGGCGGCTTGACTGCGGAGGGGACGATCAACGCCAACGGGGGCATCAATATTCCGCTTACCGTGGGAGCGCAAACAGGCACGGCAGCCGTGAACCGCTTATATGCAGCAGGGCTGGCCGGGGCTACGAATGTCTACACGATGCCTTATTTTCCTGACACTTCAAAAATTGTGACTACTGGCTCAGCAGTCACGGCCATATATGTTCCTTACCATTATGCGCGCGTTACGGTGCCTGCAAATAAAACCAGCTCCATCAAGTTTCCCTTTCTGGGGCTCTACGGCGGGTGGAACTACAGCAACTTTGCGGGGTTTTCTATATCCCTGCATAGCTACACTGCTCTTAAATTGACTATTGGGCTGGGGGCTGGAGCCAAAACCTACAGAAGCGATTTAACTCTGGACTCCTATGCTCTCATTCCCGGCAATGACCTCGCTTATGCAAATGGAGAAATTCTGGATATTACGTTCGATGCAGTCAGGGATACCGTTCGCAATGGTTACACTATTATAGTGCGGGAAATTTATGCGGAAATAACGACACAAAAATGGAAAGTTAAAACCACTACCAGCTTTGTTCCAGCAAGCCATAATGAGCTGATCCCAGCTACGCTTAATAAAATCATCTATCAGCAAAGCCAACCGGCTTCTTATTCCAAAGATTATGATGGCGTTGGCTCTCTCTATCTGATGCTGGGCGGCAGTCAGCAAGCCTCCCTGTGCAAAATCGCTGCCGTTCGTGGGCTTCGGTCCTTTGAAACTTCGTTTGGATTCAATTCTTGCTATGTGGATTTAGCGAAAGTCGATAGTGGGACTGCGGTTGTAGAAATTGGCTCTACAGAGCGCACGCTTTATCAGCCAAATAACATCAACCCGGTTGCAATGGCTCTCGGTGCAATAGCTGCGAACACCATTGTTTCTGAAGTAACTGAAGACTTTGTAGATATTAATACCCCCTTAGCATAATATGAATAACGCAGAAATACAGATACAATTCCCCCAGCCTGGACAATGGGGGGACTTCACCCTGACGGCTATTTACCGGGACGCGGACGGCTATACCCGTACTGACCACTACAAGCAGGAGGACCTGCCCGCTGACCAAGCCCCGGCAATGGAGGCCGTCGTGACCGCGCTGGTAGGGCTGGCGGAACCATGGAAAGCCGTCCAGGTGTGGGCGCGTCTGGATGAATACGTCAATCTTGTCCGGCATCCTGATGAGCCTGCATCTGGTGGGAGCGTCTGCCTGACCGTGGAGGTTATTAATGACCAGGGAGGACGCCGGACATTTACCTCTTGTGACTACCCGGAATTCGCCATCCAGGACCCTGCTGCCGTGGCGTTCTTCAAATACTTCGTAGAGTAAAATCATGCGCAAGTTAAATGGCGAGCAAAAAAGGGCCGTCCTTGACGGCGGGGAAGCAGGGCATGAAAAATGCCTACGGAAAAAGCAAGGCTAAAACCGGCCTGAAATGGTGGGAACGCCTTCTGTGGGTGACCCTGGCAGGAGCGGCCTATGCAGCCTCCGCCCTGCTGGGCGGTTGCGGACATAATGTGGACTTTACCCAGGACCGCACGGAGGTTTGCAAAGGCGGCTCCTGCCTGGTCATTAAGCAGGGGCATATCTCCCGCTCCCAGGCTCACGCTGCCCGTCGTTCAATATCCTGAAAAAGTAAGACCATGTGCACTAAAGCCCACGCTGCCTGAACCTTTTAAGGGGGTATAAGCCCGAATTGGTCATGTTCGTGGGCTTTATTGCCCGTGGCTTCCCGTACCACGGCATGCGCGCCTGCATGGATGCGCGGACGAAGGCCCTCACACAAATCAACATGAGGCTCTTGCAACTTGAACGGCATATCGGAAAATGAATATCGCTTTAGACATCGGACACGCCAACAACACGGGCGCCCGTGGAAACGGGCGTGAAGAATACGCTGTGGCCAAGACCATTGCCGGTCATCTGGCCCCCATGCTGCGGGTCCAGGGGCGCGCCGTCACCGTCATCGACTCCCCCGTTTGAGCGGCGACGACCTTGTCCGCCACCGTGAAGGCCATCAATGCGGGGAACTACGGCATATACCCTCCGTTCGCTCTGACTCTTCGGGCTCCCCCTACAGCCCAAGGGGATCGCATCTGCTACTGCCGTAGCTACCATGATGACGGCGCCTATACGGATTCGCTGAGAGTAAAAGCCTTGGCCTCATCCCTATCGCTGAGCCGCTCTGCAAGCTCCTGCGGGGTCTCCCTGACAGCTCCTGCTGGTTCAGCAAATCCAGCCTCTGCGCCCTCCGTGAAACGGTACCGCCCGCCATGCTGGTGGAATGCGGCTTCTTTTCCAATCCCGGAGAGCCAACCGCAAATACAACCGACTCGTCGGCCTCTCCTGATCTTCCAGCAACCATGCAAATGCCCCTGTTCCGAATCAGGGAACAGTCCCCCCGAAGCCCTCTCCCGCCCACCACCGGGGAGGGCTTCTTCATGCCTGCAAAACACACCTCCGACTGCAAGACATTGTTTCCAAAACGAATTTCAATGTCTTGCAGTTTGTCTTGCAGTTTTATAAAAACAAAAACCGCAAGCATTCTTTTTCAAACGCTTGCGGTTGTTTTGAGATGGTGGAGGCGACGGGAGTCGAACCCGTGTCCTGAAGGCCGTTGATGCCGGCATCTCCATGTTCAGACGCATATTGCTGCTTTCGCGGCCGCTTCGTCATGCGCCAACTAGGCAGGCTCGCTAGTTGCCTGTGGAAGTCTCGTGCGTTGCGCGGCAACCCCGCATTGCACCAGCCTGCTGAATGTTCGTCGTCCCCTCTAGCAGGCGTTGAGGTTCTGACGCGGCTGAACTAATTAGGCAGCCAGAGCAAGGTCGTTAGACTCTGCATTTATTTTTTTAATCGGCTTTTTAGAAGGCCAGCCGATTAACCTTCACATGCAGCCAGCACCTCAGACTTCCAGTCGAAACCATGGCGCCCCCATATGTATTTACCGGTAGAGACAAAAAATCCCGCCATGGCGTTCAGGCAGGAATTATTTTATTTACCGGTGGTGATGCAAGTGGCACGCCCGTAGGGATTCGAACCCCAAACCTTCTGATCCGTAGTCAGACGCTCTATCCAATTGAGCTACGGGCGCTTTGACTTGCGTCGTGTACCGCGTAAGCGGTGAGAGGAATATAGGTTTTTCTTCGGGAAAGTCAAGATGTTTGTAAGATGATTTGAGAAAAAAATCTCATTTTTTCTCTTCCCGGGAGAGGAGTCCTTCAAAGACAGGCCGTTGATTCCGGAGCGCAGAAAGAGGGGAAAGGCGTTGCGTCACGGAATGGGCTGTGGCACACTGAACGGAGAAAATGAGCGAGTTCAAGGTGATCAGGTCGCCGATGGAGGCATTGAAGGAGTACTTCGGCTTTTCCAGTTTGAGGGAGGGGCAGGACCGCGTGGTGGCTTCCATCATGGAAGGCCGCAACGTGCTGGTGGTGATGCCCACCGGGGGAGGGAAATCCCTGTGCTACCAGCTTCCCGCCTTGTGCCGGGACGGGGTCTGCCTGGTGGTCAGCCCGTTGATCGCCCTGATGAAAGACCAGGTGGACGCCCTTGCCGCCAGAGGGATTCCCGCCACCATGATCAACAGCTCCCTGAGCTTTCCTGAACAAAGGGAACGCCTGGCCGGCATGAAGGACGGGGCGTTCAAGCTGGTGTATGTGGCTCCGGAGCGTTTCGGCCATGAGGGGTTCATGCGTGCTCTGGCGGAGGTGGACGTGAATATGGTTGCCGTGGATGAGGCTCACTGCCTGAGCCAGTGGGGGCATGATTTCCGTCCGGATTATTTGAAGCTGGGCAGGGCTATTGAAACGATGGGGTGCCCGCAGGTAGCGGCTCTGACCGCCACGGCCACTCCCCGCGTGCGGGAGGATATTCTGGAACATCTGAGGCTGGATGACCCGGTGACGATTGTACGGGGGTTTGCGCGGGAAAACCTGCATTTCCGCATTACGGCTTGCGATACGCACAAGGACAAGTACAAGAGGCTGTACGAGCTGGTGAAGCGCCATAAGACGGGTATTATCTATTGCTCCACCCGCAAAAAGGTGGAGCAGGTCTATGAAGCTCTTTCCGAACTTGGCCTGAACGTGACGGCTTACCACGCGGGCATGACGGATGAGCAGCGGGAAGAGGCCCAGAACGCCTTCATGAACCGCCATGCGGACATCGTCATTGCCACGAATGCGTTTGGCATGGGCATTGACCGTGCCGACGTCAGGTTTGTGGCCCATTTTGAGGTTCCCGGCAGTGTGGAGGCCTATTACCAGGAAGCTGGCCGTGCCGGCCGCGACGGGGATGAAGCCTATTGCGAGCTTTTGTTCAACCACGCGGATTTGCGGACCCAGGAGTTTTTTATTGAGGGGGTGAATCCGGGCGTTCCGCTGATTGTGGAGCTGTACGAGTTGTTAAGGAAGCATTGCAGTGCGGAAACCCACGATGTGGCGTGGTCCATGGAGGAAATGGGGGAACGCCTCAAATGCCGGAATGCCATGCAGGTGGGGGCCGCCCTGTCCGTTCTCATGCGTAATGGCGCGATCAGCCGCCATGACGTTCCGGGGCAGCGCGTGAAGCTAACCAGAGTGACGGACCCCGCCGTAAGCGGCTTGAAGATTCCTCTGGACGAACAGGCCCTGCGGGAAAAAGAGGTAAGGGACCGGGAAAAATTGAAGGCGGTGACGGAATTCGCTTATTCCTCCGGCTGCCGCCAGCAGTGGATATTGAATTACTTCGGGGAGGAGGACAGCGCCCCCTGCGGCCGGTGTGACCAGTGCATGACGCTGGGTGTGGAGGAAGGCCAGTCCCTGGGTGAGGAGGAAAACAAGATAGTGCGCCAGGCATTAAGCGGAATTGCCCGCGCGTCCGTGCGCATGGGGGACGGTTCCTGGCAGGGAAGATGGGGGAAGACGAAGATCATCCAGATGCTCAAGGGGGCGAAGAATCAGGAGATTTTAAAAACTTCCCTGGCTCGGTTGAGTACGTATGGCATCCTTTCCCGGTGGAGCGAGGACGACATCCGCCAGTTGTTCCGCGCCATGCAGATGGCGGGCCTGACCAAAATGAGCGGAGAAGCGGACCGCCCCCTGATTACCCTGAGCCCGAAAGGTAATGAAGTGATGATGGGGCGGAAGGAAGCCTCCATGATTTGGCCTCTTGCCCGCAGAGGAAAAGCTTCTGCCCCCTCGGGACAGACCAGGGTGCGCTCCACGGGGGATTTGACGGCCCTGGGCGAGTTTGATGAAGACTTGTTTTTGAAATTGAAGGAGCTGAGGAATGAACTGGCCCGTGAAGCCGGGATTCCGGCTTATGCCGTATTCCACAATTCCACTCTGGAAGGGCTGGCGCGTCTGAAACCCACCACCCGCCGAGGCGCCATGAATGTTCACGGCATCGGGGAGCAGAAGGCTGCGAAGTATCTGGATGATTTTCTGGAGGTGATTGCAGAGCATTGCGAAGTTTAAAAGGTTTTCTGAACCGCTTGTTTCGTTTCTATACTGCCTTGAGGGGAATAATGACCCTTGTTTTCTTCTGGTCTGGCCGTTGCCTGGAGCCGGAAGGAAATTCCAGGGGAGGATTGAGTTAAACCCCAGTGAGGAAAAGCAACCGGCCCGCCAAGATATCTGCCGGGAGTAATTCCTGCCTGTATTATTTATGTATTGACTTCATTTGGGGAAGTGTGTAGTTTCTTCTCCACACATTACCCAAGACGGAGCGGTGGCTGAGAGGCTGAAAGCACTCCTTTGCTAAAGGAACGTACTGGCAAAACCGGTACCGAGGGTTCGAATCCCTCCCGCTCCGCCAAAATCTTTCATTTTTTAAGAGCCTGCACTTCAATGTTGCGGGCTCTTTTGTTTCTCCGGTGGTGCATTTTTGAGTGGCAAAGCCAGCAGATTCCGTATGGGAGGCTTTGATTTGATATTTTATGTTTACCGGTTATTTTTTTAGATTAGGTCTAAGTAGTGAGAATGATCCAACTGTAGTTCGGGCAAAATCTGCGTTACGGAATCAACTTCGTTTTTCCATAAAAAAAGCGCCTTCCGGTAAGGGAAGGCGCCTGAAAGCGAATTGATGAAGAAGGGGGCTTACATGCCTTTGTTTTTCATGGCTTCCGCCAGGGCGGCGCCCATCTGGGCGGGCGTCTTGGCGACCACGATGCCGGCTTCCTTCAGGGCTTCCTGCTTGGCGGCGGCGGTGCCTTTGCCTCCGGCCACGATGGCGCCTGCGTGGCCCATGCGGCGTCCCTTGGGAGCCGTGGCGCCTGCGATGAACGCGGCGACGGGCTTTTTGCAGTTGTTCTTGATCCATTCGGCGGCTTCTTCTTCTTCCGAACCGCCGATTTCACCGATCATGATGAAGGCGTCCGTGTTGGGGTCTTCCGTGAAGAATTGAACGGCCTGCTGCTGGGTCATGCCGTGGACGGGGTCGCCGCCGATGCCGATGCACATGCTCTGGCCCAGGCCCATGTTGGTGACCTGCCAGACGGCTTCATAGGTGAGCGTGCCGGAACGGGAGACGATGCCGATTCTGCCGGGCTTGAAGATGTAGGCCGGCATGATGCCGATCTTGCAGTTGGCGGCCGGGTTGACGATGCCGGGGCAGTTCGGGCCGATGAGGGTCACGTCCTTGTCCTTCAGGAAGGCTTTCACCTTCTGCATGTCCTGCACCGGGATGCCTTCCGTGATGCAGACGATGAGCTTTACGCCAGCGTCAGCGGCTTCCATAATGGCGTCCGCGGCGAAGGGCGGCGGCACAAAGATCATGGAGGCGTTGCAGTCCGTGGCTTTTTTGGCTTCCGCCACGGTGTCGAAGACGGGGACCTTGCCTTCAAAGAGCTGGCCGCCCTTGCCGGGGGTCACGCCGGCGACCACGTTGGTGCCGAAGTCCATGCAGTTTTTGGCGTGGAACGCGCCGGCGCTGCCGGTGATGCCTTGCACAACCAGACGGGTGTTTTTGTCAATGAGAGATGTCATTGTCGTAATAAATAGTGAGGGTTATTTGACTGCTGCAACCGCCTTCTGGGCGGCTTCGTCCAGGTTGTCGGCAGGGATGATGGCAATGCCGCTGTCTGCGAGGATTTTCTTGCCGATTTCCACGTTGGTGCCTTCCAGGCGGACGACGAGCGGGATTTTCATGTCAATGTTTTTCGCCGCGGCCACAATGCCCTGGGCGATGACGTCGCAGCGCATGATGCCGCCGAAGATGTTGACCAGAAGTGCCTTCACATTCTTGTCGCTGGTGAGGATGCGGAACGCGTTGGTTACCATTTCCTCTGTGGCGGAGCCGCCCACGTCCAGGAAGTTGGCGGGTTCGCCGCCGTAGTATTTGATGATGTCCATCGTGGCCATGGCCAGCCCGGCGCCGTTTACCATGCAGCCGATGTTGCCGTCCAGGCCGATGTAGTTCAGGTCATATTTGCCGGCTTCCACTTCACGGGGGTCTTCTTCCGTTTCATCCCGCATTTCCATGATTTCCGGGTGGCGGTACAGGGCGTTGTCGTCAAAGTTGAATTTGGCGTCCAGGGCGCACACGCGGTCGTCCGTGGTGACGACGAGGGGGTTGATTTCCACCAAGGAGCAGTCCAGCGCGGTGAAGAGCTTGTAAACGTTGGTGATGAGCTTGGTGGCCTGGCGCAGCAGGGGACCGGTCAGGCCCAGGGCCACGGCGATCTTGAGCGCCTGGAAGGGGAGGATGCCCAGGGCCGGGTCAATGTGTTCGCGGATGATGGCTTCCGGACGGGTGGCGGCCACTTCTTCAATGTCCATGCCGCCTTCCGTGCTGGCTACGATGACGGGGCATTCACGGGCGCGGTCCTGGAGAATGGCGAAGTAGCATTCCTTTTTCAGGTCCACGGCTTCCGCCACCATGATCTTGCTGACCAGCTTGCCGGTTTCCCCGGTTTGCTTGGTGACCAGAACCTGGTTGAGCATCTTGCCGGCTACGTCTTCCACTTCCTCCACGGAGTCAACGACATGCACGCCGCCCTTGAAGCCGTTTTTGAAGGTGCCTTTGCCACGGCCGCCAGCGTGTACCTGTGCCTTAACTACGTATTGGGAAACGCCCATGTTCCGGGCTATTTGTGCTGCTTCCTGAGCAGTGGCGGCGGCAATGCCCCTGGGGGTAGCCACGCCAAAGCGCTCAAAGAGTTGTTTTGCTTGATATTCGTGAATGTTCATGACAGTGGGCCGTTCGGCCAAATGTTTGCGAAAGAAAGGCTATGCCTGTTTTTTGTGCCGGTCAAGGGAGAATGGTTTGGTCTTTTGATTTTTTGTCCGGGAGATTCATGGAGTGCCTTTGGAAATCAAAGAGGACAGAAGGCTTGACTGCATGCTTAAAGATTGTGAAACTTCCTTCTCATTTTTCCGTATTATATCTTTTATGAAAATTTACCGTCCTTCCGACACCTGCTTTGACGAAATGAAGAGCCGGATGAACCGCCGCGCTCTCCCGGAGGATTCCGTAAGGGATACCGTTAACGCTATTATCCAGGACGTTTCCGCGCGCGGGGACGAGGCCCTTTTTGATTATGCCGCCAGGTTTGATAGGGTGCATCTGGATCCTTCCTCCCTGTTCGTGACGGAGGCGGAGCTGGCGGGGGCGGAAGCCGCCGTGGAGGATTCCGTGAAAGAGGCCATTGCCGCCTCCCTGGCCAACATCCATTATTTTTCAGACCGCAGCCGCAGGCAGGACTGGTCCGGCGTGAACGCCCAGGGTGTGGAGGTGGCGGAACGCTTCCTTCCGTATGACCGCGTGGGCATTTATATTCCAGGCGGGAAGGCTCCCCTGGTGTCCACGTCCATCATGACGGGCGGTTTTGCCCAGGCCGCCGGCGTGCGGGAGATTGTGGCCGCTACGCCCTGCGGGCCGGACGGGCGGGTGAATCCCGCTCTTTTATATGCATTGAAGGCTTCCGGCGCTACGGAGATTGTCAAGATAGGCGGAGCGCAGGCGATTGCCGCCCTTGCGGTGGGAACGGAGAGCGTGAAGCCGGTTGAGAAGATTTTCGGCCCCGGCAACCGTTTTGTGGTGGAGGCCAAGCGCCAGCTGGTGGGAGCCGTCGCCATCGACCTGCTCCCCGGACCCAGTGAGGTGATGGTGCTGGCGGATGAGACCGCAGACGCGGAGTTCCTGGCCGCCGACCTGCTGGCGCAGGGGGAACACGGTCCGGACAGCGTGGTGGTGTTCGTTACCACGTCGGAGGCGTTATTGGAACAAGTGGAAGCGGAGGTGGAACGCCAGGCCGCCCTGCTGAGCCGCGGTTCCATCATCCGGGAGGTGCTGGACAAGCACGCTTACGGTTTTCTGGTTTCCTCCATCCAGGAGGGGGTGGACCTGGTGAACGCCTTCGCTCCGGAGCATCTGGTGCTCGTCACGCGGGATGAAGACGCCGTGCTGGACGGCATCCGGACGGCGGGCGCCATTTATGCCGGCGCTTTTTCCACGGTGGCCTGCGGGGATTTCCTGGCAGGCCCCAGCCACACCCTGCCGACCGGCGGGGCCGGCAAGTCGTTTTCCGGCCTGCGGGCGGGCCAGTTCCAGCGGCGCACCAGCGTGGTGCGGATGAACCGGGAGGCCGTGCTCAAGTCCGCTCCGTACGTGGCGGAGTTCGCCAGAGTGGAGGGGCTGGACGCCCACAACCATTCCATCCAGGTCCGCGCCGCCCGCGTTGACCGATAATTCCAAACTTCCCCCACCCCCCATGAAACGACAGCAAGGAACCAAGGAACGATTGCTGGACGCGGCGGAGTGCCTGTTTGCCGAGCACGGCTATACAGGCACTTCCATGCGCATGATTTCCCAGCAGGCATCCGTCAACATCGCCTCCGCCAATTATTATTTTGGCGGCAAGGAAGGGCTTTGGAAGGCGGTCATGATGAAGTATGCGCCGCAGGCGCGGGATTTCCGGATTTCCATGATGAATGAGGCCATGGAGAAAGGCACGGTGCGGGCGCTGGCCCACGCCTATGTTTACCCTTCCTTCCACGGCCTCCTGCATGTGAAGCTGGAAGAACTGGGCAATTTCCCCCATTACCTGCGCCTGCTGGGCATCTGCCACGTGCAGACTCCGGAGATAGCGGTGGAGTATATCAAGGAGGTGTATTCCCCCATCCGCCGCCGGCTGCATGACTGCATCCGCACCATGTTTCCGGGCGCTTCCACTTACCAGGTTTTCTGGACGGTGCTGGCTATTGAAAGCATCATGATCGGCCTGCTGACCCGTTTGCGGATGATTGTGGAGCTGATGGAGAACAACCGGGTTCCCAAGGGCAGCGTGCAGGATTTGTTTGAGCTGATTGTCCGCCAGGTGGACGGGCTGATCCATTTGTGCGGGCAGCCCTCATAACCGTTTTACTGCCTCCGTACCCCATGTTCAAATCCCTCATCCGCACGTTTGCCATCGTGGCGGCTTTTATTGCGGGGTACATGATGCCCGGCCTGCACGTGTATAGCTGGACGTTCAAGTGGATGCTGATCGTGATGCTGTTTGTGACGTTCCTGGGCATCCGCTTCAAGCGGATGAAGCCGGAGCGCGCGCACTGGCTCCTGGTAGGGGCCAACCTGCTGATCGCCCTGGCCGCGTGGGGCGCGTGCCGCCTCGTTTTCGGAGACGGATACCTGGCGGAGGCCGCTTTCTTCGTGGGCATCATGCCCACGGCCACGGCGGCTCCCGTGGTGATGGGGCTGCTGGGCGGCAGCGTGGAGTTCATGCTGACGGCCCTCCTGCTGCTTAACGGCATTATTTGCGCTCTGCTGCCTTTCATTCTGCCGGCGGTCGTGGGGCAGGGCGGCTTTGAGATTTACCTGAACGTGGCCCAGAATATTTCCCTGGTGATGCTGCTGCCGCTGGTCCTGGCCCTGGCGGCGCGGCGTTTTTATCCGCGGGCCATTGCGTGGCCGCGGAAGCTGAAGGACGTCACCTTCGGCATCTGGGTGGTGATTCTGGTTTTGATCGCGGCGAACGCCTCTTATGATATTTCCTCCCGTGACGGCATTTCGGAGCGCGTGCTGGAACAGATCGGCGCAGTTTCCCTGCTGGTGTGCGGGATCAATTTTGGACTGGGGCATTTGCTGGGGGGGCGTACCCGTGCCGCGGAGTGCAGCCAGGCCCTGGGGCAGAAGAATACCACGCTGTCCATTTACCTGGCGCTGACGTATGCCAGCCCCATCGCCGCGCTGGGGCCTACGTTTTACGTGCTGTGGCATAATTTATGGAATGCCTGGCAGTTGTACCGGGCGTCCGAACGGAAGCGCAGGAACGGCTGACGTAAATTGCCGCGCATGGCCCGGAGAAAAGCGCCCGGCGGAAGGCGGAGAGAAGGGCCGGAAAGTGGGAAAAAGGCAGGAAAAAGCTTTCCCGGGCCGGTCCCGGGGACTGGCGGGGAAACGGTTGTCGTCGGCTGGTTTGTTCGCCTTCAGGTGCAGCGGAGATTTCCTCCCCATGCAAAAAGCTTGAAATTCAGGGAGCGCCGGGTAACGTTATGCACTTGTTATGCAGGCCCCTTCTCCTTTGAAACCCCTGTCTCCGCGCACCAAGTGGCTGATTGCCCTGTGCTTGTGCGCGCTCGTGATGCTGCTGGAGTTCCTGACGTACCATATGGCGTACCGCATCGGTTATGATGAAGGGATGCTGACCACACCGCCGGTGGTGGTGCAGAAGAGCGATGAAAAGGCCATGCAGAATTTATCCCGCTTCATGGCGGATGTTTTCGCTTCACGCGAGAGCTTGGCCGGCATTCTGGACAACCGGGAGGAACGCCTGGCATGGATCAGGGATCCGGAGTTGCGGACGGAGACGGCCTGGGGCCTCACCCGTGAGCTGATCAGCCGGGACGGCGTGGACCGCGCCCTTCCTGCGGCCAGGGAATTGATTGACGCCGGATATGCCTCCGGGCGCTACCGGGTGTGGGCCCCCCGCGCGGACGCCGTGGCCAAGGCCCTTCTGGCGGAGCACCAGTATTCCCCGGCCTACGGTTATTTGAAAACCGCCGTGGAGGGGTATGAGAAGGAGGGAATGGCCGAGCCGCTGGTGCGGGCCCTCCAGACCATGAGTTCCATTGACCAGATGCTGAACAGGAATGAGGAGGCGAACGTGCTGCTCCAGCGCGCGGTGGACGCCGCCGCCCATCTGGGGACGGACGCCCTCCCGGTCAGGTCCAGGCTTATGGCCGCCCAGGGCCGGCTGGCGCGCGCCACGGGGCGCATTCCGGAATCGCGCGCCTATTTCAAGAAGGCCCTGGCCCTGTGCCCCCAGCCGGACAAGACGACCGGTGACCTGGCCCTGGCGAGCATCAGCATGGGAGAAGCCATGCTGGAGGCCGGCAGGAAGGATGAGGCGCGGGAATTGTTTTTAAAGGGCCTTACCGGTTCGGAGAACGCCTCCTACTTGTTGAATGACTGCCTTAACGCCCTGCGCGGGCTGGCGCGCATTTCCACGGAGCAGGGGAATTATGAGGAAGCCCTGGCTTATCTTTACCAGGCGGAGGGCGCCGCCCGCGGCGTGCTGCCGGCGGACCATGCGTTCTGGGCCGGGCTGTACGATCAGAGGGGGTGGGTGAACATCATGCGCAAGGCCGCTCCGGAAGCCCGCGCGGATTTCCTGAAGGCGATTGCCAACAGCGCGGCTTCCCCCGTCATTTCCGCCCAGTCCCTGGAAGGGCTAGGCAAAGCGTGGCTGGATGCCGGGGAGGGGGACAAGGCCAGAGAAAACCTGCAAAAAGCCCTTCAACTGCGGGAATCCCATTTTGCCTCGGACGTCCTGTCCCTGGGCCGGGTTTATTATTCCCTGGGGCTCGCCAGCGATATGGCGGGGGACCGGGAAAGCGCCCTGCACGCCTATGCCGGAGCAGTGGATTCCCTGCTGAAATGCGGGGAGGGGCCGGAGCGCAGAAGCCTGCTGGTGCAGTCCTATTTGTGCAAGGCATACGCCCTGTGCGACGGAGAGCAGTGGAAGGAGGCCGTGGAAACTTTTGAAGCGGTGCTCCCCATGCTGGAGGGGGAACAGCGGTCGGAGAATTACAAGCAGCTTGGCCGCTGTTACGATGAACTGGGAATGAAGGAGAAGGCGGATGCCTGCTGGAAGGAATCCGGTTTTCCCCGCGTGCGCATGGCCTCTCCCGGGCGCAGGCCGTCCGGGAACGCCAGATCCTCCCGGCGGTAGGCTTCGGGCGGTCCTCGTAAGACGTTGCGAGGTGTTTATTTTGCTTGATTTGTGCCGCCTTTTTGGCTCAATGCCTGCATGAGTTCCGAGCGCCATTTTTCCAACAAGCCCTACCGCCCCTCACGCAAGAAGAAGTCTTATTGGAAGCCGGTTCTCTTTCTGGTGCTGCTGGGGGGGCTCTGGTTCGGCTACATTCAGTACTGGCCCACGATTGAAGGGTGGTTCAAGCCGACCATTCACGAGGTGCACAGCCAGACGCAGGCCATGGGCCATTTGCAGGGCATGCTGGCCTCCTGGAACGGTTCCGACGCGGAGCTGGCGCAGATGGCTTCCTCCGTGGACAAGCAGGTGGAATGGATGAATTCCCCGGAAGCGCGGGATTCCTTTGCGTGGCTGCTGGCGGTGGAAATGGACAGGCGCGGCATGCTGAAGGAATCCGAACCGATGCTGGCGGCCCTGCTGGAAAAGAAGCTGGCCGATTCCGCCTCCATGCCGGCGGAGGACAGGAACCGCCTGCTGGGCGTCAGCCTGAACTGGGCGCGGGAGTTTGCAGGCCGCAAGCATGACGCCACGGCGGAGAAGCTTTATGAAGTGATTTTGAAAAATACGCCGGAGGAGCAGGTATCCATCCGTCTGGCATGCCTGGAACCGCTGGCCCACTATGCGTATGACCAGGCCAGGTTTGAGCGTTTTTCCGCGTTGTGCAAGCAGGCCGCCTCCCCTGTCATGAGGAGCATGCTGAAAAAGCCGGAGGACGTGAAGAGCATGGTGAAGATTCTGCTGCTTCAGGATACTCTGCCGGACAAGACTACGGGGCAGCCCGGCGGCACAGGAAGCGCCATTGCCCGGGAACTGCTCACCAAATTCCGCCTGACCGCCAGTCCGGATATGGGCCGAATCATCCTGAACGAGCTGAATATGCCGCTCAATGCGCGCCGTAAGTATTCCCAGGCGGAGCTGAAAGCCATGGCTGACCAGTTGGAAGCCGCCCTGATCTGCTTTCGCGCCGCGGAAACGGAGATGGACTGCACGCCGGAAACGATGCTTGCCCTGGCGCGGGTAAGGATGCAGATGGGGGATTTGAAGGAGGCTTCCCGCCTGCTGTCCCGTGCGGAAGGGACAGCGATGACCCTGGGCGTGGATGCCCCGCGCATTCTGAGCGGTTCCAGCCTGAGCCAGGACATTGAGGCTCTGCGTTCCCAGCTTGAGAAGTACGGCCAGGCGGAGGCTCTGGTGAAACGGGCTTATGAGGACGTGAACATCGCCGCCGCCTTCCTGAAAGCGCGGGATTATGACCAGGCGATGAAATATCTGGACCAGGCGATGAAGGTGGCCCGTGAGAACACCACGTTTGTCCAGGCCCTCCAGCCGGTCATTCTGAATCTTCAGGCTGAGATAAGCGCGGGCAGAGAACAGTGGCCCCTGTCGGAAGCCCAGTATGGAAAGCTGGTTGAAGAATGGGATGCGCTGAGTCCGGAAGACAAGGCGAAGCTCCAGAATAATCTGGCCTCCATCCAGTCCGGAGACCTTTACAACAAAATTCACCGGAGCTGGGCTGACGTGTGTCTCAAGCAGAACCGGACCACAGAGGCCCGGCGGGTGCTGGCGAAGATAGGGGAAGCCCCGGCGGAAGAACCGGAAAAGCCTGCTTCGCGCCGCCGCCGCAGATAATTGAAGCCCTTTTCAGCAGGCTGACCCGCGCCCCCCTCCGCGGGAAGCGCCGCGGGCGACAGACGGCGGAAGAATGCCTTGGCAGCGTGCCGCAGGCCTTTGATCGGCTTATCCGGCACAGCCGCATTAGTGCCGGAATTGCTTTGCCGGGCCGCTCTTGGCTTTCCCGGGCGCGGATGGCGGAAAGGGGGCGTTTTGGTACAGATTGCCGCTTTCTCCGCCGCGCATGCTGCGGTATTCCCGCTTTCCGGACGGAGAACGGCTTTTTGATGTGATAGGAGTATACGCCACCTGTACCGGATGCAACGTTTCCGGTATGATTCAAGGCTCCGGGGAAGCTGAAAAAACAGCTTCCGCAGATTCCTCAGCTGCGGACTTTGGCTTTCTGCCGCACGTGGCCGAGAGCCCTTTTTCCGTGGATCATTTTTTCACGGCGGTCAGCGGCGGACTGACGGCGGGAACGCACGGTATATTTTGCGAAAATTTGGCTAACCGTAAGGTTCCCCTGTTCAAAAAGTGTGAAAATGTTATCTCTCACTCTCATCGCTTCCTGAAGCGCCGCATCAGCGCCCCCGTATTGAGAATCGGAGAAATAACGAGTGAATAAGCGCTTGTTCTTACAGATCGCCAACCGATAGCCTTGAAAGGCTGTCGTTTCGTAAGTGTAGCGGGTGATGTTTTTACAAGGCATATGTACAGAAGTTATGGGACCGGGTAATAGGAGCAGTGACAGGCTTCTATTAGGATAGGTTCCACTTCCTGTAAAATCCAGAAAAAACACAATTTGTTAGATTGAGTGCAAAAAATGCAATGCTAGGCTCTTGTGGACAGCCTATTGCGGTGTGTCATCCCTGACATAAAAACAGCCGTCGGAGACACGGACTTTCAATTTTTCTCCTGCATGTACCTGGTTCGTTTGCCGTATGAGCTGCTTATTCTGGTTTTCCACCAGGGCGTATCCGCGGCGCAGCGTTTGCTCCGGGCTGTGAGCTTCCAGCCGGGCTTGAATAAGAGCCAGTTGTGAAGAGAAGTCCGCCATGCGCACGGCGGCCGCATGGGCCAGTCCGGCCTGGAGGGAGGCCAGAAGCTGCGCGCGCTCCCTGTTGCGGTGGGTGGGATGGCGCATTTGTAATTGATGTTCCAGTTTGTTGATATGGAGCGTGTTTTGAAAAATGCGCGTGGCCGCGACATTCAGCAGGGTTTCTTCCATGTCGTCCAGGCGCTGGGCGTAAGGGGAGAGCAGGGAATCCGCATCCAACAGTTTTCCCCGCAGGTAAACATCCAGTTTCAGCTTGGAACGCAACAGGGAATGCCGTGCGGAGGCGTGCAGGGCCTGTTCCATTCTAGCCAGTTTGCGGAGCCATTCCGGACCGTCCGGCGTAGCCAGCTCCGCGGCCGCGGTCGGGGTGGGCGCGCGCAGGTCCGCCACAAAGTCCGCAATGGTGAAGTCCGTATCGTGGCCTACCGCGGAAATCACGGGAACGGTGCATTCGTAAATCGCGCGCGCTACCGTTTCCTCATTGAAGTTCCACAGGTCTTCTATGGAGCCGCCCCCGCGGCCCACAATGAGCACGTCCACGGGCGGCAGGCCGTTGAGAGGGGCTGCGGACCAGGCGCGCACGGCAGCGGCTATTTCATGCTCCGCTCCCGCCCCCTGGACGCGCACGGGCAGCAGGTAGGCTTTCACCCACGGGGCGCGGCGTTCCAGCACATGGCGTATATCCTGGATGACGGCGCCGGTAGGGGAGGTGACGATGCCGATGGCGCGGGGAAAGGCGGGGATGCCCTTTTTGCGTTCAGCGTCAAACAACCCCTCCCGCTGGAGTTTTTCCTTCAGTTCCAGAAAGCGCGCCTGCAGGTCTCCCTGGCCGGCGGCTTTCACCTGCCTGATGACCAGTTGAAGCTGGCCCCGGTCCGGGTACACGGTGGCGCTGCCCAGCACATGGACCTTCATCCCTTCCTGGAGCCGTACGGGGCATTTGGAAGCCGCAGCCTTGAAAAAGGCGCAGAAGATTTCCGCGCCCTGTTCCTTCAGGGTGAAGTAAACGTGGCCGCTGGTATGGTGCTTGACGTTGCTGAGCTCTCCCACCACCCACTGGGTCCCCACGGCAATGCTGACCGTATCCCTCAGGCGGTAAACGAGCTGTTTGACCGTGATAGGCCTGGGAGCGGCAGGCGTTTCCTCCGGGAATTCCATGGGTTATGGTTCAAAGGGAATGTTCAGCGCTTCATAAGCCAGCATCCTGCATTGCTTGATGTCCAGCTTGCCGGAGGGCAGCACCGGAATGTGCTCCACGGGAATGATTTCCTTGGGGCACCACAGGGCCGGGAGCCCCTGGTCAATCAGGCCGTGCCTGATGAGGGTGCGCGCCTGGTGCACGTAGTCCGTCACCAGGGTGGTGAGCAGGGCCACGGCCTCCCCCTTCACGGGGTCCGGAATGGTGACGACGGCTATCCGCCGTTCCTCGTCCGCCGGGTCCAGGTTCCAGATGTTCATGATAGCGGCTTCCAGGGCTTCATGGGGCACCATTTCCCCGCCTATCTTGGAGAAGCGGGAGATGCGGCCTTCAATTTTCAGGAAGCCGAATTCGTCCGCAGAACCGATGTCTCCGGTTTTCAGCCAGCCGTCCACGAAAATGTCGCGGTCGGCTTCCGGACCGCCCAGGTAGCCGGGGAAGATATTCGGCCCCTTCAGCCAGATCATGCCGGAGGTCGTCACGGGTACCACGCGGCCCGTATGCGGGCTGGTGATGCGTACGGCGATGCCGGGAAGCAGAGCGCCCACGGAGCCCTTTTTCATGCCGGGAATGAAGTCTCCGGCGGCGTTGGACGGGGCCGGGTCAATGAAGTTGACGGAGCAGACCGGGGAGGCTTCCGTCAGGCCGTAGCCTTCGCACGGAACGGTGCCGAACTTTTCCCGGAAGGCGGCGGAGAGCTCGTCCGGCAATTTTTCCGCTCCTACGATCAGGTAGCGCACGGTTTTGAAGGTGTCCGGCTCGCAGCGCTTCATGAAGCCGCGCAGGAAGGTGGGGGTGGTGACCACCAGGCTGATGCCGTACTGCTTGATGAGGGCGCCCAGGCGCTTGGCCTCCAGCGGGGAGGGGTAGGTGACCATGTCGTACCCGCCGATCATCGGGTACCACAGCCCGATCGTGATGCCGAAGCAGTGGAATACGGGGAGGCTGCCCAGGAATCTGCTTTGCGGCGCCAGCGTGATGCGGGAGGAACACTGGGAGATGTTGGAAAGGATGTTGTGGTGGGTCAGCGGCACGCCTTTCGGTTCTCCGGAGGAGCCGGAGGTGAACATCAGCACGGCTTCATCCGCGCCCGTGGGCGCATCCAGCCCCAGCTTTTTAATCATGAACCCCGCTGTAAGGAATTTGATGGCCACGCCCCAGCGTTTGGCGGAGCCCTTGAGCAGCGGAATCTCCCGCTCCATGAGGATCAGGTCCCGCTGGGGGGGCCACGGGAAGTTCTGGAGCTTGCGCATGAAGGTATCCGCCGTGATGAACCAGTCCACGCCGGATTGCTTCACGGAGCTGGCAAAGGCCCCCTCCGAGGCGGAATAATTGAAATTCACCGGCGTTTTTCCGGCGAACAGGCAGCCCAGGTTGGCGATTGCCGCTCCCTTGCCGGGCGGCAGAACGATGCCTACGCGGCGGTTCGTGGTGATCTTTTTCAGCCGTTTGGCAAAGGCCACGGAGATGGCCAGAAGCTGGCCGTAGGTCAGCGTGGTATCGTCAATGCCGTCGATCACCCGGCAGTCGGAATGAAGCTTTAGGCTGCGGAACAGCAGGGCGGACAGGGAGCCGTGCAACTGCGGCAGCGTGGCATAGGCCTGGGCGGAGCATTCCAGCCACGCGGAGGTGAGGCGCGCCGCCATTTCCGCCCCGGGAGCCAGCTTGGGGAGAATGTGCACCTGGATATCCGCCTGGGCGTCCGTATCCGCCTCCGCGTCCAGCACGGAGCTGGTGTAAAAGCCCGTGCATACCGGCACGGGGGAAATATGGAGTGCTTCCAGGGCCTTGATCACCCGTGGGGGAATGTGGCTGATGGAGCCTTTCACGTGGGCTACGGGACCGGGCAGGAATACTACCCTTCTGCCCTCGTTGATGCGTTCCATGATGGCGGAACGCAGGGCAATGGGATCGCTGCCGCCGGCCTGGAACAGGATGCCGTCCGCCTTGGTGGATTCCAGATGGGCGGCGGTGGCCGCATCCGGGGGGAGGCTTTCTTCCACCAGGTACGTCATGCGGTCCCTGCCCAGTTCCTTTTCGAACATCAGCAGGGTTTTATGAGATACTTTGTTGAAAATCAGCAGGTCGCCGGAGTCGGATAGATTGGAGGAACCAAAAATGGCCATGGGAAAAGGGGAAAAACTTGCTTGACGTATTCTAGCAACTTGCCGGGCGGGGAGCAAGGAGGAAAGAATACATCCCGCGCTGCTTTTGCTCCCTCCGGACCGGTCCCGGAATTTGTCCCTGGCTCCGGCATGCCTTTTATGGGAAGGATGTTGTTTTTCATGGGACTGACTGGATTTCACGCTTCTGCTCCCGCGGCGGAATTTCCGGAAACAAGCGGTTTCATGATGAAATCCTTAGGAGGTTTTTTACTGTGCCCTTCATGGATGGCTTCCCGGCTGCCTGAAGGCCCTGCATGCAGGGAAAGAAAATGAACGGATTTGAAATCCGGACAAGAAGGGCGTCAGGGAAGTCGTGAGAGTGGTGGAAATGAAATAATTTGTTTATGATCAGATGTTTATTTTAAATTCTGTTGGTTTTGTTTTTTGAATAATGTGGCTAATTTGAATGAGGGCATGGAATAGAATGGAGATAACGGAAATAATTTAAAGCTTTGGAAACGGCACTTCCAGATTGACACCGGATTTCAAATCCGATATTTCATCTACCTAATAGCATGTCTCATTTCTGCTAAAAGACCACGTCTTTCTCAATATATTTATAATTAATTGTTTTCTTTATGAAGCTGCATTTGCCCCTCAATTTGTTGTCCGCTCTTCTTGCCTGCTGCGCTGCGTTGTCCGCCTCTGTTCAGGCTGATCCCCTCACCATTACGACCAACCAGACGTTTGATACGGACGTTACCTGGAATGAGGCTACGACCATCGGCGCCAACGACCTGACGCTGACCATTGAGGCCGGAAAGACGCTTACCCAGGCGGAGGGAGCGTTCAACGTCGGGGACAACAGCCTTACCATTACCGGCGGCGGCGTGTTCAAGATTGAAACGGCGGCTACCGTGAAAGCGGGGAATGGCTCCGGAACCAGGACCCTGACCATTGACAACGCCACGCTGGATTTGAGCTCTCCGGGAGCCAGCCTCAGCATGAAAGGGGATAATTATACGCGCTACAAGGTAACCGTCACCAACGGCGGCGTGCTGCGCGTGGGAGAATATGCCTATGACGGCGCGGGGCTGGGTTCCATGGCCGTCAATACGGGGTACTGGACCTTGAACAACGGGCGCCTGGAGATTACCAAGGAAAGCGACGGAACCTTCGGGAACGGCCTGACAGTCGCCGCGGGCGGCGGCGCCGTGGAGGTGGTGAATGCCGGCAGCACCATGTCCATCACTGCTGACGACACTCATAATATCCAGCTGAACGGCGCCCTGACCATTACCGGAGCAGGGAACATGATCACGGGCAGTGACAATGCATTCCGTGGAACCGGGCGTTTGATCAAGGACGGCTCCGGAACGCTGACCCTGGCCAATTCCTCTTCCTTCACGGGCGGCGTGGAACTGAAAGGGGGCACCCTCATTGTCAGCCATGCCTCCGGAATGGGAACGAACAAGAACCTTTCCGTAACGGGGAATGCGGCCATCGGCGGCATTTCCGCGGGGTACGGCGGGCTTTCCCTGTCCGCGGGAGCGGGCCTGGACGTCTCCGCCGTGGACAGCAATGCCGGCCTGTCCATGGCCGGCGGCGTCCTGTCCCTTGGGGGGCAGAATACGATGACCGGCAACCTGAACCTGGGAGCGGCGGTGCGGATTGACGCCACTCACATGACGGTGAACGGCAATCCCCTGCTGGCCCTGAACGGCGCCCTGACGGTGAACGGCAGCCTGCTGCTGGAGAACAGCGACAGCGTGAGCTGGAGCGCGGGCACGTACAATCTGATTAATGCCACGGGCGGCATCACCGGGGATCTGGCCAATACCATTCTGCTGGGGACCGAATACATCGGCAACTGGAGCACGACGGACAATACCCTGAAATTCGTCGTGGCGCAGGTCACGTCGCTGACCTGGACGGGCGGCGGAGACAATACGTGGACGGTGGGAGGAACGGGGAATTCCCCCTGGAATGCGGGATTGTCTTTTGCCAACGGCAACGGAGTCATCTTCGGTGACGTAGCAGGCAATGCGCCGCAGACCGTGAACATCGCCGGACAGGTGAATCCAGGCCTGATCGTCGTCAATGCTGAGGCAACCGGTTACACGTGGACGGGGTCCGGTTCCCTGGTGGGAAGCTCCAAGCTGCAGAAGACCGGCAGCGGAACCTTGTTCATCGCCACGGACAACGCCGGTTTTTCCGGAGAAGTCCTGCTGGGCGGCGGCACGGTGGAAATGCAGCATGCCTCCGCGCTGGGCACCGGCAGCATCATCTTTAATGGAGGCGCGCTCAAGTACGGCACGGGCATTACGGCAGACGTCTCCGGCCAGATCAAGACGGATGCGCTGGCTTCCAACTCCATTCTGGTGGACACGAACGGGAATGCCGTAACGTGGGCTTCACTGGCCGGCTGGACGGGGACCGTCACCCGTACGGGAAGCGGCAGCCTCCTGCTGGGGGCCGGCACTTATGGAGGCAAATTGACCAACAGCGGCCCCGGTTCCCTGGTCATTGGCGCGGGGGACTCCACCCTGAACGGGGGAATCAACGGCACCATCACCAAGACGGGTACGGGAACGTTAACGCTGGGCCTTAATTCCTTCAACGCTTCAGGAGGAGGAACGCTGGTTGTGGAACAGGGCACCGTGATGCTTGCGGACGAAACCGGAACATGGAGCTCCAACCTGAACATTACGCTGGGGGAAAATACCGTGATGGACGTAGCGGGCGCCAGAACCAAGGTGACGGGGACGGGTACTCTTACCATGGGGAATGGCTCCACCCTGCATCTGAGGAACGGAAATGCCGCCGGCGCGAATTTCGACATGAAAATCGTCCTGGATGCCGCAGGAGGATTTGCTTTCCTGAATGGAGCCATTTATGGAAATGCCACCGCGGTTTCATCCACCATCACCGGAACGGGCGGCCTTAAAATCATTTCCGATGCCGGGGGGAACGGGTGGGGTTTTAAAACGGGCTGGGTGAAGAATTCCTATGACGGGGATACGGAAATAGCCGGAACGGGCAACCTGGTCAATCTGACGTACAATATCGGGGACGCCTCCATCGTCTCCGGCCAGACCCTGACCCCGTGGGGGCAGGGCAACGTAACGCTGGGCGGCAGTGAGAAAAACGTCACCGTGACGTTCAGCAACTTGAATTCCAATACCGTCACGGGGGGAGTTTCCCTGGCCGGGGACATCACCCTGAAAGGGACGAATGCGGCCACGGCGCTGAGCATTTTTAACGGAGCCACCGTGAACGTGAACCTCAACGGCAAGGTATCCGTGGAAACGTCCGGCACGGGAACGGCGGCCATCGCGAGCGGGGACAGCCTCCAGATGCTCGGCGGCCTGGGCGGAACGGGCACGCTGGCTGTCAATACCCGCAACAATGCGGGAGCCCTGACGCTGGGCGGGGACGTCTCCGGTTTTTCCGGAACGCTGAACCTTTCCGGAGCCAACCTTTACCTGAATGCGGATACGGCGCTGGCCGGAACGCTGAACGCCTCCACCGCCAAGGTGACGGCGCTGCGGAAGCAGAACGTGACCGGAACGCTGAACGCCGCTTCACTGGCGGTTGACGGAAGCGCCCTGAGCGCGGACGGAGCGACGCTGACGGTGAGCAACCTGGCGCTGGGCGCGGATGCGGGCGTCAGCCTGGACATTAACGGGAATATCACCGCGGGGACTTATACGCTGGTTTCCTGGGACAACCTGACGGCCGGCAACTTCGCGGATGCGGGGACGATGACCCTGACTGGGGCGCTGGCCAGCCTGTACCAGGGAACCTTCAACGTAAACACCGGGGACAAGACGGTGACCGTTTCCGTCAGCATGGCGGACGGCGTGGTAGTCTGGGACGGCAACCCGATCGGCGCCGTGGACAACACCACAACCTACCTGTTTGACGGTACGCACACGGGAGTGGCGTCCCTGACGGGGGACGTGAATGCCAAGGCCATTTATTTCAACAACGGGGCAGGGCAGGACCTGGAGCTGACCAACAACGGAGGCAAGCTTTCCGGAAACGGCGCCATGACCAAGCTGGGTGAAGGAAAAGTGACCTTCAACAGCTCCAATAACGATTATTCCGGCGCGGTCAACATCAAGGAAGGAACCGTTGCCGTGAAGGCGAACATGGCCCTGGGGACCGGAACGGTGACCGTGGACAGGACGGGACGGCTGGAAATCGGCGTAACGGGCGGAATTGCGGATATTCTGGGAGCCACGATGCCGACGATTAACGGAGGCACGATCGCCTTTGCTTCCGGAGGCGCCAATACGCTTGGAACCAATCTGGCCAACGGCTCCGGCATCAATCTGGAAGTGTCGGGCGCCGGAACGGCCCTGACGGTTTCCACCGCCCAGACGAAAACCGCGCTGACCACGGTGGGCGAGGGCGCGGTCCTGAACCTCGGCAAGAATGGAGACGGAGGAGAGTCCATCCTTTACGGCAACCTGATGGTGAACGGCGGCACGCTGAATACTACGGCGGGCGATCCGTTCGGCTACAATAATAGCGGGAACTTCGGCACGCTGACCCTGAACAACGGCACCTGGAATGTCGGCGGCGGCAATACGACCATGGCCAATACCAGAATGGTGTTCAACAACAGCCGGGTCATTCTGAATATACCCGGTGGGGGATTAAACGGCTTCGACTTGTTCAGCGGCACCAATACCATTGTGACGCAGCAGTCCGCTACCGGAATGAGCGTCTTCTCTGTGGCGGAGGGAGCCCCCTCCACCGGTCAGGCGAATGCCCTGACCCTCCGCGGCGGCACGGTCATCTTTGACATAGCGCGCGGGAATTTTGCGCTGGACGATACTAATACGGCAGATTTGAAGCTGGATGTAATCGTAGCCAAGGAAGGCAACGGCGCCAACCTCGTAAAGCAGGGGAACGGCGTGCTTCAATTGACCAAGGCCAGCGATTATACCAACCAGACCCTAATCAAGGAAGGGACCATCCTGCTGACGGGAGCCGGCTCCCTGGGTTCCGGAGCGGTGACGCTCGGCGGCAATGGAGACGCCTTCCTGACCTATGCGGTGGATGCGGACCAGACGGTGGCCAACGCCATCGGCGGAACGGGTTCCATCACCCAGAAGGGTCCGGGCAAGGTGACGCTCAGCGGCGCCAATACCTATGCCGGCACGACCAATGCGGAAGCCGGAACGCTGGCGGCGGGAAGCGCTACGGCGTTCGGGACCAGCACGGTCTCCATCTCCTCCGGAGCGACGCTGGACATCGGCAATTATGCGGTGAATAACGCGGTCAACGTGAAAGCCGGCACGGCGGATGCGCTCTCCACGGGCGCCATCACCAGCAACGGCGGCTCCATCGGCAGCCTGACGCTGGGCAGCTACTCGCGCCTCAACGTCACCGGAGACATGGCCATGGCTGCGGGCTCCTCCTTCACCTTTGACATGACGGGACTGACGGCGGGAGGAAACGCCCTGGTGACGCTCACCGGCGGACTGACGCTCACCGGAACGCACAACGTCACCCTCAACAACTACGACACGCTCACCGACGCGGGAGACTATTCCCTGCTGACGGTGGGAAGCGGAACGCTCACGCTCGGCTCCTTCAACATCGGAGATCTCATCAATGACGCCCATCCGGAACTGACCTACACGCTGGGACTTTCCGCGGACGGCAAAACGCTTCAGCTCAAGATTGAGTCCTCCGCGAACATGCTCACCTGGAACGGAACGGCGGACGCCGGAACATGGAGCGCGGGCGACGTGAGCAACTGGACCTACGGCGGAAGCGGCTCCGCGCCGGCGACCACGGACGGGCAGCCCCTGCTCTTTGACAACACGGCAGCCAACAAAACCGTGACGATTACGGGAGACGTGGCTCCCTCCTCCATCGTCGTCAGCAACAGCGGCGCGGACAACACCTACACCTTCCAGGGAGACGGGCACATCACGGGCGCCACGACCATCCTGACCAAGAGGGGGGACGGCACCCTGCAAATCCGCAACACGAACACCTACGGAGGCTCCACGTCCCTGGAAGGGGGCTTTGTGGACATCAACGGAGACGGAGCGCTGGGAACGGGTTCCATCATCTTCGGCGGCGGCACCCTGCAGGCCTCCGGGAACGTGACGCTGACGCAGACCATGGTGCAGAAAAACGCCGGGGACGCGGTCAAGCTGGCTGCCTCCGGAACCGGCACCACGCTGACGGTGGACACGGCCGGGCAGGACAGCTTCCTGTCCCTCAACTGGAACATCTCCGGGAATGGAGCCGTGGCGCTGGGGAACATCGCCAATACCAAGATTCTCTCCGGAACCGTGACGGTGGCCAGCGGCTCCACCCTCAAGCTCTCCGGAGGCAATGAAATCGCCCTCTCCGGCGTACTCAAAAACATCAGCGGCACGCTCGCCAAGACGGACGGGGGCTCCCTGCTCGTCAAGGCGGCCAACGGCCATGACGCGCTCAACGGCACGCTCTCCAATGCCGGAGGCAGCATCGTCCTCTCCGGCTACGGAGCGGCCACGGCCAACCGCACCGTCACGGTGAACGGCACGCTGAATGCCGACCTCATTGACGTCACGTACGGCGTGACGCTGGACTTGAAGAAAGACCTTGATATCGCCACGCTTCAAATCGGCGGCGGCACCATGGGAAGCAACACGCAAGCCTCCGCGGTCAACGTCAACACGGGCGTCACCCTCACCAGCACCAGCGTCAAGCTGGGCGGGGCCAACGGCCAGGGAGCCCTGGCCGGCAACCTCAACATCAACGGCGGCACGGCCGTCCTGGGCGGCATCAACCTGGAAAACGACTCCAACTCCGGCATCACGCTGGCCGGCAACGGAACCCTCACGCTGGGCGGTGACATCACCGGCGCCTCCGGCACTCTCACCCTGGGAGAAGGCACGCTCAACTCCACGGCGGACTGGAGCGCCTCCCTCAGCGTCCTCCTCAACGCCGCCTCCGGCAAAACCGCCACCGTGGACACTACGGGCGGCAGCATCACCCTCAACGGCGCGCTCAGCGGCACTGGCAGCCTCCTGAAAACCGGCACGGGCACACTCACGCTCGGCAACGCCAGCGCAGGCTACACGGGTACGGTCACGCTCACCTCCGGCACGCTCGCCCTCACGGCGGACGGCTACAAGGGAGCGCTCAACATCACCGGAGGCACCCTCACGGGAGGAAACAACCACAAAGGAACCAAAAACGTTACCGTCAACGCGGCCTCCGGCGTCACTTCCATCTCGCTGGGCGGCCTCTCCGGCTCCTCGCTTAAAACCATCGGCATGACGGACGCCGGAACGGTCATCAGCGGCATCAATGGCGCCGCCAGCCTGGACAGTGCCAGCTTGGTGGTGGGAACGGGCAACGTCTCCAAAACACAGGACCTGGCCGGAAGCACCTCCATGATCCAATTTGACGCGGACGGCACCCAGCTGGAAATTGAAACCCTCACCCTCACCCTCTCCGCCGACCTCATCAATGCCATGCAGGGCTGGGGAGCGGGCGACCGCACCGCGTGGCTCAACCTCACGAACGGAGCGCTGGGCTACGGCACGGCCGTCTTCAACCCGCTGCTGGAAACCCTCGGCTTTGCCGTCACGGGCATCAACGGCGGCTCCATCGGCATCACCGGTGACGCCACGCAAATCTACGCGGTAGGCAGTGAAGACAAAACCGTCTCCAGCAACTCCGAACTCGACCCGTACCGCGCGGTCATCGTGGACGGCAACCTCGCACTCAACCTCCCGGGCGTGGACGATACGGCTGACGGCCTGACGATTAACAACCTCTCCGGCGCGGCCTCCGGCGTCATCAACATCACCAGCACGAACGACAAGACGGCATCCGTCATCCTGAACAACGAGCTGCTGGGAACAGATCCGAATACGTCCGGTCCCGATACGAAGTACTCCGGAACCATCAACGGCGGCACGGCCAACATTACCAAAACGGGAGAAGGCTCCCTGGAACTCGCCGGAACCCTGAACACCAGTGGCACGCTGGACATGCAGGACGGCAGCCTTATCCTCTCCGGCACGGCGGACCTGGGCTCCATCAGGCTCAACTCCACCAACTCCGGAGACCTTTCCTCCCTGGACATCACTGGAAAAACGCAAGCGGGAACGCTCACGGATGAAGGCAACGGCGGCAACCTCGCCATCGGTAAAAACGGCACGCTCACGCTTACGGGAGCCGGCTCCGAACTTTCCAACAGCACCGTTTCCGGAACCGGCGTGCTCCATGTGGCGGACACCGCCTCCCTCGCGCTCAACGGCACCTCCAAGCTTGACGGCGTGCAGGTGGACCTGGACGGCAGCGGAATGCTGGAACTCGGCAACGCGGCCAACACCATCTCCGGCCTGACGGGAACCGGCGCGCTGAACAACGGGTCTGCCCTGGAAATCACCACCGCCGGGAATGCCTTGTATGAAGGCACCCTCAGCGGGGAAGGCAGCATCACCATGAACGGCACCGGCACGCAGGTTCTGAAGGGGAACGGCGCGATCGGGCAGGCCCTCAGCGTCACCAAGGGCACGCTGGAACTGACGGGAGCGGAAGGCGGCAACGGCTCCGTTACCTACAAGAGCCTCACGGCGGCAAGCGGCGCCCATGTGCGCCTGAGTCCGGTAGGGGAGGGAACCGGAGCGGTCAACACGACGCTCACCGTCGCCAACGGACTCAACCTGCAAAACTCCCATCTGGACCTGGTCATCAACACCAACCGTGACGACCTCTTCTCCAGCCCGGTCATCACCGTGCAGGCCGGAGACGTCAATCTGGACGGAACTACCGTTTCCCTGGGAAGCCTGGGGGACTACGACGATCCGGCGGACCCGACGGCCAACCTCAACTTCACGCTGGTGGACGCGACGGGAGCCGGAACGGTTTCGGCCAACGGAGCCACGGTGGACGCCTCCGGCTACTTTGACTTCTACTACCAGGAATTCGGCATCCGGACGGAAGGCGGCAAGATTGTGGTGACGGGCATGGTCAAGACGGAGAACGCCTTTATGGACGCGGCCAACACGGCCAACTCGGAAGCGGGGGCCAACCTGCTCTGGAACAACCGCGGCAACGCGCCGAAAGGCACGCAGCTCGGTGACCTGAGGGAAGCCGTCAGAAACGACATCCAGTCCGGCAACACCTCCCGGGCGGCACGTTCCATGGCAGCCGCGGCAGGCAGCACGGTCAACGCGCTGGGAACGGCCCAGAAGGACGCCCTGCGCGACCAGATGGGATGGATCCGCAACCGCACCACCCTCATGGGCGTCAACCCCGCCTACGTCAACGAAGACCTCCCCTACTTCCACATGTGGATGGAAGGCACGGGCTCCTACGCCAAACTGGACACCAAGGGAGATGAAAGCGGCTACCAGCTCACCACCTGGGGCGGCACCGTGGGCATGGACGTGGACCTCAGCGACCACTTCACGATGGGAGCGGCCTTCACGGCCAACTACGGCGACCTGACGGCCAGCGCGGCGGACTCTGCGGACGGCCACCTGGACAGCTACTACGCCAACCTCTTCGGCCGCTACCAGAGCAAGCGCTGGGCGCACACATTGATCCTGACGGGTGGGTGGAACGACGCGAAGCTCAACCGCACGGTCAACTACGGGGAAGGCAGCTACAGGACGCAGGGCAACACCAACGGGTGGGGCTTTGGAGCGATGTATGAACTGACCTACGACGTGTACCTCAATGAAGACAAGAGCAGCATCCTGCAGCCCCTGGCCAACGCCTCGGTAGTAACCACGAGAATGGACGGCTACACGGAAACGGGAGCGGGGAACGCGGGCCTGAACGTAGGCAAGCAGGAATGGACGACGGGAACGGTTGCGCTGGGCGGCCGGTGGATGGGGCTCATTGGCAGCAACATCTTCGGGCGAGAAGCGCTGGCTGAGTTCCGGGTGAACGCGGCCCAGGACATGGGCGACTACCGCGGCAAGACGGGCGTAGGCTTCCTGGCCAATCCCGGCTATACGCAGACGGTCAGAGGAGCGAAGGTTGGAACGACGGCTCTGCAAATCGGAGCGGGGCTGAGCGTGCCGGTAGGAACGCAGGGAACGGTCTTCATCAACGGGAACGCGGACTTCCGTGACGGAGCCAACTCGGTGAACGGGAGCGTGGGCTACCGTTATGACTTCTAAGGAGAGTTGAAGTTTGAGAGTGGAGAGTTGAGCGGAGACGCTCTGCTCTCCGGACTTCCAGGGCCGTTCCGGCATTGTCCGGAACGGCCCTGCTGCGTCACGGAACATTGCATGCTGTGCGGCGCTTCTGCCGGCATGGTGCAGTAGCGCAGTTGATATCATATAGTGGAATAAATGATGTTAAAATGGATTATTGATTCCATCCGGAATGATTCGCAAGGCGGATTAAAAATCCGCTAGGGAACGGAAAAGCCGCCAATATACCAGAATGAACCTGCTTGCATGTTTATACTGATAAGGATACCACCACGAACATATCTGATTGCGGACCAGATATAGCATGAAAACGGTCTTCCAGGAGAGTTGCAACGCCTACGGAATCAACGTTTAAGCTTGTAGGAGGATTTTTAATCCGTTAATGATGATAAAAAGCCTCCTGTTAGGTTCAGGAGGTATTTTCACGTTCATTTTCATTAAAAATTATGAAGCTGCACCTTCCCTTGGGTCTCCTGTCCTCTCTGATTGCCTGCATGGCCGCCGTTTCCTCACCGCATGCCTTGGCGGAAACCTATACATGGCTTGGCGGAACGGATGGCTGGATCCATACAAATGCCAACTGGAATCCGGCGCCGACCAATTATGCAAACGTGTGGGCCGGAACCAGTGCCAATATTATGCAATTCAGCGGACCATATGGAGATAATGTTCAAAAGGCCGTCAAGGCCCAGTTCAATAGCTTGTCGCTGGGTGGCATTAATGTGGCGGCGGGTGCTTCAGGATTCAGTGTATCCTCCAGCGACGGCGGTTCCCGCGTCGTCAATTTCCGTGCTCCGGGAGAAGGGCAGGCGACGGTTTTCAACATCGGGGAGGATTTTTCGTTAGGATCAACGGGTACGGCCTGGGAGGGCGTTTCATTTTATGCGAATACCTTGTTCCAGATCGCTGCAGGCAAGACCATGAACGTTTATGGAGCGCTTGCGGTTGGGGAAGGGATTACTGATCCCCCCACAATTACTGTGGGAGGTGTGGGGTATTCTGGTACGCTGATTTTGAATTCGGCCGCACAGACGACGAATGTAACTGATCAATCCGTCAACAGGAACCGTCAAGCCATGACAGCGAACTGGATGGTTACGGGAGGGGCAACATTGCAGTTAAATAATGCTACTGCTCTGGGTTCGGGAATGGTGAACCTAAATGGAGGCAATTTGAAAGCGCAGCATGATGCTACCTACAATAATACGCTGACCGTGAGTGGTTCATCTGGCCTGACGGTAAACGCCGCCACGCAGTTTTCCAATGTGACTCTTGCCGCCGCGGGTTCCCTGAACATGAATGGTGGAACTCTTGGTATTGCCGCTGCTGGCAGTCTGACGCTGGGCGCGTCCGGCACGATTACGGGAAACCTGACGCTGGGAAACTCGTCCCTCCTGAATTTCTCCGCTCTTCCGGCTTCCGGCGCGTCTCTGCTTAATGTGACCGGAACGCTGACCGTGAACAGCGAACTGCTTCTGGGGCAGGGAACGATAGACGGCGTGGCCTGGACGGAGGGTTCCTATGACCTGATCAGCGCGGGCACCGTCACCGGAGTTCCTGCCAGTTCCTTTGTCCTGGGCGACAATCTTCTGGGTTCCTGGAGCACGGGGAACGGCAAGCTTACCCTGGTGGTGGCGCAGGTGGCTTTGCTTGAATGGAAGGGGGGCGACGGAATCTGGTCCGCCACTGCTCCCGCCGCTTCCCCGTGGAAGGACGACGGCGTTTACAATGATAATTCCGGAGTCGTCATGGGAGACATTGGCGGCAGCGCCCCGCAGACGGTGACCATTGATGGCGCCGTCTCTCCCACGATTATCATGGTGCAGGCGGATACGACGGATTATGTATGGGATGCCGCGGCAGGGGGCGGCTCTCTGGAAGGCAACGGTAATCTGGAAAAGACCGGCAACGCCAAGCTGACCATCAATACGGCCAATACCAACTATACCGGAAAGGTGATCCTGGGCGGCGGCACGCTTGAAATGGGAGATGACGCCGCCCTCGGCGCCGGCAGTCTGTCGTTTGACGGCGGTATCCTCCAGTATGGCGCTGGCGTGACGGCGGATATTTCCGGACAGATTTCCTCCACGAGCAAGAACTCCATTAAAGTGGATACCAACGGGAACGCCGTAACGTGGGCTTCCGTGGATAATTACAAGGCGATGGCCATGGAAAAATCCGGAGACGGCACCTTGAATCTTGGCGCCGCCGTGTATGCGGGCGCTCTGACGGTGGACGGAGGTTCCGTGTCCATTGCCTCCGGAAATGTTCAAACGAGGTTTTCCGCGGGAGTCACGGTGAATGCGGGAGGAACCCTCGCCATTTCCAGCGCCATCGATGGAATGCCTTCCGGAAACAGCGCCAACATCGTCATCAACGGCATGAGCGGAGCGGGCCGGATTGAGCTGGACAACCAGGCGGCCAAATCCCGTTTTTACATTTCAGGAGACAATTCATCCTTTACCGGGGAACTGGTCGCATCCGGGTTGAATAATAATCCGGGCAGTACAAATGATGCCCGCGACCTCCAGTTTGCCACCGCCGCCAGCATGGGGAGGGGGACGTTAACCCTGAATGGACGCGGTTTCTGGATGGATGCCGTCAACACGGCGGATACCGCCGTCATGGCAACGATCAATGTGCTGGAGAAAGGAACCTACCTGAACGGAGGGAGCGGCAAGTCCTATTACTTTGGCGGGGCATTCACCGGTTCAGGTACGGTGACCACCGCACTGGGGGATGCCTTCGCCTACTTGACGGGAGACATGACCGGGTTCCACGGGGCGTTCACCCGCACTGGCAATGCCCTGTTTACCTGGGCATTCGGCAACAATACGGCGGCGACCCTGAATGATGGCAAGCTTTTCGGGGATGGTGTGGTGTTAAAGGCTGACGGCGGAACAAGCTTGTTCAAATTCTCCTACACCAATGACCTCGTTCTGATGAACGCCACCGTAGGAGCGGAAGGCGCCCTGAACGCCAGGGTGGAACAGGCCGGAACCGGAACGCTGGTGCTGACGCAGGACAATACCGCTACGGGGACGCTCACCATTACCAGCGGCACGGTTCAGCTGGGCAATGGAGAGGGCACAGGCTCCTGGGTCGGGCAGATTACCGGGGCAGGAGCTCTGATCGTGAACAGGGCCGGCGGGTCTCCGGTCCTGGAACTGAACGCCGCTAACAATTACCAGGGAGGAACCACCCTGAACGGCGGCACGGTGAAGGCGCTGGGCGCCGGTTCCCTGGGGACCGGGAATGTTTCCGTTAACGGCGGTTCCGTTCTGGACATGAACAACCAGGCGATTGCCAACAACATCACCATTACCAAGGGAGGGCTGCAACATGCAGGAGCCTACGCCACTGCCGGCGGCGTAACCGTGAATGCGGAGGCCAATTCCGGGGATATTGACCTGGGCGGCCTGTCCGGGGACAAGGTGGGCGGCATCAATACCGCCACGGCGGGAACGGCCATTACCGGCCTGACGGGAAATCTGACGCTGACGGGGAATAATTCCCTGCATGTGGGTGCGAACAATACCACGTATGCCGCTGCCGGGGACCAGAAGAGCCTGCTCCAGTTCAATGACACGGCCACGGGCACCGTTTCCTTCGGCGGGGACGCTTCCGACCTCACGCTGCACATGGACATTGATACGGATATCCTGATCGCCATGCGCGAACTGGAATCCGTAGGCATTCTGCTGACCGACGGAACGATCACCGGCCTGCCTTCCAGCGACCTGGTGGCGTGGCTCAACCAGCACCTTACGTTCAATGCCACGCTGGAAAGCCTGGGATTCGGCATCAAGGGGGTGGAAGGCGGCAGCATCATCATTTCCGGCAGAACGGACCAGATTTACATTTCGTCCGTGGACGGTTCCACGGTGACGGAAATTCCGGCCCTTAATTCCTATGCGCAGGTGATTGTGGACACAAACCTCACCCTGAATTTTGACGTGCCTGCGGCCAATACGGACAAGACCATCATCCGGCATCTTTCCTCCGGCACCGGCAGCACGGGCAACCTGGTGGTGAATGCCGCCGGGGACGGTTCGCTGGATATCGAACTTGCGAACGATCTGGACGACTCCGTGTTCAACGGCAATCTTACCGTGAACGGTGACGGCGCGGACCTGATCAAGACGGGAGAAAAGACCCTGGTGCTGAATGGCAATGTCAATACCTCCAATGCGGTGGTTGCCAGGGAAGGCACGCTGGCCCTGAACGGGAGCGCCAATAATATCGGCACGCTGACTTTGTCCTCCGCCTCTGCGGATGAACCCGTCCGCGTCGTGATCGGAGGGACCACGACGGCCACCCTGGCAGATGACGCGGAGGGCGGCTCCCTGCAAATCTCTGCGGGCGGAACGCTCAAGACTGCCGGGGATTCCACCCTGGACCAGGCGACCACCATTTCCGGAGCAGGCCGCCTGAACGTTCAGGAAGGTTCTTCCCTCACCCTGGCAGGGGAAGCCGGCCTGTTCGGAACCTCCGTGACGCTGAACGGAACGCTGAGCCTGTCCGGGACCGGGGAGAAGTCCATTCTGGCCCTCTCCGGCGCTGGAACGCTGGCCCTGAATGGCAATGCACTGTCCGTCACCTCCGCATCCGCCGTGAACGGCTCTTTCTCCGGCACACTGGACGGGGAAGGGAGCATTGACGTCTCCGGCAAGGTAACCCAGGTGATGCAGACCGGAAGCTCCACGTATGACCTGGGCGTGCGCGGAGGGGGCACCCTGGTGCTGAAAGGCACGTCCGCCGCTCCCGCGCTTGACTACCGCAACGTTACGGTAGGCGCTTCCGGCACCCTGCGCATTGAGGCCATCGGGAATGGAGCAGGGGACCCCAATACCACCTTGAACGTCGGCAGCGTTGACTTCCAGAGCGGTTCCATGACGGAATTCGTGTATAACCTGAGCGCGGCCGATCCTTTCGGCTCCGCCATGCTGACGGCGGATTCCATTACCATCGGGAACGGTGCCGGCTTTACGCTTGCCAACATGACCGGCAACACGGGCCTGGGAACGTATGACAACCTGGACGGAGTGGTGCTGATGACCGCGGACGCGATTGACGGCATGGCGGAAGGGGAATCCATGTCCGTGGGTACTTCCGGACTCTTTGCCGTGTATTACAAGGATGCGACCATGGTCCGGGAAGGAAACAATATTGTGCTGAACGCCACGGTACAGCAGGATAATATTTTTAAGCCTGCGGTGAATTCCCATAATTCCGGAGCAGGTTCCGAACTTCTGTGGGGAGCCAGGAACAACCTGGACGCCACTTCCCGGCTCGGGCAGGTCATGAATGCCATCAGCACCATGGTTACGGGGAGCAATCCTGATTTGGCGGGAGCATCCAGGGCATTGGCAGCCGTAGCGGGCAGCACGGTCAACGCGCTGGGAACGGCCCAAAAGGACGCCCTGCGCGACCAGATGGGATGGATCCGCAACCGCACCACCCTCATGGGCGTCAACCCCGCCTACGTCAACGAAGACCTCCCCTACTTCCACATGTGGATGGAAGGCACGGGCTCCTACGCCAAACTGGACACCAAGGGGGATGAAAGCGGCTACCAGCTCACCACCTGGGGCGGCACCGTGGGCATGGACGTGGACCTCAGCGACCATTTTACCATGGGAGCGGCCTTCACGGCCAACTACGGCGACCTGACGGCCAGCGCGGCGGACAGCGCGGACGGCCACCTGGACAGCTACTACGCCAACCTCTTCGGCCGCTACCAGAGCAAGCGCTGGGCGCACACATTGATTCTGACGGGAGGCTGGAACGACGCGAAGCTCAACCGCACGGTCAACTACGGGGAAGGCAGCTACAGCACGCAGGGCAACACCAACGGGTGGGGCTTTGGAGCGATGTATGAACTGACCTACGACGTGTACCTCAACGAAGACAGGAGCAGCATCCTGCAGCCCCTGGCCAACGCCTCGGTAGTAACCACGAGAATGGACGGCTACACGGAAACGGGAGCGGGGAACGCGGGTCTGAACGTAGGCAAGCAGGAATGGACGACGGGAACGGTTGCGCTGGGCGGCCGGTGGATGGGGCTCATCGGCAGCAACATCTTCGGGCGAGAAGCGCTGGCTGAGTTCCGGGTGAACGCGGCCCAGGACATGGGCGACCGCCGCGGAGAAACCAATGTGGCGCTGCTGGGCAACCCCGGCTTCATGCAGAGCGTGCGTGGGGCCAAGGTTGGAACGACGGCTCTGCAAATAGGAGCGGGGCTGAGCGTGCCGGTAGGAACGCAGGGAACGGTCTTCATCAACGGGAACGCGGACTTCCGTGACGGAGCCAACTCGGTGAACGGGAGCGTGGGCTACCGGTATGACTTCTAAGAGAGTTGGGAGTTAAGAGAGGAGAGTGGAGATCATCCGCTCTCCGCACCGCCAGGGCCGTTCCGGACAAGAGCCGGGGCGGCCCTGCTTGTGTAAGGAAATAGCGTCCTCCGGAGTAATAGGCCGTGTGGGCTGAAAGGACAAAGTAGAAAAAAGAAAATGGTGTCCATCCTGTCCATCAAGTCCATTTTGTCCACTACTCTCCCCGCGCCGCTCTCCGCCCTCCACACGGAACACCCCTTCCGATTCTATAAAACGGCGCAGAATACTCCTGCGCGCCCTCGTCCGCTGTCTGATGTCAGAAAAATCCGGAAGGCGAGGAATAGGGCCTTTTTATGCGATTGCGGCGGCTTTCCATTCCAGCACTGCTTCCGCCCGCAGTTCGTCTCCGTGCATGATGTGGTGGGAGGTGAGGGAGTCCTGGCGGAACAGCAGGGATTTCATGGATTCTCCCGCATGGGTTTCCTTCTTGAAATGCAGGTGGATTCCCGTCAATTCATGGTTCTCCAGCCAGGAATCCGGCAGGGATTCCAGCGCCCAGACCAGGTAGGCGGCATTGTTGATGTGGCGGTTGAAGTCCGTATCGCGGCGTTCCGCCATCCATTCCCGGATGGTCGGCAGAAGGCCCGAGGTATCCATGGCTGCCGGAGCCACCGTTTCTTCACACGGAGTATCCGGGAAGGCATCAATGTGCCTGTTCAACGGCACCGGGCGTCTGCGGCGTACGTCAATGACGGCCCACAGGCAGCTTGCCGTGACGATTTGGTTTCCCAGGGCGTCCCTTATTTCCAGATTGCGGCGCGCCAGCAGCGGCGTTTCCTGCGCGGTCCAGGTGCGGAGTTCCACCGTTTCCTTCCACCGGGGGAGGCGGCTGATGGCCGTGTTCAGGCGCACTTCCACCCAGGCCAGGCCGCGGGACATCACAAAGTCATAGCCGAAGCCGAGGGAGGAGGCGTGGGCCTCCGCTATTTCCTGAAACCAGTGCAGAACCGTTTCCGGTTTCATGAGGCCGTCCGCACCGCTTTCATAAGTGCGGACAGTGGCTTGAGTGGAATAGATTCCGTGGGCGTCGGCATGTTTCATAACAATTCATTTTAGCCGAACCGTTTTACCGCACCAGCCAAAAACGGGTAATGAGCCGCTCGGCATGCCGGAGTTCATGGACCGCATGGGAAGCTTCCCGGAATTTCCGGATTGCTTCCTTGGAGCGCCGATTGCCTATGCGGCAACCGAAAGGAACGCGGCTGTAAGCCACGCCTTTTAATGAAATCAGTTCGCCAATAATGATTAAGTTGCCGCATAAGCATGCGGCGCCTCGGAAACGCTACAGAATGCTCCGGAAGTAGGCGATGGTTTTTTCAAGGCCTTTTTCCAGCGGAATATTGGGCTTCCAACCCAGCTTTTCTCCCGCCAGCCGGATGTCCGGCTTGCGCTGGGCCGGGTCGTCCAGGGGCAGGGGACGGAAGACCGTTTTGGAAGAAGAACCCGTCATTTCAATGACTTTTTCCGCCAGTTCCAGCATGGTGAATTCCACGGGATTTCCCAGGTTCACAGGGCCTGAAAAGCCTTCCGTGTTCATCATGCGGACCATGCCTTCCACCAGGTCGTCCACGTACTGGAAACTGCGGGTCTGCCTGCCCGTTCCGTAAATGGTGATGTCTTCCCCTTTCAGCGCCTGCACGATGAAGTTGGAGACCACGCGGCCGTCGTTCGGGTTCATGCGCGGTCCGTAGGTGTTGAAGATGCGGATGATGCGGATGTCCACCCCGTTCATGCGGCGGTAGTCCATGAACAGGGTTTCCGCGCATCTTTTGCCTTCATCGTAACAGGAGCGGACGCCCACGGGATTGACGTTGCCCCAGTAGGTTTCCGGCTGGGGATGGACCATGGGGTCGCCGTATACCTCGCTGGTGGAAGCCTGGAGGATTCTGGCCTTGCACCGTTTGGCGAGGCCCAGCATGTTCAGCGCGCCCAGCACGGAGGTTTTAACCGTGTGGATGGGGTCAAACTGGTAATGGGGAGGGGAGGCGGGGCAGGCCAGGTTGTAGATTTGGTCCACTTCCATCACGCAGGGAACGGTGACGTCATGGCGGATTATTTCAAATCCGGGATAGTCCGCCAGGTGAAGGAGGTTTTGCTTGCTGCCCGTGAAGAAGTTGTCCATGCAGATGACTTCATGGCCTTCTTTCAGAAGCCGTTCGCTGAGGTGGGAGCCGATGAAGCCGGCTCCTCCGGTGATCAAAATCCTTTTACTCATGATAGCATGTCCATGCGTTTTGCGCTCCGCCGCGCCGGAAGGGAAGGCGGATATTTCCTGCGTGGAACGGGAATTTTTCGTCCCGCCGTGCGTTGCGGTTCAATGTCACATATCCGTCACGTGAAGGCAAGCGCATAGCATGCCGGACGGGATTTTCCCGGGCGGGATGTTTTGTGGAACGGCCGGGCAAGGGAAGGGGATGCGATGGAAGAGGAAAGATGGTTCCGTGCGGGCCGGGAAGCAGATGGAGGCGTGCAGGCCCCTTGGCGGGGTCAGGATTTGGGAAGTGTCAGCAGGAAGCTGGCTCCCCCCAAGGTGCCGAATTCCAGTTTCAGGTCCCCCCCCAGGGAGCGTGCCGTATCCTTGGCCAGCGCCAGCCCCAGGCCTACGCCGGGCTTGCGGCTGTCGGAGGCGTCCTTCGTGCGCCGGAAGGGCTTGAACACCAGCTTGCGGTTTTTCGGGGAGATGCCCGGGCCGTTGTCCCGGAAGCGGATGACGATGTTGTGGCGGTCCGCCTGGACGGTGAGCTGGACTTTGGCGTTTTCCCCCTTGGCGTATTTAATGGCGTTGGAGGTCAGGTTGTCCATGATCTGCTCCACGGAGACGGCATCCGTATGAATGGGCAGGATGCGGATGGGCTGCGCCAGGGCAAAGGAGAAGCTGATGCCCGCCTCCCGGAGCCGGCGGTCTATTTTTTCCGCAATGGGTTCAAAGAGTTCCTGGCAGGTGAGCGTATCCCGCGTGCGGCGGATGGCGTTCCGCTGGAGCCGGGAGTAGGAGAGCACGTTTTCAATCAGGTGTTCCAGGCGGCGGCATTCCCGCTGCATGTTGGCGTAGTATTCCGGCTTTTTCTGCTCCGGCACCATGCCGTCCTCCAGCATTTCCGTATACAGGGAGAAGGAGGTGAGCGGCGTCCTGAGTTCATGGGTGACGGCGGAGACGAAGTCCCCGCGGCGCTGCTCCAGGCGGAAGGTGCCCAGCATGAGCCAGATGACGCCTGCCGCGCCCAGCAGTACCATGCTCCAGATGAGCGTGAGCGTCCAGGTCAGCATTTTCTTGTGGTCCTGGAGGGGGACGGCTCCGGTGTCTCCCGGCAGAAAGACCAGGGGGGCGTTGGCAAAGGGGAGCGTGCCCGTCTGCCGCGCTTCTGCGGGAGGCGGGGCGGAGGGATCGAAGGTAGCCAGGCGGCTGTGGGGAAGCAACAGCTTTACCTGGCCGGGCAGCCGCCGGTTCAAGTTGTCCATGTTCATCAGGGCCCCCTGCAAATAGACGCCGCGGCTGGTGTGCACCTGGCGCAGGATATAGAGGTTCCCCCCGTCTTCCACTGGGACGAAGGAGGTGACGGTTTCCACCTGGGCCGGCGTGCCGGATGCCGTCGGCTCAGGTTCCGGGGCTTCATGCAGGATTTCATTCCGAATGTCCGTCCAGAGGTTGCCGCTGGACGGCACGGAGGTGAGGGCGGAGACCTTGCCGTTCAGCCGCTGGTAGAGGTCCTTCTGCTCATTCAGATGTTCGGCAAGCTGCGGGTCCAGCGCGGGTCCGGTTACATGGCCGGAGGGGGAGATCTGGATATAGGCCGTGACGTAGTCCGGCAGGTAGGAGGAGAGGTTGGAGCCGCGGGCGGCCTCTCCGGGTTCCGGGGAGCCCATGCGCTGGTCATAAGGGCGCTTGTAGGCGTAAAAGGGCTGGTATTCAAAGTAGCCGCGGGCCTGTTCAAAGGTGATGAAGGAGGTCAGGAGGCGGTCCATTTCCAGCTTGGCTTCATGAGCCAGGGCCTCCACCCTGATGCGCTGTTCGGAGCGGCCCGTTTCCTCCGCCTGCACCAGCAGAACGTGGGTGAGCCATCCGAGCGTGCCGATGACCAGCAGCAGGCTGATTGCCAGCAGAGTGATGCGTATGCGCCGGTTCACGGGTCAGGAGACGAAGGATGAGTTCCAGCGGTAGCCCTGGCTTCTGAGCGTTTCCAGCGGGGCGGCCGCGACGGTCCCCAGCTTGTCCCGGAGGCGCATGACGGTCATTTCCACGGAGCGCGTATCCGTCAGGCGCGGGTCCACGTCCCACACGCGCCGGAGCAGTTCGTCCCGCGTGATGACGCGGTTGGGGTGGGTGGCCATGTACGTGAGGAATTCGAATTCCCGTGCGGTCAGGGAGGTTTCCTTTCCGTCCTCAAAGGTGAGCAGGCGGTTGGCGCTGTCCAGGGATGCGCCTGGGATCCGGATTTCCCGGAGCTGGCGCGGCCGTTCCGGGGATCTGCGCAGCACGGCCTCGATGCGGGCGAGCAGCTCCCGGATGCTGAACGGCTTGACGATGTAGTCGTCCGCCCCCAGCTTGAGACCCTGCACGCGGTCCTCCTCCTCCCCGCGCGCCGTGAGCATGATGACGGGCGTGCCGGGGCGCTCCGCAGACATGACCTGGAGCACCTGGAAGCCGTCAGCTCCCGGCATGGCTACGTCCAGCAGGGCCAGGTCAAAGTTGCGTTCCCGCACGGCGCGGATGGCGGTCAGGCCCTCTTCCAGCGCCAGCACCTCGTAGCCGGATGCGGTCAGCACGTCCGTCAGGGCGTGCCTGATGCTGTCGTCATCCTCCGCAATCAGAATGGTATAGGCTGAATCACTCATCGTTTGATTCTATAAAACCACAATGTTTCCCTGTTTGTATAGAGAAACCTGCGCCCTTTCAGTAACAATGCCATAACAGGGCGGTTCCCGGTCCGGAGGTTTTCTTTTCCGGAGCAGCCCAGGTCAGTTCTGCTGGAGCGCCTGGAACTGGGGCGGAAGGTTCCCGGAGGGAATTTCTATGGCCTCCATGGGGCCGGGGACGATGCCTTCAAAGAACGGCGTGCCCTTGTAGGAAAGGATGATCTTGGAATGGACCATGTTCCCCGTGGTCTGGCGCAGGAAGTCCGTATCCCGGAAGACCAGGAGCGTCTTCCCGTTTTCCGCGGCCACCGGGCGGCACTGGAAGTTGCCCAGCGGGGCGCCGTCCGCCGTCGTCATCTGTACGGGCAGTACGTAGGCTTCCGAGAAGGTGGGGGCATAGACGCCCCAGAGGGAGGTGAGCGCCATGACGACGACGATCACGATGCCGACAAATATTTTTGTGGAGGTAGACATGCGGAGAGCGGTATTCTGGACCGTACGTCCACCTCCTGTGCGGAGGCCGTGCGGCGTCAGCGTTGTTTAAGCCATTCGGCGGCCTGGGGGGCGTAATACGTGAGGATCATGTCCGCCCCGGCGCGCCGGATGGAGGTTAGAGTCTCCAGAACGGTTTCCCGTTCATCCAGCCAGCCGGAAGCCACGGCGGATTTGATCATCAGGTACTCCCCGCTGACGTGGTAGGCGGCTATCGGCAGCGTCACGTGCTTCCGCATGGCGGCCATTACGTCCAGATACAGCGTGGCGGGTTTCACCATCAGGATGTCCGCGCCTTCCGCTTCATCCAGCTGCGCTTCCCTGAGGGCTTCCCGGATGTTGCCGGGGTCCATCTGGTACGTTTTCTTGTCCCCCTCCTTCGGCGCGCTTTCCAGCGCGCCGCGGAACGGCCCGTACAGGGCGCTGGCGTACTTGGCGGTATAGGCCATGATGGAGACGTCGTCCAAGGCCTCGGAATCCAGGGTGGCGCGGATGGCGGCCACGCGGCCGTCCATCATGTCGCTGGGGGAGACGATGTCCGCCCCGGCGTCCGCGTGGCACAAAGCCTGGCGGCAGAGGACCTCCACGGAGTCGTCATTGAGGATTTCCATCGTGCCGTCGGAGCGGAATTCCACCAGGCCGTCGTGACCGTCTGAATTGTAGGGGTCCAGCGCCACGTCCGTCATGACGGTGATGCCGGGCACCTCGCTCTTGAGCGCGTAAATGGTGCGCGGAATGAGGCCGTCAGGGTTGCAGGCCTCACAGGCGTCCGGGGTTTTCTTCCCGTCCGGGATGGCCGGGAAAAGGTCCAGCGTGCGGATGCCCAGGTCCATCAGGCGCTTGGCTTCCTCCACCAGGCCCTTGACGCTCCAGCGCGTGCAGCCGGGCAGGGAGGAAATGGGCTGGTTCCCGGTTCCTTCATGGACGAAGACCGGGTAAATGAGGTGTTCCGGGGAGAGGGAGGTTTCCCGGATGAGACCCCGGATGTTGGCGGATTTTCTGTTGCGGCGCGGCCGTATCGGTAGATTCATCATGGTGTGATAATGGAAAAGGTTGTGTGATAGAGGGGCGGGCGTTCCCCGGGCGGTTTTCAGGGTTTTTTTTGTTCGTCCAGCGCCAGCGGGTTCTCCACATCAGCTCCGGTGATCATCCAGCCGCTGTCTGTTTTGGTAAGGTACAGGTTGTTGACGGAGAATCCGTTTCTGGAAGCGGGCCGCACGCCGATGGTGGCCTTGATGCCGGGGGCGCCGTCCCTGGTGACGGGAACGTAGGCAGCCTTGACGACGGGAGCGCCTTTTTCCTTCACCTCGGTCCGGGGGGCGGGAATCCTGCCCATGACCGTTTTCAACTGGGAGAGCGCGTCTTCAAATTCCTTCACGGAGGCGAATTTGGCCGGAGCCAGCATGCGTATCATGGCCAGGCTGTCCCGGTTCGCCAGGGCGCGCCCGGCGGCGGTCACGGCCTCTTCCGGCGTGGGAAAGGCCAGGGGGGGGTAGGTCCGGTGGAAATCCGCCATGATGCGGGCGGTGGTGGATTCGTCCGCTTTCAGGTTCCATGAAGTGAAGGCGTCCGTCAGATACATTTTGAAAACGGGGAAGCCATCCGTGGGGTCCTTGATTTTCTCCAGCGCATAGCGGTAAATGAGAGCGGGCTTGTCCGTGTCCGGCATGCTCATGCGCGGGGGCAGGATGGTCATGGCCGCAATGCTGTGAATGTCCTTGCCGCTCTTCTTCGCATTGTTCTTATTGGCCTCCTCCTGCTGGTCCTCATCCCGTTTGTTCGGGTCTGTCTGGTCATCCGGATGGGGGCGCAGGGGAACCAGGATGGTGTTCGGAAAGGTCATGAAGCTGAGGTTGGTGGGCTGGATGTATCGGCTTTCCTCCCTCCTGTCCTGAAGGCGCATGGCCTTGACCACGGGGGTGAGCCGGGCGCTCTGGGTGATGGCGGATTCCATGTAGTACGGGGAAACGAGCAGGGCGGCAATGCGTGCCGGGTCATCCCCTTTCACGGTGCGGATGAGCAGGGTCTTGAGTTCGTCGTCCGATTTCCCCTTTACGGCTTCCACACGGAACCGCTTGATGTGCTCCAGGGCGGCTTTGACGGCGGCCACGGAGTACTGGTGGGCGAGGCCGAAGATTTTCTTCTTGGCTTCCGCTGATATTTTTTTCGCTTCCTCCCGGATTTGGTCGTCAAAGGGAAGGAACGTATTGTCAAAGCTCCCTGGGGTCAGGGAGGCCTTCCACTGGCCGCCCTTTTTCACCAGGGCCACCGCAGTGGCTGCATAGACGTACGGGTTTGTCTTGTCCGGCAGCAGGATGTAGGCCATCGCCAGGTCTCCCTGGGTAATGATGGAGGCTTCATCCACAAAAGGGGGGCGTTCCGGGGCCGCTCCGGTTACATACGCCTGGACCGCCTCCATGCGGGAAAGGATGCTTTTCAGCTTGAGCTGGCCTACAAAGGGGGAGGTGGCGGGCAGGGATTTGTACGGTTCGTTTTTCCAGTCAGTTTTTTCCTGAAGGGCGCGGAGCAGCAGCCTGGCCGCATTGAACGGCGTGCTCTGGTCCGGAACAGGGTCCGGTTCCGGAGCCTTGTGTTCCGCGGCCTGGTCCATGCTGATCTGGAAGCGGACGGGGGAGCCGTCCGGCGGCTGGTCGCCCCGGGAGAGGCCGCAGGGCAGGCAGAGGCAGAGAAGGGAGAGGGGGAGGATTTTCATAACCGCTGGCCGCCACTATGGCATAAACGGCCGCAGGTGTAAATCACTCGTTGAGGGAGGGATAGCGGATGGAAGGTAAATGGTTGCATTCTGTTTTTTCCAGTTCTCCCCGCGATGGTGCAAAATGAGAAAATGCTTATGGGGAACGACGAAAAAGAAACTTGAAGAATTGTTTAACCAGATGGACGCTGTACAGGATGACACCGGAATCCGGAAGGATGGGAAGCCATCGGATGCCCATTTCTCGGGTAGGAGGAAGAAGCCGGAGAGCGGCGCAACTGAGGATTCCTCCTGCGAATGGTGTGAAGGAAAAGCTGTTCCATCGTTCAGACTTGGTGAAATGAAGGGAGATGAAAACGTACCAGTCCAGCAGAATGATCCATATGCCAAGCAGAAGAAGAGCGGCTCCCAAGGTATGGCAGATGACATTCAGCATGAATTTCTTGTTATACCGGATTTTCCAGTGCGGCAACCGTAAAGAAGAAAAAGGGGAGAGTGTTCGTTCTCTTCCGGAAAGTCTCCGCGGCGTTCATGCCTTGAATTTTTGGAGAGGAGGGTTTTTTGCATTTGCCAACAGTGCCTAGGGGAGGTTAACTAATGCGCGTATGTCCGAACACAAGGAAAGAAAGACTCTTGAAGAACGCCATCAGATGTCTGATCTGGAACGGCTGCGCCACTCCTGCGCACACGTTCTGGCTACGGCCATTTGCCGCCTCTGGCCGGACGCCCAGCTGGCCGGCGGCCCCGCCGTGGATAACGGTTTTTATTACGACGTGGAGCTGGACCACCGCATCAGCACAGAGGATTTTGAGCGCATTGAGGAGGAGATGAAGAAGGTGGTGAAGGAAAACCAGCCTTTCCAGAAGGAAGTTATTTCCCGCGCGGAGGCCATGAAGATGGCGGAATCCGGGGAATTGGGCGCCCTGGGGCCCCGCAGCGAGCCTTCCCGCTTCAAGATCGACCTGCTGAACGACATTCCGGAAGACGAGGAGATTTCCCTGTTCCGCAACGGTGATTTTACGGACCTGTGCGCCGGCCCGCACGTGGGCCGCACGGGGAACTGCAAGGCGTTCAAGGTCATGAGCGTGGCGAGCGCCTTTTACAAGGGGGACAAGAACCGCCCCATGCTCCAGCGCATTTACGGCACCTGCTTCCCGAACCGCACCCAGCTTGACGAGCACCTGGAACGGCTGGAGGAAGCGCGCCGCCGCGACCACCGCAAGCTGGGCCGTGAACTGGGGCTCTTCTGCATTGACGAGGCCGTGGGCCAGGGCCTGATCCTCTGGAAGCCCAAAGGGGCTCTCATCCGCCGCTCCCTTCAGGATTTCATCACGCAGGAGCTGGACAAGCTGGGCTATTCCCAGGTGTACACCCCCAACATCGGCAAGCTGGACCTGTACCGCACGTCCGGCCACTTCCCGTATTACCAGGAAAGCCAGTACGCGCCCATCCCGGAACGGGACGCCATGGAAAAGCTGAGCCAGGAAGGAGCTTCCTGCGCGGAACTGTTCAACGGGCTGGCTGACGGCACCATTGAGGGCTACATGCTCAAGCCGATGAACTGCCCGCACCACATCAAGATTTACGCGAATGACGCCCATTCCTACCGGGACCTGCCCGTGAGGCTGGCGGAATTCGGAACCGTGTACCGCTGGGAACAGAGCGGTGAGCTGGGCGGCATGACCCGCGTGCGCGGCTTTACGCAGGACGACGCCCACATTTTCTGCACGCCTGACCAGCTTGCCGGGGAAATCCGCCAGTGCCTCGGCATCGTGAAGACCATCTTCGGCACGCTGGGCATGACGGACTACCGCGTGCGCCTTTCCATGCGCGACCCGGAAAGCGACAAGTACGTGGGCTCTCCGGAAAACTGGGACAAGGCGGAACAGGCCCTGCGGGAAGCCGCGGAATGGCTGGGTGCGGATTACAGCGAGGAAGCCGGGGAAGCCGCCTTTTACGGCCCCAAGATCGACTTCATCGTGCGCGACGCCATCGGGCGCGAATGGCAGCTGGGCACCGTGCAGGTGGACTACAACCTGCCGGAACGCTTTGACCTACATTACACCGGAGCGGACAACAAGCCGCACCGCCCCGTGATGGTGCACCGCGCGCCGTTCGGTTCCATGGAGCGTTTCACGGGCCTGCTGATTGAGCATTTTGAAGGGAAATTCCCCACCTGGCTTTCACCGGAACAGGTGCGCGTGCTCCCCATCTCCGACAAGGTGATGGACGTGGCCGCCGCGCACCGCGCCGCCCTGGCCGCCAGGGGAGTGCGCGTGACGGTGGATGAAACGCCGGACAAGATCGGCGCGAAGATCCGCAACGCCCGCCTGGACCGCGTTCCCTACATGCTGGTGCTCGGCCAGCGTGAGGCGGAGGAAGGCACCGTTTCCGTCCGCCACCGGGACAAGGGAGACCTGGGGGCGATGCCCTTTGAACAGTTTGCGGACGTTGTGGTCAGGGAAATTGCGGAGCGTCATATTTCCCCCATGATTTGAGTTGCCAAGTTATTTTATTTAGTTTAGTAGTATCCGGACGTGCCAATCAAGCCAACGAAGAATAATGATGGTAATCGCCGCCGTGAGCGCGGTGATCAAACCCGTGTGAATGAACGCATCCGCGCCCCCCGCGTGCGCGTGGTGACTGCCAACGGCGACCAGCTCGGCGTCATGAATACGCGCGACGCGCTGGAAAAGGCCAAGGCCCTGGGCCTGGACCTGGTGGAAGTGGCGGGCAATGCCGATCCGCCCGTGTGCCGCGTGGTGGACTATGGACGGTACAAGTACCAGCAGTCCAAGCTCCAGAAAAACAACAAGAGCCGCACGATCAAGCTTAAGGAAGTCAAGCTCCGCATCGGGACGGACACGAACGACTACAACGTGAAGCTGGCCCGTGCGGAAAGCTTCCTGGACCATGGCCACAAGGTCCGTTTCCAGCTCCGCTTCCGCGGCCGTGAGAACGCCCACCAGGAACTTGGCTATGACATGTTCAACAAGGTCATTGCGGACTTGAAGACCATGGCGCAGGTGGACCAGGCTCCCCGCCTGGCCGGCAACACCATGCACATGGTGCTCTCTCCGCTTCCCGTCCAGCAGCGCGTGAAGAAATTCACTGCCCACCTGGATGAGGACTTTGATTCGGAAGATTCCGCCTTTGACGCGGAAGACGACGAGTGAAGCGCTTTTCCCTCTTTTTTCAGGCTTTCCGCCCTGTAGGGCGGAAAGCCTTTTTTACGGACAAATGCCTTTTTCCATGGTTCTTTCCTACACTGACACCAAAGAATTTTCCCCGGCGGCGCTGGAGGAATTGTTCCTTTCCGTCCAATGGGAATCCGGGCGGCATCCGGAACGCCTGGCGAAAGCATTGCTCCATTACGGGGCCGTGTTTTCCGCCTGGGACGGCGGCAGGCTGGCGGGACTGATCGCCGCCATGGATGACGGAACCATGACGGCGTATGTCCATTACCTGCTGGTGCATCCGCTGTACCAGGGGTGCGGCGTCGGTTCCCGCCTGCTGGAGCTGTGCAAAAGGCGCTATGCCGGGTATTTGAACGTGGTGCTCACCTCCTACCGCGAAGGAGTGCCTTTTTACGAAAGGAACGGCTTTATCACGGACCGGACGCAGGAGGCCATGCGCTTCATTCCTCCTTCTTCCGGGGAAACCGGGCTTTAACAGACGCAGGGAGGAAGAAGGGCCGCCCTTCCTATGGCATGCGCTTGCGGAACGGCTGCATGCGGCACATGGTGGCGGTGCGCCACAGCCATTCCAGGGGGCCGTACAGGAAGAGGGCTAGCCAGAGGCGGCACGCCCAGGCTTGAAGCAGGAAGACGGCTACCGCCGCACAGAGGCACGCCCACGGCCCCATGCCTTGCGCCAGCCCCAGGCCCCACCCGAAGAACAGGAAGGTGAACACCAGCGTTTGGGAGACGTAGCACGTCAGCGTGCATTTTCCGGCGCTGCTGAGCAGCCTGGATGGCAGGGGAAGGCCGGGATGGGTGAACAGCAGGACGGCGGCGGAGACGAAGGCCGCGGTATAGGCGAGGTTTTCCCATTGGTGCAGAAGGTGTCCAGCGTCCGTTCCCAGCGCGGAGTCCAGCCGGGAGGTGAGGAGCAGGCGCGCTGCCAGCAGAGCCAGAAACAGGGTTCCGGAGATTCCAAGCATCCGCAGAAACAGGCGGCGCTTGTTCGGAGCGTCCACAAAGACCTGCCATCTCCCCGCCAGCATGCCCAGGATGAAGAGGCCCAGCGTCTGCCAGATGCGGCCGCTGAGCAGGAAGAACTGCCATTTGCCCGCCTGGCCCTGCGTCAGGTTCCACAGGGCCGCTTCCCCCCAGCTGCCGTGGGCGTACAGGAATTCACGCGAAGGGCCTGCCGCCGGGGAGGCCGGGTGGAACCAGCCGGAGGAATGCGGCCACAGGTCCGCCAGTCCGGCGCGGGACAGCGTGTCCATGAAGGCGACGGGCTGCATCAGGCACAGCAGGCAGAGGATGACAAGAAGAGGCGTGCCGCGTTTGTACAGGGCCACCAGGGCAAAGCCCAGCACGCCGAAGATGGTGAGGATGTCCCCGTCATAAAAAAGGGTGTGCGCCAGCCCAAGCAGGAACAGGAGCGCCAGCCGCCACATGAAGCGCTTCCGGAAGTCGACGCCTTTCTGTTCCTGCCTGTCCAGCTGGATGAAGAAGCTGAGGCCAAACAGGAAGGAGAAGAGAAGGAAGGATTTGCTGACGAAAAGGTGTTCGTAGGCCCAGTCCGCCGCGCTGTTGGCCGCGGCCTGCCATCCCTCCGCAGGGGGCATGGGGAGGTACAGGTTGAAGTGGTCGTGCGCGTGGACGATGACGATGCCCAGCAGGGCCAGCGCCCGGAGGATGTCCAGGATGGTGATGCGCGCCGCCCGGGGGGGCGCTCCGGCGGGAATCCGGGCGGTCATGGCGTCAGGAAGGGCGGGAAAGGGAAGGAATCAGTTCCGCCGCGCGCCGCCTGGCCCACTGGTCCGCTTCCAGGATGGGGGCCAGCTCTCCGCGGGGATCTGCCGGGGAATGGTCGTTCATGACGGCTTCCACCAGTCTCCAGATGCCGGGGAAGGTGAGTTTTCCCTGAATGAAGGCGTCCACCGCCACTTCATTGGCGGCGTTGTAGACGGCGGCCAGGGTGCTGCTGCTGGCGCCGGCCCTGCGCGCCAGGTCCAGGGCGGGGAAGGCGTCCGGACGGGGCGCCTCGAACACCAGCTGGCCTATCTCCGCAAAGTTGAGCTGCCTGAGGGAGTTGGGAACGCGGTCCGGCCACGTGACGGCGTACTGGATGGGGAAGCACATGTCCGAGCTGCTCATCTGGGCCAGCACCGTGCCGTCCCGGTATTCCACCATGGAATGCACGATGCTCTGCGGGTGAACGATGACGTCCACCTTTTCCATGGGAACATCAAACAGCCAGCGGGCCTCAATCATTTCCAGCCCCTTGTTGAACAGGGTGGCGGAGTCTATGGTGATTTTCCGGCCCATGCTCCAGGTGGGGTGCTTGAGGGCCTGTTCCAGCGTGACGTGCTCCAGGTCTTCCTTCTTCCAGGTGCGGAAGGGGCCGCCGGACGCCGTCAGAATCAGGCGGGAAACGGCATCCGGTCCGCCGTGGCTGCCGTTCAGGCACTGGAAGATGGCGTTATGTTCGCTGTCCACCGGAAGCACCTGCACACCTGCTTGGCGCGCCTTTTCCATGACAATCTGGCCGGCCATGACCAGAATTTCCTTGCTGGCGATGGCGAGGTCCTTGCCTGCTTCAATGGCGGCCAGTGCGGGCTTGAGGCCGGCAGTCCCCACGATGGAGATCAGCACCATGTCCGCCTCCGGAAGCCGCGCCAGGCGGCACAGGCCTTCCTCGCCCGTTTCCACCTGGGCGCCGGGAAGGGCGCGCGCCAGCTTGTCCGCCCCGGACGGGTCAAAAATGCATACGTTGCGGACGTTGAATTCGCTCGCCTGGCGGGCCAGCGCCTCCACGCTGGTTCCGGCGGCCAGCCCCACGATTTCCATTCTGTCCGGAATGTCCCGGGCGACTTTCAGGGCGCTGGTTCCGATGGAACCGGTGGAACCCAGGATGACGACGCGTCGTTTCTGCATAACGGAGAAGCATGATGCAAAAAATACGGCTCCTTGACAAGCCGGGGGGATGAAAATCTTCCCCGCGCCGCAGGAACCGGCCCCTCCGTCAGTTAGGCCTCATTCCAGTGGGCCGGGAGGAAGGACGCCACGCATCCGTGCCGTAGGTGGCTTGTGCCGTGGGTTCGGGAAGCTGCCGGAACTGCATCCTCTGCCGGTCCCGTCTCCATTTCCGCAGGTTGCGGGAACGCCAGTTCCAAATGCGGCTTTCGGCATGGAGAGCTTCCCGGGTCATGGCGTAAACGTTGGCTCCGGCTTCCGTATCCCCTCCCAGCCGGCGGTAGACGGCCATGGCGAAGGGGATGTTGTCCCGGAGTTCAAAGCGCGGCAGGTCTCCATCGCTGAAATACCAGTCCGACTGTCTGTCCATCGTCATCAGGTTCAGGTCGCCGCTCAGTTGGGACGGACTGCGGAGCCCGGTCAGGGCCAGGAAAACAAGGGCTATGGCGCCGCAGAGTTTTCCATAACGCAGCCAGTTTCCATGGCCGGCCATGTAGCGGAAGAGAAGGTACAGGAAGCAGGCTCCCATCAGCAAATAGATGCCGGCCGTGACGCGGTTGGGAGAGAAGCCGAAATCTTTTATCTGGAAATACAGCCTCATGCCCACACTGGCGGCGAGCAGTCCCGTCTGCGCCGCCAGGATGAAGCCCAGGACGATTCCCGTTTTTGACGCCCGCACGGAGCCTTCCGGACGGAACAGGACCAGCAGCACCAGGGCGGAAAGAAAGGCCGCCAGCATGATGGAGTCCGCCCCGTCGTGCAGATAGGCGGTCTGGGAGATGCCGTCAGGAACGCTTCCCCGCCATAAAAACGCCACGTCCGTGCCGTTGTTGACCAGAAAAGCCAGGTTGATGAACAGCAGGGAAACGGCGGGGAGGTGCGGGAGCCAGGGGCTGCCCGGACGCACGGGGTGTTGTTCCGGGAAGGAAGAGCGGGAGCGCGGCATGGCTGCAATGCCGAATGCCAGGGCTCCCAGGCACCACAGGAGGATGTCCGCTACCGTTCCCATATCCGGAACCAGCCAGGAGCAATAGCTCCAGAACCATTTGTTCATGGCTGTTCTGACGGCGGCGACCACAGGGTTCCCGTCCGCAAAGATGGACAGGAAGACCAGGAACAGAATGACTCCGATGGCGACGCTGCCTGCAAGCGGAATTTTCCCCAGGACGTTTGCGGCCGCCTCTTTTGCCTGGGTCACCCGGAAAAATTTATAGCCCCACCAGGTGACGTACCGTTTGGCAGGGTCAAAGCTGTTGCCCTCTTTCCGCGGCAGGAACGTTATCACCACGGGAAGCCCCAGGCCGATGAGCAGATTGAACTGGGTAAAGGAAGTCAGGTTGGCGCCTGCCGCAGCAGCGTTCAGCACGGCCATGAAAACGAGGAACACCTGCTCCTTCCGGCTGAGGTCCGTTCTCAGTGCCAGAAAGGCCGCCGTGTACAGCAGAAGGCCCAGCGCAGTACCGATGCCCAGGCCCTCCAATGTACCGAACATGAAATCCGCGGCAAAGCCGCTGGCAATCAGGACAAGCAGCGGGATGTGCCCATGCCTCCACCAGGAAGGGGAAAGCAGGGACTGCGGATCTCTGCGGACGGAGGTGGGGCAGGAAGGCGGAAGGGATGGACGCTCCGGAAAGGAAGAGGAAGGTTCTGTCATGGGAGAAAGGTCGGATAGTTGCGGAACAGCCGCCCGCACGCGGGAAGTGAGGCGCTGTCCGTTAATGTTTAGCCGTTATTGCAGGAGTGTCAAGCAGGGATGTCCGGAAAAGAGCGGGCCTGAACGGAGAGGGCGGGTCCGCCGCATGGAAAAGGATTGTATTTTCCGCAGGAGGGGGTATAGCATGGCACGAATGAAGCGCATCGCCGTGTATGCCGGTAGTTTTGACCCTCTGACCAATGGTCACTTATGGATGATCAAGCAGGGGGCGAGGATGTTTGATGAGCTGATTGTGGCCATAGGCGACAATCCGGACAAGCACTACACGTTTTCCCATGAGGAACGCATGACCATGCTGCGGGTGGCGCTTTCCGACATGCCGGACGTGCGCATTGCCGAGTTCCACAACCGCTTTCTGGTGGATTTTGCCAACGAACACGGGGCCACGTTCATGCTGCGCGGCATCCGTTCCACGCAGGATTATGAATATGAACGCGTGATGCGCCATATTAATGCGGACATGGCTCCCAAGGTCTGCACGGTGTTCCTGATGCCTCCGCGGGATACGGCGGAACTGTCCTCCAGCATGATCAAGGGGCTGATTGGCCCGGAAGGCTGGGAAAGCCAGGTGAGCCGCTATGTCCCCCACAATGTATTCGCCATGCTGAAGGAGAAGTACCGGGAGGTTTTCCCGCGTTCCTAGCGGCTTTTGGAGCCGTTATTCGTTGTCCGGAGAGGGAGCCGGAGGACTGGAACGCCTGCGTCTTCTACGGTCCCTCTGCCGGCGCATGCGCTGGATGACGCGGGCTCTCGCGGCGCATCGGCCCGTTTGCATTTGTTCCACCGCGTCGCACAGTTCCCTGCGCGCCAGAAAGCGGTTGAGCTCGCGGGACCTGTCCACGTGGCATTTGACGGCGATTCCCGTGGGGATGTGCTTGAGATAAACGCAGTTGTTGGTTTTATTCACCTTCTGGCCGCCGCGCCCGCTTCCGCGGACAAAGCTTTCCTCCAGATCCTGTTCACGGATGCCCAGGGCTTCCATCCGCTCCTGGAGAGCGGCCAGTTTTTCAGGCCTTACCATAACCGGAGCATTGCAGGGTGTTGACGCGCTGCCGGACCGCATGGACCAGCATTTCCCGGCTGGCGGCTGTCATGGAGCGCAGGCTGACCGCGACGGTTGAGCCGTCCGTCAGGCGGAGGTTCAGGCGTCCGCCTTTCCGGTCCGCAGAACGTATCTGCTGCCAGAAGCACCATTGCATGGCGCGGCGCGCCCGCAGGAAGGGCAGGATTTCCACGCCTACCGGGGTGACGATGACGGCCGCGTGCTTCAGGCAGCGGCTCCCCGCAATCAGGCAGAGGACGGAGGGAACAAGCGCCGCAGCCTGCATGGCCCACAGGGGGGCGGGCAGGTACGGGGTGATCGTATCGTAACCCGTGAGCTGGAGGAAGGCGGCGATGGCGATCAGCAGGAATCCCGCTGCCAGCAGGACGGAGCCCGCGCGGTTGCGGGTGAAGCGCAGCTCCCTTTCCCGGGCGGGAATGTGCCGGATGTCCTCCACGCCCAGCCCGGCTTTGACCGGGCGGGGGGCGGAGGCGGAAGAATGGAGTTCAGGCTCCGGCATAAACGCCCGGGAGGATTTCCTTCGTTTCTTCGGAATCGTTTTCCATCAGCAGCGTGCCCTGGAGAACGGCTCCGTCCTGGAAGTGGAAGCGGCCGCGCAGGGTCAGCTTGTCCAGCCCGATCAGGGAAGGCAGGCCCAGGCTGTCCAGGGAGTCCACCAGCTTGTACAGCTTGGAGTCCAGGTCCACAACGGGAGTTTTTCCTTCCCGTTCCGGAGCCAGGGCCACCTTGCCGTCTTCATCCACGGCGATGGCGTCCGAACGCAGCAGGAGCAGGTCGGACGTGGTCTTGACGGGGAAGAACCGGGAACGCGGAACGTTGACGGCCCTTGCGCCGGGAAAGCACTCGATGCCCGCGCCCATGGCCGTTTCCAGCTGGTACACCGGGGCGGATTCCGGGTCGCGGGGGTTGAGCGTCTTGCTGTTCCGGATCATGGGCAGAGGGAGCACGCCGCCGTTGGCGTCCAGGATTTCCTTGAGGGCGTCCAGGCGTATCCAGAGCGTGTTGGTATTGAAATAGCGGTGCTTGGAGATGTCCTGGAATTCGGGAATGTCCGCATCCGGGCACTGGGCAACTTCCCGCAGGATCAAGTGGCCGTCCGCCTTCCTGACGGCCAGGTGGCCGCCTTTCTTGTCCGCCTCCGTGCGGCGGGTGACTTCCATGACGAAGGGGGCGCCGCTCTCCGCAAACCAGCGCAGGAAGTTCATGTCAAGCTGTGCGCCCAGATTGTCGGAGTTGGAGACGAAGGCGTATTTGACGCCGTCCGCCAGCAGGCGGTCCAGCCAGCCGGAACCCAGCAGGGCCGGGTACAGGTCACCGTGGCCGGGCGGGCACCATTCCAGTTCCGGCTGTTCCGGGCAACTGGCCGGGGCGAGCCCGTCCGCCAGGATTTTGGGAACGCGGTTCTGCATCAGCTCCACCTGGGCGGGGTCCGCAAAGCCGTCAGACGCGTATTTTTCCAGGTAGGCCAGCGTATCCGCGCTGGTGGAGAAGGAGTTCATCAGCAGAAGGCGCACGGGCGTGCCGGAGATGGAGCGCAGGTGCTTCACCTGCCGGACGATCAAGTCCAGGAACGTGTCTTCACCCTTTACCTTCAGCAGGCTTTTCGCCTTCTGGAGGCCCATGCTCGTGCCGAGGCCGCCGTTGAGCTTGATGCACACGCACTGGGAGATCAGGTCCTTGTCCGCCGCGGGGGTGGAGGCCGTGATGTCCTGCCAGTCCACCACCTGGTCGGCGGGCTGGATGTCCGTTTCCGGAATCATGCCGGAGTGGTTGGAGACGAGAGCTTCGTAACAGCGGGAGAAAGCTTTGACGGCTGCGGCCGGAACGCCGGCGGACTCCATCTTTTCTTCAAAAGGAGTGAACATACTCATTGGCGGCTTTTGTACAAAATGCCCGTTGGAGGCTCAAGCATTATCAGCGTATCCGGCACGCCCGCGCGCCTTTTCCCCTGTGGGGGCCTTCGGCTTATTTGGAAGCGATCACCCGGATGCGCCGGTAGTCCGCCACCCATTGGGTGCCGTCCCACAGCTCGTCCCGCAGGGCCTTTTCCATTTCCTCGAAAATCCGGACGCGCCGTTTTTCGTGGAGGCACTTCAGGTCCGCCCAGAAGAACTGGCGCGCCCAGTTGCGCAAGCCGTCCGGCCCGTCTTTCAGCGGCGTGGGGCGGTCAAAGTCCATCACCACTTCCGGGCGCAGTCCCGACTGTTCCAGCATGCTGCGGTATTCTTCCACGGTGGGGAAGTAAAAACGTGTCTTGTACGGGAGGTTCATCCGCTCCAGGCTGGGCCGGAAGGCCTCCCTGATGCGGAGGATGTTGCGGTGGGCCCCAAATTCGCAGATCAGTTTTCCCTGCGGTTTCAAGGCGCGGGAGACGGCTTTCAAAAGAGCCCCGTGGTCCGGTATCCAATGGAAGGCGGCATTGGAAAAAATGACGTCAAACCAGTTGTTCCAGGGCATGAGGCAGGCGTCCAGCACGCGGAAGTCCATGCCGGGATAAAGCTGCCGTGCCTTTCCAATCATTTCCGGGGAGGCGTCCAGCCCGACGACGGAGGTCGATTTTTCCAGCAGGGCGTGCGTCAGCGTGCCGGTTCCGCAGCCCAGGTCCAGAATGGCCTGGCCGGGGTTTTCCGGCACGTGGGAGAGCAGGTCCCTGCCATATTCCGCGACAAAATCATGCTTGTTTTCATACAAATCAGCGTTCCAGTCCATCACTGCCCCATCATAGGAGGAAAGGGATTCTTTACAAGAAAGACCCTGTCTTTTTTCAAGGGATTTTCCCGCTGTTGCCGCCAAGGTCCGTTTCTCCGGGCCGTTCCGGGATTCTGCTTGCGTTGGCGGGGTTGAAATGATTAAGATAAGCTTACTATGAAAGCAACAGCCCTGTTCATGGCGGCCTCAGCCCTGGCCGCGGTTTCCGCCGGCGCCTATGACGGATACGGTTATGACCCCCGTCCCGCAAGTTCCTACAATGATACGATCAGCGGCGCGGCCCACATCGGTTATGATTCCCGGTATGCCTACAAGGACGTGGTGGCATCCTCCCTGCTGAACCGCAGCGGCGTGTTCAACATCGGCGGTGAGCTGAATCTTAACCTGGCCCGGGACTGGAAGCAGGAAATCGGCGCGGAATACATGGCCTTCTGCGACGGCCTGCTGAGCGACAAGGATGCCTTTGACGCCAACTGGAAGGCCGTCAAGGAGCTGTTCCCCAACCTGTCTTTCCGGGGGGGGTACGAATTCAATTACGGCGGCCTGCCGGGCTATTTGAGCAAGTACATGGGAAAGGCCCCCCATTCCGTGGCCCAGTCCGTGACGGCAGGCCTGGCGTATGACGATCCGGGCCACGGCTATTTTGGCTCCCTGGACGTGCAGTACGGCTTTTACGGCATGATTGGCTGGCGCATCGACCTGAACGCGGGCAAGCGCTGGAGCGGCCTGATTCATGAGAAGGTGGACCTGGAATTGAGCGCCGGAACCGGCTATTCTTCCAGCTACTGGGGCTCCGGCGTGGCCGGATTTGACCAGGTGAACATCAAGCTGGCGGCTCCCGTGCGCGTAACGGGCGTGGATGCCAGCCGCGGGTTCCGCGTCATTCCCTTCATCCAGCTGGACTGGGCCGGAAACACCCGTTCCGAAATCCGCCGCTACACCGGCATGAGCACGATTGAGGACTTCCGCATCCGCGTGGGCGTGGAAGCCGTTTACCGCTTTTAAACGGAAGCCTCCGCGGCCCTTTCCTCCGGGCGGGGCCGCGGAGGCGTTCCTTTTTTTCCGGAGCCGCCCGGACTGCCTCTAACTCCCTTGAACAATCCCGTCATGTTGAAAATGATTCTGCTGCTGGCCCGGCGCACGTTTATACGGCTGCTGCTGGTGCTGCTTCCCCTGGGCCTCTTTGCGTTCCTGGCGCAGGCTATTCCCCTTTCCCCGCTGCAATCCCTGGTCGTCCTGATTCCGGTGATTGCCTTTGAAGTGTGGCTCGTGGTCAAGTACCTGCTGCCCGTGATGGGCGATCTGGTGACCAAGACGCTGTATTCCTCCAACATCACCACGGATGAGGAAGTGCTGGTGGACGCCGCCCGGCGCATGCTGAATTCCGGGGATCCGCAGGGAGCCCTGGAACTGCTGGAACGCTACCGGAAGGAAAATTCGGGGCTGGTGCGTTCCTGGCTCATGGAATCCAGCCTGCTGAACGATATGCGCCGGTATGCGGATTCCGTTGAAGTCCTTCAGGAAGGCCTGGAATCCAGAAGATGGCGCAAGGAGGACCGGGCCCTGTTCCTGTACAAGATAGGAGTGATTTACGATTCCCAGCTCAACAATCCGGACAAGGCCCGGAAATACTGGGAGGAAGCCGCGGACAGGTATCCCAACACGGCTTACGGCCGTTCCGCCCTGGACAAGCTGTAAATAACCCCGTACTGAAGTAGCGGCATTTGCTATGGAAAGTTTGCCTGGTTAGGGCTGTGTAGCTGACCGGCAGCGCATGGTTTTTCCCGGCTGGCGGAGTGTCTTTGTTCATGCGGCCTGTTATTTTTCACGGAGCGGTTGCTCCAGTATTTTTTAATGCGTTCCAGAAAAAGGAAAAAAGAATTTCAGGAAAGCTTCCCTCTTTTTTTCTTTTCAGGTAAAAGTTGTATTTTCAAGCTTCTAGCCAGAGTGAAAGAAGCTTTTTATTGATGAAAATCAATATAATAAACGTTGCATAGCTGAAAGGTTGCATTATACTGATTCCTCTTCAATGATTAAAGGCCGTTCGATTTCGGCAGATGGTTTGAATTTTTTAAAACTGATTGAATATGATGGAATTAAACCATATAAAATATATGGTTCTCTGTAAGCTCCCTTATTATGGGCGGAAAATCATCAATCGGTTTATGAATGGTTTCAGGAGAAGAAGAAACGAATCTTTGGCGTCAAAGCTGGAAGATATCCGCAATCTTCTCATTTACAACCATCCCGTTTCCCAGGTTCCTCCGGCTACGGGCAAACTGAGGCTGCTTCAGGAAGGCAATACCGTTTTGCTGGCTCTTTTTGCGCGGAAGTGCCGGGAAAACGGCCTCCGGTACTGGCTGGATTACGGAACGTTGCTGGGCGCGGTGCGGCACAGGGGCTTTATTCCGTGGGACGATGATCTGGACGCAAGCATGATGAGGCCGGAGTACGACCGCCTTCTGGAACTGCTGCCCTCCCTCTTTCCGCGGGAGGAAGGTTTTACCTGGAAAAGGCATGCCTTCCTGCAAATAGGGTATGAGGGCACTCCTCTCAACATTGACGTATACCCTTATCATTTTTATTCGGAAAGCCTCGTGTCCCCGGAACAGCACGGCAGCCTGGACAGGCGGCTTACTGCGTTTAAAAAAGACGTGGTTCTGGTGGATGGCCGGATGAACATGACCGATGACCAGATCCAGCAGAAAATCCGCCGGGAGATTCTGGAAGGCAAGGACCCGGCGGCGGAGGAGGACACCCCCGGAATTTTCCTTTCCCCGGCCATCACATTTACGAAAAACACTCATCTGCCCTATGAGACGTTCTTTCCCCTGGGATCCATGGAGTTTGAGGGGATGAAATTCTCCGTGCCCAACCATGCGCGCCAGTACCTGCAATTTTTTTATGGCGATTACCTGTCCTATCCAGACCGCATCCAGTTCAAGCACCCTTCCGTAAAGCACATGATGGAACATGTCCCCTTTGAGACGGCGGTGAACCGTTTCATTGACGTCTACGGAAAGCAGATTGACATGTCCCAGTCATGAAAACGGTTATCACCTACGGCACTTTCGACCTGCTTCATACGGGGCACGTCAATCTTCTGAAAAGAGCCCGGGCGCTGGGGGACCGCCTCATCGTCGGCGTGACCACAGACAGCTACGACCAGAGCCGGGGCAAGCTGAATGTGCTGGAAAGCCTGGAGGAACGCGTGGAAAATGTCCGGAAAACCGGATTGGCGGACCTTATTATCACGGAGGAGCTGGAAGGGCAGAAGCTGCACGACATCCAGAAGTATGGGGCGGATATTTTCGTGATCGGTTCCGACTGGACGGGCAAGTTCGATTATCTGCGCGAACATTGCGAGGTGGTTTACCTGGAGCGCACGAAGGGCGTTTCTTCAACCGACCTCCGTTCCGCCCGGAATTTCATTGTCCACATGGGAATTGCCGGCCACGGGCGCATAGCGGGCCGTTTTCTCCAGGAGTCCAAGTACGTCAGCGGCATTGAAATAACGGCCGTTTACGGACGCGACGAGGAGAAGGTGCGCCGGTTTGCGGAATCGTATGAACTGCTGGAATATTACACGGAGTATGAACGGTTCCTGGACAAGGTCCATGCCGTTTACGTGGCCGTTCCGCATCATCTGCATTATGAACTGGTCAAAAGAGCCCTCCTGAAAGGAAAGCATGTGCTGTGCGAAAAGCCGCTTGCCCTTTCCCGGGAAGAGGTGGAAGAGCTGTTCCTGCTGGCCGCGGAGAGGGGATGCGTTTTACTGGAAGCGCTGAAAACGGCCTTTTTCCCGGCTTTCCAGCAGTTGATAGGCGTGGCGGAAAGCGGAGTTATCGGTTCCATCAAGGCGGTGGACGCCGCGTTCACCAAATTGATTGAGGATGATTCAAGCAGGGAGTTCGATCCCATGCAGGCCGGGGGGGCGTGGACGGAGCTGGGGGCTTATCCCGTTTTCGTCATCGGAAAGCTGCTGGGGACGGAAAGCCGCCGCATCCGCTTCACGACTTGCAGGAAGCCGGAAACGGGCGTGGACCTTTTTACGCGGGCGGATTTCCTTTATCCCAATGCGGCAGCCTCCGCCACGGTCGCCATCGGAGCCAAGCGGGAGGGGGACCTGTGCGTCACGGGAACGCGCGGCTATATTTACGTGCCCTCCCCGTGGTGGAAGACGGAGATGTTTGAGGTGCGTTTTGAAGACCCCCGGCAGAACAGGAAATATTTTATCAGGTTTGAGGGCGACGGCCTTCGCTATGAGCTGGCCGCGTTTTTGCGCCTGATTCACGGCTGTCTTCATGACAACCGTCTTTTGACCCGTGGGGATTCCATCTTCATGGCTGACGTTACCTCCCGCTTCAGGCGAGGGGAATATGTTGATGAAATCAGCTGATCAGGGCAGGCATGCCGTTTGCCGGAAGTGAAAGGAGGGGGATTTTTCCTTCTGCTCCTCAATATTGATCAGGCGGTCATAAATGTGCTTGGCGAAGACGATATCGTGGAGTCCCAGCCCGATATTATAGCTGAGGATGCGTTCTTCCGGGGAAGTTCTTCCCGCTGCTTTTCCGGCCAGCACCGGAGCTATTTCCCCAAATTGACGAAAGCACTCAAAGTGCCGGAAATTCTTAACATGGTCACGATCATCGGCAAATACCTTGTCGAAAAACAAATCACAATTCTGGAACCCCTTTGTATGTACGGGGATAACAGTAATGCCTGGTTTGAAACAGCTATTTTCGGCAAGGAGGCCCTCCGCATTAGTAATGCAGGAAATAACGGCGTCTGTTCCATCAATGAGACTATTGATGTTTTCCACTTCTTCAAAACGGACGTTGCTATGGCATTGGAATTCTTCAATGAATTGGGAAACATGCGTTTTGTAGGAAAGAAGACGCACCGTAAAGTTTTTCTCAGGATATAATGCCAGAATACATGCCATGGTGGCGCGGGCCGTATTTCCCAACCCCATCAGGGAAATTGTCTGGAAATCCTGTCTGGCGAATGTTTGAAGGGCGAGGGCGGCCACTGCTCCGGTACGGGCGTTCGTGACCCAAAAGGCGTCCATAAGAGCCAGAAGCTCTCCGGTATGATAATCATAAAGGAGTATTTCCCCATTAATGGTTTTGGTACGTTCCGGATAACGTGTTACAATTTTTACCCCCATGGCGTTCAGGCCGGGGACGATGCAGGGCATCGTATTCATGAATTTTCCTTCTTCAAAGGCGATGCTTATTTTATGGGGAAGGAAGACAGATTCTTCATCCTTGATACGGAAGGACTCTTTTACCCATTGGAGTGCCTGCCGAGGAGAAATATTGAGGGAGGAAATAATTTCGTGAGGAATTGTCAGCATAGTAGGAGGAGTAAGGTAAAAGCGGCGTTTGGGAAAAGGGTGTTAATGACTAGTTTGAACGCATTGAACATATCTCGTGCATGGCGCGTACCAGGGCGTCGTTATCTGCCTTGTTCCTGACGGCGATGCGGATGAATTCCCTACCCTCAAAGCCCTTTTTCCGGCTGCAATCCTTGATCAGGATGGAGTGGTTTTTCAACAGGAGGCCCGTGAGGGTACGGGCTTTCATGGGCGGCATTACCTCGCACATGAAGTAGTTGGCCTGGGAGGGGAGGACGTTCAGGAAGGGAACGCGGGAGAGTTCCTGCATGAAGCGGCGGCATGCGCGCACGTAGGATTGTTCATATTTCCCGAAGATCTGCATGTAAAATTCGGCAATGGAATTAATGTTCCAGATGGAAACGTCCTTTTTTATCCATGCAATCAGCTTTTTGTCTGCAGAGGCCAGAACCCCCAGGCGGAGGCCTGGAACGCCGTAGGACTTTGAAATGCTTTTAACCACCGCCAAATGGGGGTACTCCTCAAGGAGGGTGTCCCGGAGCAACGTGTTGTCCGGCATGCCTTCAGAGAAATCCACAAAGGATTCATCCACGATCAGGCGAATGCCGCGCTCCTTCGTCCACAGGCAGAGGCGCAGCACGTCGGCCTTCGGGAGGAAGAAGCCGGAAGGATTGCCCGGATTGACAAGGAGCAGGGTGCTGATGTCCTTGCCGGAGAAGAATTCCATCAGGTCGTCCGCCGTGTAGCTGAAATTCCAGGAAGCGGGATGGAAGGGCACCACCATATCCGGGGCCGCCCGGTTGGGATATTCCTCAAAGGTGGGGTAGACGACGCCCATTTTCCCTTCCATGCGGGACATGAGCGCCTTGATGAGTTCCGCCGCGCCATTGCCGATGCAGATGTATTCCTGGCTGACGCCGAAGTATTTTGCGGCCAGCAGGCTGTTGACCCTCATGCCGGACGGGTATTCCCGCACCAGGTGCTCGAAGTTCGCCTTGAGTTCGGACATGAGGCGCTTGTTGGGGAAGTATGGATTGACCAGGTAGCAGAAATCCCTGATGCGTGGGTAGCGCCAGTAGCCGCCGTACCGGGACTCCATCAGGCGCAGGTGTTCCTCCCGGTCTGGTGTGAACATGGAAGCCGCTATGTCCAGATCCTGGATGTCGTCTATTTCATACCATGCTTCGCTGCCGAGACGCAGGGCCTTGATTTCCGGTTTGTCCAGCAGGGCGATGACCCGCAGCACCTGCTCGTAATATTCGTTGTTGCCCAGGGCTTTGCTGTAAGCGGTGAGGAAGGGGACGTAGTGGGTACGGGAGAAATCCCTGTTGAATTTGTAAATGTTGACGGTCTTGAAGTATTCCGTTTTTTTCTTATAGGAGAATTTGCTGCCGGGAATGAATTGCTTGATGTTGTCGTCTTCATCCAGCGTGACGACGGTGCCGTCCATCCAGCTTTCAAATTTGGCGACGAGGGCCAGGCTGGGGTAGGGATGGTGGAGCAGGGCGTCAATGACGGAGTCTTCAAAAATCAGGTCGGATTCAAAGAGCAGCGTATCGTCCTGAAGCAGGTGCTCCTTGGCCAGGTAAAGGGAATAAATGTTATTGGTGGCGGCATAAAGGGGATTGTCCACGTATTCCACGGGCGTGGAAATGTCCAGAAGAGAGATGAAGGATTTAAGTTTTGCTCCCTTGTATCCCGTGACGACGACGATTTTCTCCAGGGAAGGGGAAAGGTTGTCCAGTTGCCTCAGCATTCGCTCAATCAGCGTTACCCCGTTCACTTGAATCATGCATTTGGTGTTGTCCTGGGTGAGATGCCCCAGTCTTTTTCCCATTCCGGCCGCTAAAATGATCGCCTGCATAAATACTCTAATTTGTCTTCAGAACTTAAAAAGAACCAAGAACAATGTTTAACGGATTGATCATCCGCCGTCAAAGTAAAAATTTCTGCAAAAACATGTTAATGGAAAGTACATTGGTGAAAAAGGAAAAGTACGTAATTCATTTTCCTTCCCTATTTTCCCGCTTTTCATTGATTTAACTTCAAATGGAGATGGCGATCCGTTTAACGGATGATCAATCCGCATGCTATGGAAGTTGGGGAAAAGAGAATTGAGGGTTTTTTTCAAAAGCTGCATCTTGGAGAAAATGGTTTTAATATACGGAAATGGTTGTTTTTCATTAAAAAGCCGCATTGTTTTTCATTGACTTATGGTATCCGGTGGATAAGGTCCGTTTCAGGACCCCCCCGTTGTTCGCTTACGGAAAGATTGATATTTTCCCGTATTCACTGCCTAGATTTGCCCACCATGAGATTGCCTTCGTTCATCACTGCCGGAAGAACCGGAAAGCTAATGAAAAATAAACATCTGTGGGTGACGGAAGTACGCTGCTGCGGCCTGACGGTGCTTTCTTCAATCACGGATAGAAAGAAGCGTACCATCAGGTTGTTCGGCATTCCCTGCGCCCGGTTCAGGGTGGGGAAGGAAAATGAGCATGCACAGATGAGAAAGCTGGTGAAGTCCACCGTCCGGGCGGAGGAAGTTCCGGCGGCGTCCGGCGTGCTGAGGGTTGTGCAGCAGGCCATGGCATTTTTTTTGAAGGAGGTGGGCAGTATTCTTGAAGAAAACGGCTACCAGTACTGGCTGGATTTCGGGACCCTTCTGGGGGCGGTCAGGCATAAGGGGTTTATTCCCTGGGATGATGATCTGGATATTTCCATGCTGCGAAGCGACTATGAACGACTGAGGGCGGGCGCTGCCGAGTTGTTTGGTTCCCGCGGCTTTTCCGTCAGCCTGGAGCCGTTTATCCAGATTGGGCTGCCGGGCACCTTGTGCAATGTGGACATTTTCCCGTACGATGTTGCTCCCGGCTCTTGGTCTCCGGATGATCCGGAGGAGCGGGAATGGATGCTGCGTAATTACAAGGCTTCTAAGCTGATTGATTATGAAGCTAACACGTCGCGCCGTTACCAAACGCTGTGTTCTTATGAGGATAAAATGAAGATCAGGGATGAGTTGGTGATGGAAGGGAAGGAGCCTGTGGAGGATGGAAACGTCTGTCTGGGTTTTGAAATTCCCTTTGCCGGACCGTGCCGCCATTCCTTCCGTCATGAATGGATGTTTCCCCTGTCCAGCGTCCTGTTTGAAGGAAAGACTTTTCCCGGGCCCCGGGTGCCTGAAATGGTTTTATACGGGCAATATGGAGACTGGGGTGTCCTTCCTGATTCGCCGCCTGTGCATTTTGACCTGAACCGGATTTCCAAGGAAGTGCTGCTCAGGATGCTGTACATGCGGGATACCGGGCGTTTGCCGGAATGTGACTAGGGGCGCATGGGAGGAGCTGCGTGGTTCCGGCGTTCCGCCGTGGCGTATTCTCCGGAAAGGAGGTGTTCCTGACGCTGCGGGCGCAGGACATGCGCGGGGAGGCCCGGAAGAACGTCTTTCTCCTTGACCCTGCTGATTGGGGCGGAGTATCATCGGATAATGAGAAGACCCCCGATTCCCGGTTTGGTGATGGCGGACGGCTGGCTCCAGCCGTATTCCCGCCAGATACGCGACCGCCAGCGTTTGTTTGACCTGAAAATGAAAAGGATCAGCCAGCGTTCCGGCTCTCTGGAGGGGTATGCGCAGGGGTACCGCTATTACGGCTTCAACCGTGATCCGGAGACGGGGGCATGGACGTACCGGGAATGGGCGCCCGCCGCCCGCGGACTGTTCCTGGCGGGGGATTTCAACGGCTGGGACCGGGAGAGCCACCCGCTGGTGCGGAATGAGCGCGGCGTGTGGGAGATAACGCTGCCGCCTGACGCGCTGGCCCACGGGCAGAAGGTGAAGGTGCACGTGATCGGCGCGGACGGCACGGGCAAGGACCGTATTCCCGCGTGGATCACCAGGGCCGTGCAGGACCCCGCCACTTATGATTTTGCTGGGGAGATATGGATGCCGGAGCACCCCTATGAATGGAGGAACAACGGCTTTGACCCTTCCCGGATAGAGGTGCCGTTCGTTTACGAGGCGCATGTGGGCATGGGCGGGGAAGAGCAGCGCGTGCATACGTACCGGGAGTTTGCGGATGAAGTTCTCCCCCGCATTTCCAAACTGGGCTACAATACCGTCCAGTTGATGGCCGTCCAGGAGCATCCCTATTATGGCTCCTTCGGCTATCACGTTTCCTCCTTTTTCGCTCCTTCCTCCCGTTTCGGCACGCCGGAGGATCTGAAGTACCTGATTGACCAGGCGCACGGCCTGAACATCGCCGTGCTGCTGGATGTGGTGCATTCCCATGCCGTGAAGAATGAGGCGGAAGGTCTGAATAATTTTGACGGTTCCGGAGGCATGTATTTCCTGCCCGGGGAGCGCGGCCATCATCCGGACTGGGATTCCTGCTGCTTTGACTATGGGCGGGACGAGGTGATTGAGTTCCTGCTGTCCAATGTCCGCTGGTGGCTGGAGGAGTTCCGCTTTGACGGGTTCCGCTTTGACGGCGTGACGTCCATGCTGTATTTCCACCGGGGCCACGAGCCGTTCGGGGATTTGGGCGCGTACTTCGGGCCGTCCGTGGACCTGGACGCCGTGGCTTATTTGCAGCTGGCCTCCACGCTGATCCAGCGGGTAAGACCGGGCGCCGTCGCGATTGCGGAGGACATGTCCGGCATGCCGGGGCTGTGCCGCCCGGTGGATGAAGGGGGCCTGGGCTTTTCCCATCGGCTGGCCATGGGCATTCCCGATTACTGGATCAAGCTGCTCAAGGAGAAGAAGGACGAGGAATGGAGCATGGGCGACATGTGGCATACGCTGACCAACAGGCGTTACGGCGAGCCGCACGTGGCTTACTGCGAGAGCCATGACCAGGCCCTGGTGGGGGACAAGACCCTGGCGTTCCGCCTGATGGATGCGGAGATGTACTGGAAGATGGCCGTGGACCAGCAGAGCCTTGTTGTTGACCGCGGCATGGCGCTGCACAAGATGATCCGCCTGGTGACGCTGGCTACCGGGGGGGAAGGCTGGCTGAATTTCATGGGCAACGAGTTCGGGCATCCGGAATGGATTGATTTTCCGCGTGAAGGCAACGGCTGGTCTTACGAGCACTGCCGCCGCCAGTGGTCCCTGGTGGATAATCCGTCCCTCAGGTTCAAGTTCCTGAATGCCTTTGACCAGGCCATGGTCCGCCTGGCCCTGGACGCACGGCTGCTGAACAATCCGCCGCCGTTCCCGCTGAATATTGACGAAAACAACCAGGTCATGGCGTTCCACCGCGGTGGCCTGCTGTTTGTGTTCAACTGGTCCGGAGACAGGGCGATCATGGATTACGTGCTGCCCGCTCCCCAGAAGGGGGAATGGAGGGTCGTGCTGGATACGGACGGCGCCCGCTTCGGCGGCTTTGGAAGGCAGGACGATTCCATGCCGCATTTTACGGATGAAGACGGGAATCTTTCCCTGTACCTGCTGCCGCGTACGGCCCTGGTCCTGAAAAGGGTGGGTTCCGCCGTCATGGCCCGGCACCTGGGGCAGGAGGAAGGATAGCCATTACCGCGAAAAACCGGCGTATCAAGGCCGGATGCGGAGAGGACCCAAAGGGGGCGCGCGGCACGTGCCGCGCGCGTCAGGGAAGGAATGGAGCCGTGCCCGGGGAGAGGCATGGCCGGGAGGCCGTTACCACTGTGCGGGCAGTTCTCTCAGGGGCGGCGCTCCGGAGTCCGCCTTTTTCAGGCGAATGGTCAGGGTGTCCGTCTTGAAGTCTTTTGACTTTTCGTTGTTGCGGCCCCACAGGATGGCCCCCTGCGTGGTCATCTCCGGATAAAAGGTTTTTTCCGTGGAAAGGAAGCCGGGCTTGTCCGCCGCCACGTGCACGGACTTGTGCCTGTTCAGGGAGAGCGTGACGGGTGCCTGCCCCGCATAGTCTCCGTTCACGCGCAGGCTGGCCCCGGAAGGGACGCTGCGGATAGTGATGTCCCTGGAAGAGCTGCTGCATGAGAGGCACGCGCAACAGGCCGCGGAGAGAAGGAAGAGATGCGGGAGAAGGCCGTGGGTCATCATACCGGAAAAATCAATGGTGTTCCACCATGTTCATGGCGGCCTGCTTGATCTGGGCGGCCATGGAGTTGAGGGCGTTCGCCCTGGTGGGCGCCAGATGGTCCTTCAGGCCGGTCCTGTCCAGCTTGGACATGTCCGCTTTCAGGATTTCTTCCGGGGGAAGGCCGGAGAGCAGCCGGATGAAGACGGCAATGAGGCCCTTGGTGATGAGGGAGTCGCTGTCCGCGTAGAGCTTCAGCACGCCCTTGTCCGGCTCCGTGTACAGCCACACGCGGGACTGGCAGCCCTTGATGAGGGAGTCCTCCGTCTTGTGGGCTTCGTCCAGCTTTGGAAGCTTCTTGCCCAGGCTGATGATGTATTCGTAGCGTTCCGTCCAGTCCTGGAACAGGTCCAGTTCATCCAGCAGGTCTTGCAGGCGTTCTTCGTAGTTCATGGCTCGGATTTTGGTGGGAAAGGCCGGTTATGCCCGGTTGGCGTCCGCCAGCGTGGCGAGAACGGCTTTCTGGGCGTGGACCCTGTTTTCCGCTTCACGGAAGATGACGGGGGCGAAGTGTTCCAGCACGTCTTCCGTGATTTCCTTGCCGCGGTAGGCGGGCAGGCAGTGGAAGGCGGAGTGGTTGGGGGCGGCGTGTTCCAGCAGCTCCCTGTTCACCTGGTAGGGGTAGAAGTGTTTTTCCTTGGACAGGCCTTCCGCTTCCTGGCCCATGGAGAGCCAGACGTCCGTGTTGATGACGGAGGCTCCCTTCACGGCTTCCACGGGGTCCGTGGTGAAGATGACGTTCTCGCAGTCCAGATGCTTGCGGAAGTCTTCCAGCGGCAGGTAGTTGGTCGGCGCGCCGATGGCGAGCGTGAAGCCCAGCCGCTTGGCCGCCCACATCCAGGAGCGGGACATGTTGTTGTCCCCGTCCCCTACGAAGGCGATCTTCATGTCCTTCCAGGAGCCGGGGCCGTAAATTTCCTCAATGGTGAGCAGGTCCGCCAGGATCTGGCAGGGGTGTTCCTCGTCCGTCAGGGCATTGATGGTGGGAATGCCGGAGAAGCCGGCGAATTCCTCCACTTCCTGCTGGCCGTAAGTCCGGATGGCGGCCCCGTGGATCATGCGGCCCAGCACGCGGGCCGTGTCCTTGATGGGTTCTCCGCGCCCGAGCTGGATGTCATGGACGGAAAGGAACATGGGGCGTCCGCCCAGTTCGCTGATGCCCACTTCAAAGGAAACGCGGGTGCGGGTGGAGGATTTGGAGAAAATAAGCGCCCAGGTCTGGCCTTTCAGGGGCAGGCGTTCGTGATGGCCGCGTTCCGCCTTGAGCTTGTGGCCCAGCGCGAGCAGGTCCTTGATTTCGTCTCCGGTAAGCTGTTCGATGGAAAGAAGGTTTTTCATGATATTGTAAAGAGAATGGAGAAAGGGAATAAAAACAGGAAAGCCGCACCATACTCCCTGTTTCCTTAAAAGAAAAGGGAATAATGCGGCTTTCCGGGGAGGGGTGGAGATGCCTTTACAGCCTGGCCGCCGCCTGGTCCGGCCACGGCACGGGGGAGCCTTCCCGGGCTCCGGCGGGGTTGTCTTTCTTGTAGGTGGGCATCTGGGCCTTGCGGTCCTTGAGCAGGGCGGTCATGGTTTTTGCCATGGCTTTCACGCGGTCCGGATGCCGTTCCGCCAGGTTGTGCTCCTCGCTGATGTCTTCCTTGATGTTGAAGAGTTCAAACTTCTGGGTGGGGTGCCAGTAAATCAGCTTCCAGTCCCCCTGGCGCATGGCCGTGCTGGGGGAATAAAGCGAGTTGTTGCCGTTCCCCTCTCCCCAGACGTTGGGCGTATGGAAGAGCAGGGGGCGGTTGGGGTTCATTTTGCCGCCCTTCAGCAGGGTGACGAAGCTTTTGCCATCCACGACCTGCGGAGCCTGGATTTTTTTGGCTCCCGCCATTTCCAGAATGGTCGGGAAGAAGTCTTCAATGATGACGGGAGTGGTGCAGACGCTTTCCGGCTTGGTGACTCCGGGCCAGTAAACGATCATCGGCTCCCGGATGCCGCCTTCCCGGTTGGAGCCCTTGCCGAAGCTCAGCGGGTAGTTGGATTCCTTGTTGCCCATGCGCCCGCTGATGGCGAGGCCGCCGTTGTCCGCCATGAAGATGATGACGGTGTTTTTATCCAGATTGTTCTTTTCCAGGTACTGCCGGATGTCGCCCAGGCTCTTGTCCATCCCCTGGATCAGGGCGGAGTAGCGTTTTTCGTTATCGGACCAGTTGTGGCCGTCGTTCGGGTTGGAGTAGTCTTCCGCAAAGCGCTTGTCATAGCCGCGCATGTCGAAGGGGGCGTGGATGGCGTAATGGGACATGTACAGGTAGAAGGGCTTGTCCGCCTCCTTGGGGTTGTTCCTGATGGCGTCCAGGCGTTTCAGCACCTCCTGCGTCAGGGCCTCTGTCAGGAAGACGTCGTTTTCATAATAGTTGTTCTCATCCAGGCCGCGGACGTGGAAGTTACCCGTGCCGTATTTCTGGGAGCCCCGGTAGTCCGCCGGGCCGCCGATTTCCGTGCCGGCGATGTTGTAGTCAAAGCCGAAGAGTTTGGGATTGGCCCCCGGGGTATTTTTGGAGCCAAAGTGGGCCTTCCCGCAGTGGATGGTGGTATAGCCCTGTTTTTTGAGCAGGGCGGGCAGCCCCAGCACCGGGGTAAAGGGCTTTTCCATCTTGTACTGGATTTTCTCTTCCGTCAGGGGGAGAAGGGTGGTGCCGGAAGATTTGGTGCCCAGCGGCTGCACGCCGTTGATGCTCCAGTCCGCAGGAGCTTTGAGCGCCTTGTGGCCGGCATCGGTGGTCTGGTCCCGCAGGAGCGTCCAGTTGGTGACGCGGTGCCGGGCGGAGTTCATGCCGGAGATGAGGCTGCACCGGCTGGGGGAACAGATGGGCTGCGCATAGGCGTTCGTGAAGACCATGCCCTGCTTGCCCAGGGCCTCCATGTTGGGCGTGCGGTAGCGCTTGTTCAGGAAGGTGGGCTTGGGCGTGCCGTCCGCTTCCCTCCAGAAGGGCAGGGATGTATCCTGCCAGCCCATGTCGTCCACCAGGAAAAGGATGATGTTGGGGCGCTTCTGGGCTTCCGCGCGGGGCGCGTTTGAGGGTGCTGCGGAAGCGGGCAGGGCGCTTCCCAGCAGGAACGGGATGAGAGAAAATGCAATGCGGAAAGTTTTCATGATAAAAAGACCAGTACTCATATAACGCATGAAACGGGCTATTCTGTCAAGGATTCGTGTTCCCGCGGCAGTTTGCCGGGGATAAGAGCCGTTTTTTCCGGTACGGCATGCGCCGGAAGGGAAGGCCTTATTCAAACAGGGCCGGATAGGATTTCCGTGCCAGAGCCGTGCTCAGGTCCACGATGGTCCTGCTGTTGGGCGCCTGAAGCGCCTTCTGCGCCATGTCCCGGCACTGGCCGTAGTCCAGGTTGCGGATGGCGTACCGGATGATGGGGACCAGATGCACGCCCACGGACATGGAGGTGGCGCCCAGCCCGATCAGCAGGGGAAGCAGGGTGATGTCCCCCGCCATTTCCCCGCAGATGGCCGTGGGGACGTTTTCCCGTTCTCCGGCGGTGATCGTCATGCCGATGATGCGCACCACGGCGGGGTGCGTGGGGCGGAACATGTTGGCGACGCGGTTGTTGACCCTGTCCACGGCGATGGTGTACTGCGTGAGGTCGTTCGTGCCTACGGAGAAGAAGTCCACCTCCCGGGCGAGCACGTCCGTCATGATGGCGGCGCTGGGCACTTCAATCATGATGCCCACCTTCAGGTCCCGCGCGTAGGGAACGTTTTTCTTTTCCAGTTCCTCCCGGCATTCCTGAAGGATGTGCTTGGCGGTGACCACCTCCGTATAGCCGGAGATCATCGGGAACATGATGCCGCAGCCGGGCGTGTCCGCGCAGGCGCGGAGAATGGCGCGGAGCTGCTGCTTGAAAAGCTCCGGACGGCTGAGGGAGACGCGGATGCCGCGCCAGCCCAGGAAGGGATTAGGTTCCGGCGTACAGAGCCGTTCGCACGGCAGCTTGTCGCCGCCGGAGTCCAGCGTGCGGAAGATGACGCCGTGGGGCGCGCAGCCTTCCGCCAGCTTCTTGTAGTAGCGTGTCTGTTCCTCCTCGTCCGGCATGCCGGCTGGATTGCCCAGCAGGAAGAATTCCGTGCGGAAGAGTCCCACGCCTTCCGCCCCCACCTCCTTGATGCCGGAGTATTCATGGGGGAATTCCACGTTGACGGAAAGGCGGATGTTGCGGCCGTCCCTGGTGATGGTAGGCAGGTCCCGCAGCGCTTCCAGCGCCTTGTAGGCCTTTTCCTTTTCCACCTGGAGGCGGTTGTAGTACTCCACCGTCTCCTGCGTGGGCTTCAGGATGAGCACTCCCTTGTAGCCGTCCAGGATGGCGGGGGCGTGGCTTTCCACCCGCAGGAGGGCCTGGTCCAGTCCAACGACGGCGGGAATGCCCATGGAGCGGGCGAGGATGGCGGTGTGGGAAACGGAGGAGCCTATTTCCGTGGCAAAGCCGTGAATCAGGCTGGCGTCCATGGCCGCCGTGTCGGAAGGGGTCAGGTCATAGGCCACCAGCACCTGGGCTTCCTCCGCCTCTTCCTCGTCTTCCAGGGGTTCCGTGCTGCGGAGGTTGTTGATGACCCGCTGCATGACGTCCTCCATGTCCGCGGTCTTGGCGCGCAGGTAGGGGTCGTCCACGCGGCGCAGGACTTCCATGTAGTTCTGCATGACCACATAAAAGATGTGCTCCACGTTCTGGAGGCGCTTGAGCAGCTCCGTCTGAACCTGCTGGAGGATGACCTTGTCCTGAAGAAGAAGGATGTGGGCGTCAAAGATGGAGGCGTCCTTTTCCCCGGATATCTGGATCATGCGCTCACGCAGCGTCCGGATCTGATCCGCGGTGGTTTGCAGCGCCTGGTGGAAGCGCACCAATTCGGCATCCACCTCCTCCGGGGAAATTTCATACGCCACGGGTTCCTTGGAACCGCTGATCTGAATTTTGATCTTGCCCAGGGCGATGCCGGGGGAAACGGGAATGCCCTGAAGCCAGGTTTCTTCCGTGGAAATGGGTTCCTGAATCATCTGCGGGCTTGATGGCCCGGTCTCATATGGCCGTGAGCCGGAGTGTTCAATCTTCTTCAAACTTGCGGGAAATCAGGTCTTCCAGCGCGTTCAACGCTTCCTGCTCATCCTTTCCTTCCGCCGTGATGGTGATCTTGGAGCCGTGGCCTACCGCCAGCATCATCAAGCCCAGAATACTCTTTCCATCAACTTCCTCGCCATCCTTCTCCACGACAATGTCTGCATCAAATTTACTGGCCAGTTTGACGAATTGAGCAGCCGGACGCGCGTGAATGCCGAGTTTGTTGATGATGGTGAGTTCCTTGGTAACCATGGAATTTGAAGTAAGGGGTGATAACGGTTGCTAGAACGGTAAGTACACTAATTGAAGTTTTTTTCCAAGAGTTTTTTGTCAGTCCTGGTTTTCAGGGGGCTGGAAGTTTGACATGAGGCGGCGGTTGAACTCCCCGGCCATGTCGATGCCCATGTCCTTGAGATGGTAGTCCATGGCGGCCACTTCCACCAGGCGGGCGATGTCCCTGCCGGGGGCTACGGAGAGCTGCACGTGGAGCACTTTTTCCCCGAGAACGTCCAGGCCCTCCCTTTCCAGCCCCAGCCTGTCCAGCGCTTCCTGGTCCTTGGCGGGAATGAGGGTGACGATGAGGTCCAGCCGCTTGTTGTGGCGGATGGATTTGAGGCCGAAGAGGGTGGTGATGTTGACGATGCCCAGCCCGCGCACTTCCATGAAGCCGCGGCTCATCTCCGGCGCGCTGGCCACCAGTTCTCCGCCCACGTTGCGCACGTACACCATGTCGTCCGCCACTAGGGCCGCCCCGCGTTCAATCAGGCCCAGGGCCGTTTCACTCTTGCCCACGCCGCTCTTGCCGCGGATGAGGACGCCCACGCCGCGCACGTCCACCATGCAGCCGTGCAGGGTGAGGCTTTCCGCGAATTCGTTTTCCAGAATGATGGTGGCGGAGTTGACGAATTTCATGGTCACCAGGCTCGTGCGGAAGACGCAGACGCCGGCCTCATCCGCCAGCTCCACGATTTCCTGGGGCGGGTCCTGGTCACGGGAGAAGACGATGCCCGGGACCTCGCACCGGAACATGCGCTGGATGCGGGATTTGCGCATGCCCTCCGGCAGTTTTTGAAGGTAGGCCAGCTCCGCGGAGCCGAAGACCTGGATGCGCTTGTTGGCAAAGTAGGAGTAAAAGCCGGCGATCGCCAGCCCGGGGCGGTTGAGGGCGGGTTCGCAAATGTGGCGGCTGAGGCCGGCGGGGCTGTTGATGAGCTCCAGTTGGAGGGCTTCCTTGTATTTGCCGTAAAATTTGGACAGGGTGACGAAATCCACTTTCTTCACTTTGGATTTGCTGAACATAATCCTATATAAAGGAACAAATCTCGCGCGAGGGCAATCAAATATTGTTCCCAGACCCGCGGGCAAGCCTCATTTTTTTGAAAAAAGGCCCGTTCCGGCGCGGAATGCCACACTTTACCGGTTGATTTGAAGCCTCAGGCGTGGTCTGATGGCGCCATGAACAGACTGGATCAATTGGCAACCTTGTTGAGATTCCCCAGCATTTCCGCCCAGAAGGAGCACGCCCAGGACGTGAGCGACTGCGCGGACTGGCTGGTGGACAAGCTGTCCGGCATGGGGCTGGAAGCCGCGGCCCACAAGACGCGCCTCCATCCCATTGTGATGGCCCGCAGCCCGCGGGAGGAAGGCAAGCCAACCGTGCTGATTTACGGCCATTATGATGTGCAGCCCGTGGACCCGGTTGAGCTGTGGGAGTCCGACCCGTTTGAACCGGAAGTGCGGGACGGGAAGATTTACGCCCGCGGCGCCACGGATAACAAGGGGCAGTTGTTCGCCCATATTCTGGGCGTGGAGGAATTGCTCCGCCAGAACGGCGGCCACCTTCCGGTGAACGTGATCTTCCTGCTGGAAGGGGAGGAGGAAGTGGGCAGCGGCAGTCTTTCCCAATTCATCAAGGACCACAGGGACGAACTGGCCTGCGACGTGATTGTGGTTTCCGATACCGGGATGGCCGCTCCGGACACACCGACGTTTTCCTATGGCCTGCGCGGCCTGGCCGGGGCGGAAATTATCGTGAAGGGCCCTTCCGCGGACCTTCATTCCGGCGTGTTCGGCGGCGCGGTAGCCAACCCCATTGCGGCCCTGGCGGAAATAATCACTTCCTTCCATGACGAGGACGGCCGCGTGGCCGTGAGAGGTTTTTACGATGGCGTGGAACCCATCGCCACGTGGGAGCGCAGCATGTGGGCCACCGTGCCCGGCATGAGCAATGAAGAGCTGGCGAAGCTGACGGGCGTGGAAACCGTGGTGACGGAATCGGGCTTCACCGGGGCGGAATGCATTTTCGCCCGTCCTACGCTGGAAATCAACGGCATCGGAGGCGGCTACCAGGGAGAGGGAAGCAAGACGATCATTCCCAGCCATGCCTTTGCCAAGATTTCCTGCCGCCTGGTTCCCGGCCAGCAGCCGGAAAAGATTGAAACGCTGCTGGAAGAACATGTGAAGAGCCATGTCCCCAGGGGCGTCACGGTGGAATTTAAGCGGGGCCACGGCGGAAACGCCTACGTGTGCGACCCGAATTCCGAGTTCGGCCTGGCTGCCCAGCAGGCGCTGGAAGAGGCCTTTGGCCGCAAGCCCGTGCTGGTGAGGGAGGGCGGCAGCATCCCGATCATTGAGGAAATGAAGCGCGTGCTGGGAGCGGACGCCCTGATGCTGGGCATGTGCCTGCCGGATGCGCGCATCCACTCCCCCAATGAAAACTTCCCGGTGGACTTGTTCTCCAAGGGAATAGACATGAGCCAGATTCTTCTGCGCCGCCTGGGGCAGATCAAGCATTGACCGAGTTCTTATGGACCAGCCTGCCGCCGCTGAAATCGTCAACCTGCACAAGACCTTCAAGACAGGTCTTGGCAAGCCCGTGGTGCATGCCGTGCGGGGGATAGACATGAGCATCCGGCAGGGAGAGGTATACGGCCTCATTGGCCCGAACGGCTCCGGCAAGTCCACCCTGATGAAGGCCCTGCTGGGGCTGGTGAGGCCCACGGAGGGTTCATGCGCCATCTTCGGCAAATCCAGCCTGTCCCCGGACAGCAAGGAGGAGGTGGGCTTCCTGCCGGAAAACCCCTACTTCTACAAATTCCTGACGGGGGCGGAAACCGTCTCCTTTTACGGCAAGCTGTGCGGCCTGAGCGGCAAATCCCTGAAAGAGAAAGTCCGTGAACTGCTGGACCTGGTGGGGCTGGCCGACGCGGCGGACAGGCGGCTGGGCGGTTATTCCAAGGGAATGCTCCAGCGCGTCGGCATGGCGCAGGCCCTGGTTCAGTCCCCCCGCCTGCTGGTGCTGGACGAACCGACCGCCGGCGTAGACCCCCTCGGTTCCCGCGACATCCGGAACATTATTGAGAACCTGAAGGCGCGCGGCCTAACCGTTTTCCTGTGCTCCCACCTGCTGGAACAGGTTCAGGAGGTTTGCGACCGGGTGGGCGTCATCTTTAAAGGGCTGCTCATTGCGGAGGGTTCCGTGAACGAGCTGACACGGGATTCCGACAAGCAGGAAATCCTGCTGGAGCACGCCTCCCCGGAGCTGCTGGAACAGTTGAAGGAGCTGGTGCGGGAAGACGGCCGCGCCGCATGGCTGGAAGCCGGACACCCGCGCAACTCATTGGAAAGCGTATTTTTAAAGAGCCTGTTGGAATGGAAGGAAAAGCACCCCAATCCGGAACCGTGAGCGGTCCGGCGGCTTCCAAGCGGGAAGTGCGCCGCATGATACGTGAAAGGATAGGCGGATTGGACGCCGCCTCCCGGGAAGCCATGTCCCGTTCCATCTGCCGCCGTGTGGCGGCGCTGGTACGGGAAAAGAATTTCCGGCGCGTGGCTGTTTTTGCCGCCAGGCCGGGGGAAGTGGATTTGCTGCCCCTGCTGGACATGCTGCCGGACCGGGAATGGTACTTCCCGCTGGTGCATGAGGGAAGGACGCTGAGCTTCCACCGTGTATGCCATCACGGGGAGTTTGTGACGGGCTGCTGGGACATTCGCGAACCCGGCCCGGGTTGCCCGGAACTGCATGCGGGAGAAATGGAATTGATTGTTCTGCCGGGAGCCGCGTTTACGCGGGACGGCAAGCGGCTGGGGTACGGCGGCGGATTTTATGATACCCTGCTGGCCGGTCCGGCTGCGGGAGTTTCCCTGGCGGGAGTCTGCTTCCCCTGCCAGCTTCTGGACGACGTGCCCATGGAAGCCCATGACAGGCATGTGGACATGGTGATTACGCCGGACGCGGAGTGATGCTTGATGGAAAGCGGGTGCGTTTCTGCGGCAGGGAACAGGAAGCCGCGTCTCCGGACGAAAAGGAAAGGGGCTAGATGCGGAACCGGTGTTTCTGCACGGTCAGTTTATAGAACAGGTCGTAGCGGGCATTCAGCAGGGGCTGGAGATGTTCCACGCCGCCGGCCACCTGGCCGCGGATGTCCGCGTACAGTTTGCGGTAATCGGAAAGGCCGCTGACCATGGCTTCATACAGGGGCGTCCGCAGGCCGCATTCCACGGCAATGTGCATTTCCGCCGCCGCGGCTACAATCTGGCGCGACAGCCGGAACTGCATCCAGGCCAGCCCCAGGTTGCCGCCCACCCAGACGGCCAGGGCCGCGGCTACGCAGGCAAACCCCGCCGCATGTTCTCCGAAGCACCCCAGCAGGGCTCCCAGAATCACCAGGATGAGCATCAGCTTGATTTCCGTTCTCATCACGTCCTCCTGGTCCAGAAACAGCTTGCTGAGGCACGGCTTGATGCCGAAATCCTTCAGGGGCATGTAAATGGAACGGCCCAGGCGCTCCTTGTACACCTCCAGGTCCGCCTGGAGCCGCGCGGCGGGAAAATCGCCTATGTCGCAGTCCCACTGTTCCTTCACGCGGGGGCGCACATGGTTCCAGTGCGTCTGGCAGATGTTCAGGAATTCCTTGTTGTAATACGCGTGCCGTTCCTCAATGCCGGACTTGACCAGCTCATAAAACCATTCGTCAATGACGGGAGGAAGCTTGTGCAGGATCATCGTGCGCCGGATGGAAAGGAAGCGCCCCATCTGCCGGGCCGATTTTTTCCCCAGCCGCGGCACGCAGTCCTGCACGTACTGGGCGTACGCCTTGAGCCGTGCGGGCATTTCATCCTCCATCTGGAGCTGGATGCGGTCTATCTCCCGGTCAATGGAGGTCAGGAAGCCGGAATCCATCTTGGAAAGGCGGTGCAGTTCATTGAGCACCTTTCCCTGTTCTTCCAGCAGGCGGTCCGTAGCCAGCAGCAGGCGTTCCACGCGCTTGTCCGTCAGCGGGCTGCGTTTCAGCACCTCCTGCACGCATGCTCTCAGCGCTTCCACGCCTTCCCCAGCCTGCTCCCCGGCGGTCGTGACGGGGTACAGGGGAAGCTGCACGCCCAGGCGTTCGCGGGAGGTGGAGCGCAATTCCTCTTTCAGGGACTGGAGCTGGTCAAAGGATAGCAGCTCCGCGTGGGTGATGACGAGCACCATGCGGGAATGGAGCCGTTCCTCCAGCGTCCGGAGGTAGTCCCATAAAGGGAGCTGGTTGCCGTCCCTGGCGGAAATGACCACAAGAATGGCGTCTGATTTGGGGACGATGTGCTTCAGCTTCCGGGGGGCGTCCTCTTGTTCCAGGCCGATGGTGTCCCAGAACTCAAGGTTCAGCAGGGCGTCCGACGGGTAAAAAAGGTCCAGCACCCATTCATGGGTGTGGGGCGCGGGGTGGGGCCTGTACTGCCAGCGGACCAGTGTGGCTTCACTGGAAACGCGGGAACAGAACCGTTCTCCGGCCAGGGCATCCAGCGTGGAAGACTTGCCGGAACCCGTCATGCCGATCACGGTGACGTTCTGCGGAGAGCAGCATTCCGCCAGGGCTTCCTCCACGTTTTCCTGGGAGTCAAAATGACGGTCCGGACCAATGCGGGCGGAAAATGCCGCGGCGGCATCCGCTACGTCCCGCACCGCATGCGGAATCACGTTTTTTCCTCCTGTCAGCATGGGGTGTTGAAATCAAGGCTCCGTCCGGGCCGTTCCGTTATTCCGGAACAAACGTACACGCCGCTTTTCCTTCTGTCCAACTAAAATCACGGGGCCGGAGCATAGGAGCGGCCGCCGAAAATGGCGGTGCCCACGCGGACGAGGGTGGCGCCCTCCTCCACAGCCGTTTCAAAGTCATGGCTCATGCCCATGGAAAGCTCCCTCAGCGGGGCTCTCCCCTTGCCGGACAGGGTTTCCTTCAGCTCCCGGAGGCGGCGGAAATAAGGGCGCGCTTCGTCCGGATTTTCCACCGGGGGAGGGATGCACATGAGGCCGGCTATTTCAAGGTGGTCCAGCGCGGCCAGCTCCGGCCATTCCCGTTCCAGAGTCTCCGGGGAAAAGCCGAATTTGCTGTCTTCATCCCCTACGTTCACTTCCAGCAGGATGCGGGGGCGTTTGCCCGTCTCCTGCGCTACGGCGTCCATGAACTGCGCCAGGCGCAGGGAGTCCACAGCGTGGATCAGCGTGAAATGTTCCAGGGCCTTGCGCACCTTGTTGCGCTGCAGGGGGCCGATGAGGTGCCATTCCGTATCCGGAGGAAGTGCGGGGATTTTTCCCAGGGCCTCCTGAACCCTGTTTTCTCCGAAAATGCGCTGGCCCGCATCGTAGCACGCCTTCACGTCATCCGCAGGAAAGGTTTTGCTGACGGCGACGAGGCGGGCGGACCCCGCCGGACGCCCGGCACGGAGTTCCGCGGAGCGGATGCGGGAGAGAATGTGTTCCAGATTCTGTTGGATGCTCATGATGGATGGTTCAATTCAGGGAAGGCTGTGCGGGCGCGTGGCTCATGATGTGGTGCAGGGGGGAGAGGCGCCGCATGGCCATGGCCCATACCTTGGAGGAGTCCGGCTCCAGGCAGATGTCCGGCACGGTGGGGGAGACGTACCAGGCGCGGTCGTTCAGCTCCCGGCGCAACTGGGAGGGCGTCCAGGCGCTGTGGCCCACGTAGGCGCGCAGGATGGCGTGGGGATCCTCAATGTATTCCAGGGCCTGTTCCTCCTGTAGATGGAACTGGACGCGCAATTTGTCCTCCGTACGGACGAAGGCGGCGAAAATGAGCTGGTTGCGCTCCACGGGGCCTCCCTTGAAGATGGGAACGGGGTAAAGGGATTCCGGAATGTCCGTATGGCGCGCCACTTCTCCCACGTTCATGCCGGCCGGATGGTTCAGGATGTGGCCTATGACGAATTCCTCCTCCACCCGGCTCAGAAAAATCACGGAGTGGTAAAAGCCGCCGCCGTCCAGATAGGGGGCGGAAACCAGAAGGTGGCCCGCCAGGTTTTCATTGCTGATATCTTCATGTTCCATCATGGCCATAAGTCTACGTTAACAAATGTGACGGACGCAGGCAACCATGCGTTCAAACAGCCATGTCAGGAGGCGGAGGAACGGGAATGCCGGAAGAATGGCGGGGAAGGTCGGTTCAGCCGAGGGTGTAACGGGTCCCCCTGGCGGAACGGGCGGCGGCTTTGGAGCTCTTCACTGTCTTGCGGACTGCCGTCCGCTTGTGGGGAGAGGCTTTCTTCCCGGCGGCCGCGGTCTGCTTGCGGGAAAGGGCTACGGCGGGAGGACGGGATGCCCGGCGGCGGTGGGAAATGATGGAAGCCGTGTTGGCATTCTCCATGAAAGACGGTGCGGAAGCCATGACCAGCAGGGAGGAATCCTGCGTTTTTTCCGCCTGGGCCAGAGCTTTCAGGGAAGCGTCTATGGAGCAGCGTTCGATCACGACGGGATCCCCGGTCCGGAGCAGGTTGAAGGCTTCGTACACGTCATTGCTTTTCATCCGCACGCAGCCGTAGGAGGCGGGCGTGCCGATGGTGCGTTCCTCTGCCGTTCCGTGGATGTAAATCAGGCGGGAGTGGGCGTTCCGGTTGCGGCCTTCCAGCCCTTCCAGCCACATGATGCGGGTGACGATGGGGTCGCGGCCCGGAGAATTGGGGGCCACGCATTCCCCGGTGGGCTTGCGGCTTTTAAACACCATGCCCTTGGGCTGTCCGGTGCCGATCTTGGAGGCGATGCGGTGGGCGCCCAGCGGAGTGCGGCAACTCCCCTTCCTGTCGCCCAGACCGAATTTGGAAGTGCTGATGGGGTAGGTTTTTACGACGTGTCCGTTGCGCATGACGGCCATTTTCTGGTCCCTGACGCTAACGACGGCGCCATCCTTGACGATGGCGGTGGGCTGGTAGTCCGGACGGGAGCAGGATACCAAGGCGCCGAACACCGCGAAGGCGGCGCCGGCGAGTTGAATCAGGCGTACTGCTTGCGAGAGAGGCGCAGGCATGGGAAAGGTGTCAGTTCTTGGCTTTGGCAGTTTGTTTGGCGGGCAGCAGGTTGGAGATCATGCGGCCCAGGGAGCAGAACCCCGTGTAGTAGAATCCCAGGAAGGGAATCATCAGGATGGGGGAAAGGTAATGGCCCTGGCGGATCATGATGATGATCAGGTTCAGGAAGAAGGTGCCGCAGGCGATTTCCAGGACGGGGATGACGACGGACTTGATGGCCCTGTATCCGTTGCGCTTGAGCTGGGAGACATGCTGCCTGTTTTCCTTCTGGTCCACCCCGTACTTGGGCGTGCGGACGAAGGCGGACTGATGGCCGAAGATGGCTTCCAGAACGGCCTTGGCGTTGTTCACCGCCATGCCCACGCTCAGCGTGAGGAGAAGCGGCAGGTAGGGCAGCTCCTTCCACCAGGATTTGGGGCGCACCACGATCTGGGCGCTCATGTAGAAGATGCAGACGGCCACGCTGGTCATGAAGAACAGGGCCACGTTCACGAACCACATGAAGACCGTTTCATTTTCCGGAATGCGCTGGGTGCAGATGGGGTACACCAGGAAGCAGAGCAGGGCCAGGAGCAGGTAGGAATAATTGCAGGTAAGGTGCGTGGTGGCCTCCACCTTGGCCTTGAGGGGAGCCTTGGAGCGCCAGATGTCCAGCAGGATTTTCTGGCAGACCTGGATGGAGCCCTTGGTCCAGCGGTGCTGCTGGGACTTGAACCCGTCCATGTCCACGGGGAGTTCCGCCGGGGTGACGACATCGTTCAGGTAAATGAAGCGCCAGCCCTTGAGCTGGACGCGGTAGGAAAGGTCCATGTCTTCCGTCAGGGTGTCATGGGACCAGCCGCCCGCATCCCCGATCACGCACTTGCGCCACATGCCGGCGGTGCCGTTGAAGGTGAAGAAACGCCCGGAACGGTTGCGCGCCGTCTGCTCCATGGCGAAGTGGCCGTCCAGGTACATGCCCTGCACGCGGGTGAGAAGGTTGTATTCCCGGTTGATATGGCCCCAGCGGGTCTGGACGAGGCCCACGCCTTCATCCGTGAAGAAATGGATGGTTTTTTGCAGAAGGTCCGGTTCCGGAACGAAGTCGGCGTCCAGAATCAGCAGGAATTCGCCCTTGGCCACCTTGGTGGCCGCTTCCAGCGCGCCGGCCTTGAAGCCCGTGCGGTCCGTGCGGTGGATGCAGACGGCGTCAAAGCCGCGGGCCTTCAGTTCCTCCACCTTGCGGTAGCACTGTTCCGTGGTGTCGTCTGTGGAATCGTCCAGAATCTGGATTTCCAGCTTGTCCTGAGGATAATCCAGAGCGGCTACGGATTCCAGAAGGCGGTCCACGACGAACTTCTCATTGAACATGGGGAGCTGGACCGTAACGACGGGCAGTTCCTGGAAGCGGGACTTGGGCTGGGGCTTGTTGTTGCGGTTCTTCCAGTACAGGTAAACGATGCTCAGGCGGTGAAAGCCGTATCCGGCTAGGCCGACGAGAACCAGAAGATAGCACAGGAGCCAGATAAAATTGTAATTTAAAGACATGCGGGGCTTGCAAAGGGTGTTTGGTATCTTTTTGCGTCAGGCGCGGGGGATTTCCTTGACGTGACGCCCGTATAAGACACCATAGGGCGAGAGTCAAGACATATTCCGTTTTGCTTAACCTTTTTGAGTGTTGTTATGAAGAGATTGTATGTGCTGGCAGCGGCTGTATCCGTCACGGGGGGAATGGCGTTTGCCGCCCCGAAGGAAAATGCCCCGGAGAAGGAGGAAGCCGTACTGGATGTGCAGACGCCGCCCGGCAAGCAGGACAGGCAGGGTCAGCCGGCCATTCCGGAACGCCTGCTGGACGACTCCCACATGAATGAGGAGCTGGGCATCAACGAATTTACCGCGCCGTCCATCCGCAAGATTTTTGAAGACCTGGAAGGGCTGCCGGAAATTCCGGAGAACGTGGCGCTGCGCGCGCGTCCCGAACGCCCCCCCATGGACCGCTGCTCCCTGGCTCTCCAGCTTGGCGGCATGATGGCGGACGGCTTTGTGATCGTGCAGTGCGGCAAGATGAACGAAGTGAAGCCCATTGCGCTGGACCTCTCCAGCTATGCGAAGGCCATCGGAGCCGGGGAACGGGTGAACCGCCATGCCGCCAGCCTGCTGAAAAATGCGGAAGACGGGGATTTGAGCAGTTTCAAGAATAATCTGGCCCTGATTCAGTCCGACGTGGAACAGGAGCTTGCCTCCCTGCGGGATTCCGACATGGCGAACCTGATTGGCCTGGGAGGATGGATACGCGCCCTGGATGCCGCTACCGCGGCGCTGGATAACAAGTTTGCGGAGGACAAGGCGAAGGTCATCTTCCAGCCGGACGTGCCGGAATACTTCCATTACATCCTGGACGGGGTGGAGCCGGAAATGAAGGAACGCCGGGACATTGCAAAAATCATGAACCTTCTGACGACCTTGCAGGAGCAGATGACGCTGGCTCCGGACGCCAAGCCCACCAAGGCGGGCGTGGAAGCCATCCGCAAGACGACGCTGGAGCTGATGAAGGCGGCCCTGGCTCCCGTGGAATCATAATTCCTCTCCGGTTCCCGTATGGTTCTCCCCCTCCTGACCAGCCTGGAAGTGCGGCTCACGCCGCGCAGCCTGTATTCACGGGATGAAAAGCTGGAGCGGCTGGTCCGTGACGACGGGCGCATTCCCGTGCCCTACAATGTGAGCATCCGCAATACGGGGGAAGGCGCCGTGCGCATCATCGGTAAAAAGTGGACCGTCCGTTCCCATGAAGACGGCACGCAGGTGATTGAAGGGGATGAATTGTTCGGTTCCCGCCCCCTGTTGTGCCAGGGGCAGATATTTGCGTTCAACGGCCTCCAGATGCTGCGCCTTCCTGCGCGCATCCAGTTAACTCTTCTTGTGCGTGACGAGGCCGGGATTCTTTATCATACGGACCCTGTCAGCCTTAAATGGTGAAATAAAAAAGCCCTGCATAAAATTGCAGGGCTTTTTTATAGCGATTAATGATGAGAGATCAGAGAGTAGGGAAAGAATGAGCGGACCAATGTCCGGAAGTTGAAATAATTAATCTCTACTCACTACTCTCTACTCACCGCCATCGGCTTAGCCTTCTTCGTCATCCCCGTGGTTGAGGATGAAGTTCAGGTCGTCAATGCCCAGGCTGGAGGTGAAGCCCTCGTCACCCAGCACGTTGGCGACGAGCTGGTTCTTCTGATGCTGGAGGATGCGGATTTTTTCTTCCACGGAGTCCTTCGTCAGCAGGCGGTAGGCGATCACCTTGTTCTTCTGGCCGATGCGGTGCGTACGGTCAATGGCCTGGCTTTCCACAGCCGGGTTCCACCACGGATCATACAGGACCACGTAGGAGGCGGAAGTAAGGTTGAGGCCGGCGCCCCCGGCTTTCAGGGAAAGCAGGAAGACGGACGGGTCCTTGGTAGTCTGGAATTTTTCAATTTCCCCGCGGCGGTCCTTGGTCTGGCCGGTAAGGTAGTTAAGCGGCCTGTTTTCCGCTTCCAGCCGGTTCTTGATAATTTCCAGCATGGAGACGAACTGGGAGAAGACGAGCACCTTGTGCCCTTCCTCCCGGAGCTGGTCCAGCAGGTAGAACAGGGCGGTCATCTTGGCGCTGTCTTCCTTGGCGTACTTGGGGTCCACCAAGCCGGGGTGGCAGCAGATCTGGCGCAGGCGCATGAGGCCCTGCAGGATGGCGAAGCTGTTTTTCTTGACGGATTCGTCTGAATCCAGGCCGAGCAGGGCCTGCTGGATGCGGCGGAGTTCCGCCTTGTACAGCTGGCTCTGGATGCCTTCCATCTTGGCGTACACTTCTTCTTCCGTCCTGGGGGGCAGGTCCTTCGCCACCTGTGATTTGGTGCGGCGCAGCAGGAAGGGTTTCAGGCGCGCGGCCAGGCGGTTCTGGCTCTGCGGGTCCTTGCGCTTGTCAAAGCGCTTCTTGAAGTAGGAACGGGAACCGAGAACGCCGGGCATGGAGAAGGCCATGAGGGACCACATGTCCAGCAGGCGGTTTTCAATGGGCGTGCCGGAAAGGACCAAGCGGTTGTAGGAGACGATTTCACGGGCGGCCTTGGCCGCCTTGGAGTCCGGGTTCTTGATCTGCTGGCCTTCGTCCAGGATGACCGTGAGCCACTTGATCTGGTTGAGGGTTTCTCCGCAGACGCGGAGCTGGGCGTAGTTGACCACGACCATATCGTAATTCTTCCGGATGTCGTCCAGATTGGCCTGATCCTTGCTGCGGATGACGAGTACGCGCACGCCGGGAGCGAATTTCTCCGTTTCCCCGGCCCAGACATCCAGCACGGACTTGGGGCAGACGATGAGTACCGGAGGAACGGCGATTTTCTTCTTGGATTTGTTTTTGCGCGCGAATTCCTCACGCAGCCAGAGCACGTAAGTGATGGATTGGATGGTTTTGCCCAAACCCATGTCGTCCGCCAGAATGCCGCCGAAGCCGTTCGTGGCCAGATAGGCCAGGAAGTGGAAGCCGTCCACCTGGTACGGGCGCAGGGTGGCCTGAAGCTGGGAGGGAACGTCCGGCTTGACATCGATCTTGATTTCCGCGGTGCGGTCCTTGATGCGTTTCCAGGCCTTCGGGTCGAACACTTCCGCGGCCTTCGGGTCCGCAAGCTGCATGGCGTGCATGCGGTGGGTTTCCCCGGAAAGGTCGAAGGGGTCCAGGCCCAGGCGGGTGACGGCGTCGCGCTGGTCGTTGTCCAGCTTGATTTCCAGGCGCATCCAGCCTCCGTCGTCCATACGGACGTAGCCGCCTCTGGCGGCGACCAGGGCGCGGATTTGTTCCTTGGAAAGCTGGACGCCTTCCACGTCAATGACGATGCGGAGGTCAAACCAGTCAATCTCCTGGTTAACTACTTCAAACCGCACGGCGGCGGCCACCGGGTCCGCCAGCAGCGTCTTGAGCTTGTCATCCATGTTGACGGTCAGCTCTTCCGGGAGCTGCTTGGCCCACTCCGCAAATTTTTCAGGGAACTGCCGGGTAACGCGGGCCTTGAAGGCGCCTACCTGGGGATCATAGGAGAAGCCCATTTCTTCCAGCAGGCCGGGAATGGGATAGAGGTGCTCCCGGATGAAGCGCAGCAGGGCTTTGTTTTTCATGGGCTCCTGGTGAGCGACGTCCCAGCCGTCCTTGCCGAGTTTTTCCGTGCGGTAGCCGGAAGCGTCCCTGGCGCTTACTTCACAAAGCACGTGTTCCGTTTCCGCGGAGGTGAGGCCGCGGACGATCTTCATGTCAAAGGTGCCGCGCAGGTCGATGTCCACCACGCGGTCCTCCATGCTGGGGGGCAGGGAAGCGCCGATCTTACGGAGGAACTCCACCCCTTCAAGGCTGTCGATGACCTGCTTGGGAATGGAATAGCGGGGTTCCACTTCCGTGCTCTCCAGCCAGCGGGGGGGACCCGGAAACACGGTTTCGTCAGACTGGTACAGCTCCTGCTGGCCGGGAAGCTGGCGGACGGAGTGGGAGACGTTGATGCCGGTGGACGTGGCGAGCTGGAGGGCGTAGCAGTCCGGCTCAATGGGGTCGTCCTGGCAAATCCACTTGAGCGGTTCGTCCACCACCTTGAAATAATTTTCATCCAGGTTCACCAGGTAGCCTTTCAGGGCGGGCTGGTGGAAAAGCTTGTTCATCAGGGCGCACGCGGCTTCCTGGTCCAGGTCCAGCGTCAGGGCGTCTTCTGCACGGGCGTAATCGGACAGGGACACAAGGAGGATTTCCGTCTGGGCATCCATGCGCACGGCAGCGCGTTCATGCAGGTTTTCCAGATGTTCCAAATCCTGCTTTTCCCGGACGGGAATCCAGTCCTGCTTCAGGGAATGGCGGTATTCGAAATGGCCCTCGTTGATGGTGGAAACGAGCCTCATGAACAGCTCTCCGCGGGGCGGCTGCGGGGGCCGTTCATTCACGGACTGGATGCGGTCATACCAGGTGCCTACTTCACGGGAACGCTCCCATTCGTGAATCTTGCGCTGAACTTTTTCCAGGTCCGTGATGGATTCCATGAATTCCGGGTAGGGCAGGCGCCTCTTGTTGAAGGCATAGGCGATGTAATTCCAGAATTCAAGGATGTTCGTGGGAGGCACGGGCCACAGCTCCAGCGGGTCATAGCTGACGATTTCCCAGCGGGGATTCAGGCGCACCATGTCATGGTCATGGATTTCCTGCTCAATGGCGAAACGGCGGTAGCGCTTCTCCAGCTTGCTGACGTAATCCGCTTCCTTGTCATCCAGTTCGCGGCCCAGCTTCTCTTCCAGAATATCCAGCAGGGGAACGTCGTTAAGTTCGTTCGGGGACTCCGGAAGATCCTGGCCGCGGTACATGCGTTCCAGCATGGCGGCGTACATGGCCGCTCCGGCCAGATCCTCGTCTTCCGTGGAGCATGCCCCGAACCACCTGTTGCCCTGGAGGCGGAGGTTCACGCGGTGTACGCCGTGCGCATCTTCCACACGGCCCTGAATATACAAATGATTGCCAAAGATTTGCGTAACCGCTCCGTCTTTCTGGAGCTTCTCGCCGCGCAGACGGATTTCTTCCGGAAAGGCATTGAGAAAGTTCAGGGTAGCCCTATCCGGGTTAAGTGCCATGCTCATAATATCAGACTGTCATATAAAAATTGGAAACAAGCATTCCTTGTAAAGGGACGCTACAGGTCTATGCACTTTACTATGGCACAAAAGGCGGATTAGAGCAACTATTCTCTGAAAATAATTCCAACGGATGTTTGAAATAATGGTTATCTTATTGAAGGCAATAGCATTATATTCTCGGAACGGCGGCTGTTTTTTGAAGAAAAAGAACGTATTTTATTATGTTGGAAAGAACGGATGTCAGCCTTGCGTAACATGTGTTCTTGACACGTTCGCTATAAAAGGGTCTTTTATGCCTGAAATTTTATGTCCACTGCATCACTTCTACAGTTACTGGCGACTCAAGCCCGCTTGAGCGATGGCGAATTGGCCGAACGTCTTGACATGACTGAAGAAGCCGTTCGAGCCCAGCGGGAGCAGTGGGAAAAGGAAGGCGTGATTCTGGGCTACCAGGCGGTGGTAAATGAGGAATACGAACACGACAGCAGGGTAGCGGCCTTCATTGAAGTAAAAATGACGCCCGAACGCGATGGCGGCTTTGACCGCCTGGCGATGCGCATCTCCCGTTTTGACGAAGTCTCCTCCTGCTATCTGGCGAGCGGCGGCTTTGACCTGCTGGTGCTGGTGGAAGGAAAAAGCATGCGTGACATTGCCCGGTTTGTGGCGGAAAAACTGTCTACGCTGGAAGGGGTGCTGTCCACTTCCACGCACTTCCATCTGAAAACCTACAAGAAAAACGGCTGTGTGTTCGAGGCCCCCGCGCAGAATGAACGCCTGGCTGTTGCTCCGTAAGTCCCTGCCGACACGAAAGAAATCATCATGAACTGGCAGAACAAAATTGCGGAGCAGGTAAGCTCCATCCCCCGTTCCGGCATCCGGGAATTCTTTGACCTAGTCACGGGACGGACGGACATCATCTCCCTGGGCGTAGGGGAACCGGACTTCGTTACCCCCTGGAACATCCGGGAAGCGGCCATTTACTCCCTGGAAAAGGGGCACACCTCCTATACCTCCAACTATGGACTGGAATCCCTGCGCCGTTCCATCGTCAAATACGTGGACGGCTTCTTCCATGTGAAATACGATCCCCTGCATGAAGTGCTGGTGACCGTGGGCGTGAGCGAAGCCATTGACCTGGCGCTCCGTGCCATTCTGAACCCGGGGGACGAAGTTCTTTACCATGAACCCTGCTATGTCTCCTATGCTCCCAGCGTGAACATGGCCTATGGCGTGGCTACTGCCGTGCCCACAAGCAAGCAGGACCTTTTCGCCCTTAACCCGGCGGTGCTGGAAGCCGCCATTACACCGCGGACCAAGGTGCTGATGCTCAATTTCCCCACCAATCCGACCGGGGCCGTGGCCCCTGTGGAAACCCTTCAGGAAATTGCCCGCATCTGCATCAAGCACGATCTCATCGTGCTGACGGATGAAATCTACAGCGAGTTGCGCTACGACGGCAAGCCGCACGTTTCGATAGCCTCGCTGCCTGGGATGAGGGAACGCACCCTGCTGCTGCACGGCTTTTCCAAGGCGTTTGCCATGACGGGCTTCCGCCTGGGTTATGCCTGCGGACCGGAGCCGCTCATCTCCGCCATGATGAAAATTCACCAGTACTCCATGCTCTGCGCTCCTATCACCTCCCAGGAAGCGGCCATTGAAGCATTGCAAAACGGAACCTCCGCCATGATGAAAATGAGGGAAAGCTACCGCCAGCGGCGCGACTTCCTGGTGAAGCGCTTCAACGAAATAGGCTTGGACTGCCATTTGCCCGGCGGCGCATTCTATGTCTTCCCGGACGTCTCCAAATTCGGACTCACCAGCAAGGAATTCGCTACGCGCCTGCTGATGGAAGAGCAGGTGGCCGCCGTGCCCGGTACCGCTTTTGGTGCAAGCGGGGAAGGCTTCCTGCGCTGCTGCTATGCGACTGCCTTTGACCAGATCAAGGAAGCCTGCAACCGCATGGAGCGTTTCGTGAAAACTCTTTCCTGACCCCTCCGCGTCCATGAACTCCGTCCCGGAGGCCCTGAAAACAAGGGCGTACGTAGCGCCGTTTGCGGTGTTCATGGGCTTTACCCTGCTGTGGCAGTTTGGCGGGCCGTTCCTGGAATGGAACCACCCCGCCGCCGCCTGGTGGAGAAGGGCGCCGGAGCAATGGCTGTACCCTGTGCAGGCCATCGTCTGCTTTGTCCTGCTCCTGTGGTGGAGAAAAGCCATTGACTGGGACTGGAAATGGAAACCCGCCGCATGGGGAATCCTCTTCGGCGTGCTGGGCATCCTGTGCTGGCTGGCCCCTACGATGGCGGCGGACCGTCTGCCGGGCGGTCCGGATGCATGGTTTGGCCACCCCTCCTGGCCATGGTACCGGTACCTGCTGGGAATTGACATGCGCCCGGAAGGCTTTGATCCCGGCGTCGTCTTTGCCCCGGATTCCTGGAGCTGGCTGGCGGCGCTGGTCCTGCGCTTCTTCCGTGCCGTGGTGGTGGTGGCGCTGGTGGAGGAACTCTTCTGGCGCGGTTATCTGATGCGCCTGATGGTGAACCTGGAGCATCCCTGGAAAATCCCCTTCGGCACGCATAGCTGGAAAGCGTACTGGGTGACCACTCTCTGTTTCATGGCCGTGCACCAGCCTGTGGACTACTGCGGCGCCTTCATTTACGGTTCCTTGGCGTACCTTCTTGCCGTGTGGCAGAAAAACCTGTGCGCCGTCATCGTCATGCATGCGGTGGCGAATGCGCTGCTGGGATGGGCCGCGCTGGAATGGGGCAAATACGGACTGTGGTGAATCCGGCGTTTACAGAAAGGAACTTCTTGGGTACATAGGGCCGATGACTCCGGAAGAATCGATAGAAATTTTGTGGGAATACCATCATGTGAAGCAGGAGCTGCGCCCGGCGGACCTCATCTTCATCCTTGGCAGCAATGACGTGCGGGTGGCGGAATATGCGGCGGAACTCTATGCTCGGAAGCTGGCTCCCCTCTTGCTCTTTTCCGGCGGGATGGGGCGTTTTACAGGGGAATGGGCCGTGCCGGAAGCGGAACTCTTTGCTGAGGCGGCCATGAAAAAGGGAGTGCCGGAAGACCGTATCCTCATTGAAAATAAATCTACCAACACCGGGGAAAACGTCCGCTTTTCCCGTACAATCCTGAAAAAGGCCGGCATCCCGGACCCTGCCAGCCTCATTGCCCTGCAAAAACCGTACATGGAGCGGCGTACGCTGGCTACGCTCCAGGCCCAGTGGCCGGAAGCGCAGGTGGCGGTCAGCTCCCCTCCCGTCACTTTCCGGGAATACTTGACCCCGGAACTGCCGCGGGAGCTGGTTGTCTCCGCCATGGTGGGGGACTTCCAGCGGATACTGGAATACCCCAGGCGCGGTTTTTCCACGGAACAACCTGTGACTCCGGAGGCGATGGAAGCCTTCCGCACGCTGGTGGAAGCTGGATATGACTCCCAGCTGCTCAAGGATGTGCCTCTCCCCTGGAATTCTTGAGAAGACACGCTTTTTGCTTTCACTGGCCGCTGATTGCGGTCATCAATACAACCCGCATAGCCAACCCAATTATAGATATTATCATGGCAGACAGAACCAATACAGATCCCGCCCGAATGGAGAAAATCGTGAGCCTCTGCAAAAGGCGGGGTTTCATCTTCCAGGCAGCTGAAATATATGGCGGTCTGAATGGTTGCTGGGACTACGGTCCCATGGGGGTGGAACTCAAGCGCAACCTCAAGGAATACTGGTGGCGCAAAAACGTGCAGGAGCGCGACGATGTGGTCGGCATGGACGGTTCCATCCTGACGCATAACTCCGTACTGGTGGCATCCGGCCATGTGGGCGGATTCTCCGACCCGATGTGCGACTGTCTGCTGACCAAGGAACGCCTGCGCGCCGACCAGGTGCCGGCCCAGAGCGGCATGGGATTTTTCTACACCGGAGCCGCTAAAAAGGATGGCTCCTGGAGCATGGAAAAGGAATACTCCGTGCTGGTGGACTCTGAAAAACAGGCGGACAAGGCCCGCAAGACCGCGGCCCAGTACTATGCCCAGCTAGCAGGCAAGGACGTCTCCCACAAGGAAATGGAACTGAAAGGCGAGCGAATGGAGGCCATAACGGACTCCACCATGTACAACCCCGCCAATGGTTCCCTGCTGACGGAAGCCCGTGAATTCAACCTCATGTTCAAGACGACCATCGGAGCCACCTCCGATGAAAACGATCCCAATGCCACTGGCTGGCTGCGCCCGGAAACGGCCCAGTCCATCTTCTGCCAATACAAGAACATCCTGGACAGCTCCCGCGTGAAGCTCCCCTTCGGGATCGCCCAGATCGGCAAATCCTTCCGCAACGAAATCAACCCGCGCAACTTCACCTTCCGTTCCCGCGAATTCGAACAAATGGAAATCGAATACTTCTGCCGGCCGGAAGACGGTCTGCGCCTGGTGGATGAATGGCTGGAACACCGCCTCTGCTTCTATGACGAAGTGGGCGTGCCGCGCGAACACATCCATATTCTGGACGTTCCGGACGGCGAACGAGCCTTCTACTCCAAGAAAACCTATGACCTGGAATACGAATTCCCGTTTGGCATCCAGGAACTGGAAGGCATTGCCTACCGCACGGACTATGACCTGAGCTGTCACCAGAAAGGTTCCGGACGCCCGTTGGAATACTTTGACGAAGAAACGCGGGAAAAATTCATTCCCCATGTGGTGGAACCCTCCGCCGGGTGTGACCGCACCATTCTGGCCATCATCTGTGAAGCTTATGATGAAGAAGAACTGGTGGATGACAAAGGCAAGAAAGACGTCCGTACCGTGCTCCGCTTTGTGCCCCGGATGGCTCCCATCAAGGCCGCTATTTTCCCGCTGCTCAAGAAAAACGAGGAACAGGTGCGCATCGCCCGGGAAATTGAAAAAACGCTCCAGCCGTGGATGCCCGTCTTCTATGATGAAACGGGAGCCGTCGGCCGCCGCTACCGCCGCCAGGATGAAGTGGGTACACCTTTCTGTATCACGGTGGACTTTGAAACCCTTGGGGAAAACGATGCCTCCCTCAAGGACACGGTAACTATTCGCCACCGCGACTCCATGGAACAGGAACGCGTCGCCATCAAGGACCTGTTGCACTGGCTTATTGCCCGTGTGCGTTAACAGCGCCTTTGACAGCCGCCGATGCCGGAAAACACTTCAAGGCCGCTCCATTAATATGGAGCGGCCTTTTGTTTTTGGAATGGCAGAGAAGGAAAAAGTTGCTGGACGATAGGCCGCTGACCATCTAGCATTAAAAACAGGTTGGTGAACCAGATGGGAATCAGCAATTCCAAAATGAATGCTGAACCGCTGATCTGTTTGCGCCAACCCCAAGCTCACAGGAATTCCCCGGTAGATCGGCGATTCCTGTAAGTCCTTGAAATCAGCAGATTGACATTCCCTCCAATAAAATATAAGGCGTAAGGAATATGCATCCTGAAAGAGGTTGGCGCAAAAAGCGATTTGTACCACTAACTTTCAACGCATATCCCCTTCCGCCGTCGCACCCTTACGGGTGCGTGGATTGAAACAATAAAGCAAGCTTATAATGAGCAACAAAGTTAGGTCGCACCCTTACGGGTGCGTGGATTGAAACTTCAAGTACTTCACTACCCCTAACCAATAACAACGTCGCACCCTTACGGGTGCGTGGATTGAAACTCCGGGCGCGTTACGTCAGACAGCCGGGGGCTCAAGTCGCACCCTTACGGGTGCGTGGATTGAAACCCGGTATACCGTGTCTTTCCGGCTCAACTTCCTAGTCGCACCCTTACGGGTGCGTGGATTGAAACGTAGAGGATAGTGACACATATTCTGGCTATGTCATGTCGCACCCTTACGGGTGCGTGGATTGAAACAAAAGTCGTATACCCCGCTATGGGGTTAGCCATGTCGCACCCTTACGGGTGCGTGGATTGAAACTGGAGGGTAGGTAGGGTGATTATACCCGGGAAACGTCGCACCCTTACGGGTGCGTGGATTGAAACAGATAACCGTGCGGAAAATCTTGAATGGGTGGAAGTCGCACCCTTACGGGTGCGTGGATTGAAACTCCCTCATGGGGGCCGCTGGACAGGAAGCATATCGTCGCACCCTTACGGGTGCGTGGATTGAAACATTTACGATAAATCGCATGGACCACATCAGAAGGTCGCACCCTTACGGGTGCGTGGATTGAAACCAAGGTCAAGCCTAGGACCATTCCAACCTTTGTGGTCGCACCCTTACGGGTGCGTGGATTGAAACTGCATCTACCTCTCTTCCCCCGGCAAACCCTCCGGTCGCACCCTTACGGGTGCGTGGATTGAAACGCTGGATGAGGCCGGGAAGGGATTGGGCCGTGAAGTCGCACCCTTACGGGTGCGTGGATTGAAACCGAAACGACCTAAGCGAACTAGTCGAACCCATGTGTCGCACCCTTACGGGTGCGTGGATTGAAACTTTCGTAAGAATCTCTAACTTGTTCACTCATAGCGTCGCACCCTTACGGGTGCGTGGATTGAAACGCCGAAATAGTCCACCCCGGACATACTGGCGTTAGTCGCACCCTTACGGGTGCGTGGATTGAAACTTCTTAATGTAGGTTTCGTCGATAATGTTGCAGGGTCGCACCCTTACGGGTGCGTGGATTGAAACTAACCGTTTCTTGTCGTCATGTCTGATGTAACTGTCGCACCCTTACGGGTGCGTGGATTGAAACTTGGCCTTACGGGAGCCAGCAAGAAAAAGGATCCGTCGCACCCTTACGGGTGCGTGGATTGAAACTGTAAACTCATTCAGCGCGCGCGGGAAGCGCAGGTCGCACCCTTACGGGTGCGTGGATTGAAACACCGATGTCCTGACTGCCTACTCAGCCGGCTCCGGTCGCACCCTTACGGGTGCGTGGATTGAAACTCCTCCAGAAATTCCACAAAGTCCTTCTGGCTCGTCGCACCCACACGGGTGCGTGGATTTAGATGTCGCAGACTGAACGGCCTACTATCCCTGGAATGAGAAGGAGCAGTTGGCTATAACACTCATTAAAAACACCCTTCATTTTTAGTGAAGGGTGTTTTGATATTTGTGAAAAGAAACAGATCAGAAGCCTTCAATCATTTCCGGGGTTAACCCCGGTAGATCATATTTCTTTACAATATTTCCATCCTCGGAGACTTCAATGGAATGGTGAACCTTGGCAGAAGAGTATTGACCGCTTTTACAGTTATGTTCCCACCAAATGACTTTTTGAATAGACATGCTACCTTCCGGTCGTGCAGAGGAGGCATCTCCTTCAAACATCTGAGGAAGCGCTTGTTTGAAAATGGATGCATCTTCATCCGAGAAGCCTGTGAGTTCTGCCAGCTGCGGATTGATTGCTCCAAAGAAGACATAGGTGCCCTTGTCTACCCGGTGCTTCATGCCCATGGTGTCGGAAGATTTTTTACTGCCGTCTCCGTCATTGCTGACGCTTTTCGTGATTTGTGTACTAGTGATATTCACCGTATCTCTGCTGAAGGCAGGTTGAATAGTGACTGGGCCTCTGATTCCTATGGAGACGCCGGTGCCTTTTGCCGCATCTTTGTCTTTTAAGGCAAAGACCTGTCCAAAAGCTCTCACATCATACCATTCCTGACAGGCTTTTTGTGCCAGTTCAGCAGACGTACCTTTTTGTTTCAGGATGGGAGTAGCACGTTCTTTCAATGTTTTATAGTCGTCTACACGTCTGTCGTCTGACTGGACAAAGATGTTTTGTCCCATGTCCATCAGCTTATTGCGGATTTTTCTTTTAAGACAGACATCGGAGATTTCTCCGAGTCCTTCCAAAGTGGTTCTGGGCCGGTTGCCATCGAGGGGGTCTCCGTTGGGGTTAGCGTTTGTAACGGTAAAGATGACGGCAAAGTCGATTTTATGATTAAGGCTCATGATGTGGTTTTATAGTGTTGAATTAATGTTTTATTCTAAGATTTATTTTGCCAGTTCAGCATTTTTTTCTTCTTTAGTTTTGTAAATGAAGGCTCTCTGGCAGTGGTAACCGAGGAGGTAGGCGCCGGTTAATGGTCCGTTATCCATGAACTGTCCCATGAGGAATGTTTCCATGATATTGTCTATGTAAGCATCATAGCTTCTCAAGAAAGAAACGGTGTTTTCATTTTTTTTCAAAATGTTACGATAGGGCTGAATGCTTTTTTCCAGCATGGGCCATGTTTCTGACGGTCTTTGCTGGAACCGCTGCATAAGTTTTTCCGCATTAGTGGGGCGGGAGGTTTTCGTGATATTTAACGCTGATGTTTCGATGGCTTCTGCAACGGCTAAAAGACGGCCGAAGAGGTAACTGCGATCTGTGATTTTTGGATCAAGGCTCATGGTATCTGAGGACGAAGTATTTGTTTGTGGATGGTTATAAAGATAAACGGAACAGGATACTCCCAAGGTCATTTCCCATTCCCACCATTCCATGGCATGCCGTTTGGATGCCTGGATGACGCATTGCTTTTCCAAGTCCGGAGGGATGGGAAGATTGTGAAGAATACAAGGTAGTAGTCTGGAGAGGGCGTGTTTGCGTAGTTTATCGTCTACCTTTATTCCATACGCTGCTTTGACAATCATGGAGATAGACGGCGCGCCAATATAAGATCGGTCGTTTCCTTCCTTGTCTTTAGGAAGGCGTTGTTTCCAACTGGCTTTGGAATGCCAGGAAAGCAGGTTGTTAAGGTATTCGGAGACGGTAAATTCCTGAAAGCTGGAGAGGGACATGCGCCCCGGCGACGCAGAATTCAAGCTGAGAACAAGAACACGGTTTTTAATATCGTTTTCATTCAATGATGTCCGCAGCAACTCTTTTCCTCCTCCGGAGAGTTCTTTTTTAAATTGCTTAACCAATTGGGTGACCTGGTCATTCGGTGTTGGCTGGTCGGGCGTGTAGTGTTCCCATTCCTGCACATTGCCGCAGGGAGACGGAACTTTCAACAGACCGGGAGACCAGGCGAGAACGACAAGATCTCCATCATACCAGCCTTGGCGGGAGATAAGCCAGCGAAGCGCGCTGTGGGCTTTTTGGGTGACTTCCGTACTTACTCCGCACGCTTCATCCGCTTCAATGAATCTGCCGCGGTAGGTATAGCCGGAACTGTCATTGGAAGAAATGAGTTTAGCCTTGTCTCCGGCGTTTCTGATGCGGGCCGGGTGAGTGGTTGCCAAAGGTGCTGTTTTTCCCAGGACATAGCACATCCCTTCTTTGTTGGCCTTGGATTCCGTATAAATTCGCCAGGATTCGTACATGGCGGGGTCTTCATACACTTCCGGAGGGCTTCCATCCTTGTTGTTGATCTTCCATCTTATGAACGCATTTTCCTGGGTGGACGCTCCCAGAATTTCAAAGATGGCGGGCATTTCCTGTTTATCCCCTTTCCATACAGGAAGCAGAGTGTTGGTGGAATCTTCCGCATATAGGATTCCCCCGTTGATCAAGTCCGTGATCAGGGATTTTTTACGAATATAGGCCAGAACGGCATTCAGTTTGACATTATCGGGATCAAACGCCGCCCATTCCGATAATTGCTGTTCATATTGTTCGTAGGATTCCTGAAGGGTTTTGAGTTGTTTGGTCCGTTTGGCCGGGGATTCTTCCGGAGGGAAATAGTCAGCGTTATCACCTGCCACATATTGGAGCTTGTCACACAAAGGGTGGGCACAGGCTCCGCTGGTGCGGCCTCCTGAGGCTTCCGTAACGGGGATGATGGTGGGTTGACTATTCTGATTGTTGAGGGATGCATTAATTAGCTCTCCCTGTTTGTTCAGTGTGATGGTGATGTGAGCATTCTGCATGCTGTGGTACAGCGGGAGAAGAGGGGTAATGAGGCGTTCTTTCCTGTTGCCGTGGGCCGGTTCTTTGTCAATACGACCCACATAATCACGGTTTTGTTCATAGGTGGCGTATAAGGCGTGCATCCAGTTCATCTTTTTCTTTTTCCTTTCATTCTCCCAGGCTCAGATCATTCAGTCCGCTGGATCTTGGCGGGCATGCCGCCATGGGGCGTACATGCTTGACAATTTCGCATTCTTCAGGGCGCATGAAGCGGATCGTTCCATTTTCCATGACCGGACGCCAAAAGCGTATGGAAAGCTCCTCTTTTCCCGTTTCATCTGGATAATTGAAACCATGGAACATGAGTCCGAAGGACGTGTTTCCATATTGGTCATAGAATCCCTTTTCTTCTCCAAACCGGCATGGTTCTACGTATCCCTGGCATTCCCTGGTTCCCAACGCGATGTCCCTACGTCCTCCGCGGTCAATCATGCGACGGGCAATTTCATAATGCTTGCCGTCGATCCGGTCCTTGGACATATCCGGACGGTACATGTTCCATTCAAAATGAGCCTTGACTTGATATTCCACGTCTTGAAGGTAGGTATATACGGATAAATCCGCCCCGGCTTCATGATATTTGATCAGTTTCATATTTTTGGGAACCAGACGGATAGGGCGCATTATTCTCACCTCGTCAATTAACCAGATCAGGGTGGGTTTCCAGTAGACCGCCTTTACAATTCCTTTCAGGGCTTCATAAGTGGGGATTTGATAAGAACATTTTTCTCCGCCTATCCGGGTGAGAGGGTCGGAGAAAAGCGCATATTTCCCGTAGACCTTAAATTCGATTTGATTAAGCATGAATATGAAGCTGTTGAAATTTTTAAATCCGGGAAATAGTCAGCGCACCGGAAGTCTCTCCGGGGTCTGTGAGAAAGCCCAGAAATGGATCATATTTATTAGTGACTGTTGTATAAATATCCACTCCTTCCTGTATACGCATGATGTCTCCCGCATTCAAGTATTTTCCAAGAAGTCGGTTGGAAATCGCGACGGAATAGGCTCTGGCTTTTTGGAGCCATTCATTCCATTGTTTCCATTCTTCATCCGTATGAGGATTCATGTTCCAGAGCTTTTCCCTGCATTCTTCTCCTCTTCCATAAGGGGTGATAACAGCTATTGTATCAACCTGGATCGGATGATAGTGGCGTGCTGCCGAGTCAAAGGCCTGGAAAAGACGGAGGGGAGCATATTTGGGCTGCTGACGGGAAACTGTCAGCAGTTTGAAATTTTGAGATAGCGCATCCTCCATGTTGGTGGCGACGCCGGAGCATGTAAACGGGTAGGACAGATGGTCATGATTATGCGAGCGGGTGAGTTTGCCATAGAATTCCTTAAAATAAAGCGAAACAGATTTGTTTCCCAGAATTCCTCCTTCTTCAGGATCACAGAGCATTCCCATCGCAATTTCTCTTCCGATTTCAAGTTCCGGTAGAAAATCCAGTTTTTCCAGATTGCCTGCAGGATTAATCAGGATAACTCTTCCTCCGGGGCGGTTGGCGTCCCTGTTGCATCGGCCTGCTGCCTGAGTGCAGGAATCCAGGCCGGCCACGCTCCGTATGATGACGTCAAAATCTACGTCCACTCCGGCCTCAATGAGGCCGGTACTGATGCACACAACGGCTTTTCCCGTCCTTCTGGCCTTTTCCAGAGATGCTTTGTCAATACGGTTCGTGATGATTTCTTTCCTGTGGGCAGGGCACATGTTGGTGCTGAGGTGGAAAATGTCCGTCTCTGTATTCAGGTCCCGGCAGGCGCAGGCCAGTTTGGAGGCCAGGTTTTTGGTGTTTACGATGACGAGGGTGGGACCGTTGGAGGAAGCTTGCTCCATGATGGAGTCCCTCATTTTTTCTACAGTCCAGTAATTGGAGGGTTTCCGTTCACAGACAACCTCGCATTGACGGAATTGGCTAAATTGATCGAAGTAAGCTTGGCTGTCCGGAATAATAGGTGTTTCGATGAGATGAGCATGCGTTCCGTCTTCCGTGGCAGTTTCCGCAGGAGTAGCCGTACAGCGGATGGCGCTGCTGTGGCAGATGCCGGAGAGAAAATCCAGCGAATGTTCAAAAAGCCGTAGTGAGGTTGGGGGAATAGCTTGCACTTCGTCAAAAATAACAACGGCATTTGCCAGGGAGTGCATGCGCCGCACATGCTGTTTGCCGGATGCATATAAGGCATTCAAGTATTGGACGGATGTAGTGAGTACAATGGGAACGTTCCATGTTTGAGTGGCTTCCATGTACCAGGTTTTTCTTTCCGGTGACCATGGTTCCATTTTTCCCTCCTTGTTAAGGGTTTCCTTCACCAGATTGGAATGATGCTCCAGGATGCAGCCTTTATATTCATCTCCGAGCACTTTCCGGATGGCATTGGCCGTTTGGTCAAGAATGGAGGTATAGGGAATGATGTAGATGATGCGTGACAAATGGTGCCGCCGTGCATGTTCCAGGGCAAATCTGAGGCTTGAGAGGGTTTTGCCTGCACCGGTGGGAAGGGTAAGGTTCCACTTGCCAACTTGTCCTGGCGCAGCTTGAAGGCACTCCTGTGACATAGCTGCCCGGCTTTGATTGATGGGTGTATCAGCCTTGAATTGTTCGAGATGTTCATTCAAGTTTTTTAACATTCCTTCCCAATCCGGTTCCGGAATGCTTTCGTAGCTTCCTCTTCCGGAAGCACTGGTGTAATCCGCTTCGATAAGGCTGCTCAAACAGAACCGTGCGATTAGTCCGGCATGGAATGCTTGTTTTTTTGGAGAGTGGCCAAACAGGGTGGTAAGGAGGGTGTAAACATTCTTGAATTCCGTGGACAGTTCCGTTTTTTTCAGGAGAGAGTAGTAATGATCTTTCTCCTGAAACGTCAATTTGGACAGGATTTCATCAAGATGGGTTTTCTCTCCGGATTTTTCCATGCGCTTGGAGAATACGTCATCTCCGGACATCGTGCCACGGAAGCAGTCAATGAGAGCAGAGTTGTGATGGGAGGCAATACATAAAGCAATGATTTGCCGGAAGATAAAAAATTCTTCAGAGTCCGCCGGGATGGGAAAATAATTCCAGACAAACTGGGCTCCTGCAGTGGAATGGTCTATGCCGCCTTTTGGAATTGGAGGACTGATATTTTGAGAGAGAGCATCCATGTATTGCTGAAAGTCTGCACTCATTTTGCCGAAGTCGTGCATGCCGCCGATCAAGGCCCCAAATTGTGATAGTCCTAAGGGAGCAAGCAGGGTGGACATCGTACGGGCACATTCTTGTTCGTGAGTGGAAAGAGACTGATGGGGGCGAGCCTGATACATGAGAAACTATCATAGGTTCCATATGATCATTTGCAATATATGAATTGATTAATTTAGTATTTTATTTAGTGTTTCACCCTGAACAGAATTTCCAAGATGCCTTCTTCCTTTTTTTCAGTGCCCCTGGCGGCATTACAGCATTACCTGTATTGTCCCAGGCAATGCGCGCTGATTTATCTGGAGTGTATATGGGAAGAGAACCAATTTACGGCGGAGGGGAATGTATTTCATGAACGGGCGGATTCCGGCATGACGGAAAACCGCGGGCGAAAGAGGATTCTGCGTTCTCTTCATATTTCCTCCCTCCAATGGGGAATTCATGGCATTGCGGATGTCGTGGAGGCTGTTTATGCAGAGAAAGGCGGCATTCCCGTATCCATGACGCCCGTGGAGTACAAGGTGGGCAAGCCCAAACCGCACCGTGCGGATGAAGTGCAGGTGTGCGCCCAGGCCTTGTGCCTGGAAGAAATGTTCGGGGTGGACATTCCTTCCGGTTTTCTATTTTATGGAAAGACCCAGAAAAGGATGGAGGTGGTATTTGATGAAGAGCTGCGTACTCTGACAGCCGGGGTTATCAGGAATGCCAGGGAGGTGTTAACCGGGGGAGTGACGCCGTTGCCCATGTATTCCAAAGCCTGCAAGTCCTGTTCCCTGGTCAATGATTGTCTTCCTGACGTTTGCCGAGAGCACAGGCAGACCATGAAAGCCCGGGTGGATAGTGTGTTTGAAGATAGTCTGGGTGCAAGTGAAGCTGATGATTTATGAAGAAACATTTAAATACCTTGTTTGTGACGCTGGAGGGATGCTGGCTGTCCAAGGATGGCGATACCGTGAAAGTCAATTCGGAAGGAACATGTTTGCTGCGGGTTCCCCTCCATAATTTGGAGGGTATTGTGACGCTGGGATGGGACATAGGAGTTTCCCCTTATTTGATGGGGGCCTGTGCGGAGCGCGGCATCACGCTTTCCTTCTGCAATCCTTACGGTAAATTCCTGGCTGGCGTCCAGGGCTTCATGAAGGGAAATATCCTGCTGCGCCGGGAGCAATACCGCTGGGCTGATGATGAGGCAAGATGGGTTGGCGTTGCCCGGGAAATGATAGGAGCCAAAATTGCCAATTGCCGCAGTTTGCTTTTAAGAGCGCAGAGAACTTACGGGAAAGATTTGTCGGAAGCGGTGGACCGTCTGGCTGCTTTTTGCCGCATGGCCCGCGGGTGCAGTTCCGGCGATATGCTGCGGGGCATTGAAGGTTCCGCTGCGGAAACATATTTTTCCTGCGTGTCCCATTGCCAGAGGACGGAAGAGCCGGAGTTAGTGTTTGAAGGCCGCAACAGGCGTCCTCCCAAGGATTGTTTTAACGCCCTTCTATCTTTTCTATATAGTCTGTTGTGCCATGATGCCAGGTCCGCTCTTGAAAGCGCCGGCATTGATGCGGCCGCCGGTTTTCTGCATCGCGACCGTCCGGGGCGTCCCGGAATGGCCTTGGACCTGATGGAAGAATTCCGGGCGCCGCTGGCTGATCGCCTGGCTCTTACGCTAATCAACCGCAAGCAAATTTCCGCAGATGATTTCGACAAGGAGGAATCCGGCGCCGTCTTTTTGAAGGAAGATTCCCGTAAGAAAGTATTGAATGCCTGGCAGGAGCGCAAGAAGACCGTTTTGGTGCACCCCTTCCTTCAGGAAAAGACGACACAGGGATTGCTGATTCACATCCAGGCCCTTTTGCTAGCACGTCATTTGCGCGGAGACCTGGACTGCTATCCTCCGTTTATTGGCAAGTAAAACGCTCCTTAGCCATGTATATTCTCATTACTTATGATGTAGCTACGGATGACAAGGCCGGGCAGCGGCGGTTGCGTCAAGTTGTCCGCGCCTGTGAAAATATCGGTCAGAGAGTGCAGAATTCCGTGTTTGAATGTGAGCTGGCTCCGGCCCAATTGGTTGACATCAGGAACAAGCTGCTTAAGATTATTGATAACGAGAGCGACAGCCTGAGAATTTATCACATGGGGTCCAATTGGCATCATAAAATAGAGCAATTGGGCAAGGAGAAGAGTTTCGACATTTCCGGCCCTTTGATCATTTAAAAGCTGTCTGAGCACGGCCTTTGCGCCAACCCCAAGCTCACACCAATTTCCCGGGAGATCGGCGATTGGCGTAATACATTGGGAATGGAAGATTGACAGATGAATACTTAGAAGAGAAGGCTAGGTGATGATGGCCTTCTTCGGGAGGTTGGCGCAAAGTATCGTTTGCGCTGTTGAATAACAATGTATATGGTCAGGCGCAGTCGCACTCCGCAAGGAGTGCGTGGATTGAAACAATAAAGCAAGCTTATAATGAGCAACAAAGTTAGGTCGCACTCCGCAAGGAGTGCGTGGATTGAAACGGAAGGGGAAACGTTCATCCCTGTACCTGTGAAAGTCGCACTCCGCAAGGAGTGCGTGGATTGAAACAGATGGAGACTATATAGCCTCATACCGTAGCGCGGGTCGCACTCCGCAAGGAGTGCGTGGATTGAAACGACGGATGTCCGAATATTGGCTGCCAAGACGGCGTCGCACTCCGCAAGGAGTGCGTGGATTGAAACAGGGTCTATCATAGGCCCCTGCATTACCTTCCCGTCGCACTCCGCAAGGAGTGCGTGGATTGAAACATCCGACTGCGCTGCACGCGCTCCATAGAGCAATGTCGCACTCCGCAAGGAGTGCGTGGATTGAAACGCCAGTAGAGGGTTCACGCATGTGGCCTGGCAGCGTCGCACTCCGCAAGGAGTGCGTGGATTGAAACGAGCAACTGGCCGGCCGGGAGGTGATCCATGGCTGGTCGCACTCCGCAAGGAGTGCGTGGATTGAAACCTTTTTTCCCTGGCACAAGCAGCCGGAATACCGGGTCGCACTCCGCAAGGAGTGCGTGGATTGAAACTGGGCTGGCACGCAAGGGTGGCTTTCCATGCTGGGTCGCACTCCGCAAGGAGTGCGTGGATTGAAACATCGGAAAGGCTTGCTATGTCCGGATTTGCATAACTCTTCCTAAAAATGAAAAGCTCTCCAGGCTTGTTTGGTCTGGAGAGCTTTTTTTCGGGTTTCGTTGTTTATTTTTCAGCCGGGGGCTGCCGGTTCAGATCGAGTTCTGCGGGAGGGAGGGACTGGAGCAGGGTCAGAATGGGGTCCTGCGGTGCGGCGCCCGCTTCCCGCTGGCGTTTGAATTCCTCCTCTTCCTGCTGGAGGGCCGCCAGTTTGGTATCTTCCACCAGCGCCTTGAATTTGTCCGCCTGGGAGTATTCTCCATCCGTATCCCGGAAGACGCGGGCCAGCCAGCGGCGTTTTTCTTCCGTGCTGAGCAGGGGCTCTTTCATGGGCTGGGTAGGGTGTTTTTATCCAGCAGGTTTCCTGCAAGCTGTTCCCCATCCGCGGTGGGGCGGTAGACGTAAGGGCGGCTGTCCCCGAAGCGGTTGATGTATCCCTGTGCAATGAGGTCCTGCAGGATGTTGGTAACGGTATTGGGATGCAAGCGCGTGGCTTCCGTAATGGTACTGTGGCGCCTGTATCCGGCAATGACGGCCAGGATGACCTGGGCGCTGCTGAGGCGGAAGTCCAGCCTGCGGACGTTGGAGGCGAATATCTGTATGAAGTCCAGGGCTTTCATGAGCTTGTATTCACAAGTTGTTATTATGTTGCTGCCTTGTTATTCTCCTGTTATTCACATTCCTCCGGGCAGGCGGGCGACTTGATTTTCCTCAGCAGGTCCAGCAGGGGGTGGGAGTCGTTGGAGAAGCTCTGCACCGCATTGACGGTTGCCGCCTGCGGGAGAATGATTTTATGGAATTCCTGGTGAAGATTCTGGCGAAGGCTTTGGTTGCCCGTCAGGGGCATGGCCAGCTTTTCTGCCAGGCGGGTAGCCAGCGCGTCCATGAAGAGGGGATCGAATTGTTCGGCGTCTTCAATGTCGGCTATGTAGCTCATGGGCAGCGGCGCGCGGGAGGCGTGGATGCGCCTTCCCTGCATTTTCCATTCCGTGCATTCCACATCCAGCACGCGCAGGCAGTCCGCAGGCAGGGTGAATTGATAGGGTGTCAGGGAGTTGGGCGCCTGAGCGGAGACGGAGTCCAGCGTGGTTTGCGTGGTGGCGAAGGTCCAGCGCGCCATGCAGAGGGTTTCCCTCCGTGCCGGGTGGTAATGAAGAACGCAGAGACGGGATGCCGTGGATTCATTGGCAATCAGCGCGTCCAGCGGAGCCTCCCCTATTTTGGAGAGCGCCGCGTTGCAGATGTCCAGCGCGGAGGGAGTGTCCGGCTGAAGTAAGGATTCATTGATCATAACGCCACATGTTTGGCGGAAACGGATGCGGAATGCATCACGTTTGGGAACACCCTCTTTGATGCCACCGGTGGCACGTATGCGCCCGGTTTTTCCCCGGATGCATTTTCCTCCAATTCATCTATTTGATAAATGCATGCACCTTCCCGGGCAATTCCGGGCAGGTGAGGAGACCGCCCTTTTCCTCCGCGGGGAGCGAACGTTCCCGCCGCATGGATCGTCCGTGCGGCAGGCGGAAGGGGCCATCAGTATAAACCATGCATAGAAAGTAAAAGAGATTATGGGATTCATGAAACCGTCCACTCCTTCCACTCCAGCTCCGGAGCAGGCCATCCCGGTTAAGGCGGAGAGCGTGGGAGAGGAAGTGGGAGAAGATTATCAGGCCCGGGAGCGGCAGAGGCAGGGGATGATTTCCACCATTCTGGCGCGCCGCAATTCTTCCGTCGGGCAGGGGGAGGTCAATCCCCGGACCCTGCTTAGGAAAACCCTGGGATAGGCACCGCCATGGAAGAGAGAGTTGCGGAGCTGAATTCCGTGTACAAGTCCCTGGCCGCCCAGCGCGCGCCGTGGGAGACGTGGTGGGACTGCCTGAGGGATTACGTGCTGCCCCGCCGCCTGAACCGGGAAGGGGAGGTTTCCCTCCCCAACAGGGACGCCATGGACCGCATGACGGATACCACTGCCGTGGAGGCGTGCCAGAAGCTGGCCAGCGGCCATATGTCCTACATTACGCCCAGCCATGACGTGTGGTTCAAGTGGTCGGCTCCGGACGACCGGGGAGGGGACGAGGCGGAGGCCTGGTACAATCAGTGTTCGGAGATTGCCCTGAAGGAGCTGTCCGTTTCCAATTTCTATACGGAGATCCATGAGTGTTTTCTGGACCGCGTGGCTTTGGGGACCGGCAGTTTGTTTACGGGAACTTCCTCGGACGGAAGGCTGCTGTTCACCAATATTCCGTGCGGTCAGTTCGCCTGTGCGGAGAATGCGGAAGGCCGGGTGGATACCTACGTCAGGGAGTTTACCTATACCGCCCACCAGGCGCGTTCCATGTTCGGCATGAAGGCCCTGGGGCCCAGGGCGCGGGAGGTGCTGGAACGCGGCGGCAATCCGTACGCCACGTCCCTGAGGTTTCTGCACGTGGTGCGTCCGCGCACCCGCCGGAGCCGCCGCAGGGAGCAGGCCGCCCACATGCCGTTTGAAAGCGTGTATCTGTCCCTGGACGACCAAGTGATCGTGGAGGAGGGGGGATATATGGAGTTTCCCTACCTGGTAACCCGGTTTTTGAAGTGGGGCAGCGGTCCGTACGGCCTCGCGCCCGGCAGGCTGGTGTTTCCCGCCATCCAGCAGGTTCAGTTCCTGAACCGCATTCTGGACACGCTGGGGGAGGTGGCCGCCTTCCCACGCATTCTGGAGCTCGCCAACCAGATTGGGGAGGTGGACCTGCGTGCCGGCGGCAGAACCGTCATTACCCCGGAGGCCGCCTCCCTCCACCTTCCGCGGGAGTGGGCCACGCAGGGCAGGTATGACGTCGGGATGGACCGTCTGGCGCAGAAGCAGGACGCCATCCGGCGCGCCTATTACCTGCCCATGCTGGAGCTTTGGAGCGGCCACCGCGGCAGCATGACCGCCACGGAGGTGATGGCCCGGGAGAACGAGCGCGTGCTGATGTTTTCCCCGTCCTTCACGCTGTTTGTGAGTGATCTGTATTCCACCATGACGCGCATTTTCTCCCTGCTGTTCCGCATGGGCAAGTTTCCCAGGCCTCCCCGCGCCGTTCTGCGGGAGGGGAGGGACGGCTCCATTGCCGTCGGAGAGCCCAGGGTGGTGTACCAGTCAAAGATTGCGCTGGTGCTCAGGCGCTTGCAGAGCGAGGGGATGGACCGCAGCCTTCAGCGCCTGAATATGATGATGCAGGCCGCTCCGGATTTGGCGGATCATGTGGACTGGGACCATTGCTTCCGCCTGTCCACCCGTGTGGACGGCGCTCCGGAGAGCATGCTGAGGCCCTGGGCCGATGTCCAGGCCATGCGGAAGGAACGGGCGGACCGCCAGCAGGGGGCCGCACAGGCTCCGGCGGAAGAGGATCCGTACGCTTCCCTCAATCCCTTGCTTGACCAGTTAACCACGATTCAGGAATGAACCAGGATACGACATTGCAGCAGGAGGCCTCCGTCCGGGAGGCCCGTCTCAGAAGGCGCCAGCTTTTCCGGGTGTTTGACACTCCGGACGGGCGGGAGGCGCTGACCTTTCTGGAAGCCCGCTTCCAGACTGATTTGCCCGTTTTTCAAGGCAGCCCGGGGAGTTATGACCCCCTGGACGCCATGAGGCGCGATGCCTACAGGGAGGTTTTCCTGTACATCCGCCGTCAAGTTCAGTTAGCCATTAAAGAATCCACAGCAGAAGAAAAGAATGATTGATTCCATTGATAATAGTATGGCCCCTCCCTCCGGGGAGGCGGATTTTTCCGGGGCAGTTTCCCCGGAGGCGGAAGCGTTGACAGAAGCCGCGGCTCAAGCCGTGCCTCTTCCTTCCCTTCTGGGGGAGGACGGCGGTTTTGTTCCGGATTGGTATGCCCGGTTTGATGAGTTGAAGGGGATGGAGAAGTCCCTTTCCAAGTTCAAGACGCCGGAAGCGCTGGCGAAGAGTTATGCGGAGCTGGAGCGCCTGCGGCATTATCCCGGCGTGGAGAATGAGGAGCAGATGGCTCGGTTCCGCCGGATGGCCGGCCTGCCGGAATCGGAGGAAGATTACCGCCTGGAACGTCCGGAGTCCACGCCGGAAAGCGAGTGGAATGCAGGGCTCGCAGAACGCATGGCCCGCACGGCCTACCGTTACGGCGTACCGCCGGAAGCCATGAACGCTCTCCAGGAAACGATGGCCCAGGCATATGAGGAGGCCCGGGAACAGATGGCGGATTCCCGGATGGAGATGGAAACGCAGGCGGAACAGTCCCTGCAGCAGGAATGGGGCGCCAATTATGAGCGCAACATGGGCAGGGCTACCGCCGCACTCCAGCGGCTTGCGTCCGAGACGGGAGTGGATGCGGATGCCCTGCTTGACAATCCGGGGCTAGGGTCCAATCCGGACGTCATCCGCCTGCTGTACCAGGCCTCACGCCTGCTTGATGAAGCTCCTCTTCATCATTCGGGGGCCGCAACGCCCTCCCCGGCAGAGGAAGCCATGCGCATGGAGTCGGATCCCTCCCATCCGCTTTATGAGGCGTATATGAATGTGAACCATCCCAATCACAGATACGCCAATGAGTTATACGACCGTTTGACTTCCCGGTAGCCGTCCGGGCCGTTTCAGCAACGGAATTGGTTGAAAAGCAAGCCCGGCGGGAGAATTCTTCCGCCGGGCTTTTAATGGTCATTATTTCATCAGGGAAGGAGGGTCAAGGGCTGGGGCCTTCATCTGCCTTCATACCTTTAGCGTCCCGAAACAGGGCTTGCGTTCAAAAAAAGTTGGAAAAATATTTTTTTCCGTATGGATGGAGGAGGGAGGAAGATATGACTTATACCTTTTACCGTAAGTAGGTATGGATAGTATTTCCACACTTATTCTTATTCAGGCAGCTTCCATCAATTTTTACACAAACCGTCCGTTGATGCTGGCATTTTTCAACAGGAGCCAGACCGCATCATCCCATTCATCAGGGAGGGGCAATAAAAAATCCCGTCCGGAAAGGGACGGGATTTTAGGAAGATGGTACGCGGTATAGGATTTGAACCTACGACCTCCACCATGTCAAGGTGTTGCTCTACCACTGAGCTAACCGCGCGTTTTGGAAGTGCGGGCAGATTATTACCCGATTAAGGCGGAAAGAGCAATACTTTTTTTGAAAGCGGTCCATTTTGTGAAAGGGGGAGGAAGCATTCCTGCCGGGAGGAAGACGCTGATTTTTCTTCCTATGCGGTGTATTTTTGCTAATTTGGGAAGAACATTTCACAAGTATGATGAACAGACATTTTATTTTTGCGTTGTGCGCCGTCTTGGGATTCAGCGTTTCCGGCGTTTCCATGGCCCAGAGCACTCCCGCGGACAAGGAAGCCGCCGCCAAGGCCGCCAAGGCGGCGAAGGTGAAATTCCGCTGGGGCAAGAGCCTGAAGAGCGCCCAGAAGCAGGCGGAGGAAACCGGCCTTCCCATCGTCCTTCTTTTCACGGGAACGTCCTGGTGCGGCTACTGCATTAAGCTGGAGAAGGAAATCCTTTCCAAGAAGGAATTCAAACAGGGCATGGACGGCGTGGCTATCGGCGTCAAGTTCGAGTTCGGCAGTTCTGATTTCAGCAAGTCCAAGGAAGCCAAGACGTATAGAATCACCGGTGTTCCGGCCATGGTCGTGGTGGACGCGGAGGGCAAGGAACTGGGCCGCACGGGTTATATTCCCGGCCAGACTCCTGTCCAGTACGTTGAATTTTTCAAGAAGTACGCGCCCAAGACTGCGGAGGCCAAGTAACGTATTTGTTCCGGATCGGAACGTTTTCAGCAGGAGCGGCGGCAGAACAACCGTCGCTCCTGCCGTGTTTTGGGAAGAAAGATGAGAAATTTCCCCTACACTGTTTTTGATGGCGCAAGTTCAAAAGAAGCTCCATGATATTATGACAAACGCATATTGAATGAAGGATTTGCCCATCCGGTCCTACCTGCATGCCTGAATTTACAAACGCATTTAGCGGATTGAAGGAAGGCCGGATGCTTACCCATGATGAATTGGTAAGGGCTATCCGGTTCATGATTGCTGCGGAATATGAATCTATTCAGATTTATACCCAGCTTGCCGCATCCATTGATCACAAATTGGCCCAGGAAGTTCTTTGGGATATTTCCAATGAAGAAAAGGAACACGCGGGCGAATTCCTCCGCCTTCTTCAAGTGCTGGCCCCGGACGAACAGGGCTTCTACGATGAAGGGATGGGGGAAACCAATGAAAAGATCGACAAATTGAAGGCGTCCTGCCCGGACGGCAAATGCAGTTCCCAAGCCGCCCATTAAAGGGCTTTCCAGCCGCCACTGCAAGACGCCCGGTTTTCTCCGCGAAAAATCCGGGCGTTTTCTCATGCCGCGCATGTGTCCCGGCTCGCCTCTTTCATTTCATGCCGACAGTGGGGAAAGTCCCGCAGCGGGAAAATTGAGGAGGGAAAAACTGCCGTTTCCTCATATGGAAAAAAGCCGGAATGCGATGCTGGATTCCTTAGACCGTTTTCAATGGAAAAAGTTCAAAGAATGTCGCGAAAAATATATGACAAAAACATTTTGAATACATTAGTGGTGATTTGAGTCATACCTGCATGCCTGAATTTACAAATGCATTTAGTGGACAAAAAGAAGACCGGATGCTTACCCATGACGAATTGGTAAGGGCCATCCGGTTCATGATTGCTGCGGAATATGAGGCCATCCAGCTTTATACCCAGCTTGCGGAATCCATCGATAACAAGCTTGCGCAGGAAGTCCTTTTGGACATTTCCAATGAAGAAAAGGAACACGCGGGCGAATTCCTCCGCCTCCTTCAAGTGCTGGCCCCGGATGAACAGGGCTTCTACGATGAAGGGATGGGTGAAACCAATGAAAAAATTGACAAATTGAAGGCGTCCTGCCCGGACGGCAAATGCAGTTCCCAGGCCGCTCATTGACGGAATCTTCCGTCTGATTAAAATGCCCGGTTTCCCTCCATGGGTGACCGGGCATTTTAATGATGCCGGGCTTTTGCTTCCAGCTCGGCCCCGTGGCGGGCGCAGAAGGCAATGCAGCGTTCACAGGGGCGGGAGGCGTAGTAGGCGGCGGTTCTTTCTCCGGGGCGCGCCGTCTCCGCAGCCAGGCGTTCCGGAGACAATCCCAGCAGTTCCCTGCAGTAAAGCGTGCCGAATTCCTGCTTGAAGGAGGCGGCCAGTGATTGGACCAGGGAAAAGATTTTTTCCTTTTCTCCGGTTTCCGGAGAGCTGTTTCCATACAGGCTCCCCGCCAGCATGCTCAGTCCGCAAAAAGCGCCGCATACCTCCCGCATGCGTCCGATGCCCGCTCCCAGGGGGGAGGAGAGCTTCAGGGCCGTTTCCTCCGTCAGGCCGCAGACGTCTGCAAAAGCCGCAAAGACGGACTGGGAACAGTTGTATCCCTGGTGGAAGTAATCCAGCGCCCGGACTGCCCGGTCTTCCTTGGAACCGTTCATGGGAAAAAGGTTTTCTTTTACTGCTCCTTTTCAGCGGGAGCGTCCGCTGCGGCGTCTTCCGGTTTTTTGCGGTCCGTCAGGCGCAGCATGAGGATGTAGCAGACGGCCAGCACCAGCACGGCCAGAATAAGGGGAAGGCTTTCGCTCTTGACGGTGGAAATCAGCTCCTCCGGGGACTTGAGCAGTTCCGGATGCCGTTCCCCGATGCGGTGGCCGTACCAGGCGAGCACCGTGCACCAGACAAACGCGCCGAGCACGGTGACCAGGGAAAAGACGCCGAAGCCCATGCGGACAATGCCTGCGGGAATGGAGATCAGGTGCCGGATGACGGGCAGAAGGCGGGCGAAGAAAACGCCTGACACCTCATACCGCTGGAGGAAGACTTCCGCCTTCTCCACCTTGTTGGGCGGCATGAAAAAGAATTTGCCCCAGCGCATGATGACCGGGCGCCCCACAATACGGGCTACGGCGTAGGTAATGGCGGATCCCAGCCAGGAGCCGAACGTTCCGGCAACCACCACCCCCCAGAAGCTCATGGATGCTCCATCCTGGGCGGACAGAATGGCCGCAGGCGGGATGACTACCTCACTGGGGACGGGGAAAATGGAGCTTTCCATGGCCATCAGGACGATGACGCCCGCATATCCCCAGTCCTGCACCCAGGACATCCAAAGTGAGATCAACTCATGCATAACGGCGCGTATCTTGCATTAAAATCCTTGAAAGAAAAGTCTTTTATTGCACCTTGGAAAAGAGGCTGGTAAGGTTGGAAGGCATACGGCGCGCGCCGTTGCAGAGAGTGATGAAGCTTTACATGATAGCAGGCGAGAAGAGCGGGGACATTCACGGAGCCCTGCTGTTGAAGAATCTGCTGCGCCTGATGCCCGGCATGGAGGTCAGGGGACTGGGCGGCCACGGCATGCATGCGTTATGCCCCGGCGTGGAGGATTGGGCGGATGAAGCCGCCGTCATCGGCGTGGTGGAGGTGCTCAAGAAATACGGGTGGTTCCGGAAGCGTTTTCTCTCCATTCTGGAGCGGATACGGCAGGACCAGCCGGACTGCCTCATTCTGATCGACTACCCGGGATTCAACCTGCGTCTGGCGGAAAAGGTGCGCAAGTGCTGCCCGCATACCAAAATCATTTATTTTATTTCCCCGCAGGTATGGGCATGGCACCGCGGCCGCATTCCCAAGATGGTGCGCATGCTGGACCTGATGATGTGCATCTTCCCCTTTGAGGCTCCCTTGTTCCAGGAAGCCGGGCTGAAAACGGAGTTCGTAGGGCACCCCCTGGTGGACGAGATTGCTTCCATCCGGAAGGATGACGTCCGGGAGGCGTCCCTGGTCGGTCTCTTTCCCGGCAGCCGGAACCGTGAGATTGACAGGCATTTCCCGGTGTTGATAGAGGTGGTCCGCCGCCTTTCCGGGGAACGGCCGGAGCTGTCTTTTGAAACCGCAGCTTCCACGGAGGCGCTTGCAGAAAGAATGCGCGGCATGGCGCAGAAGGCCGGCATGCCGCCGGAGCTGTTCCACATTACGGTGGGGGGATATCATGAACTGATGGACCGCGCCGCCGTGGGGGTGGTGGCTTCCGGCACCGCCACGATGGAGGCCGCCTTGCACCGGCTTCCGTACATGCTGGTGTACAAGGTTCCCCTGCTCACGTACTGGATGGCGCGCATGCTTATTAAAATACGCTTCATCGGCATGGTGAACATTCTGGCGCAGAAATCCGTAGTCAAGGAGCTGATCCAGTTTGATTTTACGCCGGACAAGGTGATTGAGGAAATAGAACGCCTGCTGGTTCCGGAAAACAGGGATGCCCTGCTGGCGGACATGAAGCAGGCCTCCGACAAGCTGGGGCAGGGCGGAGCGGCGGAACACGCGGCCCAGGCCGTCTGCCGTCTGCTGAAGGAGTAATGCTCCGGTTTTTTGACGATTTGAACCGGGAAGAATTGCGCCGGCCGTTTTATTGATGGAAACGGGTTCGCAACCGGAATGGGGAAAATACATCCGTGGCCGTTGTCCGGTGAAATGCCGGTTCCGTTTTTCCATTCTGTCTCCCGGTCCGGACCAGGGGATTTGTTGCCGTGAATTCCCGGTGAACGTTCCTTTTGGAATCGGGAGTAGTTTTTCAGGCGGAAAAATCCTTCTGTGGAATGTTCCTGCTCGTTCTGCCGGGCGCAGCATTTAAAGCTATTTCCGGGCCGGAGAGGCCCCTTGAAAGGAATAAAAGAAAAGCGCCGGGCGAACCCGGCGCTTCTGTTGTGTTTTACGTTGGCAGCAAGTGTGTCACAACCGGGACTCAAACCACTCCCTGGTCGATCATGGAATCCGCCACCTTCACGAAGCCGGCAATGTTGGCGCCGGTGACGTAGTTGGTGAAGGATTTGTCGGAAGAGTATTCCTGGGCGTGGGCCAGGGCGTTCGCGTGGATGTTGGCCATGATGCTCTTCAGCTTGTGGTCCACTTCCTCCCGCGTCCAGGAGAGGCGCTGGCTGTTCTGGGACATTTCCAGACCGGAGGTGGCCACGCCGCCGGCGTTGGCGGCCTTGGCCGGGCCGTACAGGATTTTGGCGGCCAGGTAGGTTTCAATGCCTTCCAGGTCCGTGGGCATGTTGGCGCCTTCCGCCACCAGGGTACAGCCGTTCTTGATGAGGGTGCGGGCGTCTTCTCCGTTGATTTCGTTCTGCGTGGCGGAGGGGAAGGCGCAGTCGCACGGGACGCTCCAGGGACGCTGGCCTTCAAAGTACTGCGCCTTCGGGAACTGCTTCACGTATTCCGCAATGCGGCCGCGGCGATTGTTCTTGAGTTCCATGACCCAGGCCAGTTTTTCCGGGGAAATGCCGTCCGGATCGTAAATGTAGCCGTTGGAATCGGACATCGTGACGGGCTTCGCGCCCAGTTCGTTGAGTTTTTCCACCGTGTACTGGGCCACGTTGCCGGAGCCGGACACCAGGCAAACCTTGCCCTGCAAATCGTCGTTGCGGGTGGCGAGCATGTTCTGGGCGAAGTACACGCAGCCGTAGCCGGTGGCTTCCGGACGGATGAGGGAACCGCCCCAGTTCAGGCTCTTGCCGGTGAGAACGCCGGTGAATTCATTGCGGATTCTCTTGTACTGGCCGAAGAGGTAGCCGATCTCGCGGCCGCCCACGCCGATGTCCCCGGCGGGAACGTCCGTATCCGCGCCGATGTGGCGCTGGAGTTCCGTCATGAAGCTCTGGCAGAAGCGCATCACTTCATTATCGCTCTTGCCCTTGGGGTCGAAGTCGGAGCCTCCCTTGCCGCCGCCCATGGGCAGGGTGGTGAGGGAGTTCTTGAAAACCTGTTCAAAGCCCAGGAACTTCAGAATGCCGAGGTTCACGCTGGGGTGGAAGCGGAGGCCGCCCTTGTACGGCCCGATGGCGCTGTTGAATTCCACACGGTACCCGCGGTTCACCTGAACCTTGCCCCGGTCGTCGATCCACGGCACGCGGAACAGGATGGTTCTTTCCGGTTCCACGATCCGTTCCAGAATCGCGTGGTCTTCATACTTGGAATTCGCGGCCAGAACCGGCTCAATCGTGTTGAGCACTTCCTGAACGGCCTGGATGAATTCTTTTTCGTGGCTGTTCCTGGTTTTCACCAAGTCGAGCACGCGCTGGGAATATGTCTGTGCCATCTTCTCTGTTGTTGTATTTGGGTTGACGCTTCACGCGCGGTTTTTCGCACGCGCTTTTCGTTTATCATTCCGCGGCGCGGACTGGCAATCATTTTTTTCCCCGGAAAGTGTAAAGGGTCAGCAGGAAAATAGAAAATATCTTTTCATGTTGTAATTTGTAAACTGACCCCTATGGACGATGGATATTCGTTCATACGGCATATTCCGGGGGGTGGAAACCGGAGGACATACCTGGTAATCCGGCTTCTTTTTCCCCGGAGGCGGATTTTGAATCCGGTGTCAATAAGGAATGAATGAAAAAGAAAAAGTTATCAGGAAACGCCGCTGTGCCACAGACGGAATTCGCCTGTGATGAATGGACGGGACATTTTTTATAAACAGGCGGTTTTCTGCGTCTTGCGTGATTGTCCGGATTCAAAATCCTTAAACTGGCCTCCATTGTCAGAATAGTCAAAAACCATGAAGAAAACATTATTCCTGCTTATTTCCGGAGGGGCTTTTTCCATCGCCCAGGCGGCTTCCGTTTTTGTGGACGTGTACAGGGATGGCCCAGGCAGAGACGGCATGAACCAGTACACTTCCAATGCTGCGGCTGTTCTCCCCTTGGCGGACGCTTCCGGAAGCGATACTCCCTACACGCTTAAAATCGTTAAAAGCGCCGGGAATTTCTTTAACACGGAGCTTTCCGCCGTAACTCCCGGGGAGGGTGACCCTGCCTATTACGCCTATTACCAGAACAAGGCGGCGATGACGGATCTGGTCAATACCCTCGGTTCTTTTGATTACGGTGCGCTGTCCTCCTACATGGCTCCCGGCGCCGGAGGCTCCACCACATCCTCCATTCAATTGGGGGGGCTGACGGTGGGAGACACGGTGACATTTTACATGTTCATTTCCAGTATCGTGGCCGCTCCGGGGGCCACTACCGTGACCGGGGGAACCGGCACCTTTGAATACGCGGCAACGGACGGGACCGGTTTTTCGTCCACGCCTTCCTTCGCCAACGGCAAGCTGACCCTGGTCAAATGGACAGGGGAGGCGACGGCGGATACTCTTGATTTCCGTATCGGAGGGCAGAAAGCCGGGGTTGCGGCCATGGCGTTTTCAGTTGTTCCGGAACCGGCTTCGGCATCCATGGGATTGCTTGGGCTGGCCGCTATGCTGGTGCGCCGGCGCAGGGCATAACATCGTTCGCTCCGGCGTTCTTTATCCTGTCACGGGGTGATGTCCGGAGGGACGGCATGGTTCCCTCCCTCCGGATTTTTCCATGTGACGGGCCGGGAGAAGCTTCTTTTGGACGCTCCCGCAGGGAAAAATCAGGCGGTCAGGCGTTCGATCCATGCCCGCGTCTTCAAGTCCGTTTCCGCCATCTTCTTGGCCCGGTGGAGCAGGGTGCCCATGGATTTGGGAATGCCCATGTGCAGGCGGTTGCTGATCCAGGCGTACGGAACCAGCGTGCTTTGCCGGACGGCCAGGGCAATGATGAGCTTGGACGGATGGCTGTAGGGCGTGACGAGCAAGTCCTCCTCCGAGAGCCCGAACGCTTTCAGGCCGTTTTTCACAATGATCTCCGCCTGGTATTCCCCTATTTCCGAGGCGCGCATGCCCGTCGTGACGGGCTTTCTGCGCGCCAGCCGGGGAAGTTCGCCCACCAGCCTGGCGCGAAAGGCGCTGGAGCCGTAGCACCAGCCCCGCTGGACGGTGCCGGGGCCCACATGGTCGGCGGGGAGCAGGGAGCGTTCGTCCATGCGTTCCGCTTCAAAGCGGCCCATCAGGTGGTTAAGGTACTTCTGGCGGCCGTCGTCCGTGTCGTCGCAGCCAAAGCAGACGAGGCCGCGCTCCGGATGAATCCACTTGGGCCTTTTGGCGGGCGCGTCCAGCCATGCGGGCAGGCTGGTCCATTTGCAGCCGGAAAGGAACGTGTGGCGGCGTGCCAGGCCGGACCGCGCCGGATTCAGATGGATATAGTCGATGATGGTGGAAAAATAGTGGGCGTTTTCCGCTTCCACCACCATGGCGTGGTACCTGCCCGCAAACAGGTGGCCCCGCATGCGGTGGCGCGCGTTGAAACGCTGGGTGTAGGCAGTCTGGAGCCATTTCATGCCGTCCACCAGGTTCGCGCGCGCGGTCTGGAAGAGAATGTGGTAGTGGTTGGCCATCAGGGCATAGGCGTACACGGTCCAGCCGCTTCTGCGGGCCGCCTCCTGGAAAGTGCGCAGAAAGGTCTCCCTGTCTTCGTCGTCCAGGTAAATGGCGTCTCCGCGGTTGCCCTCGCTCTGCACGTGATAGACCGCTCCAGGGTATTCTATTCTCAGGGTACGGCTCATGCCGGAAGCGTACCGGATGAGGTCAAAAATGCAAGTTTGTTGTTATTTTTAACCTGACCCCTATTGCGAAAAAAGAGGGTGGAAAAAATGCGTTTTTAAGCGGGTCCGTGTTTCCGGAAAGGGGGAGCCCGCCTCCGGTGAACGCCGGACAGGATGCTGCCGGGAAAGACCGGGAAGCCCTTTGCCCGGATGGCAGCGGCGCAGCCATGCCGGCGTTTCCCCGTCTTTTTTCATGAAAGGTTTGCGGAGGAATGAGGCGCCGGAGAAGGCCGCGGTGTTTTATTCCCTGAATTCCGTCGGGAGCGCCGCATGCCAATGCGGCGACGGAAAAGAAAAAGGGAGCCAGCGGACGAAGAGAAAAGAGAAGGCTTCCTTTGAATTAACGGAGAGGGTTGCCTTTGTCCGTGTATTTTTTAAGAGCCCCTGGGGCCTGGTGCGCTTCCCGCGGGTCTTCCCGGAACCAGGGCGCGGCCCGGAAAACGCCTCTCCTATTGCAGCTTTTCCCGCCGCATGATTTCGGAGAGCACCAGGTAAAGGTCCGTCTTGTTGACCACTCCCAGCAGCAGATCGTTGTTCGGGTTCACCAGCGCCAGGGATTCCGAGCAGTGGGGGCGCGAGAAGATGCCCAGAGCTTCCGGAAGGTGCATGTCCGCGGGAAGCGTGGGCATGTCGCTGCGCAGCACGTCCATGGCCAGGACGGCCTGGGCCAGTTCCTTGTTGCGGGCGAAGGCCGCCACATCTTCCGCTACCACGCTGCCCAGGTATTTGCCCGCCGGGGAGGTGACGAAGATGGGCTGCGCCGGGTTCTTGATGAGCATGGAGGCAATCGTGCCGAATTTATCCAGCGGGTGGACCACGGGCGGGTCCTTGCGCGCCACGTCCTGGAGCTGCACCTGGGCCAGGGGCTTGTCAAAGGTGCTTCTGGGTCCGAAGGCCAGGGAATCATGGTACATGGACTGGGCCTTGGTGAGCCTCGCCATGCCGTAGGAGACCAGAACGCCGATGATCAGGGGGAACATCATGTGCCCGGCCATGGTGAATTCCACTACCAGCACCAGGGAGGTGATGGGGGCGTTGGCCGCCGTGGTGAAGAAGGCGGCCATGCCCACCAGGGAATAGGCGATGGCATGGTCCCCCGGAACTCCGAGCTGGGTGAGCGCCGCGCTGAACAGGAAGCCGCAGACGCTCCCGATGGTCAGGCTGGGCGTCAGGGCCCCCCCCACCGTACCCACGCCGAAGACGATGGCGACGGTGAAGATTTTCAGGAATAGCAGGATGCCGGCCCTCGTGGCGTCAAATTCATAATGAATGAGGGAAGTGATGATGTTTTTGCCGTTCCCCACGATTTCCGGGTAAAAGATGGCGATGACGCCCACCAGCATCCCTGCGGCCATCAGGCGCACGGGAAGCCACTGGCGCTTCCCGTTCAGGTACTGGCGCGATTTTTTGAGGATCAGGAGCCAGAAGCTGGCGACCAGGGAGGCCAGCGCGCCCAGCAGAACGCACCAGAGCACATGCTGGTTGCCCGTCAGGGACACTTCCTGCTGGAGCTGGTAGATGGGGGCCGGTTCATGGAACAGGCCCATGGTGAAGTATCCGGCGCAGCTCGCCACCAGCAGGGGGGCGAGAAAGTCAATGGTCAGCGCGCCCAGCACGATTTCACTCACGAACAGGCCGCCGGCCAGGGGCGTATGGAAGGCGGAGGACATGCCGGAGGCGGCGGCGCAGGCAACCACCAGGCGCAGGCGCGGGGCGGAGAGATGGAAGAAGCGGCCCAGGGCGGACCCCACCACGGCGGCGGCCTGCACCAGCGGGCCTTCACGGCCGATGGAGGCGCCGGAACCTACGGAGAAAACGGCGGACAGGGAGCGCAGCAGGCTGGGCTTGGGCGGCACATAGCCGTTGCCCAGCGCCACGGCTTCCATGTATTCCGTGGCCTTGGCCGGGACAAAGCGGTGGGTGAAGAGAAGGGTGAGGCCGGCCAGCAGGCCGCCCGCCGCCGGAACGAAGATGCACCAGGTCCAGTCCTGGCTGGCCATTTCCTGAAAGACCTGGATTTGCTTGTAGCTGGTGCGTCCCGTCAGGACGTCCTGCACCAGTTCCACCCCCATTTCAAAAACAAGGGCCGTCAGGGCGCCCAGCGCGCCGACGACGACTGCCCAGATGAAGATGACTTGCTTGTCACCCAGCTTGACCTTTTCACGCAGGCTCAGCGCCATGCGCAGCCATGACCATGAAATGCGCGTCTTCGCCGCAGGCTGGTTCTTCTTGTCCGTCATTGCAGGGCGTGTTGAAGGGACGCCAGCAGGCTGGCTTCGTCTCCCGTCCATTCCCCGTTGGGGCCCAGGGGAGCGTTTTTATGCCACCGCAGCAGCTTCTGCATGGTGGTCAGGTAGCCGGTCACCATGGCGGTGGGAACGCCCAGCATCACGATGAGGTGGGCATTGCGTGCGTCATCCGGCCAGAGGACGCCTTCCGGACTGATGCCTACGGTGACTTGCATGGAGTCCAGCGCGCTGGTGCGCCCGTGGGGGACGGCCAGGCCGTGGTCCAGATAGGTGGTTTGCGTTTCCTCGCGCAGAAGGACCGCATTCTTGATGTGCCTTAGCTGACGTTCGTCAAGGACTTCCGCCATGGAATCCGTCAAGGTTTCCAGAGCCTGTTCCTGAGTGGTTGCGGGCTGGAACGTGCGTACGTGAATTTGAAGATTGTCTGCCACCGGGTCTGCTAAAGGCTTTTGGCTTTTAATTCTATGAAGGGAACCATGATTATCAAGGAAATTCTGGCCTGCGTACGGGGAAGGAGGCTTTCCCTGTGAATTGGGGCGGACAAAAAGGACCCCCGCGCCTTTCCGGCGCGGCTTTTTTGACACAAACGCGGCGGAACGGCCTGTTTTTAGGCTTTCTCTTCCGCGGGAATGAAGCTACCCTGCCGCCATGATGCAGGATTCAGAGGTCATCAAACTCGTCAAGCCCGTGCCTTCCGACCGCCTGGCGACCCAGGTGCTGGTGATGTGGTACAATACGGTGCGCCCCAAGTGGAAGAAACCGCTGGATCTGGCCATCACCGCCTTTTTTGTGCTGATGACGCTGTACTCCTTCTCCCTGCGCCCGCTGCCCATATTCGCGTGGCTGTCCCTGGCCGGGGCGCTGATGGCGATCATCCTGTCCTGGTTCTACGTTCCCTTTCTGGCGAAGGCCGCCCTGGCCGCGAACAAGAAGGTGCCCATGTACCATCAGGAAAAGGATTACGTCTTCCATGAGGATTACATGACTTTCTCCAGCAAGGACGTCGAGCCCATGAATATCCCCTACGACCGCTTCACTACCCTGTGCAAGACGCGCCACGCCCTGCTGTTCCTGTTCGGCAAGAAGCTGGTGCTGTGGCTGCCGCTCAAGCTCATGAGCACGGATCAATTGGAAAGCATCATGCGCCGGTTCCGGAACCACGGCGTGGAAGTCCGGGATATTTCCTGAGGCGGAAAGCCGTTCGGGGCCGTTCCGGAAGGGGCTCAAATTTGCCGTTTCCGCGCCTTTTTTGTTGAGCGCGGGGTCAAAACGGGTAGGGTGTCTCCATGTCACGTTACAATGGAGAACAGGTTCTGGTGGTTCCCCGCGCCACGTTTGAAGAAGCGGGTTATTTCCAGGGACACCGGGAAGGCGGGGATCATTATCTGAATGCGTTCATGAAGCCGGGGGTCTCCTCCTTCATGGACCGGGAGGCGGCGGAAAACGACCCCTCCCACAAGCAGATCATCGCCTATGCCATTTTCTGCCACCAGGGCCGCATCCTGCATTACACGCGCGGCGGCTCCGGCGGTGAGGCCCGGCTGCATGACAAGGGCTCCATCGGCATCGGCGGCCATATCAATCCGGTGGACCGCCAGTCCGGCCATGACGATGTTTCCACCTATCTGGCCGGGGTGGAGCGTGAAATCCGCGAGGAACTGGTTATTGACGGGAGCTGCACCCAGCGGGTGCTAGGCGTGATCAATGACGATTCCAATGACGTGGGAGCCGTGCATCTGGGCATCGTCCATCTGTTTGAGCTGGATACGGACCGGGTGCGCGCGAATGAAGCCGCGCTGGCCAATCTCCGTTTCGTGGCCCCGGAGGAACTGTCCGGGGAGATGTTTGAGAAGCTGGAAACCTGGTCCCAGCTTGCGCTGGAGCTGTTTAAAAACAGGGGAGCCTGAAGCCTTGCGCTTCCATGAAGCGCCCGGCGGGCGTAGCAATGCGCCTCCTCTTTCGTTTCCTTCCATGGGAAGCCCCCGCGGCATACGCCTGCGGGGGCTTCTTTCGTCCATCAGGGCCTGAAGAAAACAAAGGGCCGTTAATGGAAGATTTTTCTGCGCCTGCGCCACAGCAGGGCGGCCAGTCCGGCCAGACCCAGGGAAGCGCTCCCCGGCTCCGGCGCCTGGGCGAAGACCATGGCGGAATTGGCCTGGGGGTCCGTGGACATGGCCGCATCGTACAGGACGCCGTTGTTCAGGAATTTGATGTTGTCCAGACTGGCGGGAATCTCCGTCAGGGAAAGCGTGTAGTGGCTGGTGCCCGTAATGTCCACGATGACCTTGTCCGCGGTAAGTCCCTGAAGAGTCAGGGAGGCGTGTTCCCCAAGAATGAGCGTGGTCATGTCTGAAACTCCGTTCAGGACGAGTCCGCTTCCGGCTTCAATGGTCACGGTGAGCGCTCCTCCCAGGGAATCCAGCGTGGTGCGGGTCTGGTTGACGGCGGAAACATGGGTGAAGTCGCTCAGGGAAGCCTGGAAATGCTCCACGGTCACATGGTCCAGCACCAGGCTTCTGCCGCCGCTCACATTCGTGCCGCCGCTGATGGTTCCGGCATACTTGTCAAAACCGTAGGCCGCCGTCCCGGAGGAAAGATCCTGGATGCGCACGATGGAGCTGCCGTTGACGGCGCCGCCGGAACCGCCCCCGGAGATACTGCTCCAGGACTTCCCGTTGTGAAGCGTGGCGGAGTTTCCGGCCACGGTGACGGACGTATTTCCCTGAACGGTGCCGCCGGAGCCTCCCGCATACACATCCCCCTTGATGGTGCCCCCTGTAACGCGTACCGCGCTTCCCTCCCGGATGGAGCCTCCCTTGCCTGCGCCGTAAACGGAGCCGGCGATGACTCCGCCCGTGACGGTGGCGTTGGAACCGCCGGAAATGCAGCCTGTCAGGCCTCCCCCCATCACGTCTCCGTTAATGGAGCCTCCGTTGACGTAAACGTGCGTGGCTCCCCCGATGGTGGTTGTGCCGTTGTTGGCATTCGCGTAAATGCCGCCCATGATTTGGCTGGAGAAGGAGCCGGAGTTAATCACGATGTTCACGTTCCCCTTGATATCCGTAGCATAGGATCCGACCACGGAGGAGGCGCTATTGCTGGTGAAGGTGCCGAAGGAGGCGTTTTCCGCGGAGAATTCCAGATAAACGTTTCCGGTCACGCCGGAGGCGTTCACGGCGCCGAAGACGGTGCTTCCGCCCGTGGCGGCGTCCGTAAAGCGCAGGGCGGCATTCCCGTTCAGCGTTCCGGAATTTCCATGGGCCCCGTACCAGGCGGAGGCCTGCCCTTCCTTGGCGATGGTCAGCCAGACGTCCCCCGTATAATTGCCGGTGCTGGCATACACATGCGTGGCGTTTCCGGAAGTGATGGTGACGTTCACGGAGTTTCCCAGCCTCCCGGAGGAGGCGTCCGCCTGGGCGCGGGCATCGAAGACGCCGGAGCAATTCTGGTTGGCGGCGGAATGCGTGAAGCCAGTTTCCGGCCACGCGATGTTGCCCTCCGGAGTGCCTGACGAGCCCCCGGAGTCCGCTCCGGCGGAAATAAAGGAGTCCCCTTCATTGACCAGCCCGGAAGTGGGTGGGGCATACGATCCTGTGCCGTCCATGGACAGGTCTTTCAGGATGGCGTTTCCGCTGCCGTCATACTGGATGATGACGCCGTTGCAGCCGGAACCGGAGGTGACGGAAAGCGCTTCCCCGATCAGCATGTCCCCCAGCCAGACGTAATAGCCGCCTTTCAGCCCTTCCTGCTCATTGCCCGTGACGTAGGCCATGCGCAGGTTTTCCGTATTGGCGGACATGTCCAGGGAATACAGGATGGTATCCCCCCATTTGATATAGGCCTCGTTAATGTTGAGCGTGCCGTAAAAAGAGCCGTTCCCAAGGCTGACGCTGAACTGGTCCGAGAGATTCCAGCCGTTTGCCGCCCCGTCTCCCAGGACCAGGTTGAAATCAAAGGTAAAGCCGTTTTTCAGGGCCGTTCCCTCCGTCCATGTCCGGGAAATGGAACTTGTCCCCGCCTGTCCCAGGCTGATTCCTTCCGCGTTCACGCCAATGTTGGATACGGAAAAGCCCGCATCCGCCAGGTTCTGCACTCCGGTCCATGCGGGCGCTCCTGCGCCCTGGTGGAAGTTGACGGCCATTTCCCCGGCGTCCCGGCGCAGTTGTCCGGCAGAGCGGCCCGCATAGCCCATGGCTTTGGCGATGTTGCCAGCCATGAGCAGGTCTCCCTGGGTGTTGGGGTGGAGTCCGTCCGCCGCGGGATTGTTGAACATGGACCGCACCCCGTAAAACGGCTTGGAGGAAGCCACGTCAATGATCCCTCTGTTGACGTCGATGACCGTGACGCCCTGCCTGGACTGCCCCCAGGAATTCAGGGAGGCGTTATAGGTTTCCACCGCCTGGTGGGTGGCGTCCGAATTGCCGTTGGAATGCTGGGTCCAGCAGGGAATGGTGAGAACGATGACGTTCGCGCTGCCGTTGGCGGCGTGCATGGTGTCTACGATGGCGTCCATGTCCGCCAGAAGATCCCGGGTGACTGAATCAAGACGGCTGTCCAGGGTGGAATTGTCGCCGTCGGAGAGAAGGTCGTTGGTGCCGATCATCACGAAAAAGGTATCCGGCGTGTCCGTTCCCGTGAAGGTCGGGCCCTGGTAGGCTGCTCCGTTTGCTTTGGCATCGGAAAGCCCCAGCCAGTTGGAGATGTTGGAGCCGTCAAACCTGCTTCCGGTTTTCCTGCCGGATATTTCCCAGGCCCTTGCGCTTGCCTGGGAGGAATGTTCGTTGTTGAAAACCTGGCCGCCGTAGGAGGTTCCCGCGGTGACGCCTCCGGAATAGTTGCCGGTTTTCACGCCTTCCGCATGGTAGGAAATGCCGTTGTCCGCAAATATTTTATGGAGGGCCCAGCGGTAAGTGCCGCTGTTCATGCCGTGGGTGATGGAATCGCCTACGTACATGACGTTGCCCAGGTCCGTGCCCGCAGGGGCGGCGATGGCGGAGGGGAAAACCGCCAGCAGGGCGGCCAGGAGGGAGAGAGGGAGCTTGGTTTTCATCAAGGGGAGCAGGGGAATGAAACGGATGTTTGAAAAAAGTGAATAAAACGGCCATCCCTGAATGGACAGGGATGGCCGTGGCTGGAAAAGGCTAGGCTCTCCGGCGGCGTACCAGCAGCATGCCCAGGCCCAGCAGGCCGAGGGAGGCCGCGGCCGGCTCCGGAACGGCGCTCAAGGCGTATTCCTTCATCTGGTCTTCTGTCAGTGCTCCCAGGTACAGGTCAAAATTGTTCAGGGTATATTCCCCGGTGACGCCGTCCGGAGGAGTCCAGGTGTTTCCGGAACCGTCCTTGGCGGAAAAATTGAGCTGGTTCATGGTGACGCTGCCGAATTTGACCCCGGAGCCGTTCAGGGAGGCCAGAGTGGTCAGGGTGGACGTATCGTCCCCCAGCATGGCGGAAATAGTGACATTCCCGTCATTGTATGTGTAAAACAGGGTAAGGGCCTGTCCTGCGGAATAGCCGGAAAGCGTTTGCGTTTTCCAGGGGGAGGTGCCTGCCGTGCCTCCGTTGTAGTTAAAGCCGCCTGCGCATAGAGTGAGGTCTCCCGACTCCGTCAGCCGGTAGCCCATCCCCTCCAGGTTCTTGTAATTGGAGGTGGTATTATAGGTAAACAGCAGGCCTACATCCGTCCCCGAGGTGGTGCCCAGGTCGGAAATGGTCAGGGCCATGGTCCATGGAGTGGCTCCGGAGCCGGTATGCACGGGCACGGAGGGAGAGGAAACATTCAGGGTGTCTCCGTTGCTTCCGTCATAAATGGTGTAACCCTTTGAATAAGAGGAATCCATTCCATTGATGGAAGCGGCGAAGGATAGACTGCCTCCCAGAACGGCGGCCAGGAGGGTCAGGTATGTGGTCTTCATATTGATTGCTGTACGGATTGGAGAAATGTTCCCGCGCAAGAGAACGTCCGTTTTTTATCGAATTCCTAATCCGTCAACAATTAAAAATATTAACGGTAAATGTATTGTTTATCATAAAATATTGATATTCATCATAATTTAAAAGATCTGGTCTTTTCAGGACAATTCCTTTTCCCATGATTCTCTAGCCTTTATCCATGCTTGCATTGGATGGGTCCACAAGCGGATTAGGAATCCGCCCAGGCGCTTGAAATCAGCTGTAAGAGCAGGAGCAGTATGGAGTTGCCCGTAATTATGGAATAGAAAAATCGTGGATAATTAATTCCTGAAAAACACGATGCAATTCTTTTACGCTATCTTGATTGTAAATGAATTGGTTCCAAATCAATTCCAAAACTGCTTCCGTCCCCCGCGGAACCCGAGCCGGGGAAAGGGAAAAAGGAGGTGGGCAGGAGATGCGATGCCCGGCAATCCGTGAAGCGGCGCAAACAGTGGATAATCCATTGACCGTCCCGCTCCGGACTCATCAATCCCTTCTGCCGGAAGCGGGAAGACCGCGGATGCCCGGCCTGCCAGGGACTGGGAAGGCGGCGCGCCTGTTTTCCGCTCCTCCGGAGAGCAAATTCCCCGGCAAGCTTGTACTTGCCGGGGAATGAAAAAAACAGTCAAGGAAACTCCCGATTTTAAGGGAGGAGCGTTTTTTATCGCTTGGGCGGGCCATCCATGATAGCCTTGTGGCTCATGTTCCAGCCGCCGCCCAGGGCCGTGTACAGGGAAACCAGCGTGCTGGCGTGCTGATAGTAGTACTGGGAAAGCTGAATCTGCGCAGGGTACAGGTTCTGCTGGGCGTACAGCACTTCAATGTAGTTGGAAAGGCCCGTGCGGTAGCGCTCAAAGGAGAGCTTCACCGCTGTTTGGTAGGCTTCCACGGCCTCTGACTGGATGGAGGTGATATTGCGCAGCTTGGCCCGCTGGATGAGCGTGCTGGAGACTTCCGCCAGGGCGTTCAGCACCGTCTGTTCATAGTCGTTGCTGGCTGCCAGGAATTCGGCCTTGGCAGCCTTTTCGGAAGCCGTCAGCTTGCCCGCCTGGAAGAGGGGGCCGGTCAGGTTGGTTCCAAAGCCCCAGCCGCCGCGGCGGCCCTGCACGTGGCGCAGGTCCGCGGAGGCCAGGCCGCCGGCCGCCGTCAGGGAGATGGTCGGGAAATAGTTGGCAATGGCTACGCCCACTTCCGCGTTGGCCGCGCGCAACTGGTATTCGCTCTGGCGGACGTCGGGCCTTCTGGAAAGGATGTAGGCCGGAATGCCGGCGGGAACCTTCACGTTGTAGGCGATGTCACGGGTGCTGCCGGAACGGCGGATGCGGCCGGGAGCGCGTCCGGCCAGGACGGAGACCGCGTTTTCCAGATTGGCGATCTGCACCTGGATGGCGGGAATCTGTGCCTGGGAGGAAGCCAGGGCGGCCTTGGCGGAGGCTACCTGGAGCCTGTCGCCCACCTGGCCTTCAAGCTGTTCGTCGAACAGGCGGAGGCTTTCGGAATAGGATTCCACGGATTTCTGCACAATGGCAAGCTGTTCGTCCAGCTGGAGGAGCTGGAGGTAGGAGTCAGCCACCTGGCGGAGCAGGGAGAGCATGAGCGCGCGCTGGCCTTCTTCGGAAGCGAGGTAGTCTGCGCGGGCCGCTTCCGTCATCCGGCGCGTCTTGCCCCAGATGTCCAGCTCCCAGGAGATGCCGGCGTCAATGGATCCGGGCGTCAAGGTATTGCCAACGGCGGAGGTTTGGACCACGTTGCCGCTGGTGTAGTTGGAGCCTTTGCTGAGGGAGCCGGAATAATCCGCCCACGGGAAGAGCGGGGCTTCCGTGATGGTGATGTACTGGCGGGCCTTTTCCACGCGCGCCATGGTGGCCTTCAGGTCACGGTTGTTTTGGTAGGTATCCGTCAGGAGGTCCTGGAGATCCTTGTTCTTGAAAACTTTCCACCAGGGCAGGTCCGCAATGGACTCCGTGGCCGCGGAGGCTCCTCTGAACGCCGTGGGCATGGGCATGTCCACCGGCTTGAAGTCGGGACCCATCATGCAGGAGGAAGCCGTGATGGCCGTGCCCAGCAGGATGGCGCGTGTGATGTATTGGTTCGGTCGCATAATGGCGTTTTGTCTGTTTTTAAATGGTTTCAAGGGCGGTTTTTACCCTTTCAGTGATTCATGGGCTTCATGGAAGAGGTGCTTCCGGGCGATGATTTCATCCGGATCCTCCGTTTCCACCGTCTTCCGGGCGATGCGGACGCGGAAAAGCTTCATGATGAAGTAGAAGGAGCACGGGATCAGGAAGACGCCCACTACCGTCGCCATCGTCATCCCGGCAATCACCACAATACCGATGATGTTGCGGGAGTAGGCGCCGGAACCGGAGGCCAGGGCCAGCGGAACGCAGCCCAGGATGAAGGCGAAGGAGGTCATCAGGATGGGGCGCAGGCGGATTCTGGCCGCGGAGAGCGTGGCTTCCATCAGCGTCTTGCCGCGTTCCATTTCAATGACGGCGAATTCCACGATCAGGATGGCGTTCTTGGCCGCCAGGCCGATGAGCATCACCAGGCCGATCTGCGCGTACAGGTTCAGTTCATACCCGAACCAGTACAGGCCCAGGAAAGCGCCCAGGGCCGCGATGGGCACCGTCATGAAGATGCTGAGCGGCAGGGACCACCGTTCATACAGGGCCGCCAGGATCAGGAAGACGAAGACGGAGGAGAGCAGGAAGATCTGCACGATGCCGATGCCGTTCTGGATCTTTTGTTCCTGATAGCTCATGTCCGCATAGCTATAGCCCATGTCCGTGGGCATGCTGGCCTCAAAGGTCTGTTCCAGCGCCTCCATGGCCTGGGAGTTGGAGTAGCCCTGGGCGGGCGTGACCATGAGTTTGGAGGAATTGTACAGGTTCTGGCGCAGCAGGAATTCCGGTCCCTTGATGTCCGTAATCTTCACCAGGGTAGAGAGGGGGACGGAACTGCCCGAGTCATTCTTCACATAGAAGTTCTTGAGCATGTCCGTTCCGGTGCGGTCGCTGCCCTGCGCCTGGATGTACACCTGCCATTGCTGGCCGTACAGGGTGATGTAGTTGATGAACAGGGAGCCCATGTAGGCCTGGAGCAGGCTGTTGGCCTCACTGATGCTGACGCCCAGCGTGGCGCATTTTTCTTCATCCAGCCGCACGTCCTTCTGTTCCACGGCAAAGGACATCACGCTGCGCACGCCGCCGTTCTTCTGCGGGTCGAATATCGGGAGCTTGCTGGCTTCCTTGACAAAGATGTCCGTTTGTTCCGCCAGGTATTCCGTGCCCTTGCCGTCGCGGTCTTCCAGCATGAAGGTGACGCCGTTGGCGGAGCCCACCCCTGCAATGGCCGGGGGCTGGAAGCACATGGGGATGCCTTCCGGAACCTTGGTGCTCAGCAGGGCGTTGAGCTGGGCGGTGACCGCCTTGGCGCTCTGGTCCGGATTGGGGCGTTCCTCCCAGGGCTTCAGCATGACGAAGAAGAAGGCGTTGTTCGTGCTCTGCACCCCGGTCAGCAGGCTGAAGCCGGAGATGGCGATCACGTCCTTCACGTTCGGGTTCTGGCGGATGAGGTCTGAAACCTTGTCCGCGGCGGCCGTCGTCAACTGGAGGGAGCGGGCTTCCGGCATGATCAGGGCGGAGAACAGGTAGCCCTGGTCTTCGTCCGGCAGGAAGCCGTTGGGGATTTGTTTGGCTACGGGGAAGATGGCGTAGGCGATCAGGGCCAGCAGCGGAATGGAGATGATGAGCTTGCGGGTCAGGAAGTGGCACACCTTGGTGTAGCCGCTGGCCGTGGCGTCATAACCGCGGTTGAAAACGCGGTAGAAGAATTTCAGCGGACCGCCCTTGTTCGGGTCCTTGGGCTTGAGCAGGATGGCGGAGAGGGCCGGGGACAGCGTGAGCGCATTGAACGCGGAGATGAGCATGGAAATGGCGATGGTCACGGCGAACTGCTGGAACAGCGTGCCCGTAATGCCCGGCAGCAGCAGGGAGGGCAGGAACACCGCCGCCAGCACCAGGGCGATGGCGATTACCGGGCCGGACACTTCCTCCATGGCGGCGAAGGCCGCCTGGCGTGGCGTGAGGCCGCGCTCCATGTGGGATTCCACGGCTTCCACCACCACGATGGCGTCGTCCACCACCAGGCCGATGGCCAGCACCATGCCCATGAGGCAGATGGTGTTCAGGGTGAAGCCCAGGAGCGGGAACAGCGCGAAGGTGGCGATGATGGAGACCGGCACGGCAATGGCCGGAATCAGCGTGGCGCGCCAGCCCTGGAGGAAGACGAACACCACCAGCACCACCAGCAGGAGGGCTTCCACCAGCGTGTGCTCAATTTCCTCAATGGAGGCGCGCACGGCCAGCGTGGTATCCAGCGTCAGGTTGTATTCCATCCCGGCGGGGAAGCTGCGGGCGCGGTCTTCAAAAAGCTTGACCAGGGCGTCCACCGTATTGATGGCGTTGGAGCCGGGGGCGGCATACACGGCGATGGCGCCGGAATCCCTGCCGTTGTATTTACTGGATACGTTGTAGGTCTGGGAGCCCAGTTCCACCTTGGCGATGTCTTTCAGGTAAAGGAGCTTGTTCCCATCCGCACGGATGATGATGTTGCCGAATTCCTCAGCAGTCTGGAGGCGTCCCTTGGTCTGGATGCTGTACGTGAATTCCGTTCCGGGAGGGGCCGGTTCCGCGCCGATCTGGCCGCCGGGAATCACGGTGTTCTGCGCCCGGATGGCGGACTGGACTTCTCCCACGGAGATGTTCTGGGCGGCCATCTTGGTGGTGTCCAGCCAGATGCGCATGGCATAGCGTCCTGCGCCGAACACCTGCACGTCGCCCACGCCGGGAACGCGCTTCACGGGGTCCACCAGGCTCACGTACGCGTAGTTGCTCAGGAAGATGGCGTTCAGGCTGTCATCCGGGGAATACAGGTTGATTACGGCCAGCGGGCTGCCCGTGGACTGGGTGATGGTGATGCCCATCTGGGAGACTTCCGCAGGGATCTGGGCGGTGGCCTGCCCGTAGCGCATGTAGGCCAGCGTCTGGTCCATGTTGGGGTCCGTGCCCACTTCAAAGACGATGCTCAGGGAGCAGATGCCGTTGTTGGCGTTGGTGGAAGTCATGTAGTCCATCCCCACGACGCCGGAAATGGATTGCTCAATGGGGGAGGCCACGGAGTTGGCAACCGTCTCCGCATTGGCGCCCGGATAGGTCGCCTGCATCTTGATGGTGGGCGGGACGATGTTCGGGTACTGCTCAATGGGGAGCCCCATCAGGGACAGGCCGCCGAGCAGGATCATCACGATCGAGATGACGATGGCGATGGTCGGGTGTTTGATGAAAAAGCTGGACATGGCGTTAAATCATGAGAGTGCGCGGGAAAGGCGGGGAGGGGAGAGGGGCTTCCCAGGAGAGGGGGGATTATTTGGCGGCGGGCTGGGCTTCGTCGTGCTTCATGCCTTCGGGCGTCTTGGCCTTTTCAAAGGACTGCGCTCCTACGGAAGGCATGACGGGCTGGGAAACGACAGGCTTGTAGGGCAGGGGCTTCACAGGGGACTGTCCCTGGAGCTTGGCCGCCTGCATGATTCCTTCCACTACGATGGGGCTGTCCTTCGTGAAGGAGGAGTGCGGCATGGGAACGATGTTGATCACCTGCATGCCGTCCACCACGGGCCCGAGGTTCACCACCTGCATGTGGGGAACGTTCTTGTCATCCAGATAAATGATGAATTTGGCGCTCTGGGCGGAGAGGATGGCGCGCGGGGGAACCAGCGTGGCGTTTTCCAAAGTCTTCACCGTGGCGCGGACGCGGACGAACATGCCGGGCCGCAACGTCAGGTTCGGGTTGGGGATGTGGCCCACGATGTTGATCGTGCCGGTCTGGGCGTCCACGTTTCTGTCAATGGCTACGGGCTCGCCCTGCATGGGGAATTCCGTGCCGTTGGCCAGGATCACGTCAAACTTGAGATGCTTCTCCTTGGTCAGGTTGCTGTCCATGGAGTTCAGGAAGTCCTGTTCACTCACGGAGAAGTCCACGCGGATGGGGTCAATGGCGGAAATGGTGGTCAGCGGATTGGGGCTGGAGGGCGTCAGCAGGTTGCCGATGGAAGGAGTTGCCAGGCCCGCCAGACCGGAAATGGGGGCCGTGATGGTGGTGAATTTAAGATTGATTTTCGCTTCATCCACCTGGGCCTTTGCCGTGGCGATGGCGGCTTCCGTTTCCTGGACCTGCTGCAGGGCGTCATCCAGCTGCTTGCGGCTGACGGAGCCGGTCTTTACCAGCGGCGTGTAGCGTTCCACGTCCAGCTTGTACTTCTTCAGCGTGGCTTCATACTGTTCCAGGCGCCCCTGGGCCTGGTCCAGCGTTGCCTGGAACGGGCGGGGGTCAATCTGGAAAAGCACCTGGCCTTTCTTGACGTAGGCGCCGTCCTTGTAATCCTTGGAAAGAAGGTATCCCGTCACCTGGGAGCGGATTTCAGCATCTTCCGTACCGCGCAGGGTGCCCACCCACTCCTGCCTGATGGGAACGTCCCTGGTTACCAGCTTGGTCACCTGCACTTCGGGAACGAGCGCCGGCATCTGGCCTGCTGAATCCTTTTTCCCTTCACAGGAAGTTAAAATCATCACCGGAGAGCACAGGAGCAGAGTTGTGGCGGCAATCGTCAAAGGCTTGTTGTACATAAATGGATGCGGTTGGTTGCAAGCTGGTGCCGGAAGATGCGGCAGAGCGAGCAAATTTTGCTTCTTTTTCTCATAAAGTCAACGCAAAGATGTGTTCTGATTCTTGTGAAATATCCGTAACCTTTGCATATTGAAGGGATAATTTAATTAAACAAATGTATAATATGTTGACTCCTCCATGCTCCTCTGCAGAGGCGGAACGGCGATCCTCTCCGCGCCTTCGTTCAGGAGGCCAGCCGCCTCTTGCGGAGCATGGCGTCCATGCGTGGTTTTCTGCCCATGAAATCCATGAACTGCTGCATGGGCGGGACTGTATATCCCTTTTCCAGAATGGCCTTACGGAATTTCCGGGCGGTTTCCCTGTTCGGTCCTCCGGCCCGTTCAAAAGCTTCGAAAATGTCCTTGTCCAGAACTTCCGCCCAGCGGTAGGCGAAGTAAAAGGAGGCATAACCCGCCGGGGAGGAAAACAAATGGCGCGCCGTGCGCAGCTTGCCGGTTCGTTTGAAATCCTTGAAATAATCCATGTCTCCGGCTACGGCGGCGTCCACCTCGTCCAGGGGGCCGGCGGCGAACCGTTCCGGGTCCGTGTGCACGGCCAGGTCCATTTTTGCGTACAGGAGCTGCCCGGCCAGGGCGAGGGCGGGCGTATTGTCGCGGGAAGCGTCCAGGGAGCGCAGCATTTCCTCCGGAATGGGGAGCCCCGTTTTTTCATGGCGCGCGAAGCTTTTCAGCACGTCCGGATGCCAGCACCAGTTTTCCATGAACTGGGAGGGAACCTCCACAAAATCCCGCGGCACGCTGGTCCCCGCCAGGGAGGGGATGGAAACTCGGGTAAACATCAGGTGCAGCAAATGGCCGAATTCATGGAACAGAATCCTGGTCTCCTGATGTGAAAGAAGCACCGCGGCTCCTTCTGCGGAGGGATGAAGGTTCAGGCAGACCATGCCCAGGCGGGGCTTGCCCGGGTTTTCCCGCGTGGCCGGGCTCCCCGTGTCCAGCGCGTTCATCCATGCTCCGGCCCTTTTGCTTTTGCGGGAAAAGAGGTCCAGGTAAAAGGATCCCAGGCGGTTGCCCCTGACGTCCTCAATGGTGAAAAAGCGCACGTCCGGATGCCAGGTCCCCACGGCTCCTGCGCCTTCCCCTGCCGGAACCTCCGCCACGCGGATGCCGTATAACTGCTCCGCCAGGGAAAACAGGCCGTCCAGCACGCGGGGAAGGGGGAAGTAACGGCGCAGTTCCTCCTGGTCCAGCCGGAACTGTTCCTTTGCCTGGAGGCTGGTGTAATACGCCACGTCCCAGGGATTCAGACGGGCGTTTTCCTGTCTCGTGAGACGGGCCTTGAGTCGGCGCAGCGCTTCCATTTCACGGAAAAAGGGGGCTTTTACCTTGTCCAGCAGCTCATTCACGAACTTCATGGCGTTTTCCCCGTTTCCCGCCATGCTCTCCCGCAGGGCGTAATCCGGATACGTTCCATACCCGCACAAATGCGCCTTTTCACGGCGCAGGGAAAGAATCTCCCGGATGACGGGTTCCGTATCGCATGCTCCCGTGGCGACGGTCTGGAGATGTTCCCATAAATCCTTCCGGCATTCTTCGCGGTGCGCCTTCTCCATCACCCGGGCGGAAGCCGCGGAATCCAGCGTAAACGTCCAGCCCGGGCCGGAATGGCCTGGGCTGCGTGACTGGAACTCCTCCCGCGCCTGTTGAAGAGCGTTGTTGTCTATCCCTTCCAGAAAGGCGGCGTCCCGCACCGTCCAGGTCCAGGACTTCCGCGCGTCCATGTACAAATTGTTGAAACGCTGTGAGGCGAGAGTCAATTCCCTGTCAATTACCTCAAGCCGCGCGCGCTTGTCCGGCGGCAGGTCCGCCCCGTTGTCCCGGAAGCTCTGCATGGTCAGCTCCATGTACCGTTTCTGTTCCGGGCCCGGATTGGTCTGCCGCAGGCGTTCCTCAGCGATTTTCAGGACGTTCCACAGGGCCTGGTCCTTCGTGACGGAGGAAAGGAAGGCGGACACGCGGGGCGCAACCGAATCCATGGCCTTGCGCAGTTCCGCGCTGTCGCACAGGCTTTTCAGGACATAGGCCTTGCGCATGCCTTCCATGAGGAGGTCATTGCTGCATTCCAGGGCGCCGAACGTGTTTTCATACGTCATTTCCTCCGGTTGGAGACGGCTGATCTCTTCCACGGCGGACCGGGTGAGGCGCATCGCTTCCCGGATGTCCGGTTCCAGCCTGTCCGGGGTCAGGCGGTTCCAGCAAATGGGGCGGCTCTTGTCCAGAAAAGGGTGGGTGGAAGAATCCGCCGGAGAGGGAAGGGCCGCGGAAAGAAAAAGGAGAAGGAGATGGAAAAACTGCCTGGGTAACCGCATGGCGGCTATCCTACCGGAAGCCCTCTCCCCCTTCAAGCCTTGTGCTTTTCGTGTCTGCATCCGGGGAAAAACCGGGCCCCGGTCTTGAACGGAACCGCGTTTGCATGTATGAACAAAGGCGATGTCCACCAAAATTTTCCTCTATGATACCACGCTGCGCGATGGAGCGCAGAGTGAAGACGTCAACTTGAGCGCGACGGACAAGGTCCGCATCGCCCGGCAGCTGGATTATCTGGGCATGGACTACATTGAGGGCGGCTGGCCCGGCGCCAACCCGGTGGAGACGGAATTTTTCAAGGCCATGAAGGACGTGGAGCTCAGGAATGCGAAGCTGGCCGCCTTCGGCAGCACGCACCATCCGTCCAGCACGCCGGAGACGGACCCCACGCTGAACGCCCTGGTTTCCAGCGGCGCGCGGGTGGCCGCCATCTTCGGGAAATCCTGCCCCCGCCATGTGGAAGTGGCGCTGGGCATCTCCCGGGAACGCAATCTGGAAATCATCGGCAACTCCATCTCCTTCCTTAAAAAGAATTTGGAAGAAGCTTTTTTTGACGCGGAACACTTTTTTGACGGCTTCAAGCGGGACCCGGAATACGCCCTGGCCGTGCTCCGCGCCGCCCATGAGCACGGCGCGGACTGCCTGGTCCTGTGCGATACCAACGGAGGCACCATGCCGGAGGAAATCGGTTCCATTATCCGGACGGTCAGGGAACGCCTTCCGCATGCCGCCCTGGGCATCCACGCCCACAATGACTGCGAGCTGGCCGTCGCCAACAGCCTGGCCGCCGTGAACAGCGGGGCCGTCCAGGTGCAGGGCACCGTGAACGGCATTGGGGAACGCTGCGGAAACGCCAACTTGTGCTCCGTCATTCCCAACCTTCAGTTGAAGATGGAGGGCTTTTCCTGCCTCAGTGACGCCTCCCTGACGCGCCTCAAATCCACCGCCGCCTTCGTTTCGGAAGTGTCCAACCTGGCCCCCTTCCGGCGGCAGCCCTTTGTGGGGAACGCCGCCTTCGCCCACAAGGGGGGCGTGCATGTGAGCGCCATCATGAAGGACTCCGCCCTGTACGAGCACATTGACCCCTCCCTGGTGGGGAACGCCCAGCGCGTGCTGATGACGGAGCAGGGAGGCAAAAGCAACATCCTTTCCCTGTCCCGTACCCTGGGCTTTGAACTGGAGAAAGGGGACCCGCTTCTGGACGTGCTCTCCGCCGCCGTGAAAAAAAACGCTGCGCTGGGGTATGACTACGTGGCCGCCCCGGCCAGCGCGGAACTGCTCTTCCTGCGGCACATGCCGGACAGCGCGCTGAAGCCGTACTTCAACATCCTGCGCACCGTGGTGCTTACCTCCCGCCATGAAATGGATCCGGACATGATGGTGGAAGCCTCTCTCAAGCTGGACGTCCACGGCAACGTGGAGCACACCGCCGCCGGAGGCTTCGGCCCCGTGCATGCGCTGGACCGCGCCCTGCGCCGCGCCCTGACGCGCTGGTACCCGGAACTGGAACAAATGCACCTGATTGACTACAAGGTGCGCGTGCTCTCCCCCACCCGGACGAACATTCCGGACGCGGCGGAGGAAAACGGCACCGGCTCCAATGTGCGCGTGCTTATTGAATCCTCGGACGGCGTCGCCACCTGGACCACAGTGGGCGTCTCCTACAACATCATTGAGGCCAGCCTGGAAGCCTTGGCGGACGCCGTCACGTATAAGCTCTACAAGACGGAGCAGGCCAGATGGCGCGCGGAATGCTGATGCGGCAGAACCGCTTCCTCCCGGGAGGAAATCCTCCCGGAGGGGTAACAACAACATCCGCTTGGTTAAGCCGTTTTTATGGTGAACCAGGCGTAGTTGGCTCAACTGTAAAAGCAGGATTGCGGATCCCTACTAATTTTGATGGGATTCCTTCTCTTGTTCTTTGAGAAATTTCCGTCCTAAATTGCTTTGATACAGAAACTCGGTTTTTTTGTTTCTACCGATTGTCCGGTCAACCAGCGGCATCATTTCTTTTTCTTCGTAACCCGCCATCTTGAGATGATTGAATACTTCTGTGGACTTGCCGGGGTAATTGAGGAGAAGTATATTGACTAGGGTTCCTTCCCGGCGTTTAAAATACCATTCGATTGAAGAATTTCTGTTTTCTGAGATTACCATTTTATTGGCCATCTCTCTTTGTTGATCGCATTTTTCTCGTACAGCTTTTTCATAGGCTTTTCTCTTTTCCTCCATTTCACGGTCTCTGGCTTTTTCTTCTTCACTTTCAGGTTGTTTCCAATTCTTCTCGTACAATTCATCTTCTTTAATGAATTTCCCCCATTTATCCGTGAAGGCTGTTTGCCAAGCGGCTTCCCTGTTTTTTTGATAATTGCGATTTTCTTCTTCTATGTTGGGACGATAATAATCGCGCAGCATACGTACCACGGTTGCTGCATAAATGGAGCATAATCGTGCCGTTTCCTTTTTTTGGGATGGCGGCCTGTTTTGTTCGAGATTTGTTTTTGAAATGACATATAAATCATCCATCACTTTTTCTTTGAGTTTAATATCGCTTCCCAAGAAATAATCCTTATGAATAGCGGTATTTGCCTTCAGTTCAAAAAGAGGAGCTGAGATAATATATCGATCAATCAATAATTGTTTATCCAGTTCATCTCCACTTAATGTTCCAGCAGACGTTGGCAGCTCGCGCTTATCAATAATAGGCTTCACTGTCTCATAGAATTTTTCTAATTCTCCTTGTTCTAAAAGTATTCTGAGCTTTTGCAGAAAAGGGTCATTATGAAATTTGCGGGATTGTTCACTGTCCGGGATGTTCTTCATGATTGGCGTCGCATTTGCCTGGATGCTTAATACGGTCCCCAAGATCGTTATCCCAATAATAGAAATAGAATGTGTCATAGTATGCATATATGATAATGGTGGATTAGGGTTTGAAAATGTGTTTTCCGCCTGTTGTTCGTTCAACAGAACACTCATCAATTTTTGTTGGCTCAACGAGGAATTTTTTTATTCTCATATAGAATTGATCCTGTGGTTCTCGATTAATATGAAAACGTTGGTAAACATGAGTGATATCTGAGATTCCTTCCGTATCAGAATAATTACAAGTTCTAAAAAGGCAATCCCATGTCCATTCATTCGGATATTGATGTTTATAAATAGGATTTCCCTTTTCATCGACACCTTGCGTTTCATTTAATTTTCTTCTTGAAAAAGAAGCGCCAATATTATCATAAGCTCCAAAACGGTTTTCTGTGTCGATATTCCATATACTATCTGCTTCGTGCGGGCCAGCAAGACTTCCTGCCGGACCTTCGTATCCTTCATCTTTTTCTATAATACGAATTCCTGCATAACATACATCAAGAGGATGAACGGATACATGAAGCATAGCAGAAACTCCCGGGATGTCACTTTCATCCTCCGGATATTCTGGCATTGCGACACCACCTTCACTCCAAGTTTTATCATGTTCCGCAGTAAGCTGTTCTGGGAAAATAACTTCGAATCTAATTGGTTCGGGAAGAGCAGTTTCTTGCTGAGTACTAACTTCGATGACAAGACCTCCACTCCCCTCAATTTGTTCTTTACTCGCAAATGGACTTACCCAGAAAGATGCTGATTCAGGTTTATCCTTATTACTAGTTAACCCTCCTAAAAGCAGTTCTTCGCCTTTTGTTACTTTCCATTCAATTTGATCTTTCGGCTCTAAAAGTGCAGGTTTTTTGCTCGTAAGAGTAATGGTCACTTGTTCTCCTATACCGATCTTTTTACGTGTCAGATCTTTTTCTTTCTCTGTTTCTGTCGCATTTTTATTACGAGCAATTTTGGCTGAATAGTTTTTTGTTTTTGAGATAATTTCCATGATCTTCTCCGACGGTTCAGGATCATCTGCAACAAGCGGAAAAACAGACCAATGTATGAGAGTAATGCAATATAAAGTAACTATAGATGATTTTCTATTCATAAATGATATGGGTGTTGATATTTTTTGAAATATTTAAAAGTACTAATAATGTCAATATGAAATTTCAAATTGTTTCAGAATATTGATGATTTCAAAATGAGAGCATCTAGAAAAAGGTATGATTGTTTCCTTCGGCTGCTATTCGGGGGTGTTCGTTTAGAAAATATTCTGCAAATATTTCGTGCTTAACGGAAGACCGGACCATCTTTGAAGCTGAAAACTATTCATGTTATCCTTTACTTCAGACAATAATGAAGTTTTTGTCAATGATGAGATTTCTTGTGGCTTTAAATAATGTATAGATGTTTCGTTCCCAGTCCGAACCGTTGCAGGAGCAGCTCTATGGTGTTTTGGAATAAAAATCATTCAATTTTCTTTAGAATTTTTACGGGATTAGAAGAGAAGGGGCGGACGGGAAGGGGATATTACTTTTCCCATTTTTGTGGGGAGGGTTTCTAAGCGGTACTTCTGCAAATAAAACATTGACCCACCGGGAGGGAAACTCTATCCTGAAAGCCTCATTCAACCGGAGGAAGATTACAGCCGTGGAGGACGATATTATTTGCACAGAAAAAATCATTGCGGAACGCAAGACGTTCTTTCTTGATCTCAAACAGAATGCGCGCGGCAAAGTGGTGCGTATTACGGAAAAGGTGAGTTCCAATCGGGACCGGATCATGGTTCCCGCAGAAATTCTGGATGATTTCATCGCCGCTCTCCAGGATATCCGGGAAACACTGAAGCAGCAGGGGGAATAAATCCCCCTGTTTTTTCTTCTTTTTAACGATAGCGGGGCTGTGGCTGTCCCGCATTTTCAGGTATCCGGATAGGTGAATATCCGGCCGGCAAAAAGTCGTTTTGTCTGAATTAGGCGTTGTCAAAAATAAAAAAGGGAGTATTTTTGCTTCCCGGTTTTGCCGTCCCCTATCTCTGTATTCCGGCGCATGCTGCGCTCCGGAGGCAAAGGGGCGGAATGTTTATGCAACCATTAGTATTTCAGATATATGACGACACAACAGGAATTGACTCCGGAGCTGATACGGGCCGCGCTGACCACGGTTAAATTCCCGGGTTTCAGCCGCGACATCGTATCCTTCGGGCTGGTGAAGAAGATCGACATTGACGCTGAAAACAACGTTACGATTGATTTGGTGATCGAGAGCAAGAATGCGGATATTCCCCGTTACATTTTTGAAGGCGTCCACGGCGTGATGAAGCATTTGCCCGGCGTGAAGCATTGCGACGTCAACATTGAGCACAAGGCCCCGGAAGCCAAGAAGGGAATCAACGATGACCCCTCCACCTGGAAATCTTCCGTTCCCGGCGCCAAGCATGTGATTGCCGTGGCCTCCGGCAAGGGCGGGGTGGGCAAATCCACCGTTTCCGCCAACCTGGCAGTGGCTTTGAGCAAGCTGGGCTATTCCGTGGGTCTGGTGGACCTGGACATTTACGGCCCCTCCATGTCCCTGATGTTCGGCACCAAGGAACGTCCCGGCGCCAATGAGAATGACGAATTTCTTCCGGTAACGGCCCATGGCGTGAAGCTCCTTTCCATGGGGCTGCTGATTAACGAATCCGATCCTGTGGCGGTGCGCGGCCCCCTGGCGACGCGCTACGTGCAGCAGTTCCTGCGCAACGTGGCGTGGGGGGACGTGGATTTCCTGATTCTGGACCTGCCTCCCGGCACGGGGGACATTCAGCTGACCATTGTGCAGACGGCTGAACTGGATGGCGTAGTGGTGGTCACCACCCCGCAGGAGGTTGCGTTGATTGACGCCCGCAAGGCAATCGGCCTCTTTGAACGGGTGGAAACCCCCATTCTGGGCGTGATTGAAAACATGAGTTATTTCCAATGCCCTTCCGACGGCAAGATTTACCACATCTTTGGCGAAGGCGGCGGCGAGCGGGAAGCTGCCAAGCTGGGCGTGCCCCTCCTCGGCAAGATTCCGCTGGACATCGCCACCCGCTCCGGCGGGGACGAAGGCCGTCCTGTAGCTCTGGAAGACCCTGAGCAGAACCCGGTTTCCGCCGCGTTCCGCCAGGTGGCTGAACAATGCGCCCGTGTGGTGCTTGACCGCTGAATGTCCGGACGGGGCAGGAGGCCCCGGTCCGGTTGATACCCTTAACCTTGAAGCCGGGTTGGAGCTTGCCGCTCCGGTCCGGCTTGTTTGCCGGCATGTTCCGGCTCCCTGAAGGAGGAATGCATGGAAGGAAAGAAAGAAATGAATAAGACGTGGAATTTGAAGGAGATGAAAAAACTGATACCGCTGGCCCTCCCGGTGCTGGTGGTCAACCTCTCCATTGTGGGCATGGGAGCGGTGGACGCCATTGTGGCCGGGCGCGCCGGAGTGACGGACATGGCCGCCGTGGCGCTGGGGTCTTCCGTGTATCTGCCTGTAGCGCTGTTCGCCTGCGGCGTGCTGATGATCATCGGCCCCGTGATTGCCAACATGCGGGGGAAAAGCCATGAAAGCCGCGTGGGTTACATGACCAACCACGGCCTGTGGCTGGCGCTGATGCTCAGCCTGGTTTCCATGCCGGTCATTTATGTGCTGAGAAACGTATTCGGCTGGATTTCCGATGACGTCGCCATGTGCCAGATGGCTTCCGCCTACATGTTCGCCATCATGTGGGGACTGCCCGCCAACCTGGGATTCGTGGCCCTCAAGAGCCTGAACGAGGGGTCCAACATGACCCGGCCCGCCATGTACGTGGGGCTGTGCGGCCTGCTGCTCAACATCCCGCTGAACTACATCTTCGTCTTCGGCCTGTACGGTTTTCCCCGCATGGGCGGAGCGGGGTGCGGCGCGGCCACGGCGGTCATTTTCTACATTGAATTCCTGCTGATGTTCTTGCTGGTCTACCTCAATCCCAAGCACAGGCCGTACCGCAGGCACATCGTTTCCTGGCGGCGTCCCACGCCTTCCGTCATCACTCACCTCATGCGGCTCGGCGTGCCGATCGGCGTTTCCCAGTTGTGCGAGGTGATGCTCTTCTGCGCGGCCGCGCTGGTGCTGGCCCCGCTGGGAGAAACGCAGGTGGCCAGCCACCAGATTGCCGGGAACGTGGGCGGCCTGGTCTTCATGCTTCCGCTCTCCGTAGGTCTGGCGGCCTCCATCCGCGTGGCGTACCACCACGGCAGGAAGGACCTGGCGGGCACCAAGTCCGCCGTCCTGTCCTCCTATGTGCTGGTGCTCACCATCTGCCTGTGCACCTTTGGCGGCATCACCCTGTTCCGGGAGCAGATCGTGCACTTGTACAATGACTCGGAGATGATTGTCAGCACGGCTTCCGTCCTGCTGATTCTGGCGGCGGCCTACCAGCTTCCGGACTGCCTGCAGGTGCTCTCCGTCGGGGTGCTGAGAGGCTTCCGGGACACCGCTTCCATCACCGTCATCACCTTCTTTTCCTACTGGATCGTCGGGTTCCCGGTGTGCTACATCTTGGCCCGTACCAACTGGATTGTTCCGGCCATGGGCGCGCGCGGCATCTGGATAGGGTTTATCATCGGCTTGTCCGTGGCGGCCGTGCTCCTGCTCTGGCGGGTAAGGCGGACCACCAGGCGGGAGTTCGCCCTGATGAGGCAGGAAGGAGAATAGGCAGGGGAGGAAAAAACAGTGTTCAATCAGGAGGGAGGATTTCCCTTCCTGATTCTGTTTTTCAGCAGGTCCGCAACCTCTTCGGATTGCGGTACGTCCTCAATAATGAATTGCCTGCGCCTGCCGTATCCCAGAATGAGATGGCCCGTGCCGTTTTTGTGCAATTTCTGGTGCACGTATTTCAATTTACGGATAGGATAGGTCCGGACTGTCTCCGTGATGAACAGCGTGTTGGGCTTGATGATGGTGATCAGCCTCCGGTTCGTCACGGCATAAAGGCTGTTCCGTCTGCGCGGGCGTTCCAGCCACGGGGCCGCCAGAAAGTTAATTAAGAAAATCAGGAGAATATAGGAAACGGGAAGTGAGGCCAGGAGCAGAAGCAGGAACGCCAGGCCTGAGTGTGACCATACCCATCTTGTTCCCGTCATGAGCACGGCCAGCAGCATGCACCCTTGCAGCAGCCGTTTTACGACGGTCCAGGTCCAGAGGCGTTCTTCCAGATGTGCCGTCCACAAGATTTCCTCTCCCGCCTGAAGCTTTGCGGACAGAATTTTTTCCGGGGAACGGATGGGGCGGGGATGGCGGCTCACGGCAGGATGGTATAGGAAAGAAGATAAACCGTCAAACGGACTGTTAATTAAGGCATTGATTCATGGGTGGAAGGAATTGCCGGAGGATGGAAGAGAAAAAATGATTCCCATTTTTTAAAGGTTGAAGGCTTGGAAACGTGGAGATCGTAGAAGGTTGCCAGGCGTTGGACGGGATGAAGAATATTCTCCAAGGTATTCGGCAAAGACATTTTCCGCAGGGTGGAACATTTTCAATAGCAATATTCTGCCGCATGTCTGGTCTTTTTCTGCCGTTTTCCCTTGTGGAGAAAAACAGTTCTTTTATACTAAGCAGAACCGTACCATTTGATGCTTTTATATGTCGTTAACTATTAAATCAGAACAGGAATGCCGCTGGGACATTGCCTCCCTGGGTGAAGTGATGCTGAGGCTGGACCCCGGAGAAGGGCGCATCCATACCACCCGTTCTTTCCGCGTGTGCGAGGGCGGAGGGGAATACAACGTAGCCCGCGGGCTAAGGCGCTGCTTCAGGATGCGCGGCGTTATCGTTACCGCCATTTGCGACAACCCGGTAGGGCGTTTGCTGGAAGACTGCATGCTCCAGGGCGGCCTGGACATGGATTACGTGGCGTGGAAGCCGTTTGACGGCATTGGCCGCGATTGCCGCGTGGGGTTGAACTTTACGGAGCGCGGCTATGGTGTGCGCGCCGCCGTGGGCTGCTCAGACCGCGGCCTGAGCGCCGCCTGCCAGATGAAACCCGGGGAGGTGGACTGGGATGCCCTGTTCGGCAGGGACGGCGTACGCTGGTTCCATACAGGCGGCATTTACGCGGGCCTTTCGGAAACGACCAGCGCCGTGGTGCAGGAAGCCGTGCAGGCCGCCCGCAGGCACGGGAGCATCGTTTCCTATGACTTGAATTACCGCCCCTCCCTCTGGAAGAGCATCGGGGGGCAGGCCCGTGCGCAGGAGGTGAACCGGGCTATCGCCCCCTTTGTGGACGTGATGATCGGCAATGAAGAGGATTTCCAGGCGTCCCTGGGACTTTCCATTGAAGGGAGCACGGAAGATTTTTCCCGCATTGACCATGACTCCTACCGCCGGATGATCCGCCGTGCTGTCAAGGAGTTCGGCTTCAAGGCCGCGGCCACCACGCTGCGCGTGGCCCGAACGGCCACGCTGAACAACTGGGCGGCCATGCTGTATTACGATGGCGAATTTTATGATTCCATTTCCTTCCCGAACCTGGAAATCCTGGACCGCGTGGGCGGCGGGGATTCCTTTGCCTCCGGCCTGATTTACGGCCTGCTGTCCGGCAAGGGGCCTCAGTACGCCGTGAACTGCGGCTGTGCCCACGGCGCGCTGGCCATGACCACTCCGGGGGATACCTCCACGGCCACGCTGGCGGAAGTGGAAAAAGTGATGAAAGGCGGAACCGCCCGCGTGGACCGTTAACCCTTTAATTCTTCCTGACATGATTGAAAGCTGGAGATGGTACGGTCCAAGTGATCCTGTGACGTTGAGGGACATCCGCCAGGCCGGAGCCGCGGGCATTGTGACGGCCCTGCATGAAGTGAAGTGCGGGGAACTCTGGACGCGGGAGGCCGTGGCCGAACGCGCGCGGATGGTTGAAGAAGCCGGGATGAAATGGGTGGTGGCGGAAAGCATTGCCGTCCATGAAGACATCAAGACGCGTTCGGGGAACTGGAAGCATTATCTGGAGGTTTACAAGCAGAGCCTCCGCAACCTGGCCGCAGGAGGCGTGAAAGTGGTGTGCTACAATTTCATGCCGGTGCTGGACTGGACGCGTTCCGACCTGGCTTTTCCGCTGGAGGACGGCAGCAGCGTTTTAAAGTATGACGCCGTCCGCGTGGCCGCGTTTGACCTGTTTATTCTGGAGAGGGCGGGGGCTGCGGATGATTACGCGCCGGAAACGGTTGCGCGCGCCCGTGAACTTTTCCAGTCCATGGACGGAGACGCCCGCAAGGCGCTGGCGGATTCCATCCTGCTGGGCCTGCCCGGCACGGTGGATGACCTGACGCCGGAGCAGTTCAGGGAGATGCTCAAACGCTACGAGGGCATTGACGATGCGCAATTGCGCCGGAACCTGTATGACTTTCTGAATGAAATCATGCCCGTGTGCGAGGAAACGGGCATCCGCATGGCCATTCATCCGGATGACCCGCCGCGCCCCATCTTCGGCCTTCCCCGCATCATGAGTGATGAAGAGGACATGCGCCGGCTGGTGCGGGAGGTTCCCTCCATGCATTCCGGCTTCACGCTCTGCACCGGCTCCCTGGGCGGCCTTTATTCCAATGCGCCGCACCTGCTGATGGAGGAGTTTGCTGACAGGGTGTATTTCGCCCACTTCCGCAATACGGTGTTTGACGCGGACCATGAAAGCTTCCGGGAATCCAGTTCCCACCTTTGCGGCCATACGGACATGGCCTATGCCATGCAGTGCCTGCTGGACGAGGAAGCCCGCCGCAAGGCCGCGGGATGGCCGGACTGGCGCATTCCGGTGCGCCCGGACCACGGGAAGCTGATGGACATTGACCTGGAGAAACACTGCTATGCCGGGTATTCCTACGGCGGCCGCGTGATCGGCCTGGCGGAACTGCGCGGCCTGGCGATGGGGCTCCAGTCCTTCCGTCCGCTGGCGGGAAAAACCGCTGTCGTGACCGGGGCCGCGGGCGTGCTCTGTTCCGTGATGGCCCGTGACCTGCTGAAGGCCGGGGCCAGTGTGGCCCTCCTGGGCCGTACCCGCTCCAAGCTGGAAGACCTCCAGCGGAAGCTGGCGGAGGAAGGTCTGGGCCGGACGCTGGTGCTGGCTGCGGACGTGCTGGACAAGGCCGCTCTGGAACAGGCCTGTTCCCGCGTGAAAGAAGAATGGGGAAGGCTGGACATCCTGGTGAACGGCGCGGGCGGCAATGACCCGCGCGGAACCAGCCCGGCGGAGCAATGCATGCCGGACACTCCGGCGGATCAAGGCTTCTTCGGCATGGACATGGAGGGCTTTGAGTACGTGAACCGCCTCAACATGATCGGCACCATCCTGCCTTCCCAGGTGTTCGGGAAGCTGCTGGCCGCCTCCGGCGGGTGCATCGTCAACATCTCCTCCATGGCGGCCTTCCAGCCCCTGACCAAGGTGGGCGCGTACGGAGCCGCCAAGGCCGCGGTGGACAATTTTACCAAGTGGCTCGCCACGCATCTGGCCCCGCTGGGCGTCCGCGTGAACGCGATAGCCCCCGGGTTCTTCATCACGGAGCAGAACCGCTTCCTGATGATGGAAAAGGACGGGGCAACCCCCACGCCGCGCGGCCGCAAAGTGCTTGCCAAGACTCCCATGCACCGTTTCGGTGAGCCGGAGGACCTCTGCGGGGCGCTCCGCTTCCTGGTCTCTCCCTCCGCCTCCTTCGTCACGGGCGTCATCATTCCCGTGGACGGGGGCTTTCTGGCCTATTCCGGAGTATAACCGCCAACGTTTGCCGCCATGTTTATCAACGACGATTTCCTGCTGGACACTCCCCAGGCGAAGACTCTTTTCCATAAGTACGCGGAAGGACAGCCGATCATCGACTACCATTCCCACTTGGACCCCGCCGCCATTGCGGACAACCGCCAGTTCTCCAACATCGCCCAGCTCTGGCTGGACGGGGACCATTACAAATGGCGCGCCATGAGGACGAACGGCATTCCGGAACGCCTCTGTTCCGGAGACGCTCCGGACCGGGAAAAGTATGACGCCTGGGCGGCTACGGTGCCGCGCCTGCTGCGCAATCCGCTGTACCACTGGACGCATCTGGAACTGCGCCGCCCCTTCGGCATTTCCGGCATTCTGTTCAGTCCGGAAACGGCGGACGAGGTCTGGGAAAAAACCTTCTCCATGCTTCAGTCCGGAGGAATGGGCGCGCTGGATATCCTGAAAAGGATGAACGTGGAGACCGTCTGCACCACGGATGACCCCTGCGATGACCTGTCCGCCCACCGGAGGCACGCCTCTTCCGGGGATTCCGTCAAACTGCTCCCCACCTTCCGTCCGGACAAGGCGCGCGCCGTCCATCAGGGCAGAGCGTGGCGGGAGTGGGTGGCGCGCCTGGAACAGGCATCCGGCATGGAAATCCGTGATTTGGCCGCTTTCAGGGAAGCGCTCGCCTCCCGGCATGACTTTTTTGCCCTTCACGGCTGCAAGCTCTCGGACCACTCACTTGAAGCGTTTGACGGGGAAAGCCTGTCCGGAGAGGAAGCCGCCGCCCTGTTCGCCTCCGCTCTCCGGGGCGGTGACATCGCCTCCGGGGATGCGGTCCGTTTCTCCAACTACCTGATGGACTACTTCGCGGAGCTGGATTCCGCGAAAAACTGGGTGCGCCAGCTTCATGTGGGCGCGCTCAGGAACCCGAACGGAGCCGCCCTGCGGGACCTGGGGCCGGATACGGGCTTTGACGCCATAGCGGATTTCACGTACATGGCCCCGCTGGGCCGTCTGCTGGACCGTTCCGCTCAACAGGGAACATTGCCGCGCACCATCCTGTACAACCTCAATCCGCGGGACAACGCCGCCCTGGCCGTGCTCTGCGGCAGTTTCCAGGACGGCGTCACGGCCGGAAAAATGCAGTACGGGGCCGCCTGGTGGTTCCTGGACCAGATGGACGGCATGACCCGCCATCTGGAAACCCTCAGCCAGCTCGGCATGCTCTCCCGCTTCGTGGGCATGCTGACGGACAGCCGCAGCCTGCTGAGCTACACGCGGCATGAATACTTCCGCCGCATCCTGTGCCGCGTCCTGGGGCGTGACATGGCGCAGGGCCTGGTTCCGGACGACATGGAGATGGTAGGCTCCATGGCGGCGGACATCTCCTACAGGAACGCCAAACAATATTTCAACTTTTAAACCATGAAGACGCTGCTGGAAAAATTATCCGCCATCAGGCTTGTCCCCGTCGTCGTCATCCATGACGCGGACAAGGCCGTACCCCTTGCCAAAGCGCTGCTGGACAACGGCTGCGCCTGCATGGAAATCACGTTCAGAACGTCTGCCGCCGCGGAAGCCATTGCCCGCATTTCCCGGGAAGTCCCCGGAATGCTGGTGGGCGCGGGAACCCTCCTGACGCCGGAACAGGCGCAGGCCGCCTGCCGGGCGGGAGCCTCTTTCGGCGTGGCTCCCGGCTTTGACCCGCAGGTGGTGAAAGCCGCCGCGGGGATGGATTTCCTGTTTGTGCCGGGCGTCTCCACCGCCTCGGAAATGAGCCAGGCCCTTTCCCTGGGCTGCCTGTTCCAGAAGTTTTTCCCGGCGGAGGCCGCGGGCGGCGTCAGGATGCTTAAATCCCTGCTGGCCGCGTTCCGCCATACGGGCGTGCGCATCATGCCCACGGGCGGCATCAATGCGGGCAACATCGGCTCCTGGCTGAAAATCCCGGAAGTGGCCGCCTGCGGCGGTTCCTGGATTTGCGAATCTCCTCTCATTGAGGCCGGAGACTGGGAGGAAATAGGCAGGCGCACGCGGGAAGCCCTGAAAGCCTTGAAGGCAGACGCCCTTTAACAACCAACTGCATTTTACCCATGCTCCAGGAACAACCAAGGCAGGACTCCTTCCGGTGGATGATTCTCTTCATGCTCTTTGCGGCGACGACGATCAACTACCTTGACCGCCAGATTCTCTCCATCCTGAAACCCATTCTGGACCAAGAACTGGGCTGGACGGACGCCCAGTACGGCATGATCATGTCCATCTTCCAGGCTTCCTACGCGGTGGGCCTGACCATGTTCGGGTGGATTATCGACAAATACGGCGCGCGGATGGGCTTTGCCATTTCCATCATCTGGTGGAGCGTGGGCGCGCTTTCCCATGCTTTTGCCGTAGGCGCCAAATCCATGGGCCTCAGCCGCGTTATCCTGGGCCTGGGGGAAGGCGGCAACTTCCCGGCGAGCATCAAGACGGTGACCAACTGGTTCTCCTCCGGGGAACGCGTGTTCGCCACCACCCTGTTCAATTCCGGCGCGAACGTGGGGGCGCTGGTGGCTCCGGCCACCATCCCGTTCATTGCCGCCGCGTGGGGCTGGCAGTCCGCCTTCATTGCAGCCGGCGTTCTCGGCTTTATCTGGGTGATATTCTGGCTCCGGATGCCGAAGAACCCGCGCATGAAGCTGGCGGAGGAATCCGCCGCCCTGGCGCAGGCGGAAAAGGAGGAAGCCAGGGCTTCTATTCCGTGGAGGAAATTGCTGGCTTACAGGCAGTCCTGGAGCCTCATCCTCGTGCGCTTCCTGACGGACCCCATCTGGTGGTTCTTCCTCTTCTGGCTGCCGGATTTCTTCAGCAAGCACTTTGGCTATAACATCAAGGAATCCGCCCTGCCGCTGATCGTCATTTACGCCCTGGTGACCGTACTGAGCATTTTGGGGGGCACCCTGACCAAATTCCTGGCAAACCGTGGATGGAGCCTAAACAAGGTCAGGAAAATCTCCATGCTCGTCTTTGCCTGCTGCGTGGTTCCGATGATCTTCGTCCAGTACTTTGACATGTGGACCATCGTGGCGGTGCTGGGGCTGGCGGGAGGCGCGCACCAGGCGTGGTCCGCCAGCGTGTACACGCTGGGTTCCGACATGTTCCCGAAGTCGGACGTGGCATCCATCACCGGCCTTTCCGGCATGGCGGGGCAGATCGGCAGCGTGCTGTTCCAGACGGCAGTGGGCTTTACCCTGTCCTGGTTCGCCGCCCAGGGAAATGCCTCCCATGGGTACGACATCATCTTCATGGTCTGCGGAAGCGCCTATCTGGCGGCATTCGTCATCTTCAGCCTGATCATTCCCAACATCAACATGGTGGCTCCCCGGGAAAGGTGATCTTCCAGAGCATTTCCTTTCCACGGGATTGATACGGCATTCCGGAAAGTAAAGATGCCCAGAGGCATGGCGGAGCGTGCACCAGACGCGTTCCGGTGATGTGATGGCGGCGTGAGGGAAATGAATCCCCCACGCCATCATTATTGAATTATGTCTATTACAGTTACCAATCCGGAAGGCCGGAACGTTGAATTCAAGTCTCAGAGGGGACCGACCTGTGGTCTTTATGCCCTCTCCTTTGTCTTGGAATATCTTTATGATATTAAAATCCCCGCCACGGCAGACGGGGACAAAACCAGGGAATCCCTGAGGAACAAATTCAAAAAGGACGGGAAAACCGTTATTGGAGAATTATATGACGCTACTCCCTCCATGGCCGATTATATCAAGGGTCTGGAGTCCACCAAAATCAAGTGTCAGTCTGTTGCCTGTGACGTCACTGCCATCATTGAAACGCTGAATGGCGGAGGCCTCTGCATGGTTCCTTTCTGCGTGGACGCCTCTGGCAAACCCGATAATTCAGGAATTCGCGCTCATTGGTGCGTTGTGCAGAAGAATGTGGCCCATGCGTCCAGGAAATTGGCGGACACCTACCATTGGGGCGCAAAATTCCTATTTGACCTGGATGTTTTACGGACTAGCAATAACGCCATTCAGGACGTGCTGGAATCCTGGTGGGGTAAAGACAAGGACAGTACTGCCCTGGAGTATTATTCCTGTGACTCGGAACAGAGCACGACGGCGGTTGATTCCCTGGGGGCAACCCATCAGCTCAAGCCCGGTTCCGTCAAAAAAATTCCGGCAACTGCCCTCAGCCAGAAATTGGCTGGAAAGATGCTGGTTTTTACCAAGTAGGTTAGCGCCGCGGAGGATGGATTTTCAGGAATCCGTAAATGGCAAAGCGGGCGGTCCCTTTCATGGAGGGGACCGCCCGCAAGTGGTTTTATCCGGTATGCCGGAGATTTTTAGCCGACGCGTTCCACCTTCACGGAGTGGGACTGCCCGTTGATGACGATGGTCAGGTCACGGGAACCGGAGGGGCCGCTCACCTGGGCGGTGATGCCGTTGTCGATGACGGTCATGGACGGCGCAGCAGCCGCGGGAGCTGCGGCAGGAGCGGTGTTCACCTGCACGGGAGCTTCTTCCTTCGGTTCCGGCTTCTTGTAGAAGTCTTCCACCTGCTGCGGGAACATGGCGTAAATCACACAGTGTTCGTCGTCTGTGGGGAGTCCCTTTTCCGCAAGCTTCTTGCGCAGGTCTTCCATGCCGGGCTTGATCAGGTCTGCCGGACGGCAGGTGATCGGTTCCTTGCCCATCTTTTCTGCGCAGAGCTTCTGCACTTCCGGGTCCACGGGGGCCGGGGTGCGGCCGTAGTAGCCCAGGGCGATGTCCGCCGCCTGGGGAGTAATGTTCTTCCAGCGGCCGAACTTCACGTTCAGCATGGACTGCACGCCCACAATCTGGGAGGTGGGGGTCACCAGCGGAATCCAGCCCAGGGCCTTGCGGACCACGGGGATTTCCGCGAACACTTCTTCAAACTTGTCTTCCATGCCCTGTTCCTTGAGCTGGGTGCGGAAGTTGGAGAGCATGCCGCCGGGCACCTGGTAGCGGAGCGTGTCGGAGTCCACCACTTCGTTGCGGTGGGAGGTGAACTTGCCCAGGCTTTCATAAACGGGCTTGAGCATTTCGGAGACCTCAATGAGTTTGTCCGCATCGTAATCCGGCTTGCGGGGATTGCCGTTCAGCAGGGCGAGCATGCGCAGGCAGTCCGGCTGGCCCGTACCGTTGGCGAAGGGGGAGATGGAGACGTCGCACGCGTCCACCCCGGCGTCAATGGCGCTGAGGTAGGTGGAGGCGCCGAGGCCCGCGGTGTCATGCGTGTGGATCCAGACGGGGATATTCAGGTCCTTCTTCAGGGCGCTGACCAGTTCATGGGTCACATAAGGGGGGATGAGGCCGGCCATGTCCTTGATGACGATGGCGTCCGCCCCCATGTCCGCCAGCTCTCGGCCCATGTCCACGAAGCTCTGCGTGGTGTGCACGGGGGAAGTGGTGTAGCAGATGGTGCCGTGGGCCTGGGCTCCGGCCTTCTTGGCGGCGCGAATGGAGGTCTCCATGTTGCGCGGATCGTTCACGCAGTCGAAAATGCGGAAAATGTTCATGCCGTGCTTGGCGCTCATGGCGACGAAGGCTTCCACCACGTCGTCCGCGTAGTTGGTGTAGCCCACGATGTTCTGGCCGCGCAGGAGCATCATGTGCGGCGTCTTGGGGGCGGCCTTCTTCAGGGCGTCCAGGCGGTCAAAGGGCCACTCCTTCAAAAAGCGCAGTCCGGCGTCGATGGTGGCGCCGCCCCAGGTTTCCAGGGCGCTGAAGCCCATGGAGTCCAGAATGGGGGCGATGGGCAGCATGTCTTCCGTCTTCATGCGGGTAGCTGCCAGGGACTGGTGCCCGTCGCGCAAAACGGTACAATTGAATGTAACAGGATTCATTATTTAGTTAACTATTGTTAAAAATTGAAGAGGTGGCTTCTTGAGGATGATTTTCTCACAGCCTCTCTTTCAGGTCAAGCGTACAACAGCGGATTCACCGTAAGAACTACTGCACGGGAGCCATCAGCCGCGCCAGGTTGCAGAGCATCTTGAACCCCAGGGATTTGTTGTTGTAATCCTCCAGGGATTCCTTTTTGGAGGAAGCAAAATCCTTCTCCAGCATGGCTTTCACCTCCGCGCAGACGGCGGGTGAGTGGATGACGGCGGTGATTTCAAAATTCAGGGCCAGGGAACGGTTGTCCAGGTTGGCGGTGCCCACGGTGGCGATGTCGTCGTCCATCAGGATCACCTTCTGGTGCAGGAACCCTTTCTGATAGGCCCAGACCTGGATGCCGTACGTGTCCAGGTCACGGAGGAAGGTGAAGGAGGACAGCTTCACCAGAATGTGGTCCGCCCGTTCCGGACGCAGGATGCGCACATCCACGTTCCGCAGGGCCGCGGCCTGGAGGGCGGCCATCACCCCTTCGTCCGGGACGAAGTAGGGGGTGGCTATCCAGAGCCTTTCCCGGGCTCTGTTCGCCAGGGCAATGATCGCGGTTTTCCAGGCGGGGATGACGTCCGCCGGGCCGGAAGGAAGCATCAGCACGGTTTCATCCTCCCGCTGGGGCGTAATTTCCCAGCACAGGCAGGGCAGGGAGGAGGGACCGGATTTCAGCATGGCCCAGTTCCAGTCTTCCAGGAAGCTGATTTGCGTCTGCTGGACGGAGGGGCCTTCCAGCTGCACAAACGTGTCCCGCCAGTAGCCCAGGGCTCCCTTGCCCAGGTACTCCCGCCCGATGTTCATGCCGCCGATGAAGGCAGTGGCCCCGTCCACAACCACCAGTTTCCGGTGGTTGCGGAAGTTCAGCCGCAGGATGTTGCTCAGGAAGTGGCGTTTTCCGTTGAAAGGCTCAATGTTCACGCCCTCCTTCCGCAGGGCGGAGATGTAGCCGGGGGGAAGCTTGTGGGAGCCGATTTCATCATACAGCATGTAGATGCGGATGCCGGCCCTGGCGCGTTCAATCAGCAGGTCTTTCAGGTTCTGCCCCACGGAATCGTTCTTAATGATGAAGAATTCAATCAGAATATAGTGCTCCGCGTTCTTGATGGCGTCGTAAATGCGCGGGAAGGCGTGGTCCGCGTCAATGAGCAGGCGGCAGGAATTGCCGCGGCAGACGGGCAGGCGCACGATGTTGGAAAGCGTGTGCATGATCTTTCCCACCGTATCGGAGGACTGGACGGCATACGGGGCCATGCAGTTCGTGATTTTATCCGTCAGTTCCCCCCAGGAGGATTCCGGATCCGTCTGGCGGCGGCGCGTTTCCACATATCCGCTGAACCTGCGCCGCCCCAGAATCAGGTAAAAAGGCACCGCAATGTACGGAAAGGCCAGCAGGGAGATGAGCCACGCGATGGTTCCCTGCGGCGTGCGCGTGTGGAGCAGGGCCGGAATCAGGCAGAATGCGCCTGCTATGTGGCAGAGGGCGGCAAATCCCAAATATGGCTCTTCAGGGATGATCATGGAACGGAAACCGGAAAAGATGCTGAGGGGGAAAACGGCGGGAAGCGGTGAAAAGGCTGGCTTTTGAGGCTGGAGATGGTACTAAAGTGGCGCATGCTCGTATTATCACGGGTCTAGGGATTAGAAAAGCGTAAATTAAGGGAATGAAACAGTATTTGGCACTTTTGGAGGATGTCCTGACCAACGGGGAGGGGAGGGAAGACCGTACCGGAACGGGCACCATCGGCGTGTTCGGGCGGCAGAGCAGGTATGACCTGCGCGACGGTTTTCCGTGCCTGACCACCAAAAAGCTCCATCTGCGCTCCATCATTTACGAACTGCTCTGGTTCCTGAAAGGGGAAACTAATGTCAAGTTCCTGAAAGACAATGGAGTCAGTATCTGGGATGAATGGGCTGACGAGAATGGGGAGCTGGGGCCCGTGTACGGCGCGCAGTGGCGCTGCTGGCCGGGGAACGACGGGAAGCCCATTGACCAGATTGCCAGACTGATTGACGGCCTTAAAAACAATCCGTGGTCCCGCCGGCACATCGTCAGCGCGTGGAACGTGGCCCTGGTGGATGACATGGCGCTTCCTCCGTGTCATTCCCTGTTCCAGTTCTGCGTGATTCCGGCCCAGCCGGGAGAGGAGAAGCACGGGCTTTCCCTCCAGCTTTACCAACGCAGCGCGGACCTGTTCCTGGGAGTTCCCTTCAACATAGCCTCCTACGCTTTGCTTTTGCTCATGGTGGCGCAGGTATGCGGGTATGAGGCGCGGGAATTCATCCACACCTTCGGAGACCTGCACCTGTACCGGAATCATCTGGACCAGGCGAGGGAACAGCTCTCCCGCACGCCGCGCCCTCTGCCGGTCATGAAGCTCAACCCGGAGGTGAAAACCATTGACGGGTTCCGGTATGAAGATTTTGAACTCGTGGGGTACGATCCCCTGCCGCACATCAAGGCGCCCATTTCCGTCTAGAATTCCACCCCTTGATCCATCATGTCACAGCCCGTTACTTATACAGGAGTAGTCGCCATGGCCTCCGGCCGCGGCATAGGCTACCGGGGAACCTTGCCCTGGCGACTGCCGGACGACCTCAAGACCTTCAAGCGCATTACGACGGGACATCCCGTGCTGATGGGCCGTAAGACATATGAGAGCATCGGCAGGCCGCTCCCCGGCAGGCAGAACATCGTGCTGACCCGTGATCCGGCCTGGACGGCGAAAGGGGTTCAGGTGATCCATTCCGTGGAGGAACTGGAACGGCTGGAGCTGATGAACCCGGAAGTCATGGTCATCGGCGGGGCGGAAATTTTTTCACTCATGATGCCGTTCATGTCCCGCATGTGGGTCTCCAAAGTAAAGGGGGAATATCCGGCGGATACTTTCCTCCCGCCGTTTGAGGACAAGCTTGGCCATGCATCCCTGAAGGAACGGTTTGAAGGCTTTGACCTGTACTTGTACGAGTAGGGGAAGGGACGGCTTCTTTTCCGCATTCTCCCCGGATATGGGATGAAGCGCAAAAAAGACGGAGCGGCAAAGCCGCCCCGTCTTCCAAATAGGGATTTTTTCTCCCGTTATTGCGCCTTTCCGGTGAACAGGGCCTTCACCCATTCACGGTAGCGCTGGAACATGGCGTACAGCGCCGGAATGAACAGGATGCCCACCACGGTGGCAAGAATCATGCCGTAGAAGGTGGAGATGCCGATGGCCTTGCGGCTTGCCGCGCCTGCGCCGGAGGCGATCACCATGGGGAACACCCCGATGATGAAGGAAATGGCCGTCATCATCACGGCGCGGAAACGCTGCCGGGCTCCTTCCAGAGCCGCCTCCTGGATAGGCACGCCGCGTTCCCGCTCCATCTTGGAGAACTCCACCATCAGAATGGCGTTCTTCCCGGCCAGGCCCACCAGCATCACCAGCCCGAGCTGGGCGTAAATGCTCAGGGGAGTGTTGCAGATGATCAGGCCCAGCAGGGCGCCCAGCAGGGCCACGGAGACGGAGACGATGACGGAAATAGGCACCGTCCAGCTCTCATACTGCGCCACCAGGAACAGGTAGCCGAAGAGCAGGGCCATGCCCATCAGCAGCACGATCTTGCCGTCATTCTGCCGTTCCTGGTAGCTCATGTCCGTCCAGGTGATGGAATAATTTTCCGGCAGCGGCAGGGCCTCAATCTGGTTCATCAGCTCTCCGCTGCTGACGCCTGGCTTGGCCTGGGCGGTCACTTCCGCGGACATGAGCTGGTTGAAGCGGGATATCTGCCGCGGTCCGACCATGTAGGACAGAGTGGCTACGGAGCTGAGCGGCACCATCTGGCCCTGGTCGTTCTGGATGTAGGTGTTCATGATGTCGTTGATGCTGGTGCGGTCTTCCGCCGCGGACTGCATCTTCACCTTGAACGTGTAGCCGATCAGGTTGAAATCATTGATGTACATGGAGGCCAGCTTGCTCTGGAGCGTCGTGAAAATGCGGTTTACGGGCACGTGCATGCTCTGCGCCTTTTCACGGTCGATGTTCAGGAAAAGCTGGGGCGTGTTCGCCTCATACGCGCTGCGGGCGTACATGGCCCCCGGCAGCTTGTTGATCTTGTCCAGCAGTTCGTTCGTCACGCGTTCCAGGTCCTTGGGAGTTTCCTCGCCACTGGCCTGGAGCATGAAGGAGACGCCGCCCGTCAGGCCCAGGCCCATGATGGCGGGTGGGCTGAACACGGTGGCCTTGGCCGCCGGAATCTCGTCGCACAGGATGGAAGCCTTCTGCATGATGGAATCCAGGGAAAGCTCCGGAGTCTTGCGCTTGTCCCAGGAGTCAAGCTGGGCGATGCACATGCCCAGGTTTTCCCCGTTGCCGCCCATGAAGCTGAACCCGGAGGTGGAGGAAACCTGGCGCACGCCGGGAATGCTCATGAGCTTCTGCTCCGCGCTGCGCATGGCCTGTTCCGTACGGCCCAGCGTAGCGCCCGGAGCCAGCTGGATGTCGCAGAAGACGGTGCCCTTGTCTTCCGGGGGAAGGAAGGACTTGGGAACGGTTTCAAACAGCTTCCAGTTGCCGAGCAGCACGGCGGCCAGCAGAATCAGCGTGAGCCAGGCGCGGCGCACCATGATGCCGGCGCACTTGATATAGCTCTTGCGCGCCCATTCCAGCGTGGCGTTGAAGGGGCGGAAGGGGCTGAACCTGCTCTGCTTCCTTTTCTTCTTCTTCAGCAGCAGCACGCACAGGGCGGGGCTGAGCGTCAAGGAATTGATGGCGGAAAGGCAGAGGGCCACGCACATGGTCACGGAGAACTGCATGTAAATGTTCCCCACCATGCCGCCGAAAAAGGCGATGGGCACGTAAATGGCCACCGTCACCAGCGTGGTGGCGATGATGGCCCCCGTAATCTGGTGCATGCTCTTCTTGGTGGCTTCTTCCGGGGTCAGGTCTTCCGTTTCCAGAATGCGCATGGTATTCTCCACCACGATGATGCCGTCGTCCACCAGGGAGCCGATCACCAGAATCAGGCCGAACATGGTCAGCACGTTGATGGAAAAGCCCAGCGGCAGCAGGATGGCGAAGGTGCCGATCAGGGAAACGGGAATGGCCAGCGCCGGAATGAGGGTGGCGCGCCAGTCCTGAAGGAACACGTACGTGATGCCCACCACCAGAATCAGGGCGATGATCAGCGTTTCCACGATTTCCGCCATGGTGGCGGAAATATATTGCGTGGGGTCGTAACTGACGACATAGCTTACGCCGTCCGGAAAGCGTTCCTGCAATTTGACCAGCGTATCCTTCACGCCGTTCATGGCTTCCAGGGCATTGGCGTCGTCCAGGCGGTACACGGCCATGTTCACGGAATCCTCCCCGTTGTTGCGGCTGCTGCCCGTGTAGGTTTCCGCGCCCAGCTCAATGCGGGCGATGTCGTCCAGACGGGTGACGTGGCCGTCCTGTCCGGTGCGGACGATAATCTTGCTGAACTCCTCCACGGTTTGAAGCCGCCCGGTGACGTTCACCTTGTACTGGATGAAATTGTTTTCCCCTTCCGAACCGATGGACCCGGCGGCGGCCTGCACGTTCTGCGCCTTGATGGCGTTGGAAACGTCATCCGGAGTGATATTCAGGGCGGACATGCGCAGGGCGTCCAGCCAAATGCGCATGCTGTAATTCTTTTCCGGCATCAGGTTGACGGCGGAGATGCCCGGCACGCGGGCGATCTCATCCTTCACCCTGGACTTGACGAAGTTGTTCAGCTCCAGGGAACTCATGCTGGTGGACCGGAAGGCGAAGAACCCCAGGATGTCCGAGGAGCGCTTACGTATCTTGATGCCCTGGTCCGTCACTTCCTTGGGCAGCTTGTACTCCACGCGCTTCAAGGCGTTCTGGACGTTCACCATGTTGATGTCCGAATCCGTGCCGCTCTTGAACGTCAGGGAAAGGGAATAACCGCCGGTGTTGTCAGACTTGGAGGAGAAATAAAGCAGGTTTTCCAGCCCGTTCAATTCCTCCTCAATGGGGGAGGCCAGCGTCTCCATCACCACCTGGGCGCTCGCGCCCGTGTAAGTGGCCTGCACGTTGATGCTGGTGGGGGCGATTTCCGGATACTCCGCAATGGGCAGCTGCTTCAGGCAGATGCCGCCCGCCAGAATCATCAGGATGGCGATGACGATGGCGAATTTGGGGCGTTTGATAAACAGGTCCGCAATCATGGGAGGATCAGTTTTGAGCGGAATACACCGGATTCACCTTGGCGCCGGGACGCACCTTGTGCATGCCGTCGATGATGATGACTTCCCCTTCCTTCACGCCGGAGCTGAAGCACTGTTCATTATTGACCGTGTTGCCCAGCGTGACGTCGCGGCGCTCCACCACGCCCTGGTCATTCACCACGTAAACGTAGCTCTTGTAGGCGTCGTGCATCACGGAGGAAATGTTGGCAGCCGGGAAGCGGTCCACGTTCTTCTTGGAAAGATTCACCGTCACCACGCCGCCGGGCGTCAGCACGTCTTCCGGATTGGGGAACCTGGCCCAGACGTTCAGGGTGTCCGTAGTCGGCTGGACGGTATTGTCCGTCATGAAAATTTTGCCCGGCTGGTCGTATGCCTTGCCGTTGGCGAGGTTGACGGACACCAGGGCATCCTTCTTCATCTTCTCCTGGGTGCCGAACAGGGAAAGGAAATCGCGTTCGCTGATGGGGAACTTCACGTACACCTCGTCAATGCCCGTGATGGTCACCAGGGAACCGGAGGTGGGCGTGATGTAATTGCCCGTGGAAAAAGTGACGCGTCCCGTGCGTCCCGTGATGGGGGCCGTCAGTTTGGTGTAATTGAGGTCATCCTTCGCTACCGTGATGGCGGCGTCTGCGGACTGGATCTCCGCTTCCAGGGCGTGCATGGTGCTCTTGGCGTTTTCCACCGTATCCATGGAGACGGACTTGGAGGCCAGCAGCCTGTTATAGCGTTCAAAGCTGTTCTTCGCGTAAAGCAGCTTGGCTTCAAGCTGGGCCTTCTTGGCCACCGCTTCCTCCACGGCCGCCTTGTAGCGCGTGTCTTCTATCTCGAAAAGGAGGTCTCCCTTCTTCACCACCTTGCCTTCCCGGAAGCGGGTGGCCACGATGTTGCCGGAAACGCGGGGCTGTACGGTTACCCGGTCAATGGCTTCCACCTGGCCGATGTATTTCTTGTTCACCGCGCTGTCGATGGCGGTCGCTTTCTCGACGAGTACGGTACTGGGCTTGGCGGCCCCTCCCGGCGCTCCCTGGGAATAACCCGGAACAAGCAGAGAGAAAAGCAGTCCGGATCCGGCCAGCAGGCGGAGGGGAACCTTCCGTTGGTGCGTATGTTTTTTCATATGGTATTATTTACTGTAAACGTGGTTGTAAAGGGTATCCACAATGCGGCAGAAATTCTCCTTGTCCTCCTCCGCCAGGGTGCTGAACAGGGTGTCCAGCCGTTGCTTCATGCCGTTGTAAAGCAGCTGGAACCTGGACTCCCCTTCCTCGGAAAGGCGGATGCACAGGGAACGCCTGTCGCGCGGGTTCTCCTTGCGGTCAAACAGGCCCTTCTTCACCATGCTGTCCACCAGCAGGGACGTGGAGGGAATGCTCATGCGGAGATGGTGGGCGAGCGTCTTCAGGGGAATGCCTTCATGGCGGTTGGTCATCAACCGGTTCAGGGCGCCCAGGGCATTCATCTGCCGGACGGAGAGCCCCATGATCTTCTGATAGTGGCTCTGGTCCACTTCATTCAAGTTATCTCTTTTAAACTGGTAAAGGATGGTCTCGAACTTGTGAACGGAGGTAGTGATATCCACGGCAGGTTGAAGCATGGGGCTGTTATGTCAAAACCGGTTAATTGTTGTCAAACTAAAACAAATAAAGTTGAGAATTTGTTGCCGTGTCGAAATAAATCGGAAAAATGAAAAATCACGGCTCCTTCACCATACAAACCGCCGGAGGTTGCGGAAGTTTCAAAAAAAGTCTTTTTTTCTTGTCACTGGGGTATAAAGGCGTGTATAAGCCTCCACGTCCTCGCCGCAAGGCAGGAACAACATTCAAGGTCATGGAGCGGTAGCTCAGTTCGGTTAGAGCGCCAGCCTGTCACGCTGGAGGTCGCGGGTTCGAGCCCCGTCCGCTTCGCCACCTTGTTTCAAAGAAGAAACGGCCGCCTCCGGGCGGCTTTTTTGTGCCCTGGGATTGTCCGGTTCTCCGGCACCTGTTCGTTTGCCTGTTTTTTCCCAAGACGCATCCCGGCAGGGAGTGGAGCCTTTGCATAAATCCCCACGGTTTGAATGAAAGGCATCCAACCGGGAGCGGAGGCTCTTATTCCCCCTTCTCCTTCTCTCCGCCAAACCCCTCCTTTCCGCGGAGCAGGGGACCATGCTTGATTTCGCCACAATCTTCCCCCATGATACCCGCATGATTCTGGAACTGCACTCCCCGCTGGACATGCATCTTCACCTGAGGGACGGCGACATGCTGAAACTGGTCGCACCCCTGAGTTCCGCCTCCTTTGCCGGGGCGGTCATCATGCCCAACCTGGTGCCCCCTGTGGCGGATGCGGAGGCGGTGCAGGCCTACCGGCAGCGGGTGCTGGACGCTTGCGGGGGAGACGTCTTCCAGCCGTACATGACGGCGTTCTTCCGCTCCTATTCCGAAAAGGAACTGGCTACGCTCAAGGAACTGGTATTCGGCATCAAGCTGTACCCGGCGGGAGCAACCACGAACAGCGAAGGAGGCGTAAGGGCCATGAAGGATGCGGAGGGCACCATGTCCCTCATGCAGGAAATGGGCATTCCGCTGCTGGTGCACGGTGAAAGCCACGGATTCGTGATGGACCGGGAAGCCGAATTCCTGGACGTTTACCGTGATCTGGCCACCCGCTTCCCCCGGCTGACCATCTGCATGGAACACATCACCACGGCCTCCGCCGTACGGCTGCTGGATGAATTTGAAAACCTGGCGGCTACCGTAACCCTCCAGCACCTTCTTATCACGCTGGACGACGTGGCCGGGGGCATGCTGCGCCCCCACCTCTTCTGCAAGCCGATCGCCAAAAGGCCGGAAGACCGGGAAGCGCTGTTGAAAGCTGCCCTATCCGGACATCCGCGTCTCATGTTCGGCAGTGACTCCGCCCCCCATCCCGTCCACGCCAAGGAAGCGTGCGGTTGCGCCGCCGGCGTATTCACCGCTCCCATCGCCCTGCCGCGCCTGGCGGCCCTGTTTGACGGACACGGCGCCCTGGACCGGTTGCAGGGCTTCGTTTCCGGCCATGCCTGTTCCCTGTACGGACTGAAGCCTCCTGCCAGGACGGTGCGCCTGCAGCGGCGGGAAATGCTGGTGCCGGACGCCTACGAGGGGCATGGACAGAAAGTGGTGCCGATGGAGGCCGGAAGCGTCATTCCCTGGAGCTTGGTGTGACGGCCACCCCCGCGGGAAGATGACAGAAAGCAATTGAAGGAAACCGTCTTTATACTGGATATTCCGGACGATCTCACTACAATCCCTGCTCATGGATCGGATTCGCGTTTATACGGGTGGAGTAGCTTCCTGTAATGGTTATCTCTTCAAGACGAAGGATAACTCTTACGTGGCGGTGGACGCTCCGTCCGGCTTCGCGGACTGGATATACTCCAAAAAGCCCGATATCATCATCACGGACCTTCTCATCACGCACCAGCACTTTGACCACGTGGAGGACGCCTGCCGCATGCGCCAGATCTTCGGCTGCCGCATTCATGCCGGACAGCCTTACACTGAAGACTTGACGCTGGAAAAAATGGCGCGCGACGCCTGGGGGCTTCCCCTCAACGTACAGCCGTTTGTGGTGGATGAAATACTCACGCCGGACATCCACACGGCAAACTGGGGCGGCCTGCTGTGGCATCTGCACCAGGTGCCGGGACACTCTCCGGACAGCATCGTTTACGACCTGCCGGACGAGGGAATCATGTTCACGGGAGACGTTATCTTTGCCGGTTCCATCGGACGGACGGACCTTCCGGGAGGGAACCTGCGCCTGCTGAAACAGGGCATAGAAAAGAAAGTGCTCAACCAGCCCGCCACGACCATGATTTTCCCGGGGCACGGACCGTACACCACCGTGAAGAATGAACTGCTGACCAATCCGTTCATCTCCTGACCACGCTTCCCGCGCCGCTGCGCGGGGACGTGCTCTACTCTCTAGCAAGCATACAAGATCAATGTTATTTTCAGAATTAGGTTTATCGGAACCCGTCTTGAAGGCGGTGGAAAAATGCGGTTATGAACATCCCACCCCCATTCAGGAGCAGGCCATTCCCATCATTCTGGAGGGCCGGGACCTCATTGGGGCTTCCCAGACGGGAACGGGAAAAACCGCCGCTTTTGCCCTCCCCCTGCTGACAAAGCTTCAGCCCATCGGCAAGCCCCAGATACTGGTGCTGGAACCCACCCGCGAACTGGCGGACCAGGTGGCGGAAGCCTTTGCCGAATACGGCGAATTCACCGGGCTGAAAGTGGCCCTGCTGTACGGCGGCGTGGGCTACGGGAAGCAGACGGAAGACCTGAAAAACGGAGCGGACATCGTGGTGGCAACGCCCGGCCGCCTGGTGGACCACTTCTACCGCGGCACCATGCGCTTCGGAGAAGTCAAGGCCCTGGTGCTGGATGAGGTGGACCGCATGCTGGACATGGGCTTTCTCCCCATCGTCCGTAAAATCGTCAACCTCTGCCCGTGGGAAGGCAGGCAGACCCTCTTCTTCTCCGCCACCATGCCCCCGGTCATCGCCGGATTTGCCAAATGGTGCCTGACGGACCCGGCGGAAGTCACCATCGCCCGGCGCGAAGTGGCCGCCACCATCAGCCATGCCTTTTACCCGGTGGCGCTGGACCAGCGGGACGAACTGCTGCTGGCCTTGCTCAAGGGGACGGACTTCCATTCCGTCATGATCTTCACCCGTACCCGCAAGGAGGCGGACGCCGTGTGCGGCATGCTCAAGCAGCATGGCTACCGCGGGGAAGTGGCCGTCATGCACTCCGACATTCCCCAGAAGGAACGCATGGAAGCGCTCAAGGGCTTCAAAAGCGGCAAATATGATATTCTGGTGGCTACGGACGTGGCGGCGCGCGGCATTGACATCAGCGGCGTGACCCACGTCATCAACTACCGGGTGCCGGAAAATGCGGAAGACTACGTGCACCGCATCGGCCGTACCGGCCGTGCCGAAGCCTCCGGAGACGCCTTCACGATCATGACGGCGGATGAAGTGGACTTTGCCACGGCTGTGGAAAACTTCATCGGAAAGCCCATTGAACGCAAAAAGCTGGACGGCTTCGACTACACGTACACCGCCCTGCTGGAAGACAAGCCCGTCAAGTCCGTCCGCAAGGTCAAACCCGCCGGCCCCAAGCGCCGCAGACGCTAAAGGGGAGCTGACAAGGTTCTCTCTGCGGGAATGAATATCATCCCATGCGCATCCTTGCCATAGACCCGGCCATTCGCAACACGGGCTATGCCGTGGTGGAGGGCGACCACCGCCGGGCGTGCGCGCTGGACTACGGCACGCTCTCCATTCCGCGCAGCGTGTCCCAGTCCGGTTGCCTGCTTGCCATCAAGCAGCATCTGGGCAACCTCATTGACAAATGGGAGCCGGATGAAATGGCGGTGGAACGCATCATCTACGTCCAATCCCACCAGACCGCCATCACCATGGGAGCGGCCAAGGCGGCCGTGGTCATTGCCGCGGCGGAAGCCGGACTGCGGATCATGGAATACTCTCCTAAAAGCGTGAAACTCTCCGTCGTGGGGCGGGGGGCCGCTCAAAAAGCGCAGGTTGCCTTCATGGTGCGAGCCCTGCTGGAACTCCGGGAAACGCCGGAATCCGATGCCGCGGACGCCCTGGCGATCGGCCTCACGCACCTCTTCGCCGCGGACCCCTTGAAGGCCCACATGATGGAGAGGAAATACATTTAACAGTGATTAGAGATTAGGGATGAGAGTTTAGTGTAAAAAATCCGGACTTGCAGTCCGCGAATTTAAAATCTAATCACTACTCTCTAAACTCGCATCACTACCTTCAAGGCTTGAAGGTCCTCCCTTTCCCGTCCTGCCATGCCTTGAGCAGGGAGGCGTACATCTTGTTGAGTTGTTCCAGAGTGGCTACGCGAAACTCGACGGTATTTGTATTCGGGTAAGCCTTGGCGACGGTAGTATCCGGATCGATGCTTCCTCCCGTCGTCCGGTTGACGGCGCCGGAACCGAGTTCCTTCGCCCGGTCGGTCACATTCTTGATGGCATTGATGCCGGAATTCTGCCCCAGCGTCTCCAGATAATAAAACTTGGTGGGCGTATTCCCCATGGTGACCAATGTCACTTCATACACCATGCACGCATTATCCAGAATATATTTGTGCTGGGCCACCGCTACAATCCGGCTGAGATGCACCACATACTGCCCCTCCGGAAAATTACCTATCCAGAACTGGCTCTGGTTGTAATCATCCGTAGACTGGGCAGGAGCCCCCGTTTTGGACTGGGCGGAAAGAGGAGCTACTGCACACACGCAGACCGCCAAGGTAGAAAGAAAAAAGCGTTTCATATCTCTATATAATATCAATCGTTAGCTCGTGTGAAGGAAAATTCTCGAAGTAAGAATACTTTCTGGCGCGGTAATGCTGACGAGGGAGGAATATGTTGCTAATCATTGTTGTAAAAATAAAAAATAGGTTAGAATTTATATTGATTGATTATTGTAATTTGATTTGCACATGGTATGCTTATTTAGAAAATATTATGAATAATATGGAGACATCAATCACTTTAAATGTAAATAGTGCTGCATTTTCAGGGAAGGATATAGATCTAATGGATCCAGATGGGAAGATACAAGATAAGTATTATTATAAATGTGAAAAAGAATTTAGATCTTCTCATAGCGGACCCGGAAGCTGGTTTTTAGAGATTATATTGACTGGTGTAGGTTTTTGCATTGCAACAACTGCAAAAGCCTACCTAAACGAATTAGGAAAAGATTTATATGAATGGAGCAAAGAATATCTTAAACCTGTTTTTAAAAAGAATAAAAAAGGTGATGGATGTATAATATTCTCCTATCATAATAAAAAAATATTGATAGAGATACCAAATCCAAGTGAGGATCATTTCGAAAATATTTGGTTGGAATTTTCTCAAATAATTGAGATAATAAAAAAACATCCATGGCGTACTGTAATGGAATATCAGGCGGAATGGAATGAAGTATTAAAACGATGGATTTTAAAACCGATTGATGTACACACTAAAATTATATTAAGGAATGTTTTTTATCGATGTAAATGGTTTATTAAAAATGTTTTTCGGAGATTTTTACATGATAATTATATGATTGCATCTAGTATTTTGACATTTTTTCTAACATCAATCTTTTATATATTGGTTTATTTTTTTATTTTGTAAATTACTAAATGTATATTTCAAGGGATATGTTAATTTTTTACAATGCAATGTAAATCCATATTTGTTGGGTGCTATAATATTACCGATTACTTGTATATTTACTTATTATACCATCATTATATTGTTGACAGAATACGATGATGGTGAAGTTGCAATTATGGGAAGAGATGGGTTTGCTATCATGCTAGAATGATGTTGTAAAGTTCTGGGGCAAAATGTCGTTGTAAATTTATGCTTTGAAGGTACTGGAATACGTCGGTGAGGATTTTATTGATGAGGTGCAGGAGTTGGCTGGATTTGATATTCCAGGATTCTGACTGGACCACACCGAGAGTTTTGCACCTATAGGTGGATAAATCCAAGAGAGTTCAAGAAAGAAGTGAATACGGGGATATTGACAGGGATTTTTTCAATGATCTGAGTTAAACGCTGGGAGAAGAAAAGATGGTGTTTCTTGCTGCGTTGGCTCATATGTAAAAAACCGCTTTTCCCTAATTCTAGGAAAAGCGGTTTTTTTAAAGGACAATGAAAAATCAGGGTTCTATGATGTTGAAGTTCCCATTGAACTTGTCCATGCATCCGATCAGTTCCTTGAATTTGTCCGTATTGCCTTCGATCTTGATCATGCTCTTGTCCAGGGCTTCCTTCAAGGGTACAGCCTGCATGGCAATAAGGGTGAAGTTGAGCTTGTCTCCGGTAATTACTGCATCAGGATGATCGACCGGTTTTCCTTCTCGGTACATCAGTACTTCATCCTCAACCCAGAAGCCGTATGGCTTTCCGTTTTGGTCTATCCAGTTGAAAGCGAGCTTTTTCCCTTTGGATTTCTCGGCATTGAGACTGATGCCCATGTAGTCAAACAGCATTTCCGGCGTGAGGTTGGACAGAATATCCGTTGATACAAGGTCCAGGGGGTTTTTAAGCAGACCGTTTCTCAGTTCGTAGGCTCCGACGAGAAATTCGTTGCGCCAGGGCCCCGATTCAGCCTGGTAGCCGAGTTGTTCCAGAGCGTCCGCCGCCAGATTTCTTGCCTTGCTGTTTTGGGGATCGGCAAAAACCACGTGTTTTAATACCTCGGCCGTCCAGCGGTAGTCTCCTTGGTCAAAGGCCTTTTGGGCATTGTCTATCATTTTATCGGCACCTCCCGCCAGTTCCACATAGCGCTTGGCCGCTTCCACAGGCGGCAGGGCATACAGGTTGGCCGGGTTGCCGTCATACCAGCCCATGTACCGTTGATAGATGGCTTTGGCGTTGTGGTTCAGCGTGCCGTAATAGCCCCGGAAGTACCATTGCTTGTCTATTTCCGGCGGCAGCTTGATCATTTCCGCAATTTCTACAGGCGTATACCCTTTGTTAATCAGGTTCAGCGTCTGGTCGTGCATGTATTTGTAGCCGTTGCGTTCCTTGGCCAGGAATTGGCTGATGCGTTCTTTCCCCCATCTCGGCCAGTGGTGCTGTGCGAATAAGACTTCCGTTTTGTCTCCATAACGCTGGATGGCTTCATCAAGCGCTTTCCACCAATTGCTTGCGTCCCGAACCTTGGCTCCTCTCAGGGTATAAAGGTTATGCATGGTATGGGTCGCGTCCTCCGCACTGCAAAGCGCCTTGAATTGGGGGAAATACATCAGCATTTCAGAAGGGGCTTCCGTTCCGGGAGCCATCATGAATTCCATTTCCACTCCGTCTATCGTTCTTGTTTCACCCGTTTTGGTGATTGTATCGGTAGGCGGAATGACTGTAATGGTTCCGCTGGAGCTGGCGGTTCCCAGGCCGGAGCCTACGGTACCCTCCGGCCCCTTGTTAAAGGGCGCCGCATACATGTACGTGGAGCGTCTCCCCATGGCGTTGCCGGCATAGACGTTTTCGGAAACGGCTTCTTTCAGGAATCCCTCCGGCGCCAGTATCTGCGTTTTACCGGATTTGACGTCTTGCTCCGATGCTACTCCCTTGACCCCTCCAAAGTGGTCGACATGGGAGTGCGTGTATACAACTGCCTTGACCGGACGTTTCCCAGTCTCCGGCTGTTCCACTTCCCGATAGTAGAGGTCAAGCCCCGCTTTTGCGGTTTCTTCCGAGATGAGGGGGTCAATGATGATGAGGCCTTCCTTTCCTTCGATGATGGTCATGTTAGAAAGATCAAACCCGCGAATCTGGTAGATGCCGTCCATGACCTTGAACAGCCCGCTTTTGGCATTGAGCTGGGAAACGCGCCATAAACTCGGGTTCACCGTATCAGGGGCCGGTTTGTCCTTGGTAAAGTCAAAGGCAGAGATGTCAAAGACCGTCCTCCCCTCCTTGTTTTTAATGTTCGGGTCCTTGAGGGTTGCCATGAATCCCTTTTCAGCATCCTGAAAGTCTTGTTTGTCGTTCTCGTCCAGGCCATGAGCGCCGAGAAATTTTTGGTTGTATTCAATAGTATGGCTTGTCGCCTTTTTAGGCTGCTCTGCGCCCTGGGCGCCTATGCCTCCTCCTGCGAACATTGCCAGCAACATGGCAGCGAAATAATTGATTTTTATTTTCATGATCAGTTTTTATTAACGGGACGTGAAAAGTAAAAGAGCGGCCAGTCAGCCAGTTTTCACCTTGCAGGAAAATAGACTTGCCGTTAAAGAACAATGTTCGGAAAATGGCAGTATGTTAATGTTTGACTACCAGAGTTTTCTGGATATTTAACAGGAAATTCCACAACCAGGGAGGGTGTCTTTTGTTTTTTTATATTACTTATCCTGCTGATGGGTTGTGATTTATATCCGGAGTTGTTTGGCGGGGAGAATAAAGTGTCTGTATCCGAGTCATTTTTACATGCCTGTAGCAAATTTGTGGAAGAACATGGCTGGAAATGCAGGGAATGTTGTGCTAGGTAAGAAGGCATGGAAAGATTGTATCGTCCCAATGTGGCGGGGCTGTTGGTCCGGGAGGACGGAAAGCTGCTGGTTTGCGAACGTTCCAGGCAGAAAGGGGCCTGGCAGTTCCCTCAGGGGGGGATTGATCCGGGGGAAACTGCCACGGAGGCAGTGAAGCGGGAAATCCGGGAGGAAGTGGGGTTCCTGCCGTCCCAGTATGATGTTGTGGAATCCCGGGGCGGCTATCGTTACGATTATCCGCCGGAGGTGCTGGAGTATGTCCGCGAAAAGCGGCAGCAGCCTTTTGTGGGGCAGGAGCAGGAGTATTTCCTGTGCCGGCTGCGTGCGGACGCTCCGGAGCCCAGCCTGGACCACCGGGAGTTCTGCGCCTACAGGTGGATAGCCCCGGCCCGGTTCAGGCTGGAGTGGCTGCCGGAGTTCAAGAAGGAGGTGTACGCCAGGGTGCTGGCGGATTTCTTCAATGTCCGGGCACGGGATAAGTGAAGTGGCTCAGCAGGTCGTGCGCGGCGGAGACGGGGTCCATCTTGTCCCCGGCCACCATGTTTTCCAGGACGGGCATGCGGGACGCCACGGCGGGATGCTGTTCAAAGGCGGTGAGCAGGGCTTCATGCACCAGGGCCTGAACCCATGAGAGGGACTGGTTCCGGCGGCGGTTGTACCAGAAGCCGGATTCCTTCATGCTGTCCCGGAAGCGGAAGAGCGTTTCTTCAATGGTGTCCAGTCCGCGCCCTTCCAGGGAGGAGCAGGTGAGGACGGAGGGCGTCCAGCCGGGGGTGGGGCTTTGCAGGTAGTGGAGCACCATTTTCAGTTCCTGGCAGTGGGCCGCCGCCCGCTGGCGGTTGTCGCCGTCGTCCTTGGTGACTACCAGGATGTCCGCCAGCTCCATGATGCCGCGCTTGATGCCCTGGAGGTCGTCTCCGGCGCCGGTGATGAGCAGGAGCATGAAGATGTCCACCATGGAACGGACGGTGGTTTCCGACTGGCCGACGCCGACGGTTTCAATGAGGATGATGTCAAAGCCCGCGGCTTCGCACGCGATCATGGTTTCACGCGTTTTTCTGGCTACGCCGCCCAGGGAGCCGCCGGAGGGGGAAGGGCGGATGAAGGCGTTTTCCTCCCCGGAGAGTTCTTCCATGCGGGTTTTGTCCCCCATGATGGAACCGCGGGAAACGGAAGAGGACGGGTCAATGGCCAGCACGGCCACCTTGAAGCCTTTTTTGCACAGGTAGGTGCCGAAGGCTTCAATGAAGGAGGATTTGCCCGCGCCGGGAACGCCCGTGATGCCGATGCGGACGGCATTGCCCGAATGGGGCAGGAGCTTGGAGATGAGCGCCCGTGAGGCTTCCTGGTCTTTAGCGGCGTTGCTTTCTACCAGGGTGATGGCCCTTCCCAGCAGGGCGCGGTTCCCGGCCAGGACTCCCTGGGCCAGTTCTTCTACGGAGGGGCGGTGCGGACGTGCAAATTTAGTGCTGCTCATGGATAGAGAATGCGGATTATTTGAAAGGGGGTTCGTTTTCCTTGGTGCGCTCCATATCGTAGTTGAAACGCTTGAGGACAAATTGGCGCTGATCGGCCAGCTTGCGCTGGAAGTTTTCCCAGGAACGCACGTTCATTGGTGACCAGCCCGCTTCCGCAATGGCGCAGGCCCGGGGGTAGGTGCGGTAAAGCAGGTGGTTCAGGGTGGGGAGCTGTTCCGCCCACATGGTAGCCTGAACGCCGATGATATGGTCTGTTTCCTGCTCCGGCCTGCCGTAGGCGGGGTTCAGCTTGTAGCTTTGCTCCAGCGTAGTGGTGGGCATCCAGCCCCGGTTGTCCTGGCCGGGAATCTGGGGATAGTCCAGATAGCAGTGTTCCCCGGCGGCGATGATGAGGGGAAGGCCCTGCTTTTTCGTTTCCGTGATGGTGGAGGGCGTCAAGCCCATGCGCCAGGTGAAGACGGTGTCTCCCTTGCGGTAAACGCTGGCCTGGGCCCACGGCTTTTCATACCAGAAGATGGGCTTTTTGCCGCGCGCGGCGAGCATGGAGGCCATTTTCGCTTCAAATTCCTTCAGTTCCTCGTGGACGTCCTTCATTCCCTTCTGCTGGCGGTATTTGACGCTGAGAGGGCATTTTTCCCAGGTTTTTTCCAGCGGGGCTTCGTCGCCGCCCAGGTGAACCATGGTGGACGGAAAGATGTCCCTGAGCTCGTCAAAGACGGCGGCATAGAATTTCCATATTTCCGGCTTGTGGGGGCATACCAGGTACAAGCCCACACCGCCGGTCGTGCTGACTTTCGTGTTGTGGTCTGGAAAGCAGAAGAATTCCGGATAGGCGGCGGCCAACGCCTGGTTGTGGCCCGGCATGTCTATTTCCGGGATGACCTCAATGCCGCGCGCGGCGCAGTACGCCACCAGGTCTTTCAGTTCCTGCCTGGTGTACATTCCTTCGTGGGGAGTGCCGTTGCCGAAGCTTTCCGCCCGTTTGGAAGAGATGCTTTTCAGTTTGGGATAGCCCGGCACAGGCAGGCGCCAGCCCTGGTCGTCCGTCAGGTGGAGCTGGAGCTTGTTGAATTTATAGTAGGCCATCAGGTCCACGAATTTCTTCAGGTCCTTGATGGGGATGAAGTGGCGGGCGGGGTCCACCATCATGCCGCGCCACGGGTAGCGCGGCTTGTCCTTGATGACTCCGCAGGGAATGCCTTCCGGATGCGCCGCCAGCTGGTCCTGGAGCTGCTGGAGGGTGACCAGTCCGTAGATACGGCCCTCTTTCCCGCCGGAAGAGAGGTGCACTCCCTGCGGGGTGACGGTGAGCTGGTAGGCGTCCTTGCCCAGGGAAGGAGAAGTTTTGTCGGAGAGAAGCTTCAAGGTCCTGGTGGCGTTCCGCTTCAGCTCCGTTTTCTCCGGCTCCGGAATAATACTGTATTTTTCTGCTGGTGCGGCACACGCCATGGATGCAGAGAAAGCTGTGCAGGCCAGGAGGTAGATCAGTTTAAACATGACGGAGGGCTTTTTCAGAAGAGATTCTATCATGGAGAATCAGGAGTGATAAGGAAAAACGGCGGAATTACTTTTTGTTTTCCCACCGGAAGGGCGGCTCATTATCCTTCGTGCGTTTCAAGTCGTAATTAAAGCGCTTGAGGACAAAGGGGCGGTGGTCGGCCACTTTCCTCTGGAAGTTTTCCCAGGAACGCACCTCCATGGGAGACCATCCCGCTTCCGCCAGGGCCATGGCGCGGGGATAGACGCGGTAAAGCAGGTGGTTCAGGTCCGGAAGGTGTTCCGCCCACACGGGAGCGTGCACGCCCCGGATGTGGCCTGCTTCCGCGGTGGATTTGCCGAAGGCCGGATCCAGTTCATAACATTTCTGCAAGGTCGTGGTTTGCATCCATCCCCAGTTGTATTGTCCCGGGAATTGAGGGAAATCCAGATAACAATATTCATTGGACGCCATAATCAGGTTCAGCCCGGCCTTTTTTGTTTTCTCAATGGCCTGGCGCGCCTGGTCCTGTCGCCACGCGTAAACTGTTTCGCCCGGGTGGTAGATGCCGGCGTTCCCTTCATACCAGAATTGCGGCGTTTGCCCGTTTTTGTCGAGCAGGGCTGTCATTTTGGCGAAGAAAGCCCTCATTTGTTCCTGTTCGTCTTTCATGCCTGCCTTGGTCCGGGCTTCCCGGCACAGGGGGCATTTTTTCCAGAGTTCCGTGGGGGCTTCGTCGCCGCCCAGGTGAACGGTATTGGACGGGAAGATGTCCTTGAGTTCCTTGAAGACGGCGGCGTAGAATTTCCAGACCTCCGGCTTCTGGGGGCATACCAGTTCCTTGCTGTTGCCGGCCACTGTCCGTACCTTCATGTCCGGTTTGGGGAAGCAGAAGAATTCGGGGTAGGCGGCATGCAGGGCCTGGTTGTGGCCCGGCACGTCTATCTCCGGGATGACTTCAATGCCGCGCGCCGCACAGTAGGCCACCAGGTCTTTCAGCTCCTGCCTGGTGTACATGCCTTCGTGGGGGATGCCGTCTCCGAAGCTTTCATCCCGCTTGGAGGCGACGCTTTGCAGTCTGGGATAGCCCGGCACGGGCAGCCGCCAGCCCTGGTTGTCCGTCAGGTGCACGTGGAGCTTGTTGAATTTGTAGTAGGCCATCAGGTCCACGAATTTCTTCAGGTCCTTGATGGGGATGAAGTGGCGCGCGGGGTCCACCATCATGCCGCGCCAGGGGTAGCGGGGCTTGTCCGTGATGACGCCGCAGGGGATGCCCTCCGGCTGTGCCGCCAGCTGGTCCTGGAGCTGCTGGAGGGTGACTAGGCCGTACATCCTGCCCTCCCTGCCGCCGGAGGCAAGGTGAACGCCCTGCGGGGTGACGGTGAGCTGGTAGGCGTCTATGCCCAGGGAGGGGGAAGCTTTATCGGAAAGGAGCTTGAGCGTTTTGGTGGTATTCTGCTTTAGTTCCGTCCGGGCCGGTTCAGGGATGATGCTGTAGGAGGGTGCCGCTTCAGTCTGAAATACTGCGAATGGCAGTATGCCGGCCAGGAGTGGAAAAAGTCTTTTCATGTTTCTAATATAAGCGAAGGGAGGGTAAAATCTGTCAAAAAACTCACTATCATTCTTATATGGTCCGTTTGTTGTAGCCCGGGCATATTCCGAAGAAATGGAGTTGATGAACAAATAGCTCCAGTCCTGATGACGTTTCAGAATGGATGCGCCAGATCCGCAATAGTTGAATCTTTATTATTACGGAATGAATAGGGAAGCGATTGGTAGAAATATTCTCTATCTTTCTCAAACGGTCAAGAATCATGAATAAAATTACTACGATTAATGGGATTTTTCTGGCGAATCAAAATGATGTTAATGAGCATTTTGAAAATGCTGCTGTCCATGTGACACAGGAAGAAAGGACTGCATGGAATGACAAGGCGGATCGAACTTCGTTCGCTGCCCATGAAATAAATACGGTGGTCCACGTCACAAAGGAGGAAAGGGAAAAATGGAACAGGTCTTTGGAGGTTGATGCAGACGACAATTTGTCTCTCCCTGGTAGTCTGACTGCTCAGGGCGGTACGTTCTCCGACGCGGTTCATGCTGATGGAGGCATTATTATCCCCATTCCTCCCGTGTCCGATGTCGGCGCAGTACGCAAGGTTGATTTGATCAGTCCGTTGTTTCCCATGCTCCCTTCCCAGCAGGAAAACGGAGTGGGATTTTACCACAAACTTGGAAGCGCTTTTACAGCTGGTGGTGTTACTGTCTGCACGTCTGAAGATTTTCCGTTCATCATGTCGGAACACCGGATGATTGGCCCGGGAGATGATAATATATATGCTTGGTATCATTCCACGTTTGTGTTGGAACTTAATACGTTGGTTAATCCCGGCGGAGTTGATGTCGCGAATTCGGATAATTCCAAGTTCGGAGTCAGGGCGAATTTCGGACCTTGCTTGCGTCCCTGGTTTTCTGTTTCGTGGCTTCCGTGGCCACCTGCGGAGTGGCCCTACCGTCAAAACGATTATGTTGATCCCCTGATTTATTCGGAAGCGGAAAATGGAAGGGATCATCCCGTGGCCTCGGTCTGGCCCGGCAATACTGGCAGCGATTTTTTGCCGAGGTGCGGTTTCCAGAGTTCCCAGAGAGCGGGTTATGTACGCAGTAATAGTCATTATCTATATGCTGTTTACGATAGTCATCAGACAGCAAGATTGATTGTGTTCCGTGAGGAACATTCTCATATGAACGGCAGGAAACGCCTTTACCTTTTTTCCCAAGACAGGGCTGGTGCCATTAAGCTGATCGGGGCGGTGAAATCCAGTTATTCTTTTAGTTATCATGTTCTGAGTATGTCCAGACATGGTGTTTCCGGTGTTGCCGGATGGTGGGCAGAAAGGGGTGATCCGTTTGGTCTTCTCTCAAAAATCAAGGAGTCCTGGACAGGTGGCCAGCGACCCATGGACGATTGCCCGTGGCCTATCCGTCAAAGTCTCTTTGACGTTCCGGCTGAGGGAGGAGTTGTGGATATTGAATTGACGTGCGATAATAAGACTCATATCTGCATCAGCTGTCCTGATTGGATTACATGGGAGGATGGAGCGGGTGATTCGGAACAATGGCAGCTTGTGGCAGCTCCTAATGAAACGGGAATTTCCAGGAACGGACTTGTCAATGTTCAGCTCTATAATGGTATCACCTATACCATCATGATCAATCAGCAGAATTAAAAGAGGGCTTTTCTGGAAGTCGTTTTCTTTTGATCCGGTAAATAATGCCGTTTCTGTTGGGAAGACGTAACTGAAAACAAAAATCCCTGCTTCGTGAAGAAGCAGGGATTTTTATTAAAATGGTAGCCCTATGAGGACTCGAACCCCAAAATACGGAACCAGAATCCGCTGTGTTACCGATTACACTATAGGGCTATGTAACGGGCACCTTTGCGGTGCGGGCGAATTAAAGCGGAACCGGCTGTTCTTTGCAAGTTTTTTTTCACTCAAATGTGTGTTTTGAATAGAAAAAATGAATGCGGAGAAAAAAGGGCGGTCCGGCTTTTCTCCCGGGGTCATTCAGCCAGGGTTTGGAAGTAGGCTTTCACGTGTTCCCGGGCAATTTGCTGGTGTTCCGCTTCTCCGTGCCTGCCCTGCGCCTGCTGCCAGGGGGAGGCCGGCGCTGTGTTGATGCGGCCAAGCTGCTGGGCCGTGTATTTGCCATAGACGTTCCAGATGTGTTCCAGAAAAGGGATGATGTCCGTTTCCTCTTCCAGAGGGGGCTGGCGGCGGCTGGGGTGTTCAATGATGGAGCAGGGCGGCTGGTCCTTGTATTCGTGATGAATGGAGGGGAGCACCGGCCCGCAGGTCCATGCTTCCGCCCGTTCGTTGATCAGGAAATCGCCGTGATGGTGCAGGTGCCACCAGTCCGCCAGAATGACCAGGTGGTTCAGTTTAACGGGCGTGAGAGGAAGGTTTTTTGCATTCGCCTGCTGAATGAACCAGTTGCAGAGCTTTTGCGTGGTAGTGTGGTTTGCCATGCTGAAATGGGTTGCCCTTCATTATAAAAGGCAGGGGATATTTCACAATACTAAACAGGTTTCATTCTTGCGCGGTATGGAGAAGAGATGAGGCGGAGTGCCGGAAAAGGCGAACTTTCAGGTAAATTTATTTGAAGCAAGGAAAAAGAAGAAATAATTTGTGTCATGCAAAGCTTGGTATTCGCGCCAGTTCTTGTTGTGGGGGGAATGTAAAGTCGTTTGTTGAAAACAAATGGTGTTTTCAAACTCTAACAAAATGAAGAATAATTAAAATTATTGGGAATAAAATAAAGTTCCCGATTCCTGGAGCGTCCTTTAAAAAACATTTTGAATAGCAGTACTTTTTATGATTTGAATTATTTTAACCTAAAGCTCGTTCTGCCATGAATTTACATTATTTCTATCATTCCGGCTTGCTGGGGGCGGCCTGTCTCCTCTCTCCCGTTTATGGGGGATTGATGTCTGATTCCTTCGACGTTCAGACTTACCGTGATTTTGCGGAAAACCGGGGCATCTTTGGAATCAATGCCAAAGACGTCGCCATTTACGACAAGGAAGGCAATTACGTGGGCTCCATCCCCAAAATGATGAATTTTGACGGATTGGCGGACGCCCATGCCGGGGAAGCCGCTTTGGTAGGCGGCCCGGGCTTCATCGCCACCGTGTCCCATGATTACAATAACCAGACCATTACGTTTACCAAGCGTTTTGGAGCCACGGAAGGAACGCCGTTTTATGACGCCTACCGGAGCGTGGTAATCAAGAATGCCTGGGGCGACCAGACGAATTACACGTATGACTACCGCGTGCAGCGGTTGAGCAAGATCGTGACGGAAGCGGAATACGCCCCCTACCTGACGGATCCGGAATACCTGGACAACATGAAGGGACGGCTGGTTCTGCGTGCCGGGTCCGGAACCCAGGCTATTGCCACGGGGAACGGTAAACAGGACACGGTCAGCGGAGGTTATTCCTATTTGACCGGGGGAACCCTGGTTTTTGAGGGACAGGCCAGCGTTCCGGGAACAGGAGAGCCGGACCCTGAGAATGCCAAGACTTACCCGGCCTACCGTTTCTGGTACAATTTCAAGAAGCCTTCGGAATCCAATCCCCTGCCTTCAGGCATATTGGCAGGGGACAGCGGAAGTCCCAGCTATGTATTTAATGAGAAGTCCGGCAGATGGGAATGGGTGGGGGCCGGTCAATCCCAGGGCGGTAGCGGCTACGGCGAGTTCAGCCAGATGCGCTCTGGCAACCAGTGGGCCAGCGATTACGTGGACAGTTTCAACCGCACTGTCAGCGTGTCGGAAGGGGGTGGGGATCTTCTGTGGAATGTGACGGATGGCGACGGAAACGGAACCTTCGTTCAGGGAGATATCAGCACGGATTACACCGGGCTGGCCTCCGGCCTGCGAGGAGATACCTCCACACAGGGAACGCGGGCCTCGGACACGCAGATAGGCGTGTGCAGCAATCTTATTTTTGACGGCTCCGGCGGCACCATTGTTCTCCAGGGCTCGGTGGATACGGGGGCGGGTTCCCTCACGTTCAACCGGGATTACGTATTGAGCGACGGAGGAAATGCCTCCTACCGTCTGAATACGGCGGGTTTCGTTGTGAACAAGGGGGCAACCGTGACGACGCTGCTGACCGGAACCTCCGGAGACGAGTGGCGGAAGATCGGGGAAGGTGATTTGATCGTCAGCGGCCACGGGAACAATGCGGCGGACATCAACGTGGGAGGAAGCGGGATGCTGATTCTGGACCGGGACGGCTACGCGGCACACAACGTGAAGCTGAACGGCGGCGGAGTAATGGTGCGCCTGGCGGGGGAAAACCAAGTATCCGGGGAGTTCATCTTCGGCCACCGCGGGGGCGTGGTGGACATGTATGGGCACAATTTGACGCTGAACTCCATCACTCACCTGGATTCCGGAGCCGTTTTTGCCAATTACCTTGGCAATTCCACCGTAACGCTTACGTTCACGGGCTCCGGGGAACAGACGTTCCTAGGGTCTTTGCGGGACGGGGAGGCCGCTTCCCGTGGACTGATGAATGTGGTGTACGCACCCGGCACGGCGGAAGGGGCCGTCTGGAATCTGGCCGCCCATATTCTCAATACCGGAACGTGGACGGTGCAGGGAGGAGAGGTGAAGGTGGCCGGAGTGCACACCCTGCACGCGGGCGGCTATGTGGATGAGAACGACTGGCAGATGGCCTCCTTTTCCACCGGAACAGTGCAGGTGAACAGCGGCGCCCGGTTTACCACCGGCGGCCATTCCCTGGTGGTGTCTGCCGTACAGGTGGATGACGGAGGCACGTATGGCGTGCTGGCCGGGGGAAATCACAGCGGAAACATTGTGTTGTCCGGAACCGCATCCATGTTCCGTGCGGAGGTGGATTCCGGGTCCGCGACGGAGTCCGGCGTGATTTCCGGAGCCGGTTCCCTCGTGAAAACCGGGGAAGGAACCCTGCTTCTGAAAAACGGGAACAACAGTTTTTCCGGAACTGCCACGGTTGAAGAAGGCCTGGTGCGCGCCTCTTCCGCCGGGGCTCTCGGGCAGGCTGTCTGGTCGCTGGATGCCGCCGGAGCCCTGGCTGTGGAAGGCGCTGGTTTTTCCGCTATTGCCGGAAAGCTGGACCAGGCGTCTTCCGGAACGTTCGTGCTGCTGGAAGACCAGGCGGCGATTTCCGGCCTGAACGGCTTCAGAAACTTGTCCGTCGGCGCATTGGGAGAGGTGAATTTGGGAACACGGGGAACGACCGGCCTGCTTTCCGGCTGGACCGCGGATGGGGGCTGGACCCTGGGCGGAGGCGGCGGAACGCTGACGGTGAACTTGAAGCTCAGCGGCTCCGGCACCCTGTCCATCGGCAACGGTTCCAATACCGGAACCGTAGTGCTTGCCAACGCGCACAACAGTGATTCGGAGGGTGGAGCTGCTTTCTCCGGGGTTATTGAACTGAATGGGGGAGTGAACCTCACCTACGCGGACGTGCGCTCCCTCGGGGTGCAGAACAAGAATGTGCTCGTCAAGTACGGAACATCCTTTGCCCTTGGGGCGGAAGCGGATGCCGCCCTGGCGCATGTTTCCAATGCTTCCGAAGGCGTTCTGCTCCTGTCGGGAACCCGTACGGCGGATTTGAATCTGGGCGGCATGGGACTGAATTCCGTGTGCATCGGGGCTGACGGACAGGCTGTTTTGTCCGGGGCCGTGACAGCCGGAACGCAGGGATATTTGTTCGGCGGAAACGGGATGCTGACCGTAGCCAGTTCGCTTGGCGGTGATCATTCCCTGACGTTGGATACCCAGAGCATGGGCACTGGCGGAGGAGTTATTCTGGCGGCTGGCAATACGTATTCCGGTGAAACGCGCATCCTCTCCGGAGCCTCCCTGATGGTAGGGAACGGAGGAACCTCCGGCAGCCTGGGAACGGGAGCCGTTGCCAATGAAGGAACCCTGGCGTTCAACAGGACGGACAGCGTGACGGCGGCGAATGCCATTTCCGGTACGGGCAGCCTGATCCAGAAAGGGAGTGGTGAGCTGGCGCTGACGGGGAACAATTCCTACAGCGGAACCACCACCATTGCGGCGGGAACGCTCACCATAGGGAATGGCGGTACAAGCGGTTCCCTGGGCGCCGGTGCAGTCGTCAACAACGGCGTGCTCGCCTTCAACAGGTCTGATTCGGTTGCCCTGAACACGAATGTGTCCGGAACAGGCTCGCTCGTGAAGAACGGTTCCGGCACGCTCACCATCCAGAAGATGCTTTCCTATACCGGAGGAACCACCGTGAATAAGGGTGTCCTTGTGGTGGGCTACGGAGGCGCCAACGGCATGATTCGCGGGAACCTGGCCATCCGGGAGGGAGCGCAGGTGACATTGAAGGGCGGTGACAGCTTCGGTTATTCCGGAGGGAACGCCTCCGTCAAGAACGTGAACATCAATGGAGGAACCCTGTATTTTGGAGACAACAAGAACCAGACGTTCCAGAATACGGTGTTCAACCTGACCGGAGGCGTTGTGGACGGCATAACGGGCGGTCGCATGGATATCTGGACGAATGCCGTCGTTAATGTGAAATCCGCAAACAGGGCATCTGAAATCAAGCGCGTCAACGTGCAGCTCAGGGATGCCAATCCTACGGTATTCATGGTGGACCGTGGAACCGCAGACGTGGATTTGAAAATATCCGCGAACATCGTGAACTCTTCCGGAGTTAAGGGTTCCTTCATCAAGAAAGGCGCCGGGATCATGGTGCTTTCCGGAAAGAATACCTATTCCGGTGGTACTACGGTCAATTGGGGGACGCTGGTGGCGGCCTCCAGCCAGGCTCTTGGAACCGGAGCGGCCTCCGTCAATTCCGGCGCGCGTCTGGCGCTGGGCGGCCTTGGAACGGATATTTCTTCCGTTGCCCTAGGGAATGACATCCTGGTGAAGAATGGCGGCATTCTGTCCGGTTCCGCCACCCTGTCCGGGAATACGACGCTCCAGTCCGGTTCCGTCTTTGAACTGACCTTGTCCATGGGCGGTTCCGCCGGGAATGAACTGGCGTACAACAGCCTGATGCTTCAGTCCGGCGTCTTCCAGATTGACGCGGGGGCCAAGCTGAAGCTGGCGGCGTTGAGCCTCGACTATTCCACCGACTTCTGGGGAACCTCCCACATCCTGAACTTCATTGAGGGGGGAGCGAACGCGACCCTGACGGGTAATTTCACGCTGGATGCGTCTTCCGCCGGAGATTACGCGGCGTACGGCCAGTGGAGCCTCCAGAAGAACGAAGATTCCAAGGAAGTGAGCATGGTGTGGACGCCGAATGCGGCTCCGGAAGCTTCTTCAGCCATGGCATCGGCGTTTACGGCTACGGCGCCTGCTCCTGTTCCTGAACCGTCCTCATGCATGCTGCTGATGGCTGCGCTGGGAGCGGTGTTCCTGCGCCGTTCCGTTCCGCAGAACGAATAAAAAAGGCCTGTAAATTCAACGCGCCGCATTCCGGAGGGAGTGCGGCGCGCTGCTTTTCCGCGGTTACGGGAAGGAGGAGTAACGGTTTAAAAGGGAAGAATGCGCGCTCTCCGCGCTACTTCTTCCGGAGAAAGGGAGTACAGGCTGTCCAGCAGGGAGACGGCAAAGGAACCCGGAGCGGGACTCTGTTCAAAGGCCATTTCCCCCGCGATGCCCATTAATACGGCCGTGGAGACGGCCGCTTGCAAGGGGGAGGAGGAGACGGCGGCGCAGGCGGCGGCCAGCGCGCCCATGGAACAGCCCACGCCCGTGACGCGGGACATCATGGCATGTCCGTTTTCCGTGGAAATCACCTGGCGGCCGTCCGTGGAATAGTCCGTGCGGCCCGTGACGAGGACAGCCGCCCCCGTATGCAGGGCCAGTTCCCTGGCCGCCTGCAGGGCGTCTGCGCTGGAGCTGGTGCTTTCCGGTCCCTTCGTGACGGAGGAGTACCCGGCCAGAGCCATGATTTCAGAGGCGTTCCCGCGGATGATGCGGGGCTTCCGTTCCTTCAACTGTTCCGCCAGCCGCGTACGCAGGGAGAGAGCTCCAACGGCTACCGGGTCCAGAACCCAGGGGATGTCCAGCCGGTTGGCTTCCTGCACCGCCGTCTGCATGACGGCGCCCTGTTCGCGCGTCACGGTGCCCAGGTTGACCAGCAGGGCGCCTGTTCCGCCGCGGAGCATTTCCACGGCTTCCTCCGCATCGTTAAGCATGGCGGGAACGGCTCCTGCGGCCAGCAGCAGGTTGGCCGTCAGGGGCTGGACGACGGAGTTGGTCAGAGAGAGAACCAACGGAGCCGTCTCCCGGATTTTTTCCAGATCGGTGGAGACGGCATGGACGAGGTCAGTTGGTGAAGGCATGGCGTTTGAAAGAATGTTTTGCTGCCCGCTTGTTTCCGGAATTCAGCCGGTCAGGCCAGCGCCCGTGCGGCGGCTTCCGGATCCTCCGCTCCGCAAATGGCGGAGACGACGGCAATGCCGCTGGCCGCTCCCGTAGCGCGCACCAGCCGGGCGCGCTCCACGTCCAGCCCGCCGATGGCGACGACGGGCAGGGGAGATTGTGAGGCCAGGGCGGCGAAGCCGTCCACGCCCAGCACGGGCGGGGCGTTCAGCTTGGAGATGGTGGGAAAGACAGGCCCCATCCCAAGGTAGTCTGCCAGGGCGGCGTCTACGGCGCGGAGCTGGTCCGCGTTGGAAACGGAAAGCCCCAGAATCCTGTCCGGGCCGATCATGGCCCTGACGGCAGGAACCGGCAGGTCACGCTGGCCGATGTGGACGCCGTCCGCGTCCAGCGCCAGGGCCAGGTCAATGCGGTTGTTGACGATGAAGGGAACGCCGCGGGACGCCAGGAAGTCCCGGATGGGCAGCGCTTCCCGGTAGCAGGTGCCCGCGTCCGGATTGGTGGAGCGGTACTGAACGATGGTGACGCCGCCGTCCACCGCCCTCTGGACGGTTTCCAGAAGGCTGTGGCGGCATTTGGCCGCTTCATCAGTGACCAGGTAGAGATGGAGGCTGAATTCTTTCATGGCTGGAGGATGGGAAGGATTAGTCCGTGAACAGGGGGGTGGAGAGGTAGCGGTCCCCCGTGTCCGGCAGCAGGACCACGATGGTCTTGCCTGCGTTTTCCGGGCGCTGTGCCACCTGCGTGGCGGCCCAGAGCGCTGCGCCGGAGGAAATGCCCGTCAGCACGCCGTCCGTGCGCGCCAGCTCCTTGCCGGTGGCGAAGGCGTCTTCATTGGTGACGGTGATGACTTCGTCATACACGGAGGTATCCAGCGTTTCCGGCACGAAACCCGCGCCAATGCCCTGAATCTTGTGGGGGCCGGCGGTCCCCTGGGTCAGCACGGGGGAAGCGGACGGCTCCACGGCCACGATCCGTATTTCCGGATTGCGTGATTTGAGGTACTTGCCTACGCCCGTAATCGTGCCTCCGGTGCCGATGCCTGCTACGAAGATGTCCACCTTGCCGTCCGTGTCGTTCCAGATTTCCGGTCCGGTGGTCCGGAAATGGACTTCCGGGTTGGCCGGGTTGACGAACTGGCCGGGAATGAAGCTGTTGGGGAGTCCTGCGGCCAGTTCCTCCGCCTTGGCAATGGCTCCCTTCATGCCCAGCGCGCCGTCCGTCAGCACCAGTTCCGCGCCGTAGGCCTTCAGCAGGTTGCGGCGTTCCACGCTCATCGTTTCAGGCATGGTCAGGATGATCCTGTACCCGCGGGAGGCGGCCACCGCCGCCAGGCCGATGCCCGTGTTCCCGCTGGTGGGTTCAATGATGATGGAATCCGGCTTCAGCTCTCCGGAGGCTTCCGCGGCGTCAATCATGGCCCGGGCGATGCGGTCCTTCACGCTGCCGGCGGGGTTGAGGTATTCCAGCTTGGCCAGGATGGCGGCGTTCAGGCCGTTTTTGCGTTCGTAATTGGTCAGCTCCAGCAAAGGAGTGCCGCCGATCAGTTCTGTAATGTTTCTGTAAATTCTCATGGCTTGTAGGAAAAGAGCATTGTAGCCGTTAAATCGTTAGAGAATGCCGCGGAAGCCCTGTTCCAGGTCTTCGAGAATGTCGTCGATATGTTCCGTGCCTATGGAAAGCCGCACCGTGGAGGGCGATATGCCTGCCGCTTTCAGTTCCTCCTCCGTCATCTGGGAGTGGGTGGTGGAGGCCGGATGAATCACCAGGGACTTGACGTCGGCCACGTTCGCGAGCAGGGAAAATAGTTCCAGGCTTTCGCAGAACTTGCGAGCCTTTTCCGCGCCACCCTTGATTTCAAAGGTGAAGATGGAGCCGCCGCCGTTCGGATAATATTTCCGGTAAAGTTCGTGGTCCGGATGGTCCGGCAGGGAGGGATGGTTCACCTTCTGCACCTGGGGATGAGCCGCCAGGTAATCCACCACGCACAGGGCGTTCTGCACATGGCGCTCCACCCGCAGGGAAAGGGTTTCCAGCCCCTGGAGCAGCAGGAAGGAATTGAACGGGCTGATGGTGGCTCCCGTATCCCGCAGCAGGGTGGTCCGGATCTTCATGATGTAGGCCAGAGGGCCGCAGATTTCCGCCAGCACGGCGCCGTGGCAGTTCGGGTTGGGCTGGCTGATGCCGGGGAATTTATCATTCTGCGTCCAGTCGAACTTGCCGCCGTCCACAATCACGCCGCCCATCGCCGTTCCGTGGCCGCCGATGAATTTGGTGGCGGAATGCACCACCACGTCCGCGCCGTGCTCCAGAGGGCGGAACAGAAAGGGGGAGGCGAAGGTATTGTCCACAATGAGCGGAATTCCGTGGGCGTGCGCCACCTCTGCCAGCGCGTCTATGTCCGCAACGTTGCAGTTCGGGTTGTCCAGGCTTTCCACGTACAGGGCCTTCGTATTTTCCCGGATGGCCTTGGCGAAATTGTCCGGATCGCTGCCGTCCACGAAGGTGGTTTCAATGCCGGATTCGGCAAATGTATGGGCAAACAGGTTGTAAGTGCCGCCGTACACGTTGGCGGCGGAAACGATGTGGTCCCCGGCGCGCGCAATATTCTGGACGGCATAGGCGATGGCCGCCGCTCCGGTGGCTACCGCCAGGGCGCCCGCTCCCCCTTCCAGGGCGGCGATGCGCTTTTCGAAAACGTCTGCCGTGGGGTTCATCAGGCGGTTGTAGATGTTGCCCGGCTCCGCCAGGGCAAAACGGGCGGCCGCCTGTTCGGAGTCCTTGAAGACATAGGAAGTGGTGGCGTAAATCGGCACGGCGCGGGCATCCGTGGCCGGGTCCGGATTTTCCTGGCCCACGTGGATCTGGCGCGTTTCAAAACGATGGTTCTTATTCATATTTTTTATATTCCTATCGGGAAAGTAGGGAATAGATAGTTAAAGCGGGACGGGATGTCAAGTGCCGGGTAAAAAAAGTGGGACATAAGGCCAAAACAAAAAAGGGGCGAAAAAATGTTCAGGCCGGGTGCTCCGGTTAAATGCCTGCTCCGTAGTCGCAGCCGATTTCCTTCTGCTGCTCGGACAGGTCCTCCAGCGTGACGCGGCCCAGGTAATCCTCAATGACCTTTTGCAGCCCCCGCCAGAAAGGCAGCGTGGCGCAGCTTGACGCCCGCGGGCACGGGCTGTTCTGGGAAGCCGTGCAGGAAAGGGGCAGCAGGGAGCCTTCCGTCAGTTTCAGGATGTCTTCCGTGGTGTATTCCCGGGGATGCCGGGACAGGCGGTAGCCGCCGGACTTCCCCCGGAAACTCTGAACGAAGCCCGCTTTCAGCAGGATGGCGATAATTTGTTCCAGATACCGTACGGTGATGTCCTGCCTGGCTGAAATCTCCTTCAGGGAGATGTAGCCGTCGTCATTGTGCTGGGCAAGATCAATCATCAGGCGCAGTGCATAGCGTCCTCTGGTGGAAACCTTCATCATACCGGATCAATAAACGATATTTCAGGCTGCCCGTCAATCGGGAATGAAGGCACCGCGCGGAATAAGGGAACACGGGCGGACCGCTTCTCCGGCAGAGGGTTCAGTGGATGTAGTGGCGCGGCACCCGGGGACCTATTCCGGTAAAAATTTCCCAGGAAATGGTACCGGCCTTTTCCGCCAGTTCCGTCACGGGAATGTTCGGCCCCATGATCTCCACGGTCATGCCCGGTTCCGGGTGCGGCACCCGGCTGACGTCCACCATGATCTGGTCCATCGTCACGCGCCCCAGCAGCGGGCAGGAGATGCCGTCCACCATCACGCGGGCGCCCTTGTGGGCCAGGGAGCGCACGTAGCCGTCCGCATAGCCTATTCCCACGGTAGCCACCCTGGTGGGATGGTCCGTTACAAAGGTGCCTCCGTAGGAAATGCCGTGCCCCTCCGGCAGCGTGCGCGCCACCGTCAGGCGGGAGAAAAGGGCCATGGCCGGCTTCAACTGCGCGGCCCAGGGAGAGGGAATGGGGGAAAAGCCGTACAGCACCAGCCCGGGGCGGCACATGTTGTTGGAGGGAATCTCATAATCCAGGGAAGCGGCGCTGTTGGCCAGATGGCAGTACTTCAGGGGCAGTTTTTCCCGGATGCGGGCGGCCATCTGTTCAAAGCGGGCAATTTGCCGGAGGGTGATTTCCCGGTCCTCGTCCGCGCAGGGCAGGTGCGCGCCCAGCCCTTCCATGTACAGGCTGTCCAGTTCCCCCAGGCGGGAGAGCAATTCTTCAAGCTGGTCCGGCAGGAATCCGCCGCGGCCCATGCCCGTATCCACGGAGATATGGATGGGAAGCGTCTTCCCGTACAGCCGCGCCAGGGAATTGTAGTGCACGGCTTCCTCCATGGTGGAGATGAAGGACCGCCAGCCGTTCAGCACGATTTCCTCCCGTTCCTCCGGAAAGGCGGGACCCAGGATATAGGGCCGGGTGCGGCATCCCGCCTGGCTGATGCGCCGCGCTTCCCCCACGTTGGCGACTCCGAAGAAGGCGATGCCTTCCGAATCCAGGGTGCGGCAGACCTGTTCCAGCCCGTGACCGTAGGCTGCCGCCTTTACCACGGGCATGTAATATTCACCCTTGGCCGCCTGCTTGACGACGTTCAGGTTATGGCGGATGGCCCCGAGGTCGATTTCGGCCCAGGCGCGGGGGGGGCTGGTAACTGGCATGATGGAGAAAGGCGGAGAGGTTGGAAAAAGGAGAGGGTCGGCAGGGAGCCCCGGCACAGAGGGATTGTCCGCCTTTGCCCGTGCAATGCCAGACGGATTTTTGTCAGTCTTGGTGCAAAAAGAAGGGAGGACGGCAGGGGCAGAGACGCATCCGGCATTCGGGTCATTCCGGCTTTTGCGGTAAAGTGCCGGGGCCGGAGGCAGGTGTTTCCTGCTCTGGATGGGAAGATGCGTGCGGGGCGTCCCGCAGGGTTTTCAGCAGGGCCGCCATGGTGTCTATGTCCTCGTCCGTCATGGAGGAGAGGCCGTCCAGCTTCTTCTTGATGGCTTCAATTTCCTCCTCCCTGTACGGCATGGGTTCTCCCGCATGGGGATGCAGGAAAAAGGAGGTGATGGTGCTGGTCAGCGTTCCCACGAAGCCGATGCCCGTGAGCATCAGGAAAACGGCCAGGAATTTTCCGGGAGTGGTGACCGGGTAGGTGTCCCCGTAGCCCACTGTAGTGGCGGTGACAAAGGACCACCAGATGCCGTTGGGAAGGCTCATGCCTTCCGCCAGATGGATGCCCACGGCCCCCAGCAGGATGATGACCAGGGCGGCAATGCAGATGTACTTGAATCCGTTCGTGTTGAAGAAACGCCTGATGCGCGTGGTGAACCTCATGGCGTAGGAGAACAGGTCCAGGTACCTGGCGAGCCGCAGAATCTCGCCGAGGGAGGCGAACCTGAACAGACGGAACAGCACGTCAAAGGGAATGATGGCCAGCAGGTCCCAGACATGGTCCTTGACGAAGAGCCATTTGGACCTGCTGATGGAGAAGCGGACCACGTAATCCAGCACGAAAATCCAGTAAATGACCCGGTCCGCCGTCACTTCCCATTCCGCCGCCTCAGAAGTCAGGTCAATGGCCGCCAGCGTCACGGCGACCAGGGCCAGCAGGCACATGCCCGTTTGATAGGCCAGCTTCAGGAACAGGAAGTGCCGGGGCATGTGGTGGAACGCGTTCATGACGGGGAATGAAAGGAAAAAGCCGCCCCCGGGGCAGGGAGCGGCTTGTGAAAGAGGCCGTTTCCGCCGGAGGCTTTATTTAAGCAGGAGCTGCTCCATCAGGGCCTGGGAGGACTGGGCCAGCACGGCGGGATCGTCCAGCATGCCGGCGCGGAGCAGGGCGGTGTTCGCGATTTGGTCCGCCACCATCTGGGCCAGTTCCGGATTTTCCGTCCTCAGGGCGGAGAGCTTCTTCACCAGCGGGTTGGAGGGGTTCAGTTCCAACTGGGGATGGCTTTCGGGGATTTCCTGCCCCATGGCTTTCATGTACGCCCGCATTTCCGGCCCCATGTCATTTCCGGTCTGGAGGGCCACGGCGGGACCGCTGACCAGGCGCTTGCCCAGCGTCACCTTGGAGAATTTGTCCGGGTACAGTTCTTTCAGCCATTCTTCCAGGGCGGTGGCTTCCTCCTGGGGCAGGGCGTCCTTCTGTTCCTCTTCCAGCTCGGGAAGCTCCACGTCGGCGCGGTCGATCATCGTGACGGGCTTGCCGTCCACGCTGGACAGGGAGTCCAGCACGAACTCGTCCCCGTGGTCCGTGAAGAAGGCGACTTCGTATCCGCGGGCCTTGAAGGCTTCCAGGTACGGGCTGTTTTCCAGGTGGGAGCGGGAGGGGCCGGTGAGCGCGTAAATAGCCGTCTGCCCTTCCTTCATGCGGGTGATGTATTCCTCGAAAGAGGTCGTTTCCCCCGGCTCCGTGGCCGTGGATTCAAAACGGAGCAGCTTGCCCAGGGATTCCTTGTTCGGCCAGGAGGTGACCACCCCTTCTTTCAGGTAGCGGGAAAACTGTCCGTAGAATTCCTTGTAGGTTTCTTTTTCGTCCCTGGCAAGTTTGTCCAGGTGCTTGATGAAGCGCTTGGTGATAATGTCGCTGATCTTGCGCACCAGGGAATTGTCCTGGAGCATTTCGCGGGAAATGTTCAGGGGCAGGTCCTCGCTGTCCACCACGCCGTTCAGGAAGCGCAGCCATTCCGGAAGCAGGCCTTCCGGCTTGGCGTCAATCAGCACGCGCTTGCAGTACAGGGAGACGTTGGCGTCCACGCGGCCGAAGCCGAACATTTCCGGATTACGCTTGGGGATGAAAAGCAGGGCATTCAGCATGATGGGGGCGTCCGCGCTGAAATGCATGTAGGACAGGGGCTTTTCATCCGTGTGGGAGATAAACTGGTAAAACTCGTCGTATTCCTCCGGCTTCACGTCTGATTTGGACTTGGACCAGATGGCCTGGACGGTGTTGATGTGCTCTCCGTTGAAGTTGATGGGGAAGCCCACGAAGTTGGAATAACGGCGCAGGAGCTCCTTCACGCGGTATTCCTGGGAAAACTCCTCATACTCATCCTTCAGGTGGATGACGATGCGGGTGCCGCGGTCCAGCGGTTCGTCAAGGGTTTCAATGCTGTAGCCCTCCCGTCCGTTGGAAGTCCAGCGCAGGGAGGCCGCCTCCGGCTCCCAGGAATGGGTAAAGACCTCCACCTGGTCCGCCACCATGAAGGAGCTGTAAAAGCCCACGCCGAACTGGCCGATCAGGTCCGCGCCGCCTTCCTGCTTCTGCTTGAGGGCCTCCATGAATTTCTTGGTGCCGGAATGGGCGATGGTCCCCAGGTTTTCCACCAGGTCCGCTTCCGTCATCCCTATGCCGGTGTCCGCGATGGTGATGGTCTTGTTCTCCTTGTCCGTGGTGATGCTGATTTCCAGAGGCTTTTCCGGCTGGTAGATGTTGGAATCCGTCAGTTGTTTCAAGCGCAGCTTCTCCAGGGCGTCGGAAGCGTTGGAAACGAGCTCCCGCACAAAGATTTCCCGGTCGCTGTAAAGGGCGTTGATGACAATGTCCAGCAGCTGCCGGACTTCCGCCTGGAATTGATGCGTTTCTGTATTCATATGGAAAAATGTGTTACGGGTGCCATTATAGGGACCTCGTCAAGGGGATGGACAGTTTTTAAGCGGTGGCAGGAACGCCCCATGTCACAAAAACGGCCTTTTTCCGTCCATGTTCCCACTGGAGGATTTTTCCTTGAAACAATTCAGGAAACTGATCAGTATAATTTTATAAACATGATCCTCTTACCATTCTTGAAAAAGGGAGCCCTTTTGCTCGCTCTCTGCGGCATGCTGGGCGGCGGCGTGCTTTCCGCCCAGGAGACCGGGTCCGTTCCGATTACGGAAGCGGGCCTGAAGGCGCTGGATTCCAACGTCTTCATCAATGACTTCATGCTGGCGCTGAAACCCAGTGTCACGCGTGACCGCATCGCCAAAATCAAGGATCCCTTCGTGCGCGGGCTCGCCCGCCAGATGGCGGAGAAAAAATATGACCGCAAGGCGCGCGCCATCACGGCGGAACCGTACGAACCGGTCAAGGACCTGGCGGACCGCCTGCGCACCAGCCAGTACAGCAAGTTTGAAAACCCCACCGGCATCTTTTTTGAGGAAGGGGAGGACGTGCTGCTGGTCATGGAAGACCCCAAAGGGGAAAAACTGAACCTGGTCATCCACAACTTCGGGCGTGACGGAGGCCGCAGCTCCTACCCTCTCAAGGCGGGAATCAACATCATCAAGGCGAAAAACAAGGGGCTGGGCTACATTGAATACTTCACGCCCAACTACAAGAAAGCTCCCAAGGTACGGCTCTCCATCCCGTCCGGCAAGGTGAACGGCGTGTTCGTGGGAGGCGTGAGCAAGAACAGCGACTGGAAGAAGATGCTGGAAAATTCCCCCACGGAGGTGGTGGACATCGTTGGCAGCCGCGTGCACCTGGTGTATCCGGTGGAGGAACTCAAGAAATTCTGCCCGGACAAGGGGGAGGAACTGATCGCCCTGTATGACAAGATCATCGGCATGGAGCAGCAGATCATGGGCCTGTACAAGTACAAGATGCTGCCTAAAAACCGGATGTTCGGCCGCGTGATCTGGAATGGCTTCATGCACGCGGACGGCACGGGCGCCGCCTTCCACAACGGCACGATGGGGGAAGTGGGCAATCCGGACAAGATTCCCGGCAGCGCCTGGGGCATCGCCCATGAATTCGGCCATGTCAACCAGGTGCGCCCCGCCATGAAATGGGTATCCACCGGGGAAGTGACCAACAACATTTACTCCGCCTACGTGAATTACATGCTGAATCCCTCCAGCATGCGCCTGGAGCATGAACGCATCAACGGCGGGGACGGCAACATGATCGGCGGCCGCTTTAACGCCTACCTGAACAACGGCATCCTGAAGGGGGAAAACTGGCTCATCCAGGCTGGCCCGGACAAGCGTTCCGGCGGGGACAACCGCCCGATGGTGCACGACCACTTTGTCAAGCTGGCTCCCCTGTGGCAGTTGGAGCTGTATTTCAAGGTGGCCGGGAAGGGCAATCCCGACTTCTATCCGGACATCTTCTACAAGGCCATCAAGATGGACACCAAGGGGAAGAAGGACGGCGAGCTTCAGCTCGCGTTCATGAAGAACGCCTGCGACGTCTCCAAACAGGACCTGACGGACTTTTTCCAGAAGACCGGCATGCTCAAGCCCATTGACCAGGAGCTGGACGACTACACCTGCGCCCGCATGACCATTACGGAGTCCGATTGCAAAAACCTGATTGCGTACGCCAGAAAGTACAAGAAGCCGGAAAGCCCCGTCATTTACTACCTTTCCGTCAACAGCGTGGAGGCGTACAAGAACCGCCTGCCCGTCCGGGGCGCCTGCAACCAGGGCATCACGGAACAGGGCAACCGGCGCATCATCTCCCATGACGTGTGGAAAAACGCCGCCGTCTTTGAAACCTACAAGGATAAGGAAATGGTCCGCATCACCATGGTGGGGACGGATTCCAAGGACAACTCCTCCACCACGGTTCCCTATCCGGAGGGCTCCACCCGGATTGAGGCCGTTTCCTGGGATGGCAAGCGTACGCTGGCGTACGGCAAGCGCCCCGCCAAATAAAAGCTTAAGAGGTTAGCGTGTTCGGGCGCCGTCGTTCTCCGGAACGGCGGCGCTTTTTCATGGGAGTGTTCTCGCTCCATGACGGCCCTCCGGCCACAGGAAAGCGGCCAGGTGAATAACCGCCCCATACGTCTTCTCCAGTGTATTTTTATGGCCGCGTCCCAGGAACAAGGACTCCCGCCCCTTGCAAAACCATGAACGGCAAACACAGAAATTTCCCTTTGCCGCGCTCGGGATAAGTTCAGGTACGAAAACCGGAATGCTTTCGCTCTTATCAGGCCTGCTGCATGCCCAGGACACCGTGGCTGATTTCTTCATCGTGAAGCTCCATCTTGCCCCGGAACCTCCGTGGCCTTTTCCGCCTGTACTTACTTCCGGTTTTCCGGTAAGAGGTGAAGAAGCAAGCATGGCCGCCATCGTCAACGACCTCAGTGAATATTTGAAAACCAGTCCTTATATTGACTGGAAGCATGAGCTGGTGCTGGACAGGGCCGCCCGGCTCCGCGCCGCAGGTAAAGGAGAGCTGGAATGGATAGCAGGCGCCTACCGCTTCGTGAGGGATGAAATAAGCCATTCATGGGATGCGCAGGATAAAAGAGTGACGGTTTCGGCGTCAGACGTGCTGCGGGAGAAAACGGGCATCTGCTGGGCTAAGGCGAATCTGCTTGCGGCCCTGCTCAGAGCCTGCGGCATCCCGGCGGGGATATGCTACCAGCGGCTGACGCTGGAAGATACGCCGGGAAGCGGGTACTGCATCCATGCCCTGAATGCGGTTTTTCTGCAAGATCCGGGCAGGTGGATCAGACTTGACGCCAGGGGCAATAAAGAGGGCATCCGGGCGGAGATGGATTTGGAGAAGGAACGGCTCGCGTTCCGCGTGAGGCCGGAAATAGGGGAAGCGGATTATCCTGAAATTTACGCGGAACCCTTGCAGCTCACCATGGACGTGCTGGAAAACAGCACGGACGCCCTGTACATGTACCTCCATTCCCTGCCGGGAGAAATTTAGCGGAACAGGCGGCTGTTCCGTGCTCCCGCTCTGAATGCAGGAGGAACGGTTCCCGGGGCGCCGCAGGCCTCTGCGGTTTCTGAACGGAATGCGGCCAGGGACTGCGCCCTTTTTTATTATTCCTTCGCTGACGCTTGATTTTCTTTCAATTGACGCAAGAGGTTAAGCCGCTCCAGACGGCTGCATATGGAACATTAACGCATAAAAAAGCCTCTGCCGTTCGGCAGAGGAGGTGACAGAAAGAATCAGTTCTTGCAGCAGGATTCCCCGCTCCTTGGGCAACCGAGGCGCGCCTTCAGGATGCGCTTGAAATCCGTGCCCAGCAGGATGAAGCCTCCGGCCATCATGGCGATATCCTTGATGACGAGGCGTCCCGCCCCGGACAGATAGGGGAAGCCGTGGTTGGGTCCGCCCAGGTCGGGCACCCACGTTTCCGGGGTGGTTATCAGGAAGGACAAGGTTCCGGCGGTCATGATGATGAGCAGGCAGTCGCCGATGAGGCCCACCTTCGGGAAAAAGAGGCCCAGCAGTACGAGCGTGCCGATGGAGACGATCAGGATTCCCAGCCCGTAGGCAAAGCCGTAGGTGTTGTTTTCCTTGTGCCATGCGATATTGGCCGGCACCACGGCTCCCTCCTTATTCATGTGCTGCTTGTATTCGGGAGCCTTCTTGTCGTAGAAGAAACTCATCATCGGGCTGTTGGCTACGAAGGGAACAATGCCGTCCGCTTCATACTGGAAGGCCTTGAGGCCGCCAATCCAGGCAAAGACGATGAAGACGGCCACTCTCAGAAAATTGATGCCGAACCGTTGGACGGTCTCGGCGTATCGGAGGCATTTTTCAGGGGACGGGCATGTAGTAGGCATATCCGCTTGTAATACTGAAAATATTCATCGTCAAGGGAATTTAGTTTAATTCCAAATATTCCTATAGGAATATAAAATGCAGACAAGCCGTAAGACATTCTTTTTTAATATGATGGTGTTTTTTTAGATGTGAGTGGAAAAACTGGAAAAGGAGAGATATAAATGGCTGCCTTTCCAGAGCTTGGCTTGCTGCGCTCCCAGGATGGATTCCCGAAGGCCGGGAGGCCTTCATTCCCAGGCGGCCTGTTTCGTTCAAGCTGCGGGAACATGTCTTCCTCTGCCTTTCCTGATGGCTGCGGTGCCGGGGTCAAGAGAGTGATTTGTTCCACGTTCGGCTTCCCTCATTCTGCGGGGTTCATGCTTCGCATTCCGTCCAGCCGCGCAAACCGTTTCCCGGGCCCCCTGCCGCATACAGCCGGAAAAGTTTTTTACTTTTGAACGGGGGCGGGGGAACGGCTGTATAACATGGGATGGATAAGGCAGGAACTTCCGGAAGCATGAAGGGAAAGATGCTGCTGCTTGTGGCCTTTTTGATCATTTGTTTCAATCTGCGGACCGGATTTGACTCTCCGGACCCGCTGTTGGGAACGATTGAAAAGGATATGGGCCTTTCCCTTGAAAATTCAGGGCTGTTTGCCCTGCTGCCCGTGTTTGTGCTGGGCGTGGCCGCGCCCATTTCTCCGCGCGTGGCGCGCTGGCTGACGCCGTGGAAGATCATTTTCTGGTTCCAGCTTCTGGCCGTGGCCGGTATTTTCTGGCGCAGCTGGGACGGCGTGGCGGGCCTGTACGGCGGCATGGTCCTGATGGGGCTGGGCATGGGGATTGCCGGAGCGGCTATTCCCGGACTGATCAAGCACCAGTTTCCGGACCACGCCTCCGCCATGATGGGCATTTACAGCGCCATGATCGGCGTGGGGAGCGCGGTGGCCTCCGGCCTGTCCGTTCCCATCTCCAACATGCTGGGCGGCTGGCGCTTTGGGCTGGGAATATGGATTATTCCCATCCTGCTGGGAATGCTGGTGTGGGGCGCGTACTTCCTCAAGCATCCGGTAGGAGTGTTCCAGCGCGATCCGGATTCTTCCGGCCGCAACCTGCTGCGCAGCAGCAAGGCATGGCAGGTCACCATCTTTTATTTGAGCCGGGTGGGGGCAGCCTATTTCTTTTACACCTGGATTCCCATCTTCCTGAGGCAGCGCGGCATGAGCTACGTGGACGCAGGTTTCATCCTTTCCGTAGCCATGTTTGCCCAGCTTCCCGCCACGCTCTCCGCGCACGCTCTGGAAAAAGCCACGGGGGGCCGGGGCCTTCTCATCGTGATGGCCATGGCCCTGGCGGCTCTTTCCTGCTGGGGCATCCTGTATCTTCCGCTGGACTGGGCTGTCTGGATGGCCATTCTGTTCGGCCTGGCGACGGGAACCGTTTTCAGCCGCGGAATGGCGCTGATGGTGGAACGGGCCAGAACCCCGTCGGAGGCGATCAGGCTTTCCGGCATGTCCCAGGGCATCGGCTTCACCATGGGCGCTGCCCTGAGCCTGCTGTTCACCTCCTTCCTCCACCAGGGCGGTTCCTTCCTGCCGTTCTGCCTGGTTTATACCTTTTTCTGCGTGCTCGGCATGATTTCCGGCCGCATGTCCGCCCAGCCGGGGTATGTGTAAATTGTTAATTGAAAATTAGTGACTTTATAAATGGTTTTTTATTATATTTATAATTTTTTCTGTAATATTTTGTTTTATTAAAAGATTTCCAAACTTTCTATTTATGACCTGATGAATTAGATTCATCTATTCCGACTTTATGGGAAATAGAAAAAATTATCTTGAAAAATTATATTTCTTTGCTATTAAATAAGAGATACGAAAAATACTGTATGAAAGACGATAATCAAAAAATGAGTACGCGTATTTCTTGTCTACTTGAACCATCCACTCTTTCCAAAGCCGATTTTCTTCGGTTTTATGAAAAACAAAGGGAAAATGGAGATTGGACTTTTTATGAAGAAAGAGAGTTTATGGAGAATTTATTTTGTACTAGACTAAACTATTTTTTCATTATTTTTTCATTAATTCTAATGGCAGCTGTAACAGTAAGGAGCAATGCTAATCTCATATGGATACTACTTATTGGCGTGATAATTCAATCGTTATTGTGGTTTTCTGTTTACAGAATTTACATAAAATTGGATATCGTTCTTAAAATATTACATAATCTTGATGAATATCATGTATTCTCTGTAACAGATAAATGCTTAAAAGAGAGAAAACATTGTTCTTTTAAAGTTGTTTCTCTTCTTGGTACATGGTTGCCTCTTTTGTGTGTTGCAATATGGTGCATTGGATTATGTTTGACTGTATTAGGATATATATCTTCCAATTAATGATCGTTTTCCATCCATATATCACCGATAGATATTGAATAAAAATAAATTTATTGTGATATTATTTGGAAAATAATATAAGAGGAACTATATGATTCCAATGATGAAGGAAACAATGAAAGTTTGATCTTTTCAAAATCAGGTGCAATGACTTTGTGATCTGCCCTCCGAAGGGCTTGACGCTGGCGGGGGGGACGGGTAAGCTCTTGCCCGTCAAATTTTATGAAGGAAGAGATTGTACGCATTCAACGGGATGCCCTGGCGCGCATCGCCCAGGTGTCTGACAGGCGCGGCGTGGAAGACGCGCGCGTAGCCATCCTCGGCAAAAAAGGGGAACTGACCATGGCCCAGACGGGCATGAAGGACGTTCCCAGGGAGGAAAAGCCCGCCGTCGGCCAGTTGCTTAACGAGGCCCGCAAGGCTATTACGGAAGCGCTGGACGCCAAGCTGGAGGAAGTGCAGGCCCAGGCGGACAAGGCCGCCGTGGCCGGCGTTGACCTGACGCTTCCGGCCCGCTCCCTGCCGCAGGGCGGCCTGCATCCCCTCACGATCGTGCGGGATGAAGCCATCCGCATTCTGCGCCACATGGGCTTTGCCCTGGCGGACGGCCCGGAGATTGAGGACGAGTTCCACTGCTTTGACGCGCTGAACACGCCGGAGGACCATCCGGCCCGCAATGAGAAGGACACGTTTTACTTTGATTCCGGCAAGCTGCTGCGTACGCACACCTCCACCGTGCAAATACGCTCCATGGAGAAGCAGACGCCCCCCGTGCGCGTGATTTCCCCCGGCTCCGCCTACCGCCGTGACGAGATTGACGCCACGCACCTTTCCGCCTTCAACCAGCTGGAAGGCCTGTATGTGGACACGGACGTTTCCGTGGGCGACCTGAAAGGGACGCTGGAATACTTCCTGCGCGCCCTCTTCGGCTCCGATACGGAAGTGCGCTTCCGCCCCCATTTCTTCCCGTTCACGGAACCCAGCTTTGAAATTGACGTGAAGCTGAAGGTGGACGGCCAAGAACCGCGCTGGGTGGAGATCGCCGGCTGCGGCATGGTGGACCCGAACGTCTTTGAAGCCGTGGACCGCGAACTGGGGCTGGAACCCGGCGTGCAGGCCCGCTACACGGGGCTGACCGGATTTGCCTTCGGCATCGGCCTGGACCGCCTGGCCATGATCCGCTGGGGCATCCGGGACATCCGCGCCCTGATTGAGAACGACGTGCGCTTCCTTGCCCAATTCCAATAATTTTTACCTTACTCAGATATGAAAATTTCCCTTAACTGGCTTTCCCAGTATATTGACCTGGCCGGCCTGAGCGTGGACGAAATGTCGGACATGCTGACCTTTGCCGGCATTGAAGTGGAAGACATCCGCCAGCAGGGCGTGGACTCCCCGTACGTGGTGGTGGCCCGCGTGGCTGCCGCGGAACAGCATCCCCAGGCGGACCGCCTGAAAGTCTGCCAGGTGGACGTGGGCGACGGCACGCTGCACCAGATTGTGTGCGGCGCGCAGAACTACAAGGTGGGGGACAAGGTTCCCTGCGCCCTGCCGGGAGCGGTGCTGCCCGGCAACTTTGAAATCAAGGTGGGCAAGCTGCGCGGGGTGGAATCCCGCGGCATGCTCTGCTCCGCTTCCGAACTGGGGCTGCCCGACAAGGAGCACGGCCTCTGGATTCTTCCGCAGGAGCTGGAACCCGGCACGCCGATCTCCCAGGTCGTCAAGGCGGATACGATGGTGGAAGTGGAAGTGACGCCCAACCGTCCGGACCTGCTTTCCCACAACGGCATGGCGTATGAACTGGCCGCCATCTCCGGACGGGAGTACAGGCCCGTTTCCATTGATGACGCCGGGGTGGAGCTGGAACCCGCCGGGGACTTCGTGCGGCTGGACCAGCCGGACCTGAACCCGTACTACACCGCCGTGAAAATCAGCGGCGTGAAGGTGCAGGAAAGCCCGGAATGGCTGAAGGAACGCCTGGTGGCCATCGGCCTGCGCCCCATCAACAACATCGTGGACGTCACCAACTACGTCCTGCATGAACTGGGCACGCCCCTCCACGCGTTTGACGCGGCGAAGGTGCAGGGCGGCATCGTCACCCGCACCGCCTACGAAGGGGAAACCTTCAAGGCCCTGGACGGGCAGGAATACACCCTCAACTGCACGGACCTGGTCGTCGCGGACCAGTCCGGCAAGGCGCTCGCCATCGGCGGCGTGATGGGCGGGGAGGAAAGCGGCGTGACGGAAGCCACTACGGACATTATTCTGGAATCCGCCTGGTTCAAGCCCTCCTCCGTGCGCGCCACGTCCCGCAGGCTGGCCCTGTCCTCCGACTCCTCCTACCGCTTTGAACGCGGCACCTCCGCCTGGAACGTGTTGCGCGGTTCCGTGCGGGCCGTGGAACTGATTCTCCAGCTGGCGGGCGGCACGGCCTCCAAGACGTATGTGGCCGGCGCCCCCGTGGCGAATCCGGCCCATGCCTGCATGCCTTCCTGCGGGGAGCCGGACGGCCCCGTTTCCGCGTTCGCTTCCCTGAAGCAGGGGAAGGGCGCCACGGTGACCAATGAACTGGGCTTCGTGAAGCTTCCCTGGAAGGCTCTGGACCAGATGTCCGGCGGTTCCATTTCCCACGAGGAAGGCGCGCGCATCCTGGCGGCGCTGGGCCTGATGCAGGTTCCGGACGCCCCGGAATGCTGGCTGATCCCCTCCCACCGCCTGGACCTTACGCGCCCCTGCGACTTGCTGGAGGAAATCGTCCGCGTCTTCGGGCTGGACGGCATCCCGTCCCGCTTCTCCGGCCCCTTCGTCACGGAATCCCCCGTAGACGTGGCCTATAACTTCCAGATGGGCCTGCGCCGCAAGCTGGCGGCCCTGGGGTTCTATGAAACCCAGACCATCAAGCTCATCGCCTCTGAAGCCGCTGACGGCGCCATCGCCCAGGTGAAGGACGCGCTACCCCTGCGCCCCCTGCAGGACGGCGACCTCATCCGCGTGTCCCTGCCGCTCAGCGAGGACCACTCCGTACTGCGCCCCGCGCACACGCCCGGCCTGATTGCCGCCGCCGTGCGCAACAGCAACCAGGGCGTCTCCGGCCTGCGCTTCTTTGAACTTGGCCGCGTCTTCCGCAATACGGGCGGCGGCAAGGGCAGGGACATTGAAACGGATACCCTGGGCATCCTGGTTTCCGGGGACCGCACGGCGCGCTCCTGGGCGGACCCCAGGCCGGAACAGGCCTCCTTTGAAGACCTGCTGGCCGTCATGGAAGCGCTGGCTCCGGGCCACCGCTTTACGCTGACCCCCGCCAAACCGCGCGAACAGGCCGCCCTGGGGGCGGACGTGCAGCTGGACGGGAAGGCCTGCGGCTACTTCGCCCGCCTGTCCCTGGCGCGTTGCCGGGAGCTGGGCCTGGACCAGCCCGTGTACGTGGCGGAACTGGACCTCCGCAAGATGCAGGAAATTCTCACCGCTCCCGTGAAGGCCGCGGAACTGCCCCAGTTCCCCGGCTCCTCCCGTGATGCGGCCATGGAACTGCCCCTTTCCACGCCCAATGCGGACATCGTGAAAGCCATTGAAGCCGCACGGGAAAAACTGCTTGTCAGCTACTCCTGCTTTGACGTATTCACGGACCCCTCAGGTGAAAAGCTCCCGGCAGACCGCAAATCCATTGCCTACACCTTCCTGTACAGGGATCCGGCCAAGACCCTCACGGCTGCGGAAGTGGACGCCGCGCACCAGCGCGTGCTGAAAGCCCTGGCGGACAAGGTAAAGGGCCTTTCCTTCAGATAACCCCCGTCAACGGGCCGCGCGTTTCATGAACCGGAACGCGCGGCCTCTTTTTTCATTTCCCATGCACCTGACTTCCCTGCGCCATGCGGGCCTGGCTGCCGCCCGCGTTCTGATGATGGCGGCGTGGTTCGGCCTCTCCGTATGGGCGGCGGGCGTGGTATTTTACAATGTATGGGGCGGCGCCGTGCTGGTGTGGCTTTACGTAGCCGCCATGGCCTGTGCCTTCATCTTCCGCAGAAAGCGGCCCGTATTCTGGCGCGCGTCCTGGGGTGTGCTGGCCCTGCTGCTGGTGTATTACCTGTGCATTCCGGCGACGAACGGCAAGGAGTGGCAGCCGTCATGGAGCCGCCTGCCCGCCGTGGAAATCAACGGGAATGAAATCCTGGTGAAGGACGTGCGCAGCTTCGTTTACCGGACGGAGCAGGACTTTGACGCGCGCTACGTGACGCGCCGCTTTGACCTGGACAAGCTGGCCACGCTGGACTTTGCCGTGAGCCACTGGGACGGGATGGAATTTGTGGCCCATACCATGCTTTCCTTCGGCTTTGAGGACGGAAGGCATCTGGCCCTCTCCGTGGAAACGCGCCTGCCGGAAGGGGTGGAGCAGGGGACCGTTCCGGGCCTCTACAAGCAATTCAACGTGATTCACATCCTGGCGGACGAGGAAGACTTGTTCGGCTTGCGCACCACCTACCGGAAGGAGGACATGTACCTGTACCGCATCAACATCGGCAGGGAGAACCTGAAAAAGGCCTTCCTGGGGTTTGCGGAGAAAATCAACAGCCTCCACGAACGCCCGCGTTACTACAACACCGTCACTGCCAACTGCACGACGGAACTGGTGGATACGTTCAAGAACTACCTGGGCGTGCGCCGCTGGCAATGGACTCCCGTTTTTAACGGCATGTGCGACCAGGACGCCTATGACCGGGGGGAGCTGCTCCATCTGCCCGGAGAAAACTTCCGTGAACTGAAAAAACGCTCCTTCCTGGGGCATGGCGGGGAAGGGCTGGACTGGGCAGCCCTCCGCCGCCGCTGGGAGGAGGGCTGGCGCACGGACCCGTCCGCTCCGGTCAAAGAGTAGCGAACTGGAAGTGCATCCAGTCGTAATCGCGTGCGCGTCCCAGGGATACGGCCCCCTCCGCCTCCACGAACTGCCAGAAGGCCGTGTACTCCGGTCCGGACAGCGCCGCTTTCGGTGCAGGGATGTTCAGGCCGTTCCTGTCCGGGTCCATGTCCACGGCGATGCCCCAGGCATGCATGGACGTGGCCTTCCCGCCGATGATGGAGCGGTTGTTGAAGCAGCCGCCGTACAGGTCCAGCCCCAGTTCCCGCACCTTCTCCATGCCGTAATGGTCCAGGGTGGCCTGGAAAATGCGGGTGAGCGGTTCCGCCACCAGCTTGTGGCAGCGCATGGTGGAAACGGTCGTGTCCCTGTCCCACGCCAGTCTCATGATGTAGGGCAGCCTGACGCTGGTCAGGTTGCTTTCATCCCCCGCCCGGCCGAAGACGGATTTTCCGGAGCGCACTTCCTCCTGGCTGGGCCAGGCATGCTCCGGCTGGGGGATCTCCAGTTTTTCCATCAGGGCCTGGGCCGTCCGGGGGCCGGGGATGCCGTCCGCATCCAGCCCCAGATATTGCTGAATCAGTTTCCAGTGTTCTTTCATAGGGTTTCACGCTAGGGGCTTCCGCCGGGAAGTTCCACATTTTTCCTGCCAGCGGCATACCTGCCTTTCCGGAGGGCGCAAAAAGACGCGGGCATTCCTTTTATGTTGCGGAAAGGGCTCATTCTGCTATACTTTTACCCATCTTTTATTTTATGAATTCAGAACCATCCAACGTTGTCAAATTTTACAATGGAGAGCAGATTCCCCTGGAACTGCACAAAGTCCGCGTCGTGCAGAAGCTGCACCTCGTTCCCGTGGAACGCCGCCTGGAAGCCGCGCGGGAAGCCGGGTTCAATACCTTCCAGCTCAGCACGAACGACGTTTACCTGGACATGCTGACGGATTCCGGCGTCAACGCCATGAGCGACAACCAGATCGCCGCTATGTTCCGTGCGGATGACGCCTATGCCGGTTCCCAGAGCTTTGACCGCCTGAAAAAGGCCGTGCAGGACGTCTTCGGCAAGGAATACCTGCTTCCCGCCCACCAGGGCCGCGCCTGTGAAAACATCATCGCCCGCACCTTCGTGAAACCCGGTGACGTGGTTCCCATGAACTACCATTTCACCACCACGCACGCCCACATTGACCTGAACGGCGGCAAGATTGAGGAACTGGTGGCGGATGAAGCCATCAACCCGGTCAGCACCAACCCCTTCAAGGGCAATCTGGACCCGGCCAAGCTGCGCGGCTGCATCGCCCGCCATGGGGCGGAAAAAATTCCCTTCGTGCGCATGGAAGCCTCCACCAATTTAATCGGCGGCCAGCCTTTCTCCATTGCCAACATGCGTGAAATCCGCGGCATTTGCGACGAATTCGGCATCATGCTGGTGCTGGACGCCTCCCTGATCGGGGAAAACGCCTACTTCATCAAGATGCGTGAAGACGAGTTCAAGGACTCCTCCTGCGCTGACATCCTGAAAACCATGTGCGGCCTGGCAGACCTGGTATACTTCTCCGCCCGCAAGGTTTCCTCCTCCCGCGGCGGCGGCATCTGCACGAACGACCATTCCATCGCCAAGAAAATGGAGCACCTGGTTCCCCTGTTTGAAGGCTTCCTGACCTACGGCGGCATCTCCGTGCGTGAAATTGAAGCCATGGCCGTGGGCCTGTATGAAACCACGGACCTGACCGTGATTTCCCAGAGTCCCTCCTTCATTGAATACTTCATCGGCCAGATGGTGGACATGGGCATTCCCTGCGTGACCCCCGCGGGCGGCCTGGGCGCCCATATTGACGCCGGGCGCTTCCTGCCCCATATTCCGCAGGAGGACTATCCTGCCGGGGCCCTGGCGGCGGCCTTCTTCATCGCCTCCGGCGTGCGCGGGATGGAACGCGGCACGCTCTCCAGCGTCCGTGACGAAAACGGCGACGACATTCTGGCGGATGTGGAACTGCTCCGCCTGGCCTTCCCGCGCCGCGTCTTCACGCTGTCCCAGGTCAAATACGTGGCGGACCGCATGAAATGGCTCTACGACAACCGCGACCTGATCGGCGGCCTGGAATTCGTGGAGGAACCGCCCGTGCTGCGCTTCTTCATGGGCAAGCTCCGCGCCAAGAGCGACTGGCCTGAAAAACTGGCGGCCAAGTACCGCCAGGACTTCGGGGAAAGCCTGTAAGCGCCTTTTCTCAGTTCTCAACCATTTGCAAGGGCTGAACCGTCTGGTTCGGCCCTTGCCGTCATGAAAGTCTTCCTGCGTGGAAAAATGCAGCGGGCATGCCGGGGATATGTCCTTCCTCCGTTATTTTTCCCACTGTCGCGTTGCTGGAAATAAGGGGCTGCCGCCCTTATCGGCTCCGAACGGAACATGAAAAGGGTAAAAAAATCCCCTTTGCTGCGCTGCGGAAAGGGATTCGGCCAAAAGGCCGGAAATCCGGACAAGCCCGGTAGAACGGAAAGCGAAATTTCAAGCCCGCAGGGCAAATGAATCTGAAATGCTCCTTCACTCCCTGGCGCAATAGAATACCTTAGATTACTCATTGATGGCGGAATTTCTCCCGGCGTTTGCAGGAGAGCCGCATGCCTGCGCGGCAACCTGATCAGAATGCGGACAAAGGCCGCATCTGTTTTTAAAAGAGGGCTCTCTTCCTCTCCATCCGGTTTCATGGCCGCAAGCGCCTTCAGCTCTCCTGGCTGCGGATAAACTCGAGCATGGCGCGGATGTCTTCCGCGGCCATGGCCGTCTTTGACTTTTCGATCAGAAGATTGCGTCCCGTCATGATGTAGGACGGGAAAATGCGGAGCCCCATGGCATGAAAAGGCGTCCTGCGGAGCTTGTAGGTGGAGCCGGCGGGAATGGCGCTCTTCCCCGTCTTGCTGCGGGCAATCATGTTGAACGCCTTTTTGGCTACATCCCCCATCAGCATCACGGCGCGGAGATTCGGGAAAAGGGACAATTCCCGTTCCAGCACGGGGAGGCTCTCTTCAATCATTTCCTGCGGCACCGCGCTTTCCCTTTTGGGCCTCTTGACGGCGTTGGTGATGTAAATGCCGGCTTCCGTCACGTCACGGATGGAAGAGGCTGGGAGCCCGCCCCGGAGGAACAGGGGCAGGGCGGTGGACAGGTACAGCGGCGCGGGGGCGTTCCCGTAAAAATCGTCTTCCGGGCATTCCGGAACCACTTCATTGACCATCACGGCCAGGATGGACGCCGGGTCCACGAACAGGGAAGGGAGCTGCATCCCCTCCGCGGCCGCCGCCTTCAGTTCTTCCGCCAGGTCCAGCATGAACGGGAGGTGGGGGTCAGAAATTGATCAGGCCCTGCTTCCAGCATATCCAGACGGCCGCCGCCGCGATGAGCAGGATGATGACGAAGGCGGTGCCTGCGGAAGATTTCTTTCTGGCCTTGGGCAGGGCTTTCCGCGCCACTCCTCCGGCTTGCAGGGTTCCTGCGGCCGCCATGGCGTTGATGTAATCGTTCCATGCTTTGGCGGAATGGAAGCGGCTGCGTTCATCCGGAGACAGGGCCTTGTCAATCCCGGAAAGGAAGTTCATGGGGTATGTCTTTCGCAGGGCCGCGTAACTGGTCACCTTCGGGTTGCGGTCCACCACGGAACGCTGGTCCGCCGGGTGGGGAACCTGGCCCGTAAGCAATTCGTAGAACGTGGCGCCCAGCTCGTACATGTCGCACCAGGGGCCGATTTCGCTCCGGCGTCCGGGGTAGAATTCCGGCGGCGTGTAGCCGGGAGTGATCTGGACGAGGCCCTGGTGCTGGAGGGTCTTGGTGCGCACGGCGCCGAAGTCGATCAGCTTGGGCGTGCCGTCCGGCTGGATGAAGATGTTTCCCGGCTTGATGTCGCAATGGTAAACCCCCATGGCGTGAAGGTAGTGCAGGATGTCCAGCAGGCGGAACAGAAGGTCCGTGGCCCGTGCCGGCTCCATGCTCTGTCCGGTGGCGTGCATGGTGGTCATCAGGTCGAACAGGGTCTGCCCCTGGATGTTTTCCATGACGTAATAGCAGGTGCCGTTGGCGTCAAACATGTCGAACACCTGTACGATGCCGGGGTGGTTGAGCTGGGCCAGGACGGAAGCCTCCTGCCGGGAGTTGGAAATGCTCTGGGCGAAGTTGACGGCGGCCTGTTCGTCCCGCGGGTGGACGAAGCCGGTTTCCATGTCCCGGAAGGCGTAGGCGTCCGGCATGCATTCCTTGATGACGACGTACCGGGAATGGGGATTGTCCAGCGCCAGGTACGTAATGCCGAAGCCTCCGGCGTTCAGCACATTCAATATCGTATACTTGTCTTGCAGAACGGTATTGTTCGCAAGCGGGTAAACCAGGGTTTCTTGTTCCATGTCAGGGGGGAGGGCGGGTTGGGGCCGGGAAAATCTTTAATTCAATACGCAAGTTCTGTCAAGAATCTCTCTGCCGTATTCAATAACAGGAAACCCGGAATTCGTATTCCTCCACGCTGCCGCGTTCCAGGCAGGCGGCCAGCCAGTCGAACAGGGCGCCGAATTCCCCGCCCAGGGTTTCCCCGGTATCGGCCTCCAGCGCCTTCAGGCGGCTGGAAGCCAGGCGCACGGGCGTCAGCTCCGCCAGCAGGGCGGCGCATTCCTCGTCCCCTGCCTTGAAAATCTCTTCCGCCCCCGGCAGTTCGCACAGGCGTTCGTCTGCAATTTCCAGGCACACGACGCCTACGCCGAATTCGGCGGCCAGTCCGCGCAGCGCGGCGCATTCGGAATCATCCGGAAGTTCCCCCACGATGACCAGTTCCCCGCACTGCGCCCAGCGGGACGTGGCCAGGGTCCTGAAAAACTCCCTCCTGCCGTCTTCTCCTCCAGGCATGCGGGCCACGCAGACGCTGCGGATGCCCATCATGGGCGCTCCGATCATGCGGCGGCGCTGAAGCGCGCTTTGGTCGAAGACCAGCGCGTTCCCCTCCCATTCCCCATCCGGCCATTCCACGACGGCCAGGTCCGGCTTCACCCATGAGGTTCCCGTTTCACTGGTGCTGAACACGAAAACCCCGCGGCCCGTGGTATCATACTGGCGCACGGCCAGGGCCAGCGCCTTGGCGCGGCAGTTCAGCGCGTCCGGTTCGTTTTCCCCCAGAAACAGGGGCAGCAGCCCCCTGGCCGCCGGTTTGCCGTCCCGGTCCCGAACGCGCCTGTAATAGCCCTGGCCGCGCTCCACCTTGGCGATTTCCGAGTCCGGCTCGGAGGCCATGAAGGAGAAATGGTAGCGCAGGGAGGCGTCTGAATACTCCTCACCCAGCCTCAGGCGCACCAGGCGGATGAGTTCGGTCCCCTTGATGGCCTGGGCCGGGTCGGAAGGCAAAAGTTCCGGAAGCAATTCTTCCAACTGGGATCGTAGACTCATACGCGCCCCATGAGAACACGGGAGGGAAGCTTCTTCAAGGCGGAAGGAGTTCAGCACATGAAATAAAAAGCTCTTTTATTTGTTCCGGAATACGGCAAGATGGTCCGCATGGCATGGATTACCTCCGGTTATATACCTTCGCCCAGGCGCATGGCCGTAATCGCCGGTACCACCTTCACGCAGCTCGTGCGGATGAAGGTGTTTCTCTTTCTGGGCCTCTTTGCCGTGGCTCTGCTGGCCCTGAGCTCCTTCCGCCTGAGCGCGGTGCTGGGGCCGGAAACCGGGGGAATCAATGAACTCGTTCTGCTGAAAAACTCCGCTTACGGCGCCATGCGGGTGTTCGGCCTCTTTTTCTGCGTGGCGGCCACGGCCCTGATTATCCCCAAGGACGCGGAAGACCGCATCCTGTACACCATCCTGTGCAAGCCGGTTCCTCGCATCGACTACCTGATGGGGAAGGTGCTGGGGGTGCTGGCCCTCACCCTGATCGCCGTGCTGCTGATGGACGCTGTGATGACGCTGGTGCTGTGGCTGCGGACGGATACGGTGGTGGCGGAGCAGATCGCCTCCCTGAAAGGCCGCTATACGGTGGAGGAAATGCAGCCGTACCTGGACAGAATCCGCCTCCAGGGCGCTACCTGGAACGTGCAGACGGGCCTGGGCGTCATGATGTGCGAATTCGTGGTCCTCTCCTCCCTCACGCTGCTGATGTCCTGCATGACGAACGGAACCATCATCAGCGCGCTGCTGACGTTCATGGTCTATCTGGCGGGGCTGTTCCAGACGCAGGCGCTCTCCCTGTGGGTGGGCTCCGGAACGGGAGGCATCTCCTGGTGGGAAATGGCGGGCAGCAGGCTGTTTGCCCTCATCTTTCCGAATTTCCAGATTTATTCCGTAACGGATTCCGCCCTGAACGGGCAGACCATTCCCCTTTCCCTGTTCGGCAGTCTGGCCCTGATTACGCTGGGGTACTTCGTCTTTCACATGACGCTGGCCGCATGGCTGTTCAGGAAAAAGGAATTTTAACCTGGAAAAGTATGGAAGACATCATCAATGCACGTTGCGGTTGGGCCGGAACAGACGAACTATATATAAAATACCATGACGAAGAATGGGGCAAACCCGTTACCGACGACAAAACCCTGTTTGAATTTCTGGTGCTTGAAAGCGCCCAGGCAGGCTTGGCCTGGATTACTATCCTCCGGAAACGCGAAGGATACCGGGAAGCCTTCCATGGCTTTGATGTGGAGAAAGTAGCGCAAATGACGCCGGAAGACATCGACCGGTTGATGCAATTTGATGGAATCGTCAAAAACCGTTTGAAAATCAATAGCACAGTCAATAACGCGAAACTGTTTATGGCTGTTCAGAAAGAATTCGGCAGTTTCTACCGGTATGCCCTTTCATTCTTCCCCGGCCGTCAGCCTGTTGTTAACAATTTCAAGACCCTAAGCCAAATCCCCGCCACATCTCCCGAATCTGACGCCATGAGCAAAGACATGAAAAAGAGAGGCTTCAAATTCTTCGGTTCAACGATGTGCTACGCTTTTTTCCAGGCGGCCGGCTTTGTGAACGACCATGTGGAAGGTTGCTTCTGCAAAGCAAATCAGGCGGAATAGACTGGAGATTAGCCGTTTACAATTTTTACGAATAATTTGCCACTGAAAGCTGGAGGAAACAGGTGCAAAAGTTTATCTTTCACTTTCACAGGTTGTAATTAATATCTTTATTTTCTATAAACCGTTTATATTTTTGACCGCAAGAAAATCATCAACCATGAAAACAGGTATCATTGGACTGGGAAAAATGGGCGGCGCCCTCCTGCGCGGCATGCTGAAAGCCGGAGCGGTGTCCCCGGAGGAAGTCTGGGTGTACGACCACCACCATGAAAACGTGCAGGCCCTTCAGCAGGAATACCCCGGCGTGCATGAAGCGGCCACGGAGGCGGATGCGGCGGACGCTGTGGAGGCCCTGATTCTGGCCGTTAAGCCGCACGGCGTACTTTCCCTCATTTCCTCCCTTTCCGAACGGGGGGAGGAGCTGCCGCTGTTGATCTCCATCGCTGCCGCCATCTCCCTGGATGACATGGAAGCCTGCGCCAGCGACGGAACGCGCATCGTGCGCGCCATGCCCAATACCCCGTGCATGGTGCTGGCCGGGGTCATCGCCTACAGCACGGGAGCCGCCGTGACGGATGAAGATGAGGAGGCGGCCCGGCGGCTGCTCTCCGGCTGCGGCTCCGTCTACAAGGTGGAGGAAGCCAGGATGAACGCTGTTTCCGCCATTTCCGGCAGCGGGCCCGCCTACATGTTTACGGTGCTGGACGCTCTTTCGGACGCCGGCGTAGCCATGGGACTGTCCAGGAAAACCGCCCTGGAAATGGCCGTGGAAACCATGCGGGGGTCCGCCCTCATGCTGGAACAGACCGGGAAGCATCCCATGGCGCTCCGGGATGAGGTGACTTCCCCCGGAGGCACCACGATTGCCGCCCTGAACGCGTTGGACGAATGCGGATTCCGCAATGCCTGGATTCAGGCGGTGAAAAGCGCCGTGCGGCGGGCGGAGGAAATGGAGGAGCATTGACGCATGCGCTCTTAAACGCTCCCGGGAACCGGATTGGCTAAAACGCGTGCGGCGCGCCTTTACCTGTTCCGGAACGGCGTTTCCCTCTGCTTCCGGAGCTCCGGGCTTTGCAGGTTGAACTGGACTTTCCGGATGGATTTCAGCGGGATTCTGACTTTTCCCAGCGCTGCGGAACGCCCTTCCATGAAGCCGTTCCTGAGGGTCTCCAGGTTCAGTGAAAGGATGCTCTGGTCCGTCAGGAAAACGCGGGTGTCCGCGCCGTCCTCCGGCAGTTTCTTCTCCTCCTGGCTTTTCTGGTCCAGGGCGCGCACCTTGGCGGTGGGGATGGTCACGTCATAGTGGTCCGACTTGATGCGGATGGAGCCGTTTTCCTGGAGGGAAATGGCTCCCCGGAGCACGTCTCCGTTCACCAGCAGGGCCTTGTCCCTGGAGGCGTCCGTGTCGTACTTGGAAATGATGTCCTGTTCCTCCGCCAGGTGGGGGAGGGCGCCGTTCCAGTCAAACACGTTCAGGTTGAACACGGCCATGTTCAAGCCGTCGTAACCGCTCACGGCAAGAGTATTGCCCGGTTTGAATTCATGCTTTTTGGAGGCTTCCCCGTCTTCTTCCTCATCGTCCCCGCTTTCATTCTCAAAGATATTGTCCATGTCCTTGACCTCTTCCCACCGGCCAACCTGTTCTCCGTTGACGTATAGGTAGTAATTGCCTTTTTCCGGGTCGGCGTAAAAATGAACGTCGGAACGCTTGACGCTCTTGTCGGCATACCAGTTCCGCTCCGTGTTCCTTTTGACCCTCCCCAGCGTCCGGTACTGGCCAGAACTATTCTTGGAGAGCTCCGCCTTTTCCAGGGAGAGGCCCAGGTCAATGCTGCTTCCGGAGTTGGAGTCCTGCCAGAGGGAGAGATTGATCCGGAACGTATTGGTATGGTAAAGGGAAAACTGTACATGGAGGCGGGACGGCATGGGGAAGGAGGTTTGCAGTTCCGTATTGTTGGAGCCGCGCATGATCCAGTACCCGTTGCGGCATTCCGGGAGCATGCTGTTGGCGGAGGACTTCCAGCCCTGGAGGGATTCCGTCGCGTTGCGCAGGTAGGCTTTCTGGGAGTCGAACCCGATGTGCCGCACGTACTTCCTGTTGACGGGAAGCAGGCCGCCCCACGCGGTTTGCAGTTGAAGGCTCTCCGTATCCAGCGCCTTCAGGGTGCCGTAAAACTCGTCCCCGTTGGCGAGCCTGATGACGGAAAACTGCTCCGGTATCTCCAGCGGACGGGAAGAAACCAGCTCGTCCAGCTCCTCTAGGTTGACATCCACGGGTTTGGAAAGAATGCTGGAGCGGACTTTCAGGTACGGGCTGTCCAGCGTGTCCAGGCTGCCCGGCAGTTTTTCCCCGGATTTAAGCGTAATGACCCCTTCCGCCCGTGAGCCGGGCGGAAGGACGGCGGCCAGCAGGGCGCAGGCGCCCAGGAAAAGCGTTATTGCTTGTTTCATGGCGGATATATCAGGGGGTGGAGCGGGATGGCTGTGCGGAATTCAGAAACTCCACGCGGGTGATGTTTTTCAGGGGCAGGGAAATCTGCCCGAGCTGCGGATGCCGCAGGATGATTCTCAGGGAATCCATGCTCAGGATGTTGCCGTGCAGGCGGGAGCCGTCCTTCATCAGAATGCTGTGGCATGCCGCAGAGCGGGAATCGTCCTTCTTGTTCTGCTCCGCGAAAAAGACGGTATCCAGATACTTGGCGGGGATGGAAAGCTCCCGGGGAATGCCCGGATATTCCTTGTCCGTGGAAAGAGTCAGCGTCTTATTCCTGCTGTTGTAGCCGCTGATGGAACCGGGAATGGCGTCCTCCTCCTTCGTCAGGACAAGGTCCGTTGCGGCATTTCCATTCTTGGTCACGGATTTGGCGCTCAGGGTAATGGAGGAAAGGGCCAGCCTGCTGATGGTCAGGGAGACGTGCCCTTCCATCTGGAGGCCGAAGGCGTCCCCCTGCAACGGTTGTTCCGGGGGGCTGGGGTCCGTCATCAGCTTGGGCGGCAGGTCTCCCACCAGCAGCTCGTAAACCTGCTCGTTCTCTCCCTGCCGGGAGGCCGTCAGCCTGATATCCACGCCTTCCGTCAGGGTAGGGGTGGGGATGTCCACTTCCCCCAGCACGATGATGCCGGACTTCTGTTCCCGGAGAAGGGTGCATTTGCCGGGAGCGATGCTGAGCATGAGCCTGTTCAGGCTGCTGCCGGAATTGGACCGGAAGGGAATGTTCTCGTTCCCTCCGAAGCAGAAGACAATGCCGGCGCGATCGTTGTTGCCGTCCATCGTCATGGTGGTGCGGAAGGTGAAGGAGGAAGGATCCAGGCCGATGTTCTTGTACAGGGGAATCCAGGTAGGGTAGTCGCTGTTGCCCAGCCGGTACTGGTACTTGTCTCCCTGGATTTTCGGTTTCAGGGCGTTCATCAGTTTTCTTCCGGACTGGGTGCGGTAATCGTCCTCCCGGTTGCCGGAATAAACCCAGCTGTTGTCGAAAATCAGGGGTTCCTGCCAGAAGCCCTTTTCCTGGAGCGTATCCAGCCGGAAGCCGGCCACCTGGTCGCGGGGGATGGAACGCTCGTTGCCCAGCATGTCCCGGTACTGCACCTTGTCCTGCGTGATGGAGATGATGTTGCACGGGATGATATCCCGGTGCCCCGTGGCCATGAAAATCTTGTCCCTGGCTCGCAGGTCCGGGGAGGAGGTGCCTGTGAAATAAAGCGCGCGGATTTCCGACGGGAGGATGACCGCGTTCTGGCGCATGGCCGGGTGCTTGATGACGATGCCCTGTTTGCCGTAGGAGACGATTTCCCCGCGGAGGCGGTAATTGCTGTCCGTGACCACGTCTACGACGGAATTGGCCCAGGCGGTCAGCAGGCAGGCCGGAGCCAGCAGGAGGGAAAGGCGGATTCTATTGTTCATAGATGGGTAAAAATCTGTAATTGAGCGCCAGGGAAAGCAGGGCCGCGGAGGTGGAATACGCTGCGGAATGGTCTGAGAGCCAGGAACCGTTGGGTGCCTGGGAGGCGCCCAGGTAGCGCATGTTCTTGTAATTCCATTCCTTCCATACCTCCTGGTCCGCATGGAACAGGGCCTGGGACATGTAATACTCAAAATAAAACGGGTAGGAGGAATCCCGGTAATTCAGGTTCTTTTTCAGGTAGGCCAGGGAATCCTTGAAGGACGGGTCCGTCTTGAGGCGTGCTAGGGACAGCGTCAGGGAGCCGATGGCGGTGAGGGTGACGCGGGGACCCGCCGGGCCGGTATAGCCGTAGGCGCCCTTCTTGTCACGGCAGGAAGCCATATACTTGAGGCCGCGTTCAAAGGCCTCGTCCGGCACGGGAATGCCCGCGTTGCGCGCCGCGAACAGGGAGACGATCTGGCAGCCGGTCACCGTGCTGTCCGCATCCGTGGACTCCGGGGAATAGCGCCAGCCTCCCGTCTTGTTCTTCTTCTGGGCGGTTAGCGTCAGGGCCACGGCCTTCCGGAGGGCGGGGCCTATGCGGTCGTCCCTCACCATGCCGTAGGCCTCCGCCAGCGCCAGCGTGGCGAAACCGTGGTTGTACATGGAATCCCCAATGTAGCCGGATCCCCTGTTCTGCTTGGAAAGGATGTAATTCACGCAGCGGCGCACCATGGTGGCGTACGGCCCCGTGTTCGGGTCGTCCCCGTGGGCCAGCACGGACATGAGGCAGAAGCCGATGATGCCGGGCTCCTGCCCGTAGGTGCCATCATAGGTGCCGTCCGTCTTCTGGGCGTTCTGGAGGTAACGGAGTCCCTTCACGTACATCAGCTCCACCTGGGGCGGCACAGGGGAAGACGTTCTCATGGAGGATTGGGCAGCGGCGTTCTGCGGCGCGGCCGCCATGCAGCAGGCGAGAAGAACGGTAAGGAGGATGGGGGCCTTTTTCATGGGGGAAAGGGAGTTATTGTTCATTCACGGGCGGGAGCCGCCCGGCGGGCGTGCATGTTTACTTCTGAAGGGTTTTGTTGTAGGCGTCCAGCGCCTTGCGGAATTCGGAGGGCATGTCGTCCGCGGACATGCCGGTGGATTTGGGAACGGAGCGCGTTTCCGTAGCCATGTCCGGATTGGAAACGCCCTTCTCCTGGGTGGAGGCCATGTTGGATTTTCCGTCCGCTCCGTGTCCGGGATTGTTTCCCTTGCCTTTCTGGGAGCCGTTCTGTCCTTCTCCTTCTCCTTCGCCTTCTCCCTCCCCGTCCTGCTGTTCCGCAGACTGGGAATCGTTGTCCATGCCCAGTAGCTGGCGCAGCATGTCCATCAGGGCCTGTCCTCCGGGCTTGGGTTGTCCGCCGGCTCCGGTCATCTTGGCCTTGGCGGCCTGGTAGATCAGCTCAATCACGTCCGACTGGGCGGCCAGAGTCTGGCCGCCCGTATTGTAAACCTCCAGCAGGTCCACGGCGTCATTCATGGCATGGCGGCACTTTTTCAGCAGGTCCACCACATTCTCATTGGTTTCTCCCAGGATCAGGTCGGAGGTGTCCGCCTGGAGTTCGTCCTGTTGTCCGGCCAGCTTGGAGGCCGTTTCCTTGTGCTTGGCGGAATATTCCGGAGCGGGCTCCGGAGCGGCGGCGCAGGGCAGGGAAACTGCCAGAATCAGGGCGGAAAGGTTCACGGTATTCATGGGGCTGGCGCAGTAAGGGTTTTGCGGTGTTCCTGCTCGGCGGCGCGGGTGCGCATGCGGATGTCCTGTTCCTGCTGGATCATGCGGATGATTTTCAGCATGAACTCGAACTCGGCGTCGGAAATGGAGGCCTGGTCGCCACCGCCGCTTCCGCCACCGCCGCCGCCGCGGCTCTTCTTGTAATCGTCTATCAGCTTGGCCCAGTGGCGCAGGGTGGAGGCATACAGGCGGGATTCGTCAATGGAGCGGGCCGTAATCGCGTTCAGGATGTTGCCGTGCACCAGGTCCAGCTTTTCGCGGAGGGAGAAGGCGTTCATCTGGTTGTACAGGTCGCTGTAAATGCGTTCCCCGGTGCGGGACTTGTAATAGCTGAGGTCTTCCAGAATCCAGCCGATGTCCTGCGTGGAGGCGTTTTGAAGGGTGGCGATGGTTTCCATCTCCCGTTTGGTGGAGGGGTCAAGTTCATCCATGGTCATGCCCACAATGATATTGATCTGGCCGGCAAGCGCGTTCGCGATGGAATCCTCCTTGGCGGCGGCCTGCTTGAGCCGCGCCACGAAGGTGCTGGCCTCCATGTCCTGCGCGGACTTGGAAAGCTGGTTCATGGCGTCTTTAAGCGCCTGGGTGGCGTCCGAATGGGAGCTCTCCCCGTCGTCCAGGTCCTTCCGGCTCTCCTGTTCGGAGCGGTTCTCGGAGGCGGAATCCCGGAACTGCTTCTGCGCCTTCTTCATGGGGCCGTTGGGAATGGGCTTGAGCATGGAGATGCCCTTCATGAACTCCTTCATGCCGGAGGGGTCTATCTGGGGGTTGCGGGAAGCCTCCTTGAACAGGTCCTCCGAGCGGTTGAGCAGGTCGCTCAATTCGCGTCTGTTGGTCTGTTCTTCATCCGCCAGGGCGTGCAGGCGTTCCTGGGACTCCGCCTTTTTCAATTCACTGCCTTCCATTCCTTTCAGGCGCTTCGCCTCGTCCGTCATGGCGTCCATGCGGCGGATCATCCCCTCCAGCTCGCTGGTGATGCGTTCCAGTTCATTGCGGATCATCTGGGCATGCTCTGATTTGGAAAGGACGAAGATGATCATGGGTTCCGAATAAACGCGTTTTCCCCCGGGCTTGTAATCCTGCGTGAACCCGCGCACGACGACGCGCTGGGGGGACAATTTCAGCGCCCTGGCCTGGAACAGGTACGTCCCTTTCAGGCTGGCCTGGGTGGGATGGCCGTCCGCCAGAACCTTTTCCCCGCGCAGGCCGGGAACGGGCTTGCCTGCCTTGGCCAGGTCCGGAGCGGCGGTGTTCTCTTCCTCATCGTCATAAAAAGATTTTTCCCCCTGCCATTCCACCCCCATTTCCCGGAGGCCGAAATCGTCCGCCGCCTCCACCTCCAATTCAATGCTGGTGTCTTCCAGCACGTAGCGGTCATTCTCCCCTCCTCTCAGGTAAATGGAAGGCTGCTTGTCCTCAATGGGTTCCAGGCGTATCCGCACAGGCTGGGAGGTCGCAAGGCCGTCGCTGTCCGTCCAGGTGAGTTCTATTTCCCTGGGGTCTTTTTCCAGGCGGATATCCGGAATGACAACGCTGCTCCCTTCCACGCGGAGCGGCTTACCCTGCGCGTCCGCCGCGGATGCCAGGTTCTGGGAGGCAGTCACCTTCAACGTCAGCGTGGAGCCTTCCGGGGCGGAAATGACGCCTGCGCGCATGGCCTCCTGCCCGTCGGGGCGCGCCATATAGGCGGGGTAGGCCACGGTGGCCGTAGCGCCCAGCAGGGAGGGGCGGGCCTTCGGAATGATTTTCAGCCGCCGCACGACGTCCCCCGCGAAAAACTCCAGCCTGTCCGCCTGCTGCATGGGAGGAATGTGGATTTTATACACGCCGTCCGTCAGGGGGGCCTGCTGGCGCACCCTGTTGCGGAAGAAATACTCTGCCGTCTGCGGGCGGGACTTGGTGGCGTTCGCCAGTTTGAGCTCATACAGGTAGCTTTCCCCCAGGGGAATGACCAGGGAATCCGGCGTAGGGTCCAGCTGGGTGAACGTATAGCGTTCCGGAGGATCGAACGGTTGGAGCCAGCGTTCCAGGGCGTTCCCCGCCGCTTCCGGGCTCACCAGGCATACGCCTGCCGTGCATAAGGCCAGGATGGCCAGCAGGACGAACAATTTCTTGTGGCTGGGCCTGGGGATATTCACCGTCAGATCCCGCGCGGACACTTCGCGGGCCACCTGTTCCATGGCGGCCGCTTTCAATTTTTCAGAACTGTACTGGCGCCCGTACTTTTCGGAATCCAGTTCGATGACGCCCAGGAGCCGGTCCCCCAGCGCCGCATCCGTCCGGGAAATCAGGCGCGCCAATTGGGCCTCCGTGCGCCTCTGCCACACCCACCGGAAGCTCCACCACGGGATAAACACCGCCAGGCCGGCCATGGCGGTGAAAAAAAGAATCCAGCCCACGGCGGAGGGCGTTTCCCACAATCTGTCGGAGAGGTACAGAAGAACGTAGGAAAGGATCACGGCAATGCCTGCAAGGCATACGGCTTCCAGCATCTTAACCGTTCTGAGGCGGCGGCGGAAGGAGTGAAGCTGCCTGACCAGCTGGGCAGGAAGTTTGACGGTAGTTGAAGGGGGCATGCTTAATCCCGGTATTTACGCTATTTACATCGTTTTTGCAAGCTCGCCGCGCGTGATGTGGTAAATTCGCGTTCATTGGGCTTGGAGTGTTTTTCTCGCTGGACTTTATAGTTTGATTTCCTAAAATAACGCTGCGCTTTAAATCTGGCCTGGTTTGCGCATGACTAAAAACCAACATATTAGGCCTTACCCATTGACTTCGCCATGCAACAGGGAAACAAAACAACGGCTCCGGAGGTTGACTTCGGAGAATTCGCACCAGCCACATACGCCGAATGGCGTGAGGCAGCCGTCGCTGCCTTGAAAGGGGCTGACTTTGACAAGAAGCTTTTTACCAAGCTTGTGGAGGGAATCACTCTGCATCCCATCTATAACAAATGGGATGAACACGCTCCGGTGGCGCCTGCCGGGCAATTCCCGTACCGCCGCGGAACGCGCGCCCTGGGCTATATGGAAAAGCCCTGCGAAATTGCCCAGAGCATTCCCGCCTCCACTCCGGAAGATTTCAACGGCAAGCTTCTGCACGATCTGGACCGCGGCCTCACTGCCGTGAACGTCCAGCTCAACTGCAAGTGCGGCTTGAAGCTGCGCAAGCAGGCCGACTGGGATACCGCTCTCAAGGGTGTGCAGCTTGACAAGCTGCCCGTGTACATCACGCCCGGCTCCTGCGGCCTGGGCACTTTCTCCATGTTCCTGAACACGTACAAGGCGGCCGGATTCAACACGGCGGACCTCAAGGGCGGCGTTCTGTACGACCCGGTGGGCAAGGCCGTGATGAAGGGCTCCCTCTGCGGGGGGAAGGGCATCTGCGCCTACTATGACCAGATGGCGGTGATGACCAAATGGGCCGTCGCCAACGCTCCCGCCTTCCAGACCATCGGCGTCAGCGGACTGCCTTATGCGGACTCCGGCGCTTCCTCCTTTGAAGAAGTGGGCTCCATGCTCTCTACCGCTGTGGCCTACCTGCGCGCCATGGAGGAACGCGGCATCTCCGTGAATGAAGCTGCCGCGCACATGCGCTTTACGGTCTCCATTGGAGCCAACCTGTTCCTGGAAATCGCCAAAATCCGCGCCCTGCGCGAACTCTGGGCCATCATCGTGAAGGAATGCGGCGGCAGTGAGGAAGCTGCCAAAATCAAGCTTCATGCCCGCACCTCCTTCTGGACCCTTTCTAAGGTGGACCCGTGGGTCAACCTTCTGCGCGGCTCCGCCCAGGCCTTCTCCGCCATCATGGGCGGCGTGGACAGCATTGATGTGCTGCCCTTTGACGCGGCCGTGCGCATGCCGGACGAATTCTCCCGCCGCATCGCCCGCAACTGCCCGCTGATTCTGCTGGGCGAATGCAACCTGGACAAGGTAGTGGACCCCGCCGGCGGTTCCTGGTACCTGGAAAACCTGACGGACGAAGCCTCCCGGAAAATCTGGGACGTCTTCCAGGGCATTGAAAAGGAAGGCGGCATCATCAAGGCCCTCAAGGCCGGCACCATCCAGAAGAAGGTAAACGCCACCGCCGCCAAGCGCTATGAACTGGCGGACCAGCGCCGCCAATCCATCGTGGGCGTCAACCAGTACGTCAACCTGGCGGAGAAAAAGCTGGAAACGCCGGAAGGCGCCGCCTGCGCCGCTCCCAAGGGACACGGCTGCTGCAAAAATGCGGACGTGCAGCTCCCGGAAGTGGAAATGAGCGTGGACTCCGCCTGCAAGGCCGCCAGTGAAGGCTTCTCCACCTGCCTTATCAACAAGGCTCTCGTGGCCGGCGCCGACTGCAAGTGCGGCGAACCGCTGGAAATGGAAGCCCTGCCGAAGCGCCGCCTGGCGGAACGCTTTGAATCCCTGCTTGCCAAGGCCGATGCCTGGGTGGAGGAAAAAGGCTCCCGCCCGATGGTATTCTTCGCGAACATGGGCCCGCTGCGCCAGCACAAGGCCCGTGCGGACTTCTCCCGCGACTTCCTGCGCGCCGGCGGCCTGGACGTGGTTTACCCGTCCGGCTTCCAGACCCCGGAAGACGCGGCCAGGGCGGCTGCGGAAAGCGGCTGCGCCGTGTGCGTGATCTGCTCCACGGACGACACCTATCCGGAAATCGTTCCCGCCTTCTGCAAGGCGCTCAAGGAAATCAAGCCGGACATGATGGTGGCCCTCGCCGGTTATCCGGCCGACCATGTGGAAGCGTTCAAGGAAGCCGGCGTGGATATCTTCATCCACGTCAAGGCCAACTGCTACAACACCGTTGAAGCTATCCAGAACAAGATCGGCCTCTAACAACCACCAACCTATTTCATTCAATGAGCAATATTCCTGATTTTGCATCCGCCTCCTATCCTGAAATCAAGGCCGGCGCCCCGGCCACGCCTTCCGGAACGGAAACCTGGATGACCAATGAACAGATTCCCGTGCCGCCCACCTACTCGGAAAGCGTGTACGACGACTGCCTGCACTTGGACTTCACGGCCGGTGTGGCCCCCAACCTCCGCGGACCGTATGCCACCATGTACGTGGCTCGTCCCTGGACCGTGCGCCAGTATGCCGGCTTCTCCACGGCGGAGGAATCCAACGCCTTCTACCGCCGCAACCTGGCGGCGGGCCAGAAGGGCCTCTCCATCGCCTTTGACCTGGCGACGCATCGCGGCTATGACTCCGACCACCCCCGCGTGGTGGGTGACGTGGGCAAGGCCGGCGTGGCCGTGGACTCCATCCTGGACATGGAAATCCTCTTCAAGGGCATTCCGCTGGACAAAATGTCCGTTTCCATGACCATGAACGGCGCCGTGCTGCCCGTGCTGGCCTTCTACATCGTGGCCGCCCAGGAACAGGGCTGCACGCTGGACCAGCTCTCCGGCACGATCCAGAACGACATTCTCAAGGAATACATGGTGCGCAACACCTACATCTATCCGCCTGATCCCTCCATGAAGATCATTGCGGACATCTTTGAGTTCACCTCCAAGTACATGCCCAAATTCAACTCCATTTCCATCTCCGGCTACCACATGCAGGAAGCCGGCGCTACGGCGGACCTGGAAATGGCGTACACGCTTGCGGACGGCCTGGAATACGTGCGCACCGGGATCAAGGCCGGCATTGACATTGACGCCTTTGCCCCGCGCCTCTCCTTCTTCTGGGCCCAGGGCAAGAACTACTTCATGGAAGTGGCCAAAATGCGCGCCGCCCGCGTGCTGTGGGCCAAGCTCATCAAGCAGTTCAACCCCAAGAACCCGAAATCCCTGGCCCTGCGCACGCACTCCCAGACTTCCGGCTGGTCCCTCACGGAGCAGGACCCGTTCAACAACGTGACCCGCACCTGCATTGAAGCCCTGGCCGCCGCCTGCGGCCACACGCAGTCCCTGCACACGAACTCCCTGGACGAAGCGATCGCCCTGCCGACGGACTTCTCCGCCCGCATCGCCCGCAACACCCAGCTCCATCTTCAGGATGAAACCACCATCTGCAAGGTGATCGACCCGTGGGGCGGCTCCTACTACGTGGAATACCTGACCAATGAGCTCATCCGCAAGGGCTGGGCCCACCTTCAGGAAGTGGAAAAACTCGGCGGCATGGCCAAGGCCATTGAAACCGGGCTGCCCAAGATGCGCATTGAAGAAGCCGCGGCGCGCCGCCAGGCCGCCATTGACTCCGGCAAGGAGCCCATCATCGGCGTCAACAAATACCGTCTGGAACAGGAAGCCAAGATGGACATTCTGGAAGTGGACAACACCACCGTCCGGGACGCCCAGATCGCCCGCCTGCAGAAGCTGCGCGCGGAACGTGACTCCGCCGCGTGCGAAGCTGCGCTGGAAGCCCTGTCCGAATGCGCCCGCACGGGGGAAGGCAACCTCCTTGACCTTGCCATCAAGGCGGCCAAGGCCCGCGCCTCCCTGGGTGAAATCTCCTCCGCCCTGGAAAAACACTTCGGGCGCCACAAAGCACCAATCAAACTCATTACCGGCGTGTACGCTCAAACCTATGGTCAAGATCCGCTGGTGGAGGAAGTCCGCAAAATGACGGACGACTTCGCCGAACGCACGGGGCGCCGTCCCCGCATCCTCGTCGCCAAGATGGGCCAGGACGGCCACGACCGCGGCGCCAAGGTGGTCTCCTCCGCCTATGCCGACCTCGGCTTTGACGTGGACGTAGGCCCGCTCTTCCAGACGCCGGAAGAAACCGCCAAAATGGCGATTGAAAACGACGTGCACATGATCGGCATGAGCTCCCTGGCCGCCGGCCACAAGGTGCTGCTGCCCGCCCTGGTGGAGGAACTCGCCAAGCAGGGCCGTCCGGACATCCTGGTCTTCTGCGGCGGCGTCATCCCCGCCCAGGACTATGACTTCCTGAGGGAACACGGTGCGGTGGCCATCTTCGGCCCGGGCACCAACATCCCGGAAGCCTCCAAGGAAATCATGGAAGCCCTCAACGAACAATACGCCGACTAAGGCCCTCGTTGGAAAAACAGCCTCAATCATCAGGGAGCCGGATCACGGGATCCGGCTCCCTTTTTTGTGAGCTCCCCGGACTCTCTCCATAGGGAGCTTTCATCCGGAATGGCAGTAAATGGACCTGATGGACAGAATGGACTTAATCTTTACTTTGTCCATGAAGTCCATGAAGTCCATGAAGTCCATGAAGTCCATGAAGTCCATGAAGTCCATTTCCGCGGCAATGGAACAACACTGCCTCCACAGAACCCTCTGGTCCAAAACCCCCCTTTTCTTGCTTTTGCATTGCCCCTTGCGGTCAAATTCCGTAGTCTCGTCCCGCCGTGAGCCGCACCTACCGCCATTGCCTGGACTGCAAAAAGGGATTGATTCCCGCCCATACCGACATCTTCCGCGTGATTGACGGGAAAGGGGACGGGCGCCTGGGCGTATTTGTGGACCAAATGGGGGACCGTGTTCTGGTCTCCACGCGGGACTGCCCCATCCCCACGGATTTGGAACGCGAACTTCGTGAACTGGGCATGCCCGTATTCCACAAAAAGCTGGAACAGAACCAGAAAGAAGCGCCCGTGCAAATAGCCGGACCGGAACTCCCCCTGCAATTTACGGTGACGGAGCAGGGCGTGCGTTTCAAAATAGACATGTCCACCGGTTATTCCCAGGGAATCTTTCTGGACCAGCGCGACCACCGCCGCCAGGTGAGGGAACGGAGCAGACCCGGCATGAGGGTGCTGAACACCTTCGCCTATACCGGGGCCTTTTCCGTATATGCCGCCCTGGGAGGGGCTCAGACGACCACGCTGGACCTGGCGCAGCCCTGCCTGGACTGGGCCAGGGAAAACTTCAGCCTGAACGGCATTGATCCCTCTACCCAGTACTTTTGTAAGGGGGACGTCCGCCGCTGGTTGGAACGGTTCGCCAGGCAGGGCCGCTCCTTCCACGGCATTATTCTGGACCCGCCCACGTTCTCCCGGGATGACCGGGGACGGGTGTTCCGGGTGGAATCCCACTACGGGGAACTGGTGGCCCAGGCGCGCGAATGCCTGGAACCCGGCGGCTGGATGCTGTGCACCAGCAACTGCCGCAAGCTGAGCCATGAGGACTTCCGCAGGATGGTGGCGGAGGCTCTTCCCGGCTTCCGGCTGACCCATGATCCCATGCCTCCGGACTTCACCGGAGAGGATTATCTGAAAAGATTGTGGATAGATTGGAAATGAATATTTTATGAAAAATTTTCCTCACCTCCGCTGACGCATTTTATCCTTTTGAAAGCCCTCCCGGTCTGGTAGGAAACCGCCCAATTACTTTTTCTATGAAAAAACTAGCCTATGTTGTGGGACTCTTCGCGCTTACGTGCGCCCCTCTGCTTGCCGCCCTCTATGAAAACCTGGAGGTGGGAATGGACAAGGACCAGGTGCTGAAAACCCTGAGGCAGAGCAAGCAGCTTGAAGGGCCGCCCACGGACGCCCTCCTTTCACGCACCGGCCTCAACGGCGTATTTAAGACCAAACAGTCCATCGGCGGCCAGACCTTTTCCCTGAACTTTGACTATGACCCCTCCGGCGGCTTGAGGGCCGTTGTCTTCTACTCCCGGAGCAAATGCCGCGGTTCCGAGTATGAAACCAAATTGAAATCCGCCTACAAGGCTCTTCTGGTGGGCCTGACGGAAAAATTCGGGGAACCGGCGAACATGCCGGAATGGGTGGCCAAGGAATCCCTTCAGGAAGGCCGCATCCAGTACATGCACATGTGGAGGGTATCCCCCGGCGTCTTCCTGATGTCCGGCCTGGGCAACATGGGAGCCATGGAAGGGTATTTCCCCCTCTTCCGTTTTTCCGGGCCGTCCGGCATGCCCCCCGCCTCCAAAAGGGACCGGGATGAACTGAAAAGGGAATGGGCCGCCATCCCTGAATTCCCCGGCTTGAAGGAAGCCGAGCTCCACATCTCCGATGCCGTGCGCGCTATGGGCTCGAAAAAATATGAGGACGCTTTTGAATGCTTCCAGCAGGCGGCGGAACTGGGCAGCCCCCGCGGCTACTGGGGCATGGCGTTCCTGTATGATCTGGGCAAATACGGCGTGAAGCGGGACAAGAAAAAAGCGGACGAAATGCACCGCAAGGCCGGAGCTGCCGGCTATGCCCCCTCCGCCTCCAAATTCGGAGCCACGTGGCCGGATGCGGCGCGGGCCCTGGGCCTGTCCGCCGCGGAAGCCCGGGAACAATCCCGCATACGCCACCGGGCGGCGGCGGAAGGCTATGCCTCTGAGCAATACAACCTGGGCGTGATGTACCAGACCGGCTTTGGACTGCCCAAGGATATGGCCAAGGCCCGGGAATGGTTCCAGAAAGCGGCGGACCAGGATGACGTGCAGGCCAAAAGCATCCTGAAAAAACTCCAGTAACTCTTTTTCCAATCCATTACTATCATGAGCCTATACGCACAACAACTCGTTCGCTACCCTGAACTGGGCATCTCCCTTGACTTTTCCAAACTTCCTCTGGACGACGCCTTCCTGTCCTCCATGCAGGGGCGGATAGACAGGGCATTCGCCGACATGAAGGCGCTGGAATCCGGCGCCATTGCCAACCCGGATGAAAAACGCATGGTGGGCCACTACTGGCTGCGCAACTCCGCACTGGCTCCCACGCCGGAACTGAAAGCCGCCATTGATGGACCTCTGGCGGACGTCAAGGCCTTTGGCCAGGATGTTCTGGACGGCAAAATCACGCCTCCCCGCGCGGAACAATACTCCGCCGCCCTCGTCATCGGCATCGGCGGTTCCGCCCTTGGCCCGGAACTGGTGGCGGACGCCATCCCGGCCGCTGGGCTGGATATGTTCTTCCTGGATAACACGGACCCGGATGGCATGTACAGAGTGCTGGAATCCCTGCCGCTGGAAGAAACGCTCGTCGTCGTCATCTCCAAATCCGGCGGCACGCCGGAAACCCGCAACGGCATGCTGGTGGCCCAGGACTTCTTCAGGAAGAACGGACTGGAATTCGCGCCCCAGGCGGTTGCCGTCACGGGGGTGGGCTCCAAACTGGACAAAACGGCTGAAGCGGAAGGCTGGCTCAAGCGCTTCCCGATGGAAGACTGGGTGGGCGGCCGCACGTCCGTCATGTCCGTGGTCGGCCTGGTTCCCGCCGTGCTTCAGGGCGTGGACGTGGATGAACTGCTGGAAGGCGCGCGCCTGATGGATGAAAAGACCCGCCAGGACTGCGTGAAATGCAACGCCGCCATGAAGCTGGCGCTGGCCTGGTACAAGGCCACCAACGGCAAGGGGGAAAAGGACATGGTGGTTCTCCCCTACAAGGATGCCCTGGTGCTCTTCTCCAAATACCTTCAGCAGCTCATTATGGAATCCCTCGGCAAACGGCTGGACCTGGATGGCAACGAAGTCTGCCAGGGCATCTCCGTATACGGCAACAAGGGCTCCACGGACCAACACGCCTATGTACAGCAGCTCCGCGACGGCGTGAACAACTTCTTCGCCACCTTTATCGAAGTGCGGGAATGTTCCGCGGACGCGGTGGAAGTGGAAGCGGGCGCCACCTGCGGAGACTTCCTCCAGGGCTTCCTGCGCGGCACCCGCCAGGCGCTGGCGGAATCCGGCCGTTCCTCCATCACCATCTCCATTCCGGAAGTGAACGCCAAAACGCTCGGCATGCTGATCGCCCTGTTTGAGCGCGCCGTCTCCTTCTATGCCTCCCTCGTGAACATCAACGCCTACCACCAACCCGGCGTGGAGGCCGGCAAAAAGGCCGCGGGGACCTTCCTGGCCCTGCTGGGGAAAGTAAGGGCGGCCCTTGGCTCCACCCCGGAAACCGCCGCCCAGGTAGCTGCCCGGCTGGATGCGGACCAGGAAGCCGTGTACCACTGCCTGGTGCATATCGCCTCCAGTGATTCCTCCGTCAAGTGGGTCCAGGCCGCCTGCGCGGATGAAGACACCTTCTGCAAGGCGTAAAAATAAAAAACATATTCCTTCCGGCGGACGCTTATCTGGTTGATAAGCGTCCGCTTTTTATTTACAAGGACTGCCGCCGCTGCCGGCGTCCTCGTGAATCCTTAAAACTGTCTTGAAGAACCCCAACTTCAGGCGGAGACTTATACGTTCCGAAAAACTCGGATTAATTTAATATTCTCTCTCAAAATCATGAAACCTATTCTTCTGGCGGGAAGCTGCCTGCTGGTTCTTTCCTCCTGCTCCATTACCCAGGAAAGCCCTGTGAACATAAAAGGCCTTTCCAACGTTTTGTCCTCCACAGCCTCGCAAGAATTGCAGAGGGCGGGGGAGGAAGCATGCCGCAAGGCCGGGTACAGCAACTTCAGTTCCAATATTCTGGTTTTTTCCACGGATGTATCCTACCATTTTACGGGCCGCGCAATCCTGGACATCGACCGGGTGACAAGGAAGCAAATTCAGGATATCTGTTATATTTCGGAACCTCCCAATGTGCGGATCAAGGGTAAAATGACGGTAGCCCGCACCCGGAACTATAGAATCCCGGGGATCATTCTTCCATTACTCCGTTGGACGGGCGGCACCATTTATGTGGAATGTCCCGTAGATATCCTTTATTACGAGCCGGATTCCTCCTTCCGGGAATCGCTTTGAAAAATGCAGCCGGGAGCACGGAGACGGGGAGAAAAAGCGGAAGATATTTTTCCCTAAAAAACATAAAAAACATTTCCGTTTTCCGTACAATTTCGAGTTGACAAAGCGAGGGGCGGCGGGCATCCTTACTCGACCCTAACTCGCTATCGGGTCTTTTGTTGGCTCCTGTGGTTGATGTTTGGGCAGAATCATTAATTCGACTACAACAATCGATATGTCCACCAATTCCTGCGCATGCAGCGCATCTACTGACAAATTCGTCTATTCCTTCGGCGGAGGGTCCGCCGACGGCAATGGCAGCATGAAAAATCTTCTGGGCGGCAAGGGCGCCAACCTTGCGGAAATGGCCCGCATTGGCCTTCCTGTTCCTCCCGGATTCACCATCACCACGGAGGTCTGCACTTACTACTACGATCACGGCTGCACCTATCCCGCCCAGCTTGACGCGCAGATCAAGGAAGGCATTGCCAGGATGGAACAGATCCTGGGACGCAAGTTCGGCGATACGGAAGCCATGCCCATGCTGGTAGCCGTACGTTCCGGCGCCCGCGAATCCATGCCCGGCATGATGGACACGATTCTAAACCTCGGCCTGAATGAAAAATCCGTGGAAGCCATGGTAAAGGCCACCGGCAACCCCCGCTTCGCATGGGACTGCTACCGCCGCTTTGTCCAGATGTACGGCGACGTGGTGCTGGGCGTGCAGAAGAACCCGGATGAAGACCACGAACCCTTTGAAGCCGCCATCGCCGCCATCAAGGAAGAACGCTACGGCAACGCGGACGTGGAAGACACCAAGCTCTCCGCGGATGACCTGAAGGAACTGGTCTCCCGCTTCAAGGCGCTGGTGCTGGAACGCACCGGCCATGAATTCCCGGAATGCCCCTGGGAACAGCTTCAGGGCGCCATCGGCGCCGTGTTCGGTTCCTGGAACAATGACCGCGCCATCGTTTACCGCCAGAAATACGGCATCCCGTCCGAATGGGGCACCGCCGTCAACGTGCAGGCCATGGTGTTCGGCAACACGGGTGAAGAATCCGGTTCCGGCGTGGCGTTCACCCGCAACCCCGCCTCCGGGGAAAACGAATTTTACGGTGAATTCCTGATGAACGCCCAGGGTGAAGACGTGGTGGCCGGCGTGCGTACGCCTGCTCCCGTAGCGGCCCTTCACGACGTGATGCCCGCCGCCTTCAATGAACTGATGCGCATCCGCGAAGTGCTGGAAAACCACTTCCACGACATGCAGGACTTTGAATTCACCATTCAGGACCGCACCGTGTACATGCTCCAGACCCGCAACGGCAAGCGCACCGGCGTGGCCGCTTTCCGCATCGCCTGTGAAATGGTGGAGCAGGGCCTGATCGACTGGAAAACCGCCGTGCGCCGCATCCCCGCGGACCAGGTGGACCAGCTGCTGACCCCCATCTTTGACCGTGAAGCCATCAAGCAGGCCAAGATGCTCACCCGCGGCCTTCCCGCCGGCCCCGGCGCTGCCACCGGCCGCATCTACCTGAATGCGGAACGCTGCGTGGAAGCTGCGGACAACGGTGAAAAAGTGCTCCTGGTCCGTCTGGAAACCTCTCCGGAAGACCTGCGCGGCATGATTGCTGCTGAAGGCATCCTGACCGCCCGCGGCGGCGTTTCCTCCCACGCGGCCCTCGTTGCCCGCCAGATGGGCAAGGTCTGCGTCTGCGGCGCTGATGAAGTCATCGTGGACTACAACAACCGCACCGTCACCGTTGGAGGCATGACCTTCAATGAAGGCGACTACATGTCCATCGACGGAACGAGCGGCCTGGTGTACGCCGGCAAGGTGGAAACCTCCCCCTCTGAAATCATCCAGGTGCTGATCTCCAAGACCATGAAGCCGGAAGACAGCCGCACCTACCAGAACTTCGCCAGGCTCATGCAGTGGTGCGACGACTGCACGAAGATGAAAGTGCGCACCAATGCGGACTCCCCCAAGCAGACGGAAACCGCCATCGCCTTCGGCGCTACCGGTATCGGCCTCTGCCGCACGGAGCACATGTTCTTTGAAGGGGATCGGATCGACTTCGTCCGTGAAATGATCCTTTCCACCAAGAAGAGCGACCGCGTGGCCGCCGTTTCCAAGCTCCTTCCCTACCAGAAGGGCGACTTCAAGGGCATCTTCAAGGCGCTCAAGGGCCTGCCGGGCACCATTCGCCTGCTGGACCCGCCCCTGCACGAATTCCTTCCCCAGACGAAGGAACAGCAGCTTGACCTGGCTCAGAAAATCTGCATGCCCGTGGAAGTCATCATGCGCCGCGTGGCTGAACTCCACGAGTTCAACCCGATGCTCGGCCACCGCGGCTGCCGCCTCGGCATTGCCTATCCGGAAATCACGGAAATGCAGGCCCGCGCCATCTTTGAAGCCGCTGTGGAAGTCTCCCAGGAAGAAGGCTTCGCCGTGGTGCCTGAAATCATGGTTCCCCTGGTGGCTTTCAAGAAGGAGCTGGACATCCAGAAAGCCATCATTGACAAGGTGGCCAAGCAGGTATTTGAAGAAAAGGGTGCCAAGGTGGACTACCTCGTCGGCACCATGATTGAAATCCCGCGCGCCGCCGTCACGGCTGACGAAATCGCGGAAACCGCCCAGTTCTTCTCCTTCGGCACCAATGACCTGACCCAGACGGGCCTGGGCATGAGCCGCGACGACTCCGGCTCCTTCCTGCCGCAGTACCAGGAACTGGAAATCATCAAGAAAAACGTCTTCGCCTCCATCGACCAGGAAGGCGTCGGCAAGCTGATGAAGATTGCCGTGGAACTCGGCCGCTCCACCCGTCCGGACATCAAGCTGGGCATCTGCGGCGAACACGGCGGCGACCCTGCTTCCGTCAAGTTCTGCAACACGCTGGGCCTGACCTACGTGAGCTGCTCCCCCTACCGCGTCCCGACCGCCCGTCTGGCCGCCGCCCAGGCAGCTTTGGAACAGGCGTAAGCCTTTTTTGTTAAGGGTTAATAGACAGCCCGTGGTTCTCCGGAACCACGGGCTTTTTTGTGGAGACGGGGAAGGGATGGACTAAAGGGACTTGATGGACGGAGTGGACCAAAATATTAAATAAGAAGATTATTTGCCTCTGTGTTTGCGCTGTTCCAGCCGTGCGCGGGTCATGCGTTCACGGATGCCGCCGTTCTGCATGAAATCCTTTTCCTGGGCTTGAATCAATTTAGCAAGCAGGCCAAGGGCTACGTTAATGAGGATAACGGCTGTATTTGCTCCAAAATGGTCCGGGCGGAAATTCCTGTGCTTGCCCACCCACCGGATAACTTCCTGTGCAGAAGAAAACCTGGCCCTGATCAGCTCTTGCGCGTAAAGACTGTTGTTTTCCCACTGTTCCAATCCCCGCTGGCGCAGATAGGAAAGGTAGTCTTCCTTTAGTTCCTGAAGGCTTCCCTTGGCAATTCCCGTCAGTTTCAATTCAGACGCTTTGCTGACTCCTGAATCCACGCTCCCTTCCGCGATATTCTGCATGCCGGAACGGGCTGCCTGAACCATCTGGTCATAAGTCCGGCCTTGATTTTTCACGTATTTATTGCAGAACCGGAACGTGAAATCATAAATGATCTCCGCAACCCGGTATACCACCAGATTCCGGTATCCTCCATGCTTGGGAATAAATCCATGAGACATTCCGTCCATGGAGTTCATCCTGTTCATTTATTCCCATTTTGTCCATTAAAATAAATAAACTCCAAATTTTCTCCTCACCCCTCCAGCGCCCTCTTCAGCAGCTTCCGGTATTCCCCCGCCGGAACCTCGTACGTGCCGAACTTCAGCAAATGCGGCGTAGTCCACTGCGTATCCAGAAAAAGGAACTGGTGGGCCCGCAGGTACTGAACCAGGGCTACCAGGGCAATCTTGCTGGCATCCGTTTTCCGGTGAAACATGCTCTCCCCGAAGAACGCCTTCCCCAGGGAGACCCCGTAAAGGCCCCCCTGCAATCCTTCCTCATCCCAGCACTCCACGCTGTGGGCAAAGCCCATCTCGTGAAGCCTGCCGTACACTTCCTCAATCTGCCCGTCTATCCATTGTTCCTCCGGTTCGTCCGTCCGGGCGCAGGCATGGACCACATCCGGAAAAGCGGTATCCATCCGGAGTTCAAAAGGTTTTTTATTCAGGACGCGCTTGAGACCGTGAGGGATGTGGAAGCGTTCGTCCAGCGGAATCAGGGCGCGGGGATCCGGTTCGTAAAAGGAAATTTCTCCCGTTTCCGGGTCCGCCATGGGAAAACACCCCTGGCAGTAGGCGGAAAGAACCAGTTCCGGTGTCAGTCTGGGATTCATCTGATTTGGTCCAGCAGTTTGCCTAGAATGGGGGAATTCAGGGCCTTGCGGTCCGGGGAGGCCATGGGCAGCTCGTGCACCTTGTCCAGAGGAACCAGTTCCTCCCCCTCCAGAAAAGCCGGGGATTCCGCCACATGGTGGATGTAGCGGGTCACCTTGTAGCGGGTGACGCTGTAGGTCTGTTTCAGCACATGGGGCAGGGAAAGGGTGTGGTCGTCCTCCCGCTGGGGGAAACGGTACATGCCGGCGTGGCGCTTCCCTTCCGGGCATCTTGCCAGCAGGATGGATTTACCGCGGAGGTAGAGAACGTCGTGGTGTTCCACCCGGGTAATTTCCGGCTTGGGATTCTTGACAGGCAGCATTTCCGGCTGCTCCGCGGAGCAGAAGGAGCGGACGGGGCAGAGCAGGCAGTCCGGCGCGCTGATCCTGCAGTAGGTCTGCCCCAATTCCATGATGGCTGAATTGAATTCGCGGGCATGTTCCGGATCCACCAGATTTTCCGCGCGGGTCCACAGGTACTTCAACCCTTCCGTGGAATCCACAGGCACGGAATAATTGTCAATGCGGGCCAGCACGCGCGCCACATTGGCGTCTACGATGGGGGCGGCCTTGTTGAAGGCGAAGGAAAGCAGGGCCCCAGACGTATACGGGCCGATGCCCGGCAGGCGTTTCAGCCCTTCCGGGTTGTCCGGGAACTCTCCGCCGAATTCGTGGACAATCTCCCTGGCGATGGCCTGGAGGGAACGCACGCGGCGGTAATACCCCAGCCCCTCCCAGGAGCGCAGGGCCGTCTGTTCGTCCACGGAGGCCAGGTGCCCGGGAGTGGGGAACTGGCGCATCCACCGTTCATACCTTCCCAGAACGGTGGGAATGGTGGTCTGCTGCAGCATCAGCTCGGAAACCAGGATGTGCCATGGGTCCGTGGTCCGGCGCCACGGGTAATCCTTCCCCTCCCGCCGGAACCACTCCACCAGCGCGTTCCGGAAAGCCCGGATGTCAAAATCGGGTTTGGTGTCAGGCATGCTTTTGTTCAAGGGCTTGGCGCATGACGGAAATGTCCGGCTTGATGCCGAACCAGCGTTCAAAGGAAAGGGCCCCCTGGTGAATCAGCATGGAGAGGCCGTTGGAGACCCTGGCTCCCTGGAAGCGGGCTTCCATCTGGAAAGCGTCGTCATGCGTCTGTAAATCATACACCAGGTGGTGGGCGGAAAGCAGGGCGGACGGCACGGGGGACGGGTCCGTAGGTTTCAGGCCTAGGGACGTGGCGTTGACGATCAGGTCCGCTTCCGCCACGGCGGAATTGAACCGCGGCGTGTTGTTCAGGTGGGCCGCCAGACGGTCGGATGGTCCTTCCAGCCTGTGTTCGTCAATGAAAAAGGAACTCAGTTTGTCCTTAAGGGCCTGGAGCTTTTCTTCTGACCTGCCTGCCAGCGTCAGCCGCTCGCAGTGCTGCATGGCGCAGGTGTAGGCCAGGGCCAGCCCGGCCCCGCCGCAGGCGCCCAGAAGCACCACCTTCAAATCGCGCAGGTCCACGGAAAATTCTTCCCGGATGGCGCGTCCAAAGCCCGGACCGTCCGTATTGAAGCCGGAAACGGAGCCGTCCTTTTGAAAGACGAGCGTATTGACGGAACCCGTAGCGCGGGAGAGGGCGTCCGTATCATGGCACAGGGAGCAGGCGGCCTGCTTGTGGGGCACCGTGACGTTGGCTCCCAGGAATCCTTTTTCCCGGAGCAGGCGCACCACGTCCGCAAACTCTTCCGGAGAAGCCTGGATGCGGATGTAGCGCGCACGGATGCCCGCGGCATCCAGAGCGGCCTGCTGCATGGCGGGAGATTTGGAATGGGCGATGGGGAAGCCGATCACGGCCAGTCTGGCGGGAACGGATTCTCCGGCATCAAACGGATGTTCTTCATCCAGAAGATCGGCCAGGGTGTAGTAGGGTTTCATGGAAAGATAGAGGAACGGGCTCAGGCGCTCACGCTGTACTATGAATGAAATTACGCCGGATTTCAAGGCAAACGCCTATCATTCCTTCTTCCGGGTGGTTTTTTGCCTCATAGTCCGGAACGCGTGGGGGAGGCGCTTTTTTCTGCCGCACGCCGGACGGGAGGTCAGCAGTTGATCCCGGCTTTCTTCGCCTGGCTGCATAGCTGCCTGACGTGAAGACGGTACATTTTCCCGTCTTTGATGAAGTTTGTCCCGCATTGCCTGAATTCAAAATGAACCTTGCTCCGGATGCATTGTTCCCGGATGGATAAGATCCATTCATAATTCAGGGGCCTGGCGCAGCTGTTGGATTCTCCGCCTGCGACGACCAGTTCAATCTGGTTCAAATACGGGGCCAGGTCCACCTGCTCAAGAAGCGGCTGGCAAATGATGTTTTTATGCTTGATGGGAAGCTTGTTGAAGATGGGGAGCCTGAAGTCCGCCCTGTCCTGGTTTTCCACCGTGCAGCCTATGGTGACGTTGTCATAGCCGTCCGCCCAGTCACCGGGGATGCATTCCATGAACCGTTCAATTCTTTTGGTCAGGAAAATAAAGTTCAGGTCCCGGCGTTCCCGGATCATATCCCAGCATTCGCCGCGCCATGGGTCCGCCTCCCGGATGAGAAAATCCGTGGAGAAGCCCAGATACACGGTCTGGCCGGGTTTCATTCTGTAATCTCCCTTTTTATTCTTCAGCACGGGGGCATGAAAATTGTCTGTTTTCACGATCTCGTCCGTATTCATTCCCCTCCGTCTGTCGGCTTGATGAATATAACAGAATTTGCACCCGGCGCTGTACCGGTGGCATCCGCGCCATGGGTTCCACATAGCCATTTGATTGATTCTGATGGATTGGAGCTGGGGAAAGCATCAGCAAGGCGGAACCCGGAAGCTGGCCGGGTTCCGCCTTGAAATAACAGGTACGGGAATAATCCGCTTATTCCCCGCAGCCGCCATCCTTATACCCGCAGGAGCGGCAGGACTTGCACTTGCCGTCCTGCACGTAGGCCAGGGAATGGCACTGCGGGCACAGGGAAGCGCCGTTAAGCATGGTGCCTTCCGGCGCCTTGCCGGCGGCGGGAACCTCCGGCAGCGCCGGGGTTTCAAGGTGCACCGGGGCGGTGATGATGCGGGGGGGCAGCACGCTCACCGTGGTGTCCGGAGCCTGGCCGGGCAGGCTGACGCTCGGGATGGAGAACACGTCCCGCAGGCGGTAGCCGTTGCTTTCCGGGAAGAGCCACGCCAGAATCTTGGCGATCAGGTCCACCACGGAGGCGCAGGAACGGATTTCCGTGCAGGTGTCCGCCTCCGTATCGTCCCCCACGCGGCAGAAGCCGGAGGGCTCAAAGGAGTAATTGCGGAAGCCCTTGACCACTTCCTTGAGCGGCACGCCGAACTGGAGGGCCGTGGAGAGCAATTTGCAATAGGCTTCAAACATGCCGGAGGCGAAGGAGCCCACTTGGCCCAGGCGGCCGAAGACTTCCCCGCAGGTACCGTCCGCATACACGCCCACCGTCAGGTAGCCCGTGAGCTGGCCGCCCACGGAGAACTTCACGGTCTGGCCCAGGCGGCGGCCGGGCAGCTTGCGCTGGCGCGGCTTGGACGCTTCCGCGATGATTTCGTCAATGGCTTCCGTTCCGGCGTTCACCAGCTGTTCCCATACATGGTTGGCCTTGAACATGCGGGTTTCCGGCGTGTCCACCACGTAAACGGCGTTCGCCTTGGAGCCGGCGCGGAAGATGGCGATGCACTTCACGCCCAGGTCATGGGACATGATGAGGGAATCGTAGACTTCCTGCACGGTGGCGGAGACGGGCATGTTCACCGTCTTGGAGCACGCCCCGGAAATGAAGGGCTGGAGGGCGCCCAGCATCAGCACGTGGCCGGCGGGGGAGATGGCGCGGATGCCGTTGCCGTTGGTGGCGGCGCAGTCAAAGACCGGAAGGTCCTTCTTGTCCAGCCACGGGATGGACTCAATGTGGGCGGAGCCATTGATGACGGTCAGTTCATCCGCCGTCAGCACGGACATGTTGGCCGGGTTGCTGATATAGGCCACCTTTTCCTGAATCTCGCTGCGGGATTCCGTGCCGGAGAGCAGGCGGCGCCACGCGAGGCGCACGGGTCCGGCCTGGTCGTTGCAGGGGTCCACGATGAGCTGGTTCACGACGGCGTCCATATTCCCCTGGAACGCGGAAATCAGGCCGTCCAGGCCGGCCACTTCCAGGGCGGCTTCATTGACGAAGTCTTCCGCATAGCCCAGGGAGCGCAGGCCTTCCAGGGCCAGGCGGTTGAACATTTTCAGGGAGCCTCCGCCCGCAAGCTGCTTCCATTTCACCAGCGTGTAATCCGGTTCAATGGAGGTGGTGCCTTCATCATAACAGCCTAGCGGGGCGGAGATGGTGCCCGTGGGGGCCATCACGGAGACGAAGGCGTTGCGGTGCGCCGTAGCCTTGGCGACTTTGGCCCACATCCCGGAGGCGGCTTCCGCCAGCTTGGCGGCGGCGGCGATGCGCTCCTTGTTCATCAGGGTGGGAGCCTTGAAGCTTTTGAGATAGGCGTGCAGGGCGTAGGAGGCGGTCAACCCCTGCGCTTCCGGCAGCACTCCGCCGGCGTTGGCGATGATGTTCTCAATCAGGTCGTCCAAAGTCTTGGAATCCTTCTGGGCGGGCAGGGCGGTCGCCAGCTTCTGGGCCGCGTTATGCAGGCGCAGCACGGCCAGCAGGTCCTTCTTGCTGGCAGGGTATTCCACGTAGGAACCCAGCTCCGCGCCCATCTCCGCGGAGGCCGTCCAGCAGGCCGCCGTCAGGGCGCTGCAAAGCTGGGAGGCAATCCAGCGGCCTTCGTCGGAATCGTACGGAACGCCCAGCGCCATCAGGGAGCCGCCCACGTTGGCGAAGCCGATGCCCGTGGTGCGGTACTTGTAGGTGCCTTCCGCGATTTCTTCAATCGGGAAGCCGCCGCGTTCCACGTTCAGGTCCGCGCAGACCATCGCCAGGCGCGCGGCGTGGGTCAGGGCGTCCGCGTCGAAGACGGGCTTGCCGTCCTCGCCCTTCGTCAGGAAGCGGTAGGCATTGAAGGAGGAAAGGTTGCAGCTCGTATTGTTCAGGAAGACGTACTCGGAGCAGGGGTTGGAGGTAGTGATGGAGCCGATGGACTTGACGGGGTTCCAGAGGTTGATCACGTCATTGTTGTGCACGCCGGGCTCCCCGTTGTCCCAGATGGACTTCGCCATGGCTTCCAGCAGTTCCTGGGCCCGGAAAGTCTGTTCAATGTGGGCGGGGTTCGTGACCCAGCGCGTGTAGGTATTGCCGTTGTTGGCGAGGGCCTGCCAGAAGTCGCCTTTCAGGGAGACGGAATGGTTCGCGTTCTGGTGGGAAAGCGTTTCCCCGTACAGCAGGGCGTCCATGTGCGGGTCAAAGCTGTTCCGGGTAGCCAGCGGCAGGGAAAGAATGAGGCGCGCGGCGGCTTTTTCCGCCGGGGTGCCCGCCACCAGCTTGGTTTCCGCAATTTGCTTCAGCTCCACGTGCACGTTGTGCTCGCGCAGGATCACCTTGGCGATGTCTTCCTGGCGGTTCTTCGTGCTGATGAACTCGAAAATGTCCGGGTGGTCGCTGAACATCAGCACCATGCGGGCCGCGCGGCGCGTCTTGCCTCCGGACTTGATGGCTCCGGCCATGCGGTCCCAGCCGCGGTCAAAGGAAATGGGGCCGGAGGAGCGGCCCTTGCCGCTGATGGGCTCCCTGGAGGAACGGAGGGTGGAAAGGTTGATGCCCACGCCGGAACCGGAAGCGAAAATGCGGCCTTCCGTGGTCAGGTGGTCCAGGATGTCCTCCATGCTGTCCCCCACTTCCGTCAGGAAGCAGGCGGAGCACTGGGGATATTCATACGTGGACTGGACCGTGAAGGTCTTCAGGTTGTTCTTGGTGCCCTTGGTGTGGTAGGCCTTGTTGCCGTGGCCGGTATAGCTTTCCCGCAGGTCCGGGCGGCCCCAGCGCCACTGTTCCCAGTGGCCGATGTTGAACCATACGGGAGAGTTGGGAGCCCAAATCTGCTGCACCAGCATGGCCTTGATTTCCTCATTGAAAATCTCCGCGTCCTCCAGCGTGGCGAAGTAGCCTTCCTCCCAGCCCCATACGGTGTAGGTGTTGGAAATGCGGTCGTAAATATTGCGGAAGCTGTCTTCATATTCCAGGGACCCCGGTTCACTGCCGAAAAGGTACTTGTCCGCCGTGATCTTGACGGCGTTGTCATCCCAGTGCGCGGGCGCTTCCAGGCCCAGGCGCTCGTAAATGGTCTTGCCGGTCTTCCAATCCATGATGCGGACGTCGCGGCGGGTCCAGTCCACTTCATCATAGGGATGGACTTCGTTGTGGGAAAATCTTCTGGTGAATTTCAGACCGCCCAGAAGGTCCTTCCTCTGGGGGAGGATGATTTCCTGTCCTGTACGCAGTTTGAGTATGGTTTGCGAGTTGTCTATAGTCATGGCTTGCGAAGTAGAAAGCGTTTGGGAGAAATCCCGTGAGGCAGCGCTCCGTCGCGGGGTTGGGGCGGCGCGTAGCGTTTGCATTATCTACTGAAAAATAATCGCGATGAAAAGGAAATATTGTACAGTCTTTTTTTCTGTATCCCACATGTTGTGCTTTATCCCGGTTTCCGAGAAATTTTGCTCCTGTCTTGCGTGAATTTTTTTTGTCTGCCTGACACTCCATTTTTTTTGCTTGACGGGCGCCTTCCTGCAGAACGTTATTCGCCTCCCGCGGAGGGGGCTTTTCCATGGGAAACCCCCGGCAATAAGAAGGCGTTAAGGGGCCGGATGGATGGGTATTGCAGCGTGTATTTCCTGTTATGTGAAAATTCCTGTTGATTATTACCAGTAAATGAATTTTGTTGATTAGTAACATGATGAAGCATCTGATGTCCATGCCGGTTTTCTATCCGGTTGGGAGCGGCCTCCTTCTGCTCCCCTTCACAAGGGCGCCGCTCTTCACCCATCCGGCAAAAAGTCGTTCCGGAAAACTCTCAACAAGCCCTTTTAAAAAACATGGGACAACATTCCTGGGCTTGAAACGAATGCCTGCCTGCTACGGATTTTACGGATTAAAAAATGGCTTCTCCCTTGTTTTTTAAGGCGGGAAGCAGGAGGAGGAAAAGGCTTTTCCATCTGCCTCAAATGAGCCTTGATGAACGTGCTGCAAGGCGTTATTTTAACGGCCATGAGATTGGCTACCCTGATCTGGTTGACCGGCGCCGTGTGCTGCATGCCGGTCCTGGCCGCAGACCCTCAGCATAAGGAACGGAGCGCCGCAGAAAAGGCCCCGCAGCCCCGGTCGCGGAACGTCTCCCTTCAATGCATTGCTCCGGCGCCCGGCTTGCCGGTCCCCATGGATTTGACGCAGGCGGACGAAATCCGGCTGAACGCCCTGGACGTTACCGTGTCCCTGAAACAGCACCAGGCCTTTCTGATTTACACCTGCGCGCTGGACATCCCCAAAGGCGTCAAGGGCAAGATCATCTCCGTGGGCGTGCCGTTCCAGTATGATCCGCCGGATGAACAGGCCAATGCCGCAAAGCCGGAGCCCATACGCAACCTGCCTTTTACGAAGGCGGTGCAGGACGTCGTGACGTCCGTGGACGATTTGAAATGTGATTCCTCCCTGGTGGAAGGGCGGCATCTTCAGGCGGACGCTCCCACCATGTCCCCCGTTGCCGGAATCACCCACTGGCTGGTGGCCCAGGTTCCCAACAAGGCGGGTACTCATGTGCTTACCTTCCAGTTTTCCGTGCCTTATACGCAGGATATTGCCATTACGCCGGAACCGAAGGTCAACATGGGGGAACCCCGTCTGACGCTGCTCGCCTCTCCGGTGATGACCTGGACGGGAGGCACCCCCAGGGCGGTCGTGAATGTATACAGCTCGGAGATGACCAACCAATCCGTCAAGCTGGACCCGTCCGCAGATGCCAAATCCATTGTGACTACGCCCAAAGGCGTTTATACCTGGTCCCTGCTGGGAGCGGACGGCAGGCCCTATGCTTCCTCCGTGGTGCTGACGCCCGGCCCCGGCTGGGTGCTGGACAAGGACGGCCAGGTCACCATCCGCGGTGAAAAGGGAACCCTGACGGACCAGTATGATGTGACGGCCAGCTCTACTCTGGAGAAGGACCCCTACGGCGCGCCGTGCTCCCCGGATAACCTGAAGAACGGCACCGGCTATTGGGCGGAAGGCGTTTCCGGAGACGGGCAGGGGGAAACCCTGGAAATCAAGCTCAAGAATCCGGGACGGCTGCTGGGCATCATGCTGGAAACCGGCATTTCCCCGGTGACCAATCCGGAAAGGGATACGGAAGCGCGGCGGCATCCGAACATAGCCTATTCCATGTTCAGCCGCCCCAAAGTCATCCAGGTAACGCTGAACGGGAATTACACCTTTGACGCCACGCTGCGGGATGACTGGACGCCCCAGATCGTCGTGCCGCCGTACTACAGGCAGCCTGTGCACACCATCAAGATCAGGATAGATTCCATCTATCGCGGAACCGGAACGTCGGACACCTACATCGGCATCCTCAAGCCTATTGTCCAATAAAAGGCTCGTTCCGGCCCTTCTTGTCCGGAATCGGGAGTCCGCGCCTTTCCTCTTTCGCAGTAGTTCCGGCATGAACAGCCTGGCGCGGATGGTGGGGCCTTTCTCAATGATGGAACAGGGAACTGCCCGTGCGTCCTCTGGGATAATGGCGGAAGGGAAGCGTGAGCAGGTACATCAGCACGAGCGCCGGAATCTGCATCCACAGCAGGTACCAGGGCCACGGCCCGAACAGGTCCAGCACGGAGCCGCCCGCAGGCGTAGCCACGGTGAACCCGTAATTGGTTTCCAGGAGCATGTTGACGGGGTGGACGGCCGCCAGATATACGTTCGCCAGCAGAAGGGCCCACAGGAAATCCCACCGCGCCGGCTTCCATTCCAGGGCCAGCGGCAGGTAAAGGGCCGTGATGACCGTTACGCCGTGGGACAGGAAAAAGGCGAAGTACGTCCACGACGGGAAATCGTGGGCCACGGATGGGGTGAGCAGCCCCTGCAAGGTGGCGCACAGCACGCAGTAGTATACCACGGAGCGCAGCAGGCGGGAGGGAATCCACAGGCTCAGGGCGCAGAGCACCTGCATGACGGAGCAGAAATGCAGGGGAAGCATCCACGTCCAGCTCTTTTCCGGTTCATCCGCCAGCATGGCGGCCAGGTCCGGAACCAGGCTGAACAGGCAGGCGACTCCCAGCCAGAACGTGGTGCGGTTCCTGACGGTTTTCTTGTAGGACTGCCCCAATTCCATGATGCAAACTCCCGCCGCCAGAAGAACGGCCAAAGCCGCCCAGTGGGAAACCCCTGCAAATTCCAGTGGAGGGACGCCGTTCATGCGACGGCTACCATAACAGAGAAGGGGGGGCGGGGGCAACGCGAAAAGCGGGACGGGTTTCAGTCTTGCAAATTCGCCTTCCCCGGGCATACTTGCCTGCGGAATGAAACAGGGCTTGTTCATATTGGTCAGCGGCCTGCTGATGGCCGGCCTGACCGGATGCGACGATTCCAGCGAACGGCGCGCCCGCTACGCGGAGAAGAAGCCCGCTCCGCGCCCCCTGGAAAGAACGTTTGACCCTCCCAAAAAAGTTCTCCCCCCCGCGGAGCCTAAAAAGAAGGCCCCCGTGTGGATGGACTACAAGGGGGAGGACATGAGGCAGCTCACGGAACTCTCCGGCCGCAAGGTGCTGATTGTCTTTTATGCCCCTTGGAGCCGCCCGGCCACGGACTACGTGCAGGCGGTCAAGTCCTACGCCGCGGCGCAGGACGGCAAGGCGTTCGCCGTGCTGATTGACGCGGACGCTTATCCGGACGTGGCCCGCAAGTACGGGCTGGAAGCCGTTCCGCTAACGGTCCTGTATCTGGAAGGCATGAAGCTGAAGGAAATGGTCGGCGGCGTTTCCGCCCCCCGCCTGAACGAACTGATTGAACAGACCATACGGGTGCAGTAAAGGAATTTCCTTTGCTGGCCTTTGCATGGTTACAGGGAAAAATGACCAATTCCCTGTAGATGAACACTCGTCAATAGTCCGGAGAGGTATATTCCTTCTGGAGGCGCCTCTTATATTTCGTATTGGAGACGGTTTGGCAAAATTCCGGAATGTGCAGGCGGAAGGCGCATTTATTTCCTCCCGGGACGGAGAGATTGGAATGTTTAATTATTGGCCATCAATGCTTGTATTTTTGATGCCCTTTATTTTCACCTGATTCCTGCGCTGTTTCGGCCCTTTTCCTGTCTGCCGAATACGCGTTGAACGTGTTGATGGGGAGAGGGAAATCTTTCAAGGTGACCATGGACTGAATGGCCAGTTCATTCAACAATAAATGAATTGAAAACATAAACACTATGGCTATATCAACTATACCATTTCACCCGCTCGACGCTGAAAATAATCCTCGTTACAAGGTGAAGAAAAAAGACGCTCCCAAAATCGTCTGGCACAAGACGGAAGAAACCGGCGTTCATGACTGGGAAGGATACATCCGTATCCCCTTCGATAAGGAATATGCCTTTACCATTCAGATGGACGACAACGGTTACCTGGAAATAGACAACCAGAAAGTGGTGGAACTCAAGGACGGCAACTCATCCAGGAAGGCGGAGGGCAAGAAGGAACTCAAGCAAGGTTACCATTACGTCAAGCTCCATCATGAGAACCTGAAGGTTCCGGATGCCATTGCCCCCTATCCCAATGCGGAAGAATTCGTTCCTCAAATGGATGGGGCCGACCTGGAACTTTGGGAAATTGATGTCCCCGTCAATCTCTGGAAGACGGAGGATGCCCAAAAACTGCTGAAATGCTACAATATGGTGGATTATGTCACCATGCCCAATCCCGGACAGGTTTGGTCCTACATCGGGGGGTGGCTCTATCAGGCTCACCTGAAGGAAATTGAGGACAATGTACCTGAGCAATTGCGCAGCTATTATAACAGCTGCGCCCTGCGCATGAGTATCGCGCTGAGTTCCTTCGGGAAGGACTTGAAGAACGAAGCCGGGGCGGAGCTCATTGGAGACAAGGCGAATGCTGGCGCATTGGAAGGTAAAACCCACGTGATCATCCGTGCAAGGGACATGGCCGCTTATGTGCAAAAGCTCCTGGGCGACCCGGACTATGCCGACGGCCAGGATACAGGCTATTGCAGCCCGCAGCCGGGCGACATTATTGTGTTTGCCGGAAAGGGTCACGCAGGAATGTGTCCGGGAGACAACATCTCCATTGGCAGTTTCCTGACTGGCCCCATTTGGTTAATCAACCGGGCGACATTGAAAGACGCTGAATAATTCATCAACTTCTTTTTTACGGAGCGAATGCTTTTAAAGCATTCGCTCCGTTTTTGAACATAATGGAAAAGAAAGTAATCTACCCATTTCTATGGATAAAACACCACTCTTTTGTTGTTTGCTTTCCGGACTGATACCCGTATCGGCCAGCGCGGCGCCATCTTCCCCCCCCTTTCCCACGCAGGCTGAAGTGGCCGCGGATGCTTCTCTTTACAGCCCGGCCATGTACCTGCGGAGAAGCGACATTCTCCTGGCGGTTATTATTTATAAGACGGTAGAAACGGACCAGGAGATAACGTACTACGCCCGCGTCGTCCAATCCCTCCGGGGGGACATTCCTGTGGAGGCTTTGATCCAGTGGAGCTGGGCTTCCCATAAACACTCTGCGGGCAGCTTCTCCAAACCGGAACCGGGCAGCTCCCCTAAAACGGAACTGTATTCCGGTAATTATATGTATTATACCCTTGCCTCCTCCAAGGAGGTAAAAAAACTGCCGGACACGCCGGAATCTTTTGCTCCGGCGGACAGTATCCCGGGCCTGGATTCCTATGATCTGGGAGACGACGTCATTTACTTCCCGATGACGGAGAGCGATCGGGGCCAAGCTATAAGGAAACTCCTTCATATCGAACCCGCCAGGATCACCGCAGAATCGGAGGCCGCCCGCTTCCGGCCCTCTTCCGGCAAATAACGTCTTACTCTTTTTTCTTTCCGTTTTTCCGGCAGGCCCTTCCTTGTTGCCCGGGCATGTTTCATCTCCCCGTCCGGTTCCTTTCAGGAAGCAGGCCTTTTTTTGTATTTCAGCATTCCCCTCCCTGTCCCGGACAGGGGGGGAAATACATGAAAAAACCGGTTCACGTTTCCGTGAACCGGGCCTGAAAAAAGGGGGAAGGGTTAGACGCCCAGATTGAACGCCCTGTGCACCACCCGGGCCGCTTCCTCAATGTCTGACTCGTCCACCATTACGGCAATCTTGATCTCCGAGGTGGAAATCATGCCGGTCTTGATGTTGGCGTCCGCCAGGGCCTTGAACGCGGTAGCTCCCACGCCGGAGTGGGAACGCATGCCGATGCCTACCAGGGAAAGCTTGGCAAGACCCGCTTCCGTTTCCACCTTCACAGTGGAACCCAGGGCGGCCATGACCGGCTTGAGGGCAGCCTGGGCGCGGCCCAGTTCGTTGGAGGGCATGGTGAAAGACTGGCGGACGTAGCCGTCATGAGCGGTATTGGCCAGAATCATGTCCAGGTTAATTTCCGCTTCTGCCAGGGCGCCCAGTATCTGGGCCGTGTAGCCAATCTGGTCCGGAATGCCGGTAATGGTAACGCGGGCCTGGTTGCGGTCAATGGAAATGCCGCGGATGACGACGGCTTCCATGGAGGGAGTTTCTTCTTGCACGATTGTACCGGGGTTGGTGTTCATGGAGTTGCGAACTTCAAAGACGACGCCGAATTTTTTGGCGAATTCCACGGAGCGCGACTGCATCACCTTGGAACCGTTGGAGGCCATCTCCAGCATCTCGTCATATGAAAGGGTTTGTATCTTCTTGGCGTCTTTCACCACGCGGGGATCACAGGTGTACACGCCGTCCACATCTGTAAAAATCTGGCACACGTCCGCTTTCAGCGCGGCAGCGATGGCGATGGCGGAAAGGTCGGACCCCCCGCGGCCCAGCGTCTGGACCATTCCTTCTTCCGTGGCTCCCTGGAAGCCGGCGCAGATGAGGATGTTGCCTTCCAGCAGGTACTTGTTCATCAGCGTGGGGTTGATGCTGTGGATGCGGCCACGCGTATGGCTGCCGAAGGTCGTGATGCCCGCCTGCGCCCCCGTGAAGGACATGGCTTTTTCCCCCAGCTCGTGCAGGGCCATGCAGAGCAGGGCGATGGACTGCTGCTCTCCGGTGGCCATCAGCACGTCAAGTTCGCGTTCGCAAGGGGATTCGGACAACTCTTTGGCCAGGCCGATCAGCTTGTCCGTCACCCCGCTCATGGCGGAAACGACGGCGACCACCTGGTTGCCGTCTTTGGCGGTGTCATGGATGCGGCGCGCCACATTGCGGATGCGGTCAATGGTGCCGACGGAGCTGCCCCCGAATTTTTGAACGATAAGAGCCATGTAACAGGATGATGATGTAGGTTAGGATTGAGGAAGAAGGTGTTCGATGCGGAGTACGCGGGGTTCCGCCGCCACGCAGGAAATGCGGGCAATTTCCTCCAGGGCCTTCTGAAGCTGGCCCCACGGGCAGGAATGGAGGATGAAAACGAGGTCGTTCCACTGGGCTCCGTCTTCAGCGATATGGCTGGGAGCGGAGGAGGTGGCGGATATGCCGATGCCGAAGGTGGCCAGAATGCGGGCTATCTCCGCAATGACGCCGGGCTGGTCCGCCACCTGGAAGCGGACGTAATACGGGGTGACCGTATCATTGATGTGCATGATTCCGCAGGACTTGGCATACGGATTGAACCCCGTATGGTATTCAGGATAGCGGCTTTCACGCATGGCGGTGATCACGTCGCTGATGACGGCGGAGGCTGTGGGATTTTTGCCCGCTCCGCGGCCGTAAAACAGCGTTTCCCCTACAATGTCTCCGTTGACGGAAATGGCGTTGAATACGCCGTTCACGGAGGCCAGGATATGCCAGTCATGGACAAAGCAGGGCTGGACGCGCAGTTCCAGGGCGTCTTCCTGCCCTTCATGGTAGCGGATGACGACGAGGAGCTTGATGGTATAGCCCAGCTTCCTGGCGAACTCGAAATCCCGGCTGGTGATGTTCTCAATGCCGCTGACGTAAATCTTGTCAGGGGAAATAGTGGTTCCGTACGCCAGCATCGCCAGGATGAGGGCCTTGTGGGCGGCGTCCCAGCCGTTGACGTCCAGGGAGGGATCTTCTTCCGCAAAGCCCAGCTTCTGGGCCTGGACCAGGGCGTCCGCGTAATCGGCCCCGTGTTCTCCCATGGCGGAGAGGATGTAATTGGACGTTCCGTTGATGATGCCGACAATGGAATTGATATGGTTGCAGATCAGGGAATTCTGCAGGCTCTGGATGATGGGGATGCCGCCTCCGGCGGAAGCTTCAAAATAAATGGGCGTGCCCATTTCCGCGGAAAGCTTGAAAATCTCCGCGCCGTACTCCGCCAGAAGAGCCTTGTTTCCCGTGACGACGGGTTTCCCGGCGCGGAGGGCCAGCGTCACCAGCTCGTAAGCCTGGCGCGTGCCGCCGATCAGTTCGATGACGATGTCTATTTCCGGGTCATTCACCAGGTCCTGCCAGTCGTCCGTCAGCAGCTCCTGGGGAACGGCGGTTTCCCTGGGTTTTTCCAGATTGCGCACGGCGATGCGCTTGATTCTGAAAGGAATCTTGCTCCGGGCTTCCAGAAGGGAGTGGTTGCGGCACAGCGTTTCATAAACGCCGGAACCAACCGTCCCCAGCCCGGCAAGCCCAAGTTGTATAGGTTTTTCCGTCATTCCTGCCGGGGGATTATGCAAAAAAATCCCTGTAACGCAAGAGCTTTTACCGTCTGGAAATGCCACGTGACCCTCGTCCGGAGGGCGTGGAAACAGGGGAAAGTGGAAAGGGTGGCCGTTACTCCGTTCCCCTGGCTCCTCCGGATAATCTCCGGAAGTGCCCGTTCCGTTTTCTGTTCCAAATTTTGTAAGGGGGAAATCCTTCTGTATTCTCCAGAAATAAATGGAGTGGGGGGAATATCATATCCCGCCATGTTCATTCTGCCGTTGCCTGGGAATGGAAGCTTGATTAATTCCTCCTGAGCGCTTCAAGCTATCCTTTCTGTCCGCCAGGCTTGTCTGGTTTCCTGGCTAGCGTATTTAAAACATTTTCCGCAGCACAGCGGCGGGGAATTTCTCTCTTTCTTTGTGCCGTCCGGAGTCTAAAGGGGCCGGAACCCTTATTCCCGGCGCACGGCCGTGAATGAACATGCGGGAAGGACGGCTTCCTTACGCCCGGTGGCATCCCTGGTGCGCTGCAGGTTCACGAAGGTTCCGCCAGGACAACCGCCGTGCCGCAGGCCGGCAATTCACTGGGGCCCGGGGAAATCTCACTGCTGGCGAAATCGGGGAGGGAAACGGCGCCGGAAAAAGGCAGCGAAAAACCCTCCTTGAAGAGAGGGTTGGATTGGCAGCCCCACCAGGACTCGAACCTAGAAATACTGAACCAAAATCAGGTGTGTTACCAATTACACTATGGGGCTGTCTTGCACTGGCATTCCTGCCGTTGCGGGGCGTAGTAAACCATACGGGGCGTAGTCTGGCAAGAGAAAAATGACCCGTTTCAGGCGTTTGGGGGTCAGTGTTCCGGCTTGATGATGCGGGTATAGCTCAACCGTTTGAACATCAGCATGGGAATGGCTACTCCGATCACCAGGGAGAAGATGATGAAGAACGCCGTGATGCCGTTCTTGCAAATCTCTACAATCAGCCGGTTCATGGTGGCCGTGTCCTGGTTCTCCTGCATGAACTGCATCAGGGCCAGGATGGTCTTGTAGGCGTACACGCCCGGAATCATCGGCAGCAGGGAGGGGAAGGCGAAAATCTCCGCCGGGCACTTCACCAGCTTGGCTGTCATGACGCCCAGCATGCCTATGGTGAAGGCGGCGATAAAGGTAGCGCTGGAAATGTCAATGGACCAGGAATGCAGCATGTAAAACCGGAAGGCGTGGCCGATGGCCGCCAGCAGGGCGGAAACGGCAATGGCGCGCTTGGGCGGATTGGAGATGACGGCAAACCCCGTGGCGGCAATGGCGGCCATCAGGCCGTCCAGGAGGATGGAGGAAAGAAAATCCGGACTCATAAGCTGTTTACCCCCACGATGAGCATGGTTGCGGAAAGGCCGATGGTGATGCAGGAAATCATCATGATGGAATGGACGCCGCGTGAGATGCCCATCAGGATGTGGCCGTGCATCAGGTCCATGATGGAATTGATCATCTGAACGCCGGGAACCAGGAACAGGACGCTGGTGGCCAGGGCGATCTGAGGCGTGGAGCCGAGCTGGAAGATGACGGCGCACGCGGCCGCCATGGAAGCGGCGAAGGCGGAAAGGATAATGACGCCCAGCGGATTGTACTTCAACCGGGAAAGCTGCTGTTTTACCAGGAAGCCCAGCAGGGTGGCGGCGAACACGGTCAGCATGGCCCACAGGTCCCCGTTGAACAGGCGGCAGAAGGCGGCGTTGCCCACGCTGACCAGAAGCAGGTCCGTCCAGCGGGAAAACCTCTTGGTGCGCACGATGGAGCGGAACGCCTGCTCCATCTCCGCAATGCTGACGTTGTTGTCCACCGGGAGCCAGCTCAATTCGCTGAGCTGCTGGATCAGGTTCAAGTTGAACGCCAGGGGCTTCAGCTTCCGGACGGAGGTGCGGCGCAGCGTCTCGTCATCCTTGCAGATCAGGCTCATGGTGATATTGCGCTGGAAAATGGTCATATCCGCACTGTACCCGTACGCGGCGGCAATGCGGGAAATATTGCGCACGGCGCGGTTGGTGTGCACCCCTGCGCCCATAAGCGTGGTGGCGTACTCCAGCAGGAACTCTGAAAGGGCCTGTATTTGGTCGGTATGCTGCATAAAGGGGAAAGGCGGAATAAAAACGGGAAAGTCAGGAATGGGCGGCCTGTCTTCTGGCGGCGTAATCCTTTTGCTGGTCCTCCCCGGTGACGCCCACGGAAAAATAGGTGCTTTCCGGGTGGGAGAACACGAGGGCGCAGACGGAGGAAACGGGCTGCATCATCCAGGTCTCCGTCAGGTTCATGCCCGCTTCCTCCCGGGCATGGAGCAGGCCGAACACGGTTTCCTTCTCCTGGTGGTCCGGCTGGCTGGGGTAGCCGCAGGCGGGGCGCACCCCCGACTCTTCCGGAATATTCCACAAAAGGCGCAGCTTGCCATGGGCGATGGAAGCGAAAGCCTCCACCAGGCGGTCCGCCAGGGAGCTGACCAGCAGGGCGCGGTAGGAATCATTCCTGGCTTCCCATTCCTTCGCCCAGCGCCTGGACCCGTGGATGCTGACGGCCATGGCCCCCACATAATCCTTCACCCCCTCGGGAGCGATGAAATCCGCCAGCGCCAGCCGGGTCTTTCCCTGCTTGTTCAACTGCTGGCGCTGGGTCAGCAGGATGGCCTGCGGAACATTTCTGGACTCATCCGTCCAGACGGTGATGTCGTCATGGCTGGCCGTGGAATTGGCCGGGAAAATGCCGATGACGCCGCGGGCCTGGTAGCGGTTCTCCTTCACGGCCTGGTCCAGCAGGTCGCGTGCGTCCTGGTACAGGGCCGCGGCCGCCTCCGCCTTGGAAGGGTCCTTCGTCCGGAACTCCTGGCTGGCGCGGTTCCAGGAACCGTGCAATTCCCAGGCGTGGAAAAAGGGCGTCCAGTCAATATGCTCAATCAGCTCCTGAACGGTCACGTAATAGCGCGGGTCGTCACTGCAGCAGCCGCAGCTGACGGAACTATGCAGGCTGCCGATGGAAACCGGTCCCAGGCGTGCGGGCACGGGGGGAAGATAACCGCCCTCCGCTCCCTTCCAGCGCAATTCCCTGGCTTCCTTCAGGGGCAGGAGGTCGCGGACGGGCTTGTTTTCATGCCTGTTGCGCAACTCCTCCTGCCGTGCCTTCACGGAGGCAATGTAGGAATCCTTCTTCTCGCTCACCAGGGAGGCGGCAGCGGGCACCACCTGTGAGGCGTCCACCGTATGAACCACGGCGCCCTTGTAATGGGGGGCGATTTTCAGGGCCGTGTGCAGGGCGGACGTGGTGGCTCCCCCCACCATCAGGGGAATGGTCATCCCCCGGCGCTCCATCTCCGCGGCCACGTGGGACATCTCCTCCAGGGAAGGGGTGATCAGGCCGGAAAGCATCACCAGGTCCGCCTGTTCCGCCTCCGCCCGGTCCAGAATGGTATCACAATGAACCATCACGCCCAGGTCAATCATCTCAAAGCCGTTGCAGCCCAGCACCACGCCCACGATATTCTTGCCGATGTCATGCACGTCCCCCTTCACGGTGGCGATCACGGCCTTTCCCGTCTTGGAGGAACCCTTGCTGTCCGCTTCAATGTACGGGGTGAGCCATGCCACGGCCTGCTTCATCACGCGGGCGCTCTTCACCACCTGGGGCAAGAACATCTTGCCGTCCCCGAACAATTGCCCGACGACTTTCATGCCGTCCATCAACGGGCCTTCGATCACGTTCAGCGGAGAGCCCAGCTCCCGGAACGCCTCCGCCGTATCCGCATCCACGAACTCGGTAATGCCCTTGATGAGGGAATACTCCAGGCGTTTGGCGACGTCCTGCTCCCGCCAGGCCAGCACGGGCTTCTTTTCCTTTCCGTCTTCCGTCTTCTCCGCGGCCAGTTTTTCAGCGTAATCCGTCAGGCGTTCCGTAGCGTCCGGATTCCGGTTCAGCAGAACGTCTTCAATCAGCTCCAGCCTGTCCTTGGGAATATTATCGTACACTTCCAGCATCCCGGCATTCACGATGCACATGTCCAGCCCCTGCCGCGTGGCGTGGTACAGGAAGGCGGAATGCATGGCCTCCCGCACCGGATTATTGCCGCGGAAGGCGAAGGAGACATTGGAAATGCCGCCGGAAATGTGGGTGTGGGAAAGGTTCCGGGAAATCCAGCCTGCTGCCTTGAAGAAATCCAGCGCGTAATTGGCGTGTTCCGCAATGCCGGTGCCGACGGTCAGCACGTTCGGGTCAAAAATGATATCCTCCGGCGGGAACTGCACCCGCTCCACCAGCAGGTCATAGGCCCGTTTGGCGATGCGGACGCGGTCGCCGTAATTGGAAGCCTGCCCCTGTTCGTCAAAAGCCATCACCACGGCAGCAGCGCCGTACTTTTTAATCAGCGCCGCCTTCTTCAGGAACTCCTCTTCCCCCTCCTTCAGGGAAATGGAATTCACGATTCCCTTGCCCTGCATGCATTGCAGGCCGGCCTCCAATACTTCCCATTTGGAGGAATCCACCATGAAGGGAACACGGGCGATATCCGGCTCCGCGGAAACGAGATTAAGAAAGCGGACCATGGCCTCGGGGCCGTCGATCAGGCCGTCGTCAAAACAGAAATCCAGCACCACGGCTCCATTCTCCACCTGCTGGCGGGCAATGGATACTGCTTCCTCATAATTCCCTTCACGAATCAGGCGCGCAAATTTGGGGGAACCCGCCACATTACAGCGTTCCCCCACAAAAAGGGTATTCTTCTCCCGCGTATGATTGTACGCTTCATATCCGGACAGGCGCAGCGCGGGCTCCTGGGAAGCCGGAATGCGCGGAGGCTCCCCTTCCATGGCTGCAGCAATGGCGCCGATATGCTCCGGAGTGGTCCCGCAGCAGCCGCCTACGATATTCAGCAGGCCCAGGGAGGCATACTCCTTCATGAACCGGGCCATGTCCTCCGGAAGAAGGTCGTAGCCGGTGGGGCTGAGCGGGTTGGGAAGCCCGGCATTCGCGTAAATGGACACGTAGCAATCCGCCAGGCCGGAAAGCTCCTCTGCAAAGGAGCGCATCAGGTCCGGCCCCAGGGCGCAATTGATGCCTACGGAAAAAGGGCGGACGTGACGAATGGAATTCCAGAACGCTTCAATCGTCTGGCCGGACAGCGTGCGTCCGGCCTTGTCCGTCAGCGTTACGGACACCATGACCGGAACGGCGGCCTCCGGCTGTTCCTCAAAAATCTCTTCAATGGCGAACAGGGCCGCCTTGGCGTTCAGCGTGTCGAAAATCGTCTCCACCAGCAGCATATCCACTCCTCCTTCCAGCAGGGCCAGAACCTGGTCGCGGTAGGCTTGCCTCAGCTGGCGGAAATTCACGGCCCGGAAGCCGGGATCGTTCACGTCCGGGGACAGGGAGCAGGTAACGGGCATGGGACCGATGGAGCCGGCCACCAGGCGCGGCTTGCCGTCTGACGCTTCCGCTTCGTCACATGCCTGGCGGGCCAGTGCGGAAGCTGCCATGTTCAAATCCCGGACCAGGGCCTTCAATTCAGGGGCATCCACCACCTCCTGGAAATACTCCTGGTCCTTGCGCCGTCCTTCTTCCGGACGGTGCCAGAAGTAATCATGCTGGCCGATGCTGGTAGCGCCGAAAGTGCAGGTTTCCAGAATATCCGCGCGACCCGTATCCAGAAAGCGGCGGTGAATATCCAGAATGATTTCCGGCCTGGTCAGCACCAGCAGATCGTTATTATTCTTCAGGTCGTTGGGGTAGCGGGCAGCATCCGCAAAACATTCTCCACGGTAATCCTCCTCCTCCAGCCTGAACTTCTGGATATTGGTGCCCATGGCGCCATCCAGGATGACGACCCTGTTGCGCAACTGGTCTTTCAGATAATCAAGGCGTTCTATTCTGGATGCTCTGGTCATACGGCGCGGAAAATCTAACGTTCGTCCGTGTTTGGAACAAGGACAATTGGCGTCACACATCCTCTGAAGAAGCCTTCCCTGGAATGTACATTTAAAATCCCCCTTATTGGCCCTCATTCTGTGCCGTGGAAATGAATGGAAAACCGTATTCAAGGGAACAGGAAGCCGATGGCCGATGACATGCCTGTGGTAAATAAACAAACGCTGCAGGGAGTAGCTGGCTTCCTTCTTCCGCTAAAGAGGAGGTGACGGGAAATTCCAATCTCCGGTGCCCGGAAAAGATTTTTTGCCTGGCTTCCCGTAAATAATGGGGCAGTTACGGTATATCCTTTTGGGCGGGCATGTGGTCGTAGCTGGCACCGGCAATGCTTTAGAAAACGGTTTTAGATGAAAAATCCTTGCGGAAAAGGCTACAAGGAATGAAAAGGGAAACCGATTGAATGGTGGATTGCTGACCGGAAGCTTACTCCGTAATTTTAGCCTGTGGCGGCAGGAGTGGAGGAATTGGCGCCGGAAACAAACGCTTCCCGGCATTTCTCCCTTCTTAGGCCATGAGAGGAAATGAGGGATGATGGAAAACAGTTTTCCTGCCTTTCTCATTCTGTTGTTGAGGGAGGGTCTTGAGCGAGAATCTGCTGTTCCTTTCCCGGATAGCCTTTCCGTATTTCACGATTTGCCGCCGTGGAAAAGAAGTTCAAGTTCTGGACAAAAGAGAAAAAAGAAATGTAAATAGAATGTGAATAACAGGTGTATAAATGAAATGGAATATCTGTAAAAAAGTTATGGAATAATCATAAAATAAATGAATTGGATAAATCTTGACCAGGCTTGCAGAAAAGCCTGGTGCCGTTTCCGGTTCAATGCCGGAGAAATTACCCGTGCCGAGCACTAAGGCCCCATTATTCCTTTTCGTTACATATCTTATTGAGCAGCACAAGAAATTGCCGCACGGCAAGCAGGCGTTTAAGCAACCGGAATGAAGACGGATTTCTAATCCGTGGTCAAGTTCCTACCTTGAAGGGAAAGGATTTGAGAAAAAATTCCCGATGGTTCAAAGACATCCATCTGGGAACGGAAGCCTACCGGTTTCGTATGAAACGTAAAATCCCAAGGGAGAGGGAAAGGAACATTTTCCTTCTGTTAACGTACTTTTCAAGGGCCGGGAGGCCCTTATTCCCAAGACTTTCCTCTTCTTTATATCCTGGGGGATGGTAGCGCTCCCCGGAGAAGAAAGACTTCCCTGCCGAAAAACCTTACAGGGCTTATGTGACCACGGATTAGAAATCCGCTAAATTGGTTTCAGTGGGTGTTTTGGCATTTTTGGTGTCAGGCCGCTCCAATTAACTACATGATATACGACGAGAAAAACCGGACTTCCCTGACGTGGGGAGGTCCGGTTTTTTATCATGCCAGGGGAAGTTATTTCCTTTTCCGGCAATGGAAATTCATGGGAAACACTCCTTTTCCTAATGATAAATTGGTCATGTGCCTTGAAAAAATATAGAGGAGCAGGAAGGGGAGGAAATGGACAGGCTTCTCAATCAGCCGCTGCCGGAGGCTGGGGCTTGTCTTCCGGCAAAACGCCGGGAGGCACGAACAGTGCCGTGGACGGAATGATGACCGGAGAGGGAATGTCCGGACCGGACCAGGCAACGGACATATGGTCCGGACCTCCGTCCTCCTTGTGAATCACCACCAGAAAATAAAATCTGCCCGCTTCCAGTTGAACGGGTTCGGAAGCCTGGTTGGGCTGGTTGCTCCAATTATGGGGATCGGAATACCCCTTCACCGTAGCAATGCAGGCCATGTCCTTCTGGGTGGCGTCCTTGCCAAGCCACAGCTCCGCGGAATCGTCGGAAGACAGGTAAAGACGGTACTTGCCGCTGACGGGTACCCGGAGCAGGGCGGAATAACGGGCTCCGTACTGGTCGCCCAGGTTCTCCACATCCAGACTGCTGACCGTGTGAACCGCCGATGCCGCAGTGTCAAAAATCTTCCCGTGCGTCAAATCCTTCACCGATGCTCCCGGAATGCCGAACCATAGCTCCTGCACTACGCCGGGGGAAGGATCTCCCGCGTCAGAGACGCCGGAAGCCGCTTCCGTCAGCATGGCGCCGCACAGGAGGCTCAGGATGGGTAGAATAACGTTCATGAATGAATGGGGCAGGGGGATATTCCCTGCAACGACTACGGAAAGGATAGAGGCAACCTTTCAAAAACGGCGTCATTCCCGGGGTTCAGTGTCATCACGGGGAATATCCTGGTCCTGGCTGCCGTCCTTTTGGCGGCGCGAACCGCTTCTCCAAATCATCCAGCCGATCAGGAATGCCAGAACGCTCAGTCCGGCGACCCTCCGGGGAGTGGAAATGCCGCTGTCTTCCGTTTGGGCCGGTTGCCCCGTGTTTGCGGGAGGCTCCTGGGCATGCAGGGAACCGGCCAGGAAAAAAGCCGCCAGAGCGGCGGCGGAAAGCATGCGATGCTGAAAAAGGAGGCGTTTCATCGTTTATGAAAAGGTAAAACAGGAGTGAACCTTATTCAAACACATTTGTTCCGGCTGTTCCTGTTTCCGGGCATGCGCGGCTTGGAACTTCTTCCCGGTCCGGTATTTCCCGGAAAAAATCGTCCATGGTCATCTTTTTTGCAGAAAAAGCTTGCGTGTCTGCTGCTGTCATGATACTTTTTCCCCGTCCTCAACGGGACGCACCAAGACGAAAGTCAAGGGGTATTAGCTCAGTTGGTAGAGCGCCTCAATGGCATTGAGGAGGTCAGCGGTTCGAACCCGCTATGCTCCACCAAATAAAGGCCTTAAAGCATGAACGCTTTAAGGCCTTTTCCGTTTTATCAACCGTATTGAAAGTCTGGGGGTCAGTGTTTGGTGGAAGGAAGAGAAGTGGAACAAAAGATATCATTTCAACATTTGTTGTTTGAGGAGACAATCTTGTTCCACTTCTTGTATGAACGTATGATATTAAGGAAATAAAAAACAGGTTTGAAACGTTGATTCTGTTTTGTTGTCCTTTACTTATTGGCGCGGAGCTGGTCAATCAGTGTCTTTCGGTCTTGGTATGCCTGCGAAGGAATTGTTAGCTTGCCATAATGATCGTCTGATTTTTTCCAAGCCGCTTCCCACATAACATCAGATAACGCAGGCAGAGCGGAATCTGGAAGCAATTCTTCCGAATAAGCCATGAATTCCAGTTCATCCGGGGTTTTTGTTCTGAATTCCCCTTTGATTAATTGTGTTACATGCATCCTTTCATGACGCAGGGTGGAAATGCACTTGGCAAAAACTTCCTCCTCGTTAGTAGGGCTTGTCAGTATACGACGCAAATATGCAGGTTTGAACGTGATGCAGGGAGAGCTTTCCGTTCCTCCCGTTTTGGCATGCGCGTGGTCTCCTCCAAAATCTTTCACTTTGAGTTGGTAGGTTTTGTCCCCTTGAAAATAGGTATTGTTCAGAAAGTTGATAGCTTCATCATTTTGATTATTGGTGAGGTATGTTTTAAATGTATCCAGATTGCTCATGATAATTGGTTAGTGTTTACCAGGAATGGGAAGCGGTTGATTCTGCCATGGGAACGCTCAGCCTACAGATTCCGGTAATGTTGTTCCTACTCTTTTATTAGTTGGCTTTTCGGATTCTGCCGTGTTGTCTGTCGACACCACGACTTTATCTTTGTTCAGGTCTCGTCCAAGTTTACCCTTTCGAACGGCATTCTCCTTTTTTTAAAATAACGGCGAACTTTTCAAAAGATGGATGCATCGCAAGAATAACGTCATGGAAATAAACGATTCCATCACTCTTAGAGGCACAAACAGTTCTCTCGTACATGATGACGTTGCAAAAATGCCGCTAGGGTGGGGCGACATGGACAATGATGCATCATCATTTGCTTGTTGGGCCAACCATTTTATCAAGATATATTTTAATCGTGATGTTGGGGTTAAGTGTACTTTTCCCAAGTACAAATATCGCCCGGAACCACTTGAAAAAGGGGATGGGGGAGAATGGATGTGGTTTGTTGTAGCAGGTAATATTGCTGGGGGGACCTTTTCCGGAGTTTGTTCAGTAGATGATGGAATTCGTATTCGAGCTGTTTATCCGGGAGAAGGAGGCGGGAAGAGGGCTGGCACGCACAAGGAGAAATTTTGCTTAAATCAAAGCTGTAGCCTCTGCGAATGGATTCTTCATGGACGGCTTTCAGGTAGAGGTCCATGGTTTGTAGGGGATTTCCCGTTTCCCGGAAACGGATGAGCTGGGGATGGCGGGTGTAGCCTTTTGTTTGTCCCAGCAGGACTTTCCGGGCGAGCAAGCCTTCCCTCCACAGGGCAATCAGGCCGATGGCATCCAGATAGGAAGGGTGGAGTGACCAAAGTCTCATGGTTTTTTGGACTGTGAAAGGTCACACAACGTTGATTCTCCCTGTGCAGCACACGAAAGGCTGCAGAGGAGGGTATGGATTTCAGGCTGTTCTGTGAGAAAGCCGCCGTTTCAGTTCAAGAGATTTTTCCAGAATTCTTTAGTTGCAGGCAATGGCTATTGAGAAATGCGCGGAACCCTGAACTTCCTGAAAATGCCTGTTCTTTGTTATGGTCAAGGGAGACGTTTTGTCATCCCTGGGCTGTCAATGGTTCCGTGTCCATGAAGGTTTTTCCGGACGGCAGAGGATAAATTTTCTTTGTTCCACGGGCAGACAAACGCTTTATGGCAAACAAGCTGCATCACTGGCTCATGCCTCATTCCGGAAGGGAGAACGGGAAAATGCTCCGTGATTCCTGTTTGGAATGCTTTTTCATCAGCCGTGCCAGGGTTGGCTGAATGGCTTCCGCCATGAGGCGCTGCCCTTCCGTGTTGGGGTGCAGGGGGCCGGCTTTTTTCCCGTTGATGACGACGACTGACGGGTCACAGAATAATTCCTCCCGCACCTTGCCGTTTCCATCCAGAAAGACGTCGCGAATGTCCAGAAATGTAACAAACGGATTTTTGGCATAGAGGCGTGCCAGCCTGTCATTGACGGCCATATCCCTTTTGAATTTTTTATCCGGGTAGGCTGCCGCGGCTACGTGCCAGTTGTAAATGTCGCTGGGCAGAATGCCGACCAGGAGAATGGAGGCATGGGGGAGTTTGGAATGGACTTTGTTCACCACGCGGCAGATGCCGTTGAAAGTTTCTTCCTCCGTATTGCCGCGTCCCGTGTCATTGGTGCCGATCATGATCTGGACCACTTTGGGGGAGACATGGTCCAGGATTCCCTTGCCCCCGATTCTTGCCAGGACGTCATCCGTCGTATTGCCGTTGAAGCCTGCATTGAAGGCATTGTAGGGAGCATAGTATTTTTTCCAGATGGGCAGAAAGTCCTGGCAGGGAAGGTTGTCCTTACGGTAGTTGTCCGTGATGGAGTCTCCGATGAAGACGTATTCCGGCTTGATGTTCCGGTGGCGTTCCTTAACGGCTTCATGGCGCGTTTCCTAGGTGTAGGCATGGTCCCGGTGCTAGGCTTCTGGTTTCAGGGTGGGCGGCAGGGACTCCGCTGCTTCCGATACAGCCGGAATCAGGAGAAACAACAAACAGAGAAGGAGTTTTTTCATGGAAAGGGAGCTTTCAACTTGTTTTGTGTAAACAAGAGCGTCCCGGTTTGCGCCTTTCTATCTTCTTTTTCCATTCCGCGCCGTTAACGGTAAAAAACGGTATCATGCTCCATGGCCGTGAATTGCTCAAGTTATCCTGTTTTCCCCGGAGGAAGACCGCCCGGAGAGTGGAAAACTGTTGGAAAAGGAGCGGCGGAAACTGTCTTTCTGCCTTACGCTTGCCGGAAGGCCCGGGAAATATATGGCAGGAGAGGGCATGCCCAAGGCTTCACATCCCTGTTGCAGGTCTTGTCAGGCCAGGGAGATTTCTCCCTGGATGTCCTCGGCCTCCGGTTCCGGGAGCGCGGGTTCCCGGACGGGGGCCGTTTCCGAGGCGGGGGATTGCTCCGTTCTGGTGTTGATGGCTTCCAGAATCAGTTCCACCGTGCGTTCCAGGCCGTAGTCGGACGTGTTGACGCACAAGTCGTAGAGGCGGGCGTTGCCCAGCTCCTGCCCGGTATAGTGCAGGCAGTGGGTACGGCGGCGGGAATCCATGAGGTCCATGGCTTTGGCTGCTCCGCCAGGCTTCACCCCGTAGTTTTCAGTGACGCGCTGCATGCGCGTGGCCCGGTCCGCATGAAGGAATACGCTGAACAGGTTGGGCCTCCCTTTCAGGATGAAATTGGCGCAGCGCCCCACAATGACGCAGGCCTGCCGGGCCGTGATGTCCCGGATAACTTTGCTCTGGGCCAGGAAGGTGGCGTCTTCCGGTGGCAGTTCCTCCGCCGTGTAAGCGTAGTTCTGCGCATAGAGTTCATGCAGGAAGCGGCTGGAAAGCTGCTGTTCGTGCTTGCGGATGTAGTCCGGAGTAAGGCCGCTTTGGGAGGCGGTCAGGTAGACCAGTTCCGAGTCGTAGAATTGAAGGCCCAGCCGCTCCGCAATCATTTTGCCGATGGCATGGCCGCCGGAGCCGTATTCCCGGTCAATGGAGATGACCAGGGGGGCGTCCGGCGCGTAAGCGGCTGTTTGCGCCAGCGGAAGGACTTCTCCTGCGGCTCCGGGGCGTGCCAGCCGTTCCAGCAGCCTGTCCGGCCAGAAGACGTGCCTGTTGAAAAAACGGACGATCATGCCCACCAGAACGGCGGCCACCACGGTTCCTTCCCGTATGCCCGTCAATCCGGGCAGGAACATGAAGGAGCAGGCCAGGCCGATGCAGACGAGCGTGCAGTCCACACTGGTTTTAACGGCTCCGAATTCCCATTTGAAGAGTTTGACGAAGGCCAGGCTCATGCCTTCCGCCGCCAGCAGAACGGCATCCGCCTTGACTTGCAGAAAGACGCCGAATCCAATGACGGCGCAGCTGAACAGGCAGAGGATTACGGACCAGAGGTATCCGGACGGTTCCAGGGGAGCCATCAGCCACATGGAGAAGTCCGTCAAGGCGCCGAAGATAAAGACGACGGGAATCTGGAGCAGATGCGCCGGACGGAATTGCCTTTTCAGCAGGGCCGCCTGCACGGCGACAAAGCTCAGATGCATCAGGATGGTGACGGTTCCCATCGTCAGCGGGAGCGCCAGGCTGAGCACATACGGCGTGCAGGAGATGGGGGAGACGCCCAGGTTGGCCTTGGCGGACAGGGCGATGCCCAGGGACATGATGAAGAGCGCCACGATCAGGACGAAGCAGCGCAGGATGTGTTCTCCAATGCTTCTCCGGACGTGATGATCTGCCATGATACCGGATGTTAGCTTTTCTGTCAGCGTCAAGTCAAGGGTTCAGGGAGAATGAGGCGGTTTTTTCCTTTTCCCCCTCCTCCGTTGTTTGCCGTTCCTGAGGTTGCCCGCCATAAGCAGGTGGGTATAGCCTGATGAACGGCCTCATGGCTGCGCCGTACTTTCCAGCAAGGAAGGAAAGAGAACCGGTCTTGTAAAAGGGAGCCGTTTTATCTATGCTGCAGGGGGATTCCGGTTCAAGCTTATGTCCAAAAAGAAGGAGAAGGAGGCGAAGACGAACGCCATGCGCCTGCTGGATATGCTGCATGTCCCTTACAGGCATTATTCCTATGGGTGCCGCGAGTTTGTGGACGCGTGGCATACGGCGCAGGCTCTGGGGCTGCCGGCGGAGAAGATGTACAAGACGCTGGTGACGGAGGGCGCGCCGCGGCAGTATTACGTGTTCGTGATTCCCATCGGCGCGGAGCTTTCCTTGAAGAAGGCGGCGCGTGCCGTGGGAGCCAAGGCTCTTTCCATGCTTCCTGTGAAGGATATTACCACCGTAACGGGGTACGTGCGCGGAGGCTGCACCGCTCTGGGAATGAAGAGGAAGTATCCCGCCGTGATTGATTCCAGCGCGGAGGCTCTGCCGGAGATGGTGGTGAGCGGCGGACGCCTGGGATGCCAGATTGAATTGAGCCCTGTGGATTTATGCCGTGCGGCGGAGGGCTCTTTTGCTGATGTGGCGGAGATTCCCTCCTCGTTGTGATTTCCATTGTCCCGGAAATGCGGACGGAACGCGGTAAAAAGCTTTTCCCGGAGGATTTTTTTCTATATTCCTGTTGCGGTCCATTCCTCCGTTGCCATGAGTAGCCGTTCCCACTCCCGTACCTGCCTGGCCCTTTGCCATGTGGCTTTTGAAGATCTTGGCACGCTGGAGCCCCTTTTCAGGAGCAGGGGATTTCAAATCCGGTACGTCCAGGCAGGCGCTCCGTATCCTTCCGTTCAGGAGTGGCTGGGGGCTGATTGTTGCGTAGTGCTGGGCGGTCCCGTGGGGGTGGGGGATGTGGAACGGCATCCCTATCTGAAGACGGAGCTGGATTTGGTCCGCATGCGTCTGGAGCGTCAACTGCCTTTGCTGGGCGTCTGCCTTGGCGCTCAAATGATGGCCCATGCCCTCGGCGCCCGGGTTTATCCCGGTACGGCCAGGGAAATAGGGTGGGGGCGCATATCCCTGACGGAGGCCGGGCGCCTGTCTCCTCTCCGCCATTTGGAGGGAACACCCGTTCTGCATTGGCATGGGGATACGTTTGACGTGCCTTCCGGAGCGCGTCTGCTGGCGTCTACGGAGATTACCCCGCATCAGGCCTTTTGCGCAGGGAAGCATGCGCTGGCTCTCCAGTTTCATGTGGAGGCGGACGTTTCCCGGATGGAGGAGTGGCTGACCGGGCATGCCTGTGAATTGATGGCCGCCGGGACGGATATTTGCGGGCTCCGGGCGGCTTCCGTACGTAACGGAACCCTGCTGGCCGGGCGCGCCGCGCTTTGCATGAATGAATGGATGGAGGCTGCCGGCTTATGAGAAGAAAAGACAGGGAAGTAATCCGTCACGCGGATTTGCTGGATATGGTCGCCCGGTTCAAGGTGTGCCGCCTGGGATTGTGGGACGGCAGGGAGGTGTACGTAGTGCCCCTCAATTTCGGTTATGAAGAACGGGATGGTTCCCTGAATCTGTTTTTCCACTGCGCCCGGGAAGGGAGGAAGCTGGATATCCTGCAAATCCGCCCGGAGGTCTCTTTTGAGATGGACGGGGACCATCTGCTGATGGAGGGGGATACCCCGTGCCGGTACAGTTATGCCTACGGCTGCGTCATGGGCCGGGGCGTCGTCGAGTTCCTGCGGGAGGATGAGGAAAAAATCCATGCCCTGAGCCGCATCATGCTGCACCAGACGGGGCGAGAGGCGGCTTTTACCCCCGGCATGGTCCGCGCCGTATATGTTCTGCGTCTCAGGGTGGAATCCATCAGCGGCAAGCTTCATGCGTGTCCGGAACCTCCTCCTGCCTGTTGACGGATTTTGTATGTCTGGAGAAATCGCACCCCTGTTTATCCGCTGGAGCCTGCCGCACTGGGCGGCCCTGGGCGTCGTGGCTCTGGCCGCGGGGGGGCTCCTGTGGGGCTGCCGGAGGCTCAGGATGGAAAAACGCGTGCTGATCGGGAAGGCGCTGGGCGCCGTCTTCCTGCTGACCTTCCTGATTGAAACGTTCGGGCGCATTGTTAGGGAACACTGGGAGCCCTGGCAGGACAGGCTTCCGCTGCACTTTTGCAGCCTGATGACGCTGGTGTGCTTTATCGCCCTGTGGTTCCGCAAGCCCTGGGCGTGCGCCGTGGCGTATTTCGGCGTGCTGACGGCGAGCGTCCAGGGGCTGATTACCCCCATGCTTCACGACGGCTTTCCCTCCGCCGCGTTCTTCGCCTTCTTTGTGGGGCACGGGCTTTTATTGATTTCCGCCCTTTATCTTCCCGTCGTCTTGGGATGGCGCGCGCGTCCGTGGGATGACGTGAAAACGCTGGGCCTGTGCGACGCCTACCTGCTTCTGATTATTCCGGTGAACGTGTGGCTCGGAACGAATTACGGTTTTACCCGGTATGCTCCGGCCGGGACCGTGCTGGAATATTTCGGCCCCGCTCCGTGGTATCTGCTGACGCTTCAGCTTCCGGCCCTGGCCATTCTGCGGCTGCTGTACCTGACTGTCCGCATCAGGGAAAAGTAGGCAGGGCGTGGGCACAGCGTTTCCCATATCCGGAGCCCCATCGGTTCCTATTTCAGCGTTTTCAGGTCTTCCTTCGTGAACAGGTGGATGTCCTTTTCACGGGCATGGCGTATCTTTTCCGCCCATTCCGCATCCGCCAGCAGGGCGCGCCCTACGGCAATGAGGTCGAACTCCCCGGCTTTCAGCCGTTCCACCAGTGGTTCCACACTGGCGGCCTCCGCTTCCGGGCCGCCGTCAAAGGCATTCGTAAAATCCCCCTTGAGTCCCACGGAACCGACGGAGATGGAGGGCTTTCCAGTAAGCTTCTTGGTCCAGCCGGCCAGGTTGAGGCGGGAACCTTCAAACTCCGGTTCCCAGAACCGGCGCGTGGAACAGTCAAAAATGTCCACGCCCGCTTCCGTCAGGGGTGTCAGAAAATCTTCCAGTTCCACGGGGGTGTGCGCCAGCTTGGCATCGTAATGGCCGGTTTTCCATTGGGAGAAGCGGAAGATGATGGGGAACTGGCTGCCGACCGCCTTGCGTACGGCATGGACAATGCTGCTGGCAAAACGGGTGCGGCCCACCAGGTCTCCGCCGTATTCGTCCGTGCGCCTGTTGGTCTCCTTCCAGAAAAACTGGTCGATCAGGTAGCCGTGCGCTCCATGCAGTTCCACACCGTCAAAGCCCAGCCGTTTGGCATCCGCCGCGGCGCGCGCGAAAGCGTCGATGACTTCTTCAATCTTGGCGATGCTCATGGGCTCCGCCGTTTGTTCCAGCGTGTTCACGTCAATTCCGGATGGTCCGATGGGAGGCAGTTCCGGATTGGGCAGGTTCTCTCCCTTGAAGGGCCGGGCCATGCCCACGTGCCAAAGCTGGGGGGCTATTTTGCAATCCGTGGTATGAACGGCTTCCAACACCTTTTTCCATCCCCGCAGGGAGGCCCCGCCGAAGAAATTGGGGTAATTGGAGGAAGGGGAGGCGCTGGGTTCGTCAATAAAGGTGCCCTCCGTGATGATGAGCCCTACTTCATGTTTTGCCCGGCTCTTGTAATAGGCGGCCACCTGGTCCGTAGGAACCCCGCTGGGAGAAAATCCCCGGGTCATGGCCGGGAGAACGATGCGGGTGGGAGTGTCGAGCTTGCGTGAATGAAAAGGCTGGAACAGAATTTCCATGTCCCTGATCTTGAGTTCGTCCTGTGCGTTCATGAGAATAAAAGGCGTTATATCTGAAGCGGCCCGGATATGGGCCGGGATGATACAGGTATGAGACACTTTCCGGCCTCCTCCCGTTCATCCCTGATGCTGGCTGTGGATCATTGATTCGTTTGAGGCAGGACTCCCCTCAACCGCATTTGCCGGAAGAGACAGGAAATTCCGGAGCAGGGACTTCCCGTCCGGCGTCAGGATGGATTCCGGATGAAACTGGATGCCGTAAAGAGGGCGGGACCTGTGGCGAATGGCCTGGATGTTTCCCCCGGAATCCCTTGCGGTGACGACCAGTTCCTCCGGCCAGGGGGTGGCGGCAAGACGCCAGGAATGGTACAGGCCTGCGGGGAATTCCTCCGGCAGCCCCTCCAGAAGGGGGCAGCTCTCCGTCCGGCGTAAGGGTTCACGGACCCCGTGAAGCGGCTGGGAGAGATGTTCCAGCCGGGCCCCGAAGCGTATGCCCAGGATCTGGTGCCCCAGGCATACGCCCAGCACCGGAGTGCAGGGGGGCAGGCGGTCCAGAAGGCGGAAGGTTGCCTGGTGGCATTCGTCCTTCACCGTTCCGGGCCCGGGGGACAGGATGAGTTTTTCTCCCGCCTGAACCGCCTGTTCCAGTTCCGGCGAAAGGTTGGAGACCACGCGCGGAACGGCCATTCCCGTCACTCTGACGAGTTCCGCGAGATTCCAGGTAAAGGAATCCCGGTGGTCGATGATCCAGACGTTCGGTTGACTCATGGCGCGCACATGATAGAATAATTCCCGCCAATGTACACACGGGAAGAAACCATCCTCCGCATGAATGCCCTGGGCCGTGCGGAACGTCCGTTCTTCTTTGTGATCTCCCATGATCTGGAGCACAACCTCCTGTTTGAACTTCCGGAAACGGGGCACGAACGTATGGCGGCTTTTTCCCTGCCGCTGGGAGGCATGGGGGAGCAGGGCAACTGGCCGCCGCTTCCGGAACGGCTGCGGTTCATCCCTTCCCCCTGTTCCATGGCCCGGTATGCGGCGTCCTTCGCCTCCGTCCGGAACCATCTGATGAGGGGGGACTCCTACCTGCTGAATTTATGCGTGGCTACCCCCGTGGAAACCAACCTGACGCTTCGCCATCTGTTCCGGTTCGCACGGGCTCCCTACCGGATGCTGCTGGGGCCGGACGCCCGTGTTCCCGGCGTGCATGGCCGCGGCTGCGTCTGCTTCTCTCCGGAACCGTTTGTCACGGTACGCGGGCGGTCCATTTCCACGTTTCCGATGAAGGGAACGGCTCCTGCCGCCACGCCGGAAGCCCGCGACTGGCTGGAGACGGATGAAAAGGAAAACCGGGAATCCGCCACCATTGTGGACCTGATGCGCAATGATCTCTCCATGGTGGCGGCAGATGTGCAGGTCAGGCGCTACCGCTACATCAGCCCGGTGGAAACGCGCGGAAGAACCATCCTGCAATGCAGTTCCGAGATTTCAGGCCGCCTGCCGGAAGACTGGCGTTCCCGCCTGGGGGAAATCCTGCTGAAGCTGCTGCCCGCCGGGAGTGTGACCGGAGCGCCCAAGGAGGCCACCTGCCGGGCCATTGCGGAGGCGGAGGACTTGGAGCGGGGGTTTTACACCGGGATTTTCGGTTTCTTCAACGGGCGGGATTTGGATTCCGCCGTCGCCATCCGCTTCATGGAAGAGGATGAAAAGGGAATGGTGTACAAAAGCGGAGGCGGCATCACCGTCATGAGCCGCATGGAAGATGAATACCGGGAAGCTATTGCCAAAGTTTATGTGCCGTTTGATTTTTGAAACCGTCAAATGGGAGGATGGCGCTCCCTGCCTGCTCTCCTGGCACCAGCGCAGGGTGGAAGCCGCCATGAACCTTCACGGAGCGGAAGGCTCCGCCGTTCCCGATCTGGCCTCCGTGCTGTCAGCCTGTCCGGGGCCGGAAGGCCGCGGCATTTACAAATGCCATATCACGTATGATACGCAGGGAAGCGCGCGCCGTCCCGTCTTTGAACCTTACCGTCCCCGGCTGGTGAAAAGGCTGGCATGCGTGGAAATTCCACGGCTGGATTACTCCTGCAAGTGGGAGGACCGGACGGAGCTTCAGGCGGCAGGGCTGGGGTTGGGTGAGGATGAAGAAGTGCTGATCCTCCGGCACGGGCTGGTGACGGATACGCGGTACAGCAACGTCGTGTTCGGGGACGGCTCCTCCTGGGTGACTCCGGAAACTTTTCTGCTTCCCGGCACCAAGCGCGCATTCCTGCTGGCGTGCGGAGCCATTGAAGAGCTTTCCATCAAAGCCGAGGATATAGGAAAATTCCGCTTCTGTTCCCTGATTAACGCCATGCTGGACCCCGGCGACGTGGTGGTGCGGACGGAGGATATCGTCTATCCTTAACCGGTTTTATAAATTTATATATTACAGGAGCATGATCTACAATTCCTGATAATACCGTTGCATCAGCTTCGCCATCAGTTTGCGGCGTTCTTGAAGGAATGATTCGTAATCACTTATATCCATGCTGACAATATTTTGAGGGATACTGTTTTCCTCCAGATTGCGGTAAAGCATTTCTTCGTCGGAAATATTTCCGAGTGTAATGGCTTTAGTCCCGCATTGCTCTTGCACTTTGGCAAAATAGACAGAGGGAGGATCGTCTCCAATGGCTTTATTTACCTGCGTATCAAGATAGATATAATTGGCTACCTGATTATATTTTGTCTTATTATCAATGCCGTTCTTTTTCAGATAATTGCGCGGAAAAATATGGTGCACGTCTCCTGAAATGGTAATGAGATCGGAGACTTTAGTCCCTTTCATCAGCAGGGAATTGCAGTTCAGGTTAATTTGAGCAGCAAGGAAGGTATTGAAGGCGGGACTGTTTACAGAAGACGTTTCCAGGTTCTGAGGCAGCGTAACCGTCCAAAATGTTTCCGATAGGGCAGAGGCCTCCACTTCTGTTTTGAAATTCAGGAAGCCTTTTTCTTCGATATTGCGCATATCACGGTCCATCTGCGTCTCCGGAGATCCGATGTATCTTGAAGTTAGGGTGGAGAGGACGAACCATTTTTGAACATGCCGTTTGATTTGTTCGTTTGGAATGGTTGGATCACTCCGCAGCATCAGATACAAAGTGTAAGCAAAATCCAACGTCATTTGTGAATTCAACTGTTTGCTGGAGACAAAGCCCGCACCCTTAAGGGCCATTACAAATTGTGTAAAATTGTGCTGGTTGATAAATTGTACAATGCCGGCATCCAGTTTCCGGTAGGATTCCGCTACGATATCATCCCGGTATTCCTTGGTTTCGAAATCCCTCCCGGACAATAAGCTGACCAAATCAGCAAGTTTTCCTCTGCGGAACTGGTGCATGAATGATACCCGTAGCATATCGCCGTAATCGGGATCGTAAATGTCATCATAATCATGAGCCAGCCACTTGATTTTATCCGCATACTTGGAATTCTGGAATTCCTCATCACGTACCAATAAGGAGTAAAAATCAGGTTTCACGGCCAGATGGCAGAAATAGTCCACTGTTTTACGCATCATACTGCCTTCATGTTCCATGTCCGCGGCCATCTTGGACATGACAAAGTCTGATTGGCTGAGAGACGTTCCTTTGGAATTGATACGAATGAAAATTTCAGTTACTTCATCAATATCCAATGTAGCATCCAGCTCAATCACGCCAATTTGCCTGTTGGCGATTCCTTTTAGAGAGGCAATGGATTTATTGATTATGTTGGGTTTGATTCCTTCATTGATGGTACAATATTCAACGGAGAACTCGAACGCATCGAAATCGGCATCAAATACGATGGAAATATCCGGTATCCATCGTTTGTCTTTTAAATGAGAAGCGTCTTGAACCGCAAAACGCTTGCTCGGATCATCAGCAAGAGGATTGAAGGCGATTTTGACGCGGTCTTTATTAAAATCTTCATCCAGGACTTCTTTGCCGGCGATAGCGGCCATCAGGGCGGTTACACGTTGCTGTCCGTCGATAAGTACTTTTTTTCCGTTGGCTTTTCCTCCATCCTTGGTTTTCACGTCAGGATTCTTCCAAGTAATGATATAGCCCGTAGGGTAGCCGTTATATAAGGAATCAATTAAATCCCGTACTTGGCTTCGTTTCCAGACAAAGGGGCGCTGAATTTCTGGTATAACGAAATCTTCCGCTTCTATCAGCCCCAAGACGGCGCTGACGGAATATTGCATCAACGTGAATTTTTCACCGGTCATGATATTTCTCTTTTATTGCTTCATCCACTATTGAGCTTATTTAGCATGAGGAGTGCTTTTCATGGATATTAGAAGTTGGGTTCACGCTTGAAATATATGATTTCATGAAAAAAGATGTGCAGATCTTTTCCCAGCATGTTAGCGGCATCATAAAACACCGCAGAAGAAGGAGCAATTGTTTTTGATCCTCTGAAAATAAAAACAGACTGGATTTTTTTGGAATGCCTTTTCAGCAGAGATTTCCTATTATCTTCATTTTAAAGATAGATAAAAAGTAAAAGCCGTTTGTCATATTTGGCAAACGGCTTTTAGTAAGAGTAATATGTTTTGTTTTTCCTTAAATGGCGCCGCAGTAGTGGGCGCAGAACCACATGGCGCGGGGATGGTGGAAGAAGGACTTCCAGAGGCTGCCCTTGAGGGTGTTTGCCCTGGAGCCGTCCTTGTTCAGGTAGCCGAACCAGTCGCCGTGCTGCACGTCCTGGAAGTGGGAGAAGGCCCAGTTGTGCACCATGTCGTGGCAGATGGCGTAGCGTTCCTCTCCAGTGAGCTTGTAGGCGAGCGTCATGGCAATGAGCGCCTCGTCGTGCGGCCACCAGAATTTCATGTTGTGCCAGTATTCCTGGACGGGCTTGCCGTACACGTCCGTAAAGTAGAGCAGGCCGCCGTTTTCCTTGTCCCACCCGCGCGCGAAAGCCCAGTCGATCATGTCGCAGCCCACCTTGATGAGTTCCGGATCATTGCCGCGGAAGCGGGCTTCCTCCAGCACGAACCAGCCCCCCTCAATGGTATGGCCGGGATTGAGCGTGCGTTCGTCAAAGTGGTCGATGATGGCGCCGTCAGGGCTCACCACTTCCATCACGGCCTTGAGCTCCGGCTTCATGAACAGGGTGCGGAGGTCGTTGATGCAGCGGTCGATCCATCCGGTGTAGAAGCCGTCCTCGTCACCCAGGTACTTGCGCAGTTCCTGGGCGGTCGCCAGCGTAATCATGCGTGTTCCCAGTCCCGTCGTGGGACGGTTCCCGGTGAATTTGGGAACCATCTTGCCGGGGGTGAAGCAGATGTCCGTAAAGACGTCGAACCAGTGGCGCGCGGCTTTTGCGGATTCTTCATTTCCTGCAGCTTTCGCATGGGCGGCAAAGGCGATGGCGGCAAAGGATTCGCTGTACGCATAGCGGCGCTTGCGGATGGGGGTGCCGTCCGCCTCCACATGGAAGTACATGCGGCCGTCGGCAGGGTCCACGCATTTCGCCGTCAGGAAGTTCAGGGCGCTTTCCGCCCATTTGAGCCAGTCCGGGTTTTTCTCAATGCTGTTGTACATGGTCAGCAGCATCCAGGCCATGCGGCCCTGGGCCCACACGGATTTGTCCGTGTCCACCAGGGTGCCGTCCGCGTCAAAGCAGTGGTAGAGGCCCCCGTTCTTTTCGTCGTAAGCGCGCGGGAACCAGAACGGCAGAACGTCTTCCAGAAGCTGGCGGCGGTAGAATGCGCCCAGGGTGGTCAGGTCAAGTGTTGCAGCCATAAGAGGGAAAGCGGTTTAGTTCATGGACCACTGGAAGAAGCCGATGGCTTCCAGCTCGGAGCGGAGTTCCTTGAGCTGTTCCGCGGTGGGGTTGCCCTGCGGCAGGCGGGCGGGACCCAGGTCAACGCCCAGCCAGCCCATCAGGGCCTTGGCGCAGCCCATGTAGCCCTTGGAGGCCAGGATGTTGATCATCTGCACGGATTTCCACTGGCAGTCGCGCGCCGTTTCCACGTCGCCTTCTGCAAAGGATTTCATGAGTTTCTGGTACAGGGCCGGGGCAAAGTTGAAGGAGCTTCCCACAGCGCCCTTGGCGCCTACGGAGAGGGCTCCCGTGAACCATTCGTCCACGCCCCAGGGGATGTCCACGTTTTCGTCGTAGTTCAACGTGGTCTGGTACAGGGCCAGGTCCGGATTGGTGAATTTGATGCCCGCAAAGTTCGGGATCTGTTCCTTGGCCAGCTTGATGAAGTCTACCGGATTGAAACGCACGCCCGTCAGCACGGGAATGTCGTAATAGTAATAGGGCAGGTCGGGAGCGCCGGAAGCGGCGAAGGCGCAGCATTCCACCAGGCGCTGGACAGTGCCTGGCTTGTAGTAGGAGGGGGCAAGGGAGCTGGTCGCCACGAATCCGCATTCCTGGGCAAAGGCGGCCAGTTCGCGGGCGTCCCAGACGCTGTTGGAACCGGTATGGGCGATGACGTCCACGCCGTACTTGGCGGAAGCTTCCTTCCAGGCGGAGTAGATTTCCTTTCGTTCTTCAAGCTGCATGGAGGAGGATTCACCAGTGCTTCCGGTAATGAAAGCCAGCTTGATGCCCTGGGAGGCAAGCAGCCTGGCCTGGGCGTCAACGCTGGAAGGATTCAGGGAACCGTCCGCCTTGAACGGAGTGTGTACGGCGGCCACCAGGCCGTGGAGTTTCAATGACGTGTTCATATTGTGTAGTGATATGAAAATAATTCGGGGAAATGATTACAAATCATCTTGGGAAAGACAACCCCTGAATCCTTTTGAATCAAAAAAGACCACATAAAAAAACGCGCGTTCTCCAAAAAAGAATGCGCGCCGGAGCAAGAGATGCTTCAAAACATTAGCGGACAGCCTGTTGCTTGATGATGGAATACATGGCTTTTGCCAGGGATTTCGCGTGCGTCAGCAGCAAATCTCCATCATAACACCAGATCATCACGCCGCCCAGCTTCTGGGTTTTTACGTACTGGCATTTTTTCTTAATCGTGGTGATGCCGTTAAAGTAGTGCTGCTGGCCGTCGATGGCGCAGAGGTCCGTGCCGGGGGCGATGTTGGGGTAGAGCTGGACGACGTTGGAATAGCCTTTCTGGGCGTCCCAGTTGCGGTTGGAGCGCGTCTCGTTGGTGTAGAACGGCAGGCCGACGACGATTTTGCAGTCCGGAATGTTTTTCCTGCGGATGGTTTGGATGTCGATGAGCATGTCCGGATAGGTGGAGTGCTGTCCGGCGCGGTCATAGCTCATGACGTTGACGAAGTCCAGCAGGTCCATCATTTCACTGGTGGGCGCCAGGTAGTACGGATTGATCGCCGCGCTCAGGGACATGCCGCTGGCTCCCATGGCGGAGCGCACTTCTCCCAGCAGCAGGCAGAAGTTGTACCACTCCGTGCCGTTGTCCGGGTATTCCCAGTCAATGTCTATTCCGTCAAATCCCTTTTCCCTGGCGAAGGAAACGAGCTGGTACGCGAACTGCCGCCTTTTTTCCGCATTTCCCGTGAAAGCCGTCAACCCTCCGTCACAGTGGGCCACGCCCAGAATGATCTTGCTGCCCGCCGTTCCGCGAAGGTTTTTAAGCTTGTCCAGGCCATTCAGGAACTGGGCGTTGTTCTGCCCCGTCAGGTTTCCTTCCGTGTCACATCCCACGTTGAAGTAAATGAGGTCCGTGAATGATTTGAAGTGCTGGGCGGTCAGGTGGTTGGGGTTCCACTGCATCAGGTTGGTGTTGCGGTAGTAGGGCACCACGCGGAATTGGTAGGGATACACCTCCGCGCAGCCTTCCGGGGAAGGATTGGCGACCGCTACATTGGAGTCCTCCAGCAGGGCCACGCCCGTGCAGGAGGCGTCCACCTTGTTCAACCCTCGCGCGCGGGGGTTGAGGTCCACGCACAGCCAGAAGTAGTTGTCTCCTGCGGAGAGCGCGTGGCTTCCCTCGAATTGGAAGGTTTTGGCCCCCTTGGAGATGGTGTTGAGGACGGGGATGGCCCTCCGGTTGGCCTGCTCCGCGTTCGGGGAGAAGTAGGGAGTGGCGCCGGAGTAGAAAATCCGGGCCTTCGCGATGTCGGAGACGGAGGTGGTTCCGGCCATGGAGAAGGTCATTCCCTTCAGGATCTGGCTGGTTTCCGTAACGGTCACCTTGATCTTCATGATGGCCTGGCTGTCCGCGCCCGCATAAAGGATGGAGTGCGTTTGTTCACAGGCTGCTGTGGCGGAAGCCGCGTACAGGGGGGCAGCGCCGGACAGGCCCAGGGCCAGGGCGCACATGCAGGTTTTAAAGGTACTGTTCATGTTTTATTAAGAGATGGCGGTTGTTAGATAGTGCGCTTCCTGACGGCGAGCAGGCCGCCTGCCGCCAGGAGAAGCAGAAGGGAGGTAGCGGGTTCCGGGACTACCAGGCCATTGGAAATCCAGTCCAGATGGAGGGCGTTTCCTTCGTCCCAGCGCAGTTCCCAGCGCCCCAGTTCCAGAGAGGGGTCATAGCCTTCCAGCCCCAGATTCCCCACCGTGATGGTAGCGGAGTCGGAGAGGGAGGAGAGGATTTCAGAGAAAGTCCCGTCCATGTTCGTGACGCCGGATGCATCCATGACCAGGTAGGACTGGTCCCTCTGCCAGATGGAGGAGGTGTAGTCCACTTGGTCGTCGCCCAGGGCCAGCGTCCCTCCCAGCGTCAGGGTGTCCGCATGCAGTTCCAGGCTGATCATGGAGCCGCGGGAGAGGTCAATCGTGATTCCGTTGGAAATATCAATGGCATTGGCAGTGATGGAGAAGCTGCCTTCGCCCGTTCCGAGGATGGAGACGTTGTTTCCCAGCGTCAGCGTGTCTGCATTCAGGCTGCCGGTTCCCATGACGGACAGCTCCGTTCCGTCCTCCAGCCTCACGTCCGCCGCATTCAGGGCGGCCTGTTCGCCAATGTGGAGGCTTCCTCCGCTTACGGTGAAGGAGGTTCGCGCTTCTTCCGTGCTCCAGTCTGCGGAATGGTAGCCGTAGGTTGCCCCGCTGCTGACGGAAAAGGTGCCTCCGTACACGGTCGTATTGGCCCGGATGCCGGACTGGCTGTTTGCGCCGGACATGGCGACCGTGCCTCCGGCCCCGGCGGCGTCATTGACGCTGATGTCCACGACGGATTCGTCCTGGGAGCTGAGGCCGTCTTCAAAGAGGATCCGGCGGTTGTCCGCCGCATTGAAGGAAGCCATGGCGCCGTCGTTGAAATGGATAGCGTTGTAAACGCTTCCGTCCTGGACTGTGTTTCCGCGGAAGATGATGTCCGCCTGGTCCGCCGTCAGGGAAATGGAGCCTCCTCCCTGCAGGTTGATGGCGCCTCCGGCGTTTTCCGCACTGTTGTTTTCAAACAGCACCGTCCCGGTGTTGCCGGAAATGGCAACGTTGTAGGCGTCCAGGGCTCCCCCTTCATAAGCTGTGTTGCCGGAGAAGGAGGCGGCGCCGGAATCGGAGATGGTGATGTCCCCGTAGGCTCCGATGGCGCCCCCGTAGGTGGATGCGTGGTTGTCGGAGAAGGTCAGGGCCCCCACTCCGGAGAAGGTGACGTTTCCATCCGAATAGATGGCGCCCCCGCCGCCGTCCCGGGCCTCGTTGCCCGTCATGCTGAAGGAGGCGGCGGTATTGGCCGTTACGTCCCCGCCGGACCAGATGGCGCCTCCCGCGCCCGCCTCCGCCAGGTTGCCGGAGAAGGCCACGTGGCCCACGCTGGACCATTCCACGGTTTCATAATCGTTATTGATGGCGCCGCCGTTTTCTCCGGCCGTATTTCCGGTGAAGGAGATGTTTTCCGCGATGTCGGAGAAGGTGAGGCTGCCCGTGGTGCCTCCCGTATGGATGGCGCCCCCGTGGGTCATGGCGGAGTTGCCGGAGAAGCTGATGGCGCCCGTGCTGGTGAAGGAGGCTCCTCCGGAGGCGTAAATGGCTCCGCCGGAAGCGCCGGAATCCGCGCTCACGCTGTTGTTGCTGAACGTAAGGGCTCCGGTGTTGCTGAAGGCGACCGTATCATTGGCGGCAATGGCCCCCGCGCCGTAAAGGGCCTCTGTATTGGACATGTCGGCGGCATTATTGGAGAAGGTCAGGCTGCCGATGTCCTGGAAGGTGACGTTTTCCGAGAGAATGACGGCCCACTTGGCTCCGTAGTTGTCAATGTTGATTCCGTGGCCGCCCGTGAAGGTGATGCTCTGGAGGGTGTTGTTATACCCGCGGCCGCCTGTCCAGCAGTTGACGTTTGCTCCCAGGGCTCCCAGATTCTGGTCCGCCGTGAGCGTAAAAACGGTATCCGTATCCGTCAGCACGCTTCCCGCCCAGGCCTTGGAGCCCAGTTCCAGGGCGGCGCGGGTCATGATGTTGAGCGTGCCCTTGTTGTTTTCCGTGTTCAGGAGGATGCCGCCTTCATGCCAGTTGACCATGCTGGCATAGGAGCTGCCGCCCATGTCCAGAGTGGCTCCGTCCTGGACGTCAATGACATTGGCAAGAGTGTGGCCGTTCATGGAGAACAGGGCTCCGGAAGCGATGCTTACATTGCCCAGATTGCTGCCGGCGCCGAAGGCGTTGTCCACCTCCAGCGTCAGCTTGCCCGCATCCACGCGGACCGTGCGGCCGGAGGAAATCGTATTGGCCCTCTGGATGACCAGCTCTCCGGCGCCGGATTTAATGAGGCTCAGGCCGGAGAAGTTGGCGGTGGTGGGGTCTCCGTATTCGCCGGACGTGTTTTTATTGGCAAAGACCTGGTTGAAGTAGAGTACGGAATTTTCTCCGATGGCGAGCGCCAGCGCACTGCCGGCTCCGGTTTCGCAGACAATGGCATCATGGTTCTGCGCATTGGAGGAAGTCCATGTAAGGGTCTGGTTGGCTCCCAGTTCAATGGTGGCCGTCGTGCCCCAGCCGGCGATGTAAATGCCGCGGCTGGCCGTGCCTCCGGATTCATAGCCCTGGGAAATGACGATGCGGCTGGAGGTTCCGGAAGCGAATTTAAGGGCGTAAAAATTGTTGTGCAGCTTGCCCAGGGAGGCGGAGTCATACCCGAACTGGTTCAGTTTGAGCGTTCCTCCGTTCAGCGTAATGGTGGGGGACTGGAAATTGGCTGTATAAACGCCGTTATGAAACAAGCGGCCATTGCTGGCATCCAGCACGGCTCCGGAGGCAATGTTGATTTTTCCGTTAATCCGGTTGTTGTCACTGGCGGTGATGTTTCTTTCCCCGGTGAAAACCAGGGTGCCCGCGTTGATGTTCCAGACGCCGCTGGCCGTATGCGCTCCATCCAGGGTAACCGTTCCGGCGCCTGTCTTGGCGAGCGTGGCGGAGCCGGTGAGGCTGGTATCCCAGACTTCATAGGAGTCTTCCGCATTGGGGGCGTCCAGAATCAGCCCGGTATTGGAAAGAGTGGCGGAACCTCCGTTGTTCCCGGCAGCCGCGCCCGTCAGGGTAAGGGAACCTCCGTTCAGCGTGATGGCCGCACCGTTGTAAAGCATTCCGGACGCAGAGATTCCGCTTCCTACTGTGATGGAGGAATCCGTCTGGAATTGGGCCGTATTTCCATTGCTCCAGTCGGCGGAGGAATCATCCAGCCGCCACGCTCCGGAATCCGTCCAGGAGCCGTTTCCTCCATTCCAGAGGTAGTCCGCCGCATGGGCCGGGATGCAGGAGAGACAGCCGGCGAACACGCCGAAGAACAGTGCGGTAATTTTCATGTAGGTTCTAACAGATAGAGTGATAGTGAATAAAAAAGGGAAAACAAGAACGAACTTGTTTTCCCTTAAAAAAAATCAGGGGACTTAACCCCGGCGGCGGCGCATGCACGATAGGGAAACCAGCCCCAGCAGGCTCAGTGTGGCCGTGGCGGGTTCCGGAACGGGAAGGGCGGGGTTGGCCGCCAGCGCGGCTATTTCCCCGTCATTCAGGACACCGGCATATAATTGGAGGTCATCCATGGTCGTATTGGCGGTGGACGCCAGCTTGAGTGACTGCACGTCTCCGGTGAAATTGACTCCGGAGGCCGTGATTTTCTTCTGCCCGTCCAGATAAATGTTCAATTCCCCGTTCTGGAAGGTGATGATGATGTTGGAAAAGGAATCCCTGGAAATCGTCAGGTTGGCCCAGTTGCCCACGTTTCCGCCGCAATAGGCCGCCCATGCCCCGGCGGTGGAGGCGTCGCCGGAATCCTTCTGGAGGTACATGTTCTGGCTGTTGCCGGATGTGAAGGTCAGAATGCTTTTCCATATAGCCGAGGACGATGTATTGCCGGGGGAGTAGTCCTTGACGGCAATGGAAAGGCTGAAACCTTCCGTAGCATTCAGCCCCAGTCCCGTACTGGAGGAGCCCAGCGTCAATTGTCCGCCGTTCGTGCGGCTGTCATAGCCCCGGCCTTCATAGCCATCGGTATAATTCATCCAGCCTGATCCGCTGAACGTGGCGCTGCCCGCATTTGGGCCGGCCAAGTTATTATCATTTAAAGATGACAGGTTTCCGTCAAGCTTGTTGAAATCATAAAAATATTTCAATGTGGCGGCCTGGGCTCCCAACCCTGAGCAAAGCAGGAACATCGTAAGATACAGAGAGGATTTCATGAAATTATTAAAAAAATTACTGAATGGAGCCAGTATCGGATTTACAATCCGGAAGACCGCTTCAAATTCAATAACTTCTTATAAATAAATAAGGTTTCCGTATTAGGCGTTGTTTATTATTCCTACTTTATATGTGGGAATATTTGCCGTTACTTTTTTGAACTCAAAAAAATAAGTTGACTTCCGGATTGTAAATCCGCGGCGGAATTATCCTGTTATGCATGATTAACTTATGAAAAATAAAGCAATCATGGTTGAATCAGGTATAGATCAAAATACCGCGAAATCTCCCGTCTTTTAATAGAAATGCGTGAATGCCTATTGCCCCTGGAGGGCGGAGATTCATCTGGAAAGAAATGGCCGTTCCAGGCAGCGGAACGGGTTTCCTTCAATTCTTTCCATGCAGGGAAGGAACGGGAGCCTTCGCCGGGAGGGTGTACAGTTTTTCAATATCGTCCAGATACCGGGAAATGGGGGTATTGGCAGGCTGTTCCTGTTCACGGAGCAGTTTGACGGCTGCCGCGTAGGAGGCGAATGTCTTGCCGGTTCCGGACCGCGTATTGATTTCATACCAGTCCATGTAGTCCCGGACGCGCCGGGCGGTTTTCATGGATAGCTCCCTGATTTCCCGAAGCTGCCCGATTTTCGGGGCGGCTTCCCGGCCGTTGATTTTTCCGGTCTGCATCAGGGCCACAAGCTTGGCGTATTCCACAATGACGGGCCGGTAGGCGGGGAAGGAGCGCCGGCTGAGGTTGAGCAGGCTGCCGGATATGTTGGAAAGCTGCCTGTTCAGGTCCGTCAGGGAATTGGCCTGGTCCAGATTGTCCAGGGGGAAGGTGACGGTCGTCCGGGTGTCCGGATCGTATTTGACCAGGGTGAGGGCTTCCTGCAGGTGACGTTCCGTTTCCGTGATCGTGAGGGTTTCCGTCAGGGGAGGAGTCGCCATGCGGGAAAGCTGGAGCGTCCACCATTTATGAAGGGAGGAGGGGGTCAGGTTGAGCTGCGGAAAATGGCGCTTGATGAGATTCCTGGGATCGTCATTGCCCAGAATGGCCTGGTCCAGAAGCTGTTTCATCCCTTCCGGACCGTTTTCCTGGTTCAGCAGGCAGAGCACCAGCGCGCCGCAGGAGGTTTGATAGGCGGCGTAGGAGGTGGCGTCCAGTTCCTTTTCCGGTTCCGGGCAGTTCAGGATTTCTTCCGGGGTCATGATGCCGGATTGCTGGAACAGGGTGGAGTACATGGCCCGGTCCGCTTCATTGGTGTGCCACAGGACGGCCTGCTCCAGCCCGGCAATCAGCCAGGGGGGCAGCGTTACTTCGTCCGGCAGTCCTTCCGGGTCCACCGTGCGCAGCATCATCTCATAAAGCAGGGTGGAGACGATGGCGTGGCGCAGCCTGTCCTGGTTGATGCCGCGTCCCAGGTGAATGAAGATGTTGTAGGAGAGGGTATTCCCCACAATCACGGTCTGCATGCGGATGGGGTTGGCCGGAACCGGGCTTCCCGGCTCCCCTACCAGACGGATGATGATGTTGTTTTTCCATTCGTCAGGCTGCTTGAGGATTTTCACCAGGGCCGTGCGTATGGAGTCCGCCCGCGTGGCAATGGCCCCGGCCAGCAGGGAATCCATCCCTGTAACGTGAAATTGCTTGGAAGCGGAAACGCTGGTGAACGGCTGCCGTTTGACGGACTGCCCTTCCGTTCCGGCAGGGGCCGCGGCCGGATGCTGGGGAGCGGGGGGTACGGCGCTCACGTTGGAGCTGCCCTGCAATACCGGACGGTCAGAAGCGTCATCGATCAGGGCGGTGTCCGGAACGGGAACGGGGGAAGCGGCCTGCGCTTCCGCGGAAGGGGCGTTCCCTGCCTCCTTCTGTTCCTGCGCCCGAACGCAGGGGGGCAGGAGAAGGGCCAGCAGCAGAAGGGCGCATGTTCCTCTGAATTTCATCAATGGGAAAAGCTTAGTCGAATTGTTCCGCCAGACAGCCGAAGTCTTCTTCCGCGTGCCCTTCACGGCACAGTTTCCCCATGATGGAGGAGACCAGCGCGGCAGCGGGCGGGTGGATTCCCTTTTCAGCGGCCAGTTCCTGGGCGTAGATGCTGTCTTTCCGCATATTGTCCAGGGAGAAGTGGGTGGAAAAGTCGCGTTCCGCCATCAGGGGCAGCTTGAAGGACGCCAGGGGGGAGGCGATGACGTTCCGGGAAATGGCCTGCCCCAGCAGTTGAGGGGAAATGCCGTATGCCTGGGTGATGGCCAGGGCTTCGCTCAGGCTCTGCACCATGGTGGCGGAGACCATGTTGGTGACCAGTTTGACGACGGTTCCGGCCCCAATCCCCCCCAGGTGCAGGATGTCACGGGAACTGTGTTCCAGTACTGGCCGCACGCGGTCCAGAGTGGAGGAGTCCGTTCCCGCATAATAGACCAGCTCCCCTTTTTCCGCCGGAAGGCGGGATCCGGTGAACGGGCAGTCCACATACGTGCAGCCGATGGCGGAGCACATCAGGGAGAGCTTGCCGACGGTGGCCAGGTCAATCGTGGAGTGGTTCAGGATGACATGTTCCGGGGTCAGCGCGCCCCTCATCTGTTCAAATACTTCCAGACAGGCATTCCTGTCTTTCAGATAGAGCTGGATGATTTTGGAGGCGCGGGCCGCGTCCGCCGGGGTGGGAACGGCTTCCGGAAAGTCTTCCCGGGGCGTCCGGTTCCAGACGGTGACCTTGTCACCCAGTCCGGTCATGTGGCGTGCAATCCGTGAGCCGATGAGGCCCAGTCCTAAAATGGAAACTTGATACATGGCGTTTTTCAGGAGAAAAAGGAAGGGGCGGATCCGTCAGGAACCGATGCGGAAGCGGCTTCTCCTGCGGGGTGCTTCCTGTTTTTCCGGCTTGGGCGGTTCCGCTGCGGCGGTGGCGGTTTCCGCAGGAGGCTGTGCGACAGGCGCCGCGGAGGCCGTTTCCCTCATCTGGTCCGCCAGGGAGACGGGCCCGGCTTCCGGACGGTGGCTGACCACGACCTGCTTGGGCCCGGCAGAGGGCCTTTCCAGGGCATTGGGGTCCTCCGCCACATGGGCGGGCACCTCATAGGCATCGTGGGGAATGGCGGATGGATCGCTTACTGCTGCGGCCAGGCGCATTTCATCCTCGTTCGCGGCAGGCGAGGGAGCTTTGTCCGGAGCCTGTTTTTTGCGGGGAAGGGTGGTGGTCCCGGTGATGGCGAGTTCCAGGTCGGAATCCGGCAGGCCGCCGCTGCGGATGGCGGCGTCATAACTCTTGCGTGCCTGCGCCGTACGGCCCAGCCGGGAATAAGTCCAGGCCAGGTTGAAGTGGGCGTCCGGTGATTCCGGCTGGATTTTCAAGGCGTTTTCAAAGTGGCCCACCGCTTTTTCATAGTTGCCTGCGCTGGTTTCCAGGTTGCCCAGGTAAAGCAGGGCTGGAGCGTTGGCCGGGTCCAGCCGGACCGTTTCCGTCAGGGAGGCGATGGCGTGCTGGTCCTGCCCGGCGCGGTACTGGGCCACGCCCATCATGAACCATGCGGGGGAGGAGGCTGCATCCAGTTCCGTGGCCTTTTTCAGGTATTCGATGGCTTCCTCCGCCTTGTTGCGCTGGAGCAGGATGGTGCCCAGGTTGACCAGGGCCGGAACGTGGGCCGGCTGGAAGTCCAGCAGGGTGCGGTACAATTGTTCCGCAGCGGCGTAGCGTTTTTTGGCGAAGGCCTCCGCGGCTCCCTGTCCCAGGGCTTCCGCTTCCAGCTTCCGGCGCACCGTGGCTTCCATGCTCCTGTTCAGAGCTTTTTCCTGCTCCGGCGTAATGGCTCCGGCGGAAATGGCGGCCAGGCGCGCCTGTTCGGCGGAACGGGCTTTCAGTTCATCCATCTGCCGGGTTAGCTCCTCCACTTGAAGGTTTTTCTGTTCCAGGGCCTTCTGGGTCCGGGCCAGGGCTTCCGCATGGCTCTTGTCATTCCTGGCGGATTTGGCCGCTTTTGTCTTCGTCTGGCTGCGCGCCAGTTCCAGTTCCCTGGCAAGCTGGGCGGCCTTGTCGCGTTCCGCGGAAAGGGCCTGGGCCAGCTTGTTGATCTTTTCCTTCTGCTGGTCCGTCAGGGGGATGTCTATCTTGTTGTCTCTGGCGATGACGTTGACAATCTGCTTTTCCGCCGGGGTGAGCTTGATGGCTTCTTCATTGTCCATCAGGGAGGCGATTTCCGAAGTGTCCGCGTTTTCCTGGAGCAGGCGCTTGTAAGTGCTGATGAGCAGGGAACGGCTCTGGTCCTGCACGGAAAGGATGCGGAGCTGCTTGGCGATTGTGGAGCGCAGCAACTGGTTTTCCTCCAGCAGGAGAGGGCTTTTTTCCGGATTGGCTTCCAGTTTGGACAGCTCCACATCCGCATTGATGAGCTTGGTGTTCAGCTCCGTAATGCGCTTGCGGTAGCCGATGTTTTCATCCCGGATGGCAATCAGTTTCTGCTTCAGGTCCGCGGATTCCTCCCGCGCCTCTTCCAGGGCTTTCAGGTTGGCCTTCCGCTGTTCTTCGGAGTCGGACTTGGCCGTTTCCAGGGCGGCGATTTTATCCTGAGCGTCCTTGAGCTGGGCCGCCAGAGTCAGGTTGCGGTCCAGCAGGTTTTTGGTTTTGTCCGGGCTGTTGAGTTCCACCAGGGCGGCCAACTGGTCGCGGTCCTTCTGGAGGGCGTTTTTCTCATCCGTGACCTTGGCCAGCTTGTCCTGGTGCTCCTTGAGCTGAATTTGGAGATCGGCAATCTGCGCCAGATACTGGACTTTTTCCTGTTCCAGCGTGGTGACTTTCTGTTCCAGCTCCTCCACCCGCTTGGTGAGGGTCTGGAGGAGCTTGTTGCTGGTCTTTCTCTCATCCTCCATCTGCTTCTTGACCTTGAGCAGTTCGTCCCGGTAAACGGATTCTCCGGCGGACGCTATGGCCAGTTTTGCCAGAATGTCCTCCTGTTCCTTGCGGGTGCGCTTGAGCGCCTGGATCAGGGCCTTGTTTTCAATGGTGGTTTTGTCCAGCAGCCTGCGGATGCGCTCGTAATTGCTTTCCACTACTTCCGGGGCCGCTCCGGGGGAAACGGACGGGGACGGGATGGTGTTGACGAGGGATTCTCCGGGGCGGGAAGGGAACTCCACTCCCTTGTAGCCCGGAGGAAGGACGATGTTGGGCTTGGGCCTGGGTCGCTTGGGCACGGCGGCCGGACGTTCCAATTCCAGGCCGGGGCCTGATGAAACGGCGGCGGCCTGCTGCTGCGCCAGCTTCTGCCACTGGTCCAGCTTCTCCCTGTTGAGCTGGCGGCGTGTTTGAAGAAGGTTGGGCCGCCATTGCGGATAGGCCTTCACCAGGCGTCCCAACTTTTCTTCCGCCTGTTGCGTCAGGCGGATGGCTCCTATGTAGTCGCGTTTTTCCACCAGTTCGGCAGACCTGGTTACCAGCTTTAACGCTTCCAGGTACATGTCCGTGGGGTCCTGCCTTGTCCCGGCGGAAACGGGCATGGGGCCCGGCACATAGGCGCCCTGGGCCAGAAGGGGCAGGGCGCCGCAGGTCAGGGATAAGGCAACGGCAATGCCAAGAGGTAGAGGAGTCATCATGGGGAGAAGCTTTGTTTACATACTGTAAACCATCTTGAATCGCAAGGATAAACCGTGTCTTGTGCTTGTGTTCGCGGGGCCCGGTGCTAGACTCTCCTCAATCCTTGATTTTTCTGATGAATATCTCCGTTTTAGACCGTTTTTTAAAGTATGTTTCCGTGGGTTCCCAGTCTGATGCGGATTCCCGCAGCGTTCCGTCCACTCCCGGCCAGACGGAACTGGCCCGGCTGCTGGCCGGGGAGCTGAAGGCGCTGGGAGCCCAGGCGGAGCTGGATAAAGCCTCCGGCATCGTGTACGCCTCCATCCCGTCCAACGTGGAGAGGGAGGTTCCCGTCATCGGCTGGGTGGCTCATGTGGACACGGCCCCGGGCGTCTCCGGCAGCGGCGTGAAGCCCCGCATCGTGCGCTCCTACGACGGCGGAGACATCGTCCTGAACCGGGAACAGGGCATCGTGCTTTCCCCCGCCGTTTTCCCCGAATTGGCGGACTATGCGGGCCAGGACCTGGTCGTGACGGACGGAACCACCCTGCTTGGCGCGGACGACAAGGCCGGAGTGGCGGAAATCATGGATATGGCCGCCTCCTTCCTGCTGCATCCCGAACGGCCCCACGGCGAGATACGCATCGCCTTCACGCCGGACGAGGAAATAGGCCGCGGGGCGGATGCCTTTGACGTGGAGCGCTTCGGCGCGGACTTCGCCTATACTGTGGACGGAGGAGCCCTGGGGGAAATCGAATATGAAAATTTCAATGCGGCCTCTGCCGTGGCGACGGTGCGCGGCACCGGCATCCACCCCGGCAGCGCGAAGGGCAGGATGCTGAACGCATGCCTGGTCCTCATGGAATTCCAGGGAATGCTTCCCGCGTTCCAGAATCCCGCCTTTACGGAAGGATACGAAGGCTTCTACCATTTGGACTCGTTCCGGGGGGATGTGGAACGGGCGGTCGGGGAGTACCTCATCAGGGACCACGACACGGCGGAATTTGAGCGCAAGAAGGAATTCATGCAGGAGTGCGCCGCCCTGCTGAACCGGAAGTACGGGGAAGGAACCGTGCAGGTGGAGGTAAAGGACTCCTATTACAACATGAAGGAAAAAATCCTCCCGCACATGCACCTGGTGGAACATGCCCGCAGGGCGATGGCGGCCGTGGGCGTGGAGCCGGAAATTATCCCGGTGCGCGGCGGTACGGATGGAGCCCGTCTTTCCTTCATGGGGCTGCCGTGTCCCAACCTGTGCGCCGGAGGCCACAACTTCCACGGAAGGTATGAATACGTTCCTGTCCGTTCCCTGGAAAAAATTTCCGCCATTCTCCAGGAAATCGTTTCCGGCTACGCCCGGTACGGTTTGGAACCTCCCGCCGGAAACTAGCGGAACGGCGATGGAGGGCGGCTTTGCGGCTCCGTCTCCTGGGAGCGGCAGGCTCCTGCCTTTCGTGGCGCGGAAGCTTTCGTTTAAATAGCCGCCAGGGCAGGGAGGCTCTGGCTCCCAGCGTGGTGTGCGGCTGTGAAAAGGGAATGGCGGGAATGTTAATCGGGCGTCTATTAGGGGCCTGTCAGCCATCCCTGAACATTGGAAAGGACCTCTTTTCCGGACCGTGGAATCCCGTGGGATTCCTAATCCGTGAAGCTGCGGGAAAGTGCTTGCTTTTTTCCCTCCCGTCATGATCATGGCGGCTCACCGTTTTTGATAACCCCCGCATACACACATTTTGATATGAGCGTGATTCCCAATGTCCTGGCTGAAAGGTACGCCTCCGCCGCCATGAAATCCATCTGGTCCGCAGAGGGCCGCATCGTCCTGGAACGCGAATTCTGGATCGCCGTGATGAAGGCCCAGAAGGATTTGGGGCTGGATATTCCGGACGGCGTGATTGAAGCTTACGAACGGGTGAAGGACCAGGTGAACCTTCCCGCCATTGACGCCCGCGAACGCGTCACGCGCCACGACGTGAAGGCGCGCATTGAAGAGTTCTGCGAGCTGGCCGGCTGCGAGCACATCCACAAGGGCATGACCTCCCGCGACCTGACGGAAAACGTGGAACAGCTCCAGATATGGAAGTCCATGCAGATCATCCGGGACAAGGCCGTGGCCGTGCTGAACCGCATGAGCGCCCTTGCCGGACAATGGAAGCACGTGACCATCGCCGGCCGCACGCACAATGTAGCCGCGCAGACCACCACCATGGGCAAGCGCGTCGCCATGTTCGGGGAAGACATCGTGCACGGCCTGGGTTCCTGGATTTCCCTGATGGACCGCTACAGCGTGCGCGGGCTGAAAGGCGCCGTGGGCACCCAGCTTGACCAGCTCTCCCTCTTCGGGCAGGACGCGGGCCGCGTGCTGGAGCTGGAAGACCGCGTGTGCGCCCACCTGGGCATTCCCTCCAAGTGGATGAACGTGGGGCAGGTGTATCCCCGTTCCCTGGACTTTTCCGTGGTTTCCGGCCTGGTGGAGCTCACCTCCGGCTGTTCCTCCTTCGCCAAGACCCTGCGCCTGATGGCCGGCCATGAACTGGCTACGGAAGGCTTCGCCAAGGGGCAGACCGGTTCCAGTGCCATGCCGCACAAGATGAACGCCCGCTCCTGCGAACGTGTCAACGGCTTCCACGTCATCCTGAAGGGCTTCCTGATGATGATCTCCGGACTGGCCGGGGACCAGTGGAACGAAGGGGACGTATCCTGCTCCGTGGTGCGCCGCGTAGTCATGCCGGATTCCTTCTATGCCGCGGACGGCCTGTTTGAAACCTTCCTGACCGTCCTGAACCAAATGGGGGTATATGAAGCCGTGGTGGCCGCGGAACTGCGCCGCTACCTGCCTTTCCTGATGACCACCACCATCCTGATGGAAGCCGTCAAGCGCGGCATTGGCCGGGAAACCGCCCATGAGGTGATCAAGGAACACGCCGTGGCCGTCTCCAACGACCTGAGGGCCGGAAAAATCATGGAAAACAACCTGCTGGACCGCCTGGCGGAAGACGGTCGCCTGGGCATTGACCGGGCGGACCTCCAGACCATCTTTGACTCCAACTCCTCCGCCACGGGCATGGCGGACGCCCAGGTGGAAGCGTTCCGCTCCATGGTGCAGGAGCTGACGGACAGGTTCCCGAACGGCGCGGGCTACCAGCCCGGAGACATCCTGTAAGGGCGCCGTACCCTCCGGTACGCACTTTATTCCCAGACTTCCCAGACGCCGTCCATCCGGGCGGCGTCCGTTTTTATGCCGGATGCGTACATGCTTTTTCAATTTCTTTACGTCAGGAGAGCTTGACGAATCAGAAGGATGCCAGTAAGCTTGAATCCAGTAAACGGGCGCGTACGTTGCATGCGCCTTCGCAAGCAACCCTCCTGTTAAACAATTTTCAATATGGAAAACCAGCAGCTCAGCCTTTTGGACCGTGTGTACACCGTTCTCAGAAAGAGAGGGGAAGAAACGGAATGGATTACTTCCGCGGACAACCACAACCTCAGAACGGGCATCGCGTTCGTCCCCTGTGATACGTTCACGCCCGTGAGCCTCCTGTACACGATGATTGATCGTCCGGAGACGCTGGTGATTGACGTGCTTTTTGCCGCCAAGGTGCCTGAAAACCGCCGTGTGGAAGTCAGCATCATCCTTAGTGAGCTGAATGCGGACCAGACGGCCGGCGCCTTCCAGCTGGACCCCAACAGCGGATACGTCTACTACCGCCAGTCCTTCGTTCTGGAAGGCATGGACCTCACGGAAGCCCAGTTTGCCCAGTTGATGAAGAACATTGAAACCGTGGCTGTGGAAACGGCGGAAGCCTACTCCCACATCATGGAGACGGAATATCCCAAATAACGGGCCGCGTTCCCCCCGGAGCTGTTCATGAGCGAGGCCCCTCAAAAAAAGGGAACATCCTGGTCCATAGGCATCGGCCTGGGGATCGCGGCGCTTTTGATAGGAACGGCCATTTTAACGGACCCGTCCGTCTCGGGCTCTGCCGGAGAAAAGGACAAGGCGGCCGCAGGAACGGTGGAGCCGCTGCATTTGCAGACGAACACTCTTGCCATTTCCGCGCCCGGCATCGTGAAGGCCTCCCACCTGACGATGCTTTCCCCCGGCGTTTCCGGGAAGGTGGACAAGGTGCACCCCCTCTTCAGCGCGGGAGAAATCGTCCTGAAGGGAACGCCCCTGCTGGAGCTGGAAAAATTTGAATACCGTGCACGCCTGGCGAACGCGCAGGCTGGGCTGGAACAGGCTCGCCTGGATGTATCCACGGAACAGGCGGAAGCCCTGAAAGCCATCAAGAAGACGTACAGCTCCGTCTCCAAAAGTGGAAAAGAGTCGGAACTGGTGCTCCGGGTGCCGCAGCGACGGGCCGTGAACGCGCGGCTGAACGCCGCGGAGGCGTATGTAGCGGAAGCAGAACAGGCCCTCCGGGACACGGTGCTGGAAGCTCCCTATACCTGCCAGGTGGTGGAATGCTCCGTGGGAGCCGGGGCCCGCGTGGTTGCCGGGCAGCCGGTGGGGAAGGTGATTCCCCTCCAGGAGCGGATGATACGGGTTCCCGTGCCGCTGGAAGAATTTTCCGCATTGCCCAGGGATGAACAGGGCAGGGTAAGCACGGCGCTGACCGCCTCCTGCGTGCTGAACAATGGAAAACGGCTGCAATGGCTGGGCCGCGTTACGGCGGTGGACGCCGCACTGGATACCGAGCGCAATTCCGCCGTGCTGATAGCCTCCCTGGAGCCGAACGCCTCCCATGTTTCCGAATGGCAGGTGGCCCCCGTCAACATGGCCCTTCAGGTGAACATCAGCGTGCAGGTTCCCGCCTCCGCGTGGATTCCCGCCTCTGCCGTCCGGGATGGAAGCTCCATTCAGGTAAAAACCGCGGAAGGGATGCAGGAGCGCAAGGTGCGCGTGGTGGCGTTGAAAGACGGGAAAGCCCTGGTAACCGTTTCGGAATTACGGGACGGGGACGCTTTGGCTCTTTGATATTCCGGATTTCTTCTTCCCCTATTTTTTCCGAGGGCTTGTCCCTTTCAAAAGGCGCTCCGGAAATCAGGCTCCGGAGAGGCCATAAAAAAACCATGCCGCCCAGAAGGGGGAGGCATGGCGTTGCGCTCAATGGCCGGCGGCCCATGGGTCAGTGTCCGTTCGTTCTCATGTCGAACACCAGCACCTCAAAAGGTTGAAGTTCCAGGCTCACCGGCTTGCCCTGTTCCAAATTCAGCGTTTTGACGCGCTGGTCCGGGTAGGAGGCCTTCATGGGGAAAACGGCGGGCACTCCCTTGACGGGTTCAAAGACGGTTGACGCATCCAGATCAATCGTCCGCGGCCGGTCGTCCGGATTGCGGAGGGCCAGCGTGCAGCCCCGCGGGCTCCATGCCGCATAGCCGTACGGTTCCAGCTGGTTCGGGTTGCCGCCCACCCAGTGCACGTCGGCCAGGACGTCCTGGAAGCGCCGGGCCCAGCGGGCCCCGGCCGCCACGTCGTCCCACGCCTTTTTGTCCATCATGGACGGCGTGAGATAAAGTTCCTGGAGATTGGCTCCGGAACCGAAATAAATGCGGGCGTCGTTCTTCAGGTCCCTGTTGTCCTGCTTCCCGTCCTCTCCCTTGCTGACGCGCGCGGCCTGGAACTTGGTGCCCAGCACCATGCCGTGGTGCATGATGGAGTTCAGGGGATAAAGCGGGCCGGGCTTGACGATGACGTTATAGCAGGCCCCGTCGCGGAACGTGATCCACTGTTCGCGGTCGTCTCCCTTGCCCGTCCAGCCTACGTCCGCCGTACCGCTGCGCCAGGTGGAATCCACATGGTTGAGCCAGAAGGGGGAGGGCCAGGTGCCTACCGTCGTGTTGATGAACAGGCGGGGATTCTCCCGGCGAAGGTCGTTGGCGATGGAAAGAAGGGCCATGAAATGGGGGCTGATGCCGTCTCCGGCCTTGTCCCACTTGAAATAGGTCACCTTGTCCTTCTTCATCAAGTCGGAGCAGCGTTTTTTGAACCACTTGTAATACTGGGGGCAGGAAAGGTCGAATCCCGCGGCGTCAGCCGGGAGAATGCCTTTGTCCTTGGCATGCTGAACCCTCTTTTCCGGGCCGAAATACCCTCCCAGCGGAGAAATCCAGATGCCGAAGCCGGAAGGAATCTTCCCGACCGCCTTGACTACAGGTTCAAACCCGTGCGGGAATTTTTTGGTGGAGGGCTGCCAGAGGTCTTCATTAACGTCGTCCCAGCCGTCATCCAGCACGAAGCCGTCCAGCCTGACGTGGCGGGAACCCAGTTCCTTCCTGTATTCCCCGGCTGTCTTGACGAGCGTCTTTTCCGTGGGGTCCAGGCCGTCGTCATACCAGCCGTTGTAATGCAGAAACTGACGGTAGGGCGCAGCCCGTTCCCGTTCCAGATAATAAAGGAACCCGCGGCGAAGCTGGTTCTCCGGCCATACGCCCAGCACCGTGGTGAACGTCTGGGCGTTACCGCTGCCCATGGGAAGGTTGCAGTCAAACCCGACGGTTCCCGTTCCTCCGGCGGCCTGGGCCCTGGCTACGGGAAGTTCAATGCCGGCAAACGTGCCTTCCCGCTCGCTGACCAGTGGGCTGCCCGGTACGGTGCCCTTCACGGCCAGGGTGGGATCCTGCAAATCAATCAACTGGACTTTCTTCAAATCCACCTCCTTGGACGCTTCAATCCGGTAGGTTTCCTTGACGTAGGAGGAACCCTCCCTCAATTCCGCCTTCCAGTGAACCGTCAGCCCGCTGTTTTTGTCCCGGAAAACGGCGGAAATAACGGCCCCTTCCAGCCGTTCCCCCAGGCGGAGGCCGGCGGAATGCCCTTTCAATGCGCTGATGGCGGGAACTCCTTCCATCACAAACCGGGAGGAGGGGAGATTGTAGGCGTCCTTCTCCGTGGAAAGGCGGAACAATTCCGGAGCCTGGGCGCCGGTGGCGGCCTTTTCGTCCGTGGTGCCCCGCTCCTTGTTCACGATTCCCAGGGGAATCAGCCTGCTACCGTCCACCTTCCATGAGGCGCTCAGAATATTGTTGCTTAACGTATAAACATCCCCTTCCCGGTGGGCGGCGGGGGCTCCCGGTGTTGTTCCCGGATAGGTTACGGACGCGGCGGCTGTCTGAAAGCAAACGCAGGAACAGGCAGCCAGGGCAATTGCTGGCAGGGATGATGAGTGCATAATCCGGAAGAATCCGCAATCGGGAGGCATCCGTCAATTCAAAAATACGGGGGGACGGGAGGGGCGGTCCGCGCCCCTGGTCCGCCGCAAAATCCTAGTGGGCTTCCAGCCAGTTATTCCCCGTTCTGGCTTCTACCAGAATGGGAACGCCGTTGGGAAGGGGAAGGGCGCCGATCATGGCTTCCTCAATCTTTGGAATGAGCTCCGTCTCGTCCTTGTGGAGGTCCACCAGCAGCTCGTCGTGAATTTGCAGGATAAGGCGGGACCTGGTGCCTTCCAGCAGCTTGTCCACATGGATCATGGCTATCTTGATCATATCCGCCGCGGTGCCCTGGATGGGGGTATTGATGGCGGTGCGCTCCGCGGCGGACTTGATGGTCTTGTTGGCGGAATTGATCTCCGGAATCATTCTCCTGCGGCCCAGCAGCGTTTCCGCGTAACCGGCCTGTTCCGCCTTGTGCACCAGGTCCTCCATGAAGGACTTGACCACGGGGAACTGGATGAAGTAATTTTCAATCAGCGTGGCGGCCTCACTGCGGGGGCAGCCCAGCCGCTGGGAAAGGCCGAAGGCGGAAATGCCGTAAATGATGCCGAAGTTCACCGTCTTGGCCGCACGGCGCATGACGGCGTCCACCTGGTCGCGGGGAATACCGTACACCCTGGCCGCCGTCTCCGTATGGATGTCCCGGCCTTCCCGGAAGGCCTCGCACATGGCGGGGTCTCCGGAAAGCGCCGCCATGATGCGCAGCTCAATCTGGGAATAATCCGCGGAAAGCATGGTGTACTCCCCGGAGGCGGGGACGAAGGCCGTGCGGATCAGGCGCCCCTGTTCCGTTCTTACCGGAATATTCTGGAGATTGGGGTCCTGGGAAGCCAGCCGCCCGGTAGCGGTCAGCATCTGGTGGAACTGGGTGTGGATGCGGCCGTCCCGCGGGCAGATGTACCTGGGCAGCGCGTCCAGGTACGTACTCTTCAGCTTCATGTTCTCCCGGTAGGCCAGGATATCCGCCACAATGGGATGCTGGGGAGCCAGGGCGGAGAGGGTATCTTCATCCGTCACGAACTGGCCCGTCTTCGTCTTCTTGGGCTTCTTCACCAGCTCCAGCTCCCCGAACAGGAAATCGCCGAGCTGCTTGGGGGAATTCAGGTTCAGGGGATGGCCGGCGGCCTCTTCAATCTTCTCCCGCAGGCCGTCAATAATGGCTCCCACCTTGACGGAAGCCTCTTCCAGGGATTCCGGAAGCACGCGGATGCCGGTGAACTCCATGTCCGCCAGCACGGGGAGAAGAGGCAGTTCCACCGTGCGGAACAGCTCCTCCATGCCGCTCTCCTTCACCTGCTTTTTCAGGATGGCGGAAAGCTGGAGGGTAATATCCGCATCCTCCGCCGAATATTTGCCCATGACCTCCACGGGAATGCCGCTGGTATCCAGCTCGCGCTTCCTGGCTCCCGGCGCGGCAATGTCCTTCAGCTTGATGGTGGAATATTGCAGCAGGTTCTCCGCCAGAAGGTCCATGCCGTGCTTCATGCCGGGGGCGATCAGGGCGTGCGCCAGCAGCGTGTCAAAAAAGGGGCCTTTAACCCGTATGCCGTTGGCGCGCAAAACTTCCAGATCAAACTTCAGATGGTGCCCGGTCTTCTCCGCAGGGCCTTCCAAAAGCGGCCTGACCGCTTCCAGGTCCGCCGGACCGGAGACAGGCATGTACCATGCCTTGTGCGGTTCCGCGCAGAAGGCGACGCCCAGCAGCTTGTCCGTGAGGGGATTCAGGCCCGTCGTCTCCGTGTCGAAGCACCAGGAATCATGCTTTTCCAGCTCGGCAACCATGGCGGAACGGGCTTCCTCCGTATCCGCAATGATGTACTCGTGCTTGAAATCATCCACCGTTTTCAGATGGCGTTCCTCAAACAAATCCATTTGGCCGGAACCGTTCTGCCGCGCGTCCGCCGCCGGGGCGGCGGGAGCCTCCGCCGGGAGCTGTTCCGCCTGGGCCGGAGCAAACAAATCGTCCGCAGGGAGGGGGGACTTCCTGGCTTCCGGCGCTTTTTTCCCGAACAGCTTGGCCTGCATGGAACGGAACTCAAGCTCCTGAAGGAGGACCAGCAGCTCTTCCGGACTGGGATCTCTTTTGACCAGTTCAGGCAGGGTCACGGTCAGGGGAACGTCCCGGTCAATGGTAGCCAGTTGTTTGGAAAGGGTCGCCAAGGCTCCGTTTTCCTCTACGATCTGCCTGCGCTTTCCCTTCAGCTTGTCCGCATTCGCCAGCAGGTTCTCCACGGTGCCGAACTCCCCAATCAGCAGTTTGGCCGTCTTTTCACCCACGCCGGGAAGCCCCGGAATATTGTCCGAGCTGTCGCCCATGAGGGCCAGGATGTCGATCACCTGGTCCGCGCGTTCAATGCCCCATTGTTCCTTGAGCTTTTCCAGGTCAACCACCTCGTGGTCGTTGCCCCGCTTGCCGGGTTTCCACAAATAGCAGGTGGGGGAAATGAGCTGGCCCAGGTCCTTGTCTTGGGAAACCATGTAGGTCTGGAACTCCTTCGTGCCGTCCGCGATGCGGGCCAGCGTGCCTATCGTATCGTCCGCCTCATACCCCTCATAGCGCAGGATGGGAATGTTCATGGCCTCCAGAAGCCTGAAAATCAGGGGCATCTGGTAGCTCAAATCTTCCGGCATGGACTCCCTGTTGGCCTTATAGGCGGGGTAAAGCTCATGGCGCGCCGTGGGGGCGGAAGTATCAAAGCAGGCCGCGATGTGCGTGGGGTGTTCATGCTCCAGAATGCCCAGCAGCGTATTGGCGAAGCCGTACACGGCGGACGTGTTGACGCCCTTGGAATTGCGGATGGGGTTGGAGAAAAAGGCAAAATGGGCTCTATAGGCCAGAGCCATTCCATCCAGAATAAAAAGGCGCTTGGAAGGGGAATCAGTCATTTCTGCCCTACTTTACCATGCGGCCCAGCGGTAGGCTACCGTTAAATGCGCCTCCGCGCCCTCTGCCGGATGAAGCGCCGCAAGCCATTGAACGGCACGCGTCCGCAGGGACATAACGGATTTCAGGAAAAAGTTTGCGGACGCTCATTTCAATACTACGCCGTTGCTGATCGGCATTTCCCGGAACAAAAGGAGTGCAAGCCGCCTTTCCGTCTGGTATAGAGGCGGAAACGGAGAGGATAAACATGCAGGAATTGTTGACACGGGAGGAACGTGACAGACTGGCCGAACGCCTGCTGCCGGGAGAAAAAATCCTGTGGCAGGGAAAATCCCGCTGCGGATGGTGGAGAAGGGCCGCGAAGGAATGGAAGGGAATGCTGTTTTCGGTTTTCTTTGCCGCGGCATGGGGCTGGGGTTGTTGCATAGCGGCGTCCGCTCCGGTCTGGACGGGTGAGGTCATGTTCGCGCTGGCGGTCATGGGAATATGCTGTTTTTTTGGTATTGCCCTCCTCGGCATGCTTTTGATCAACGCGGTTTTGGAAACGCGCCGGGCCAACGCCGTCCTGCACGCCCTGACGAATATGCGCCTGTTGTCCCTGGGGCCGTCCGCGGACGGCAACGGCGTCCTGTTCCGGCAGTGGAACGGGGCGGAACTGCGGAAAATCCGCCTTGTTGCCCATCGGGCCGGGCCGGAAGATCTGGTATTCCGCTACCGGTTCCCGCCAAACGGAAAACCGGAGCCGCAAGGCTGGCCCGCGCTTCCCGGGGCGGAAGCGGTCTGTGAGCAAATCACGCGTCTCTTTCCCGGCGTGTCCGTATCACGGCTGCCATGAACTCCGCCAGACGGTCGGCAGGTTCCCGTGAAGGCGCCGCCAGCAGGAAGAGAACCTGGCCGTCGTAAACGAGGCGGCAGACCCAGCAGGGAGCCGGATATTGCGGCCCCCTTCTTCCCCTGCGGCAGATAGTGGCGCCTGCATGCCTCAGCCGTTCCAGTTCTTCCCCGCTCAACGGTGTATGCTCGTCCACATGAAGCACGGAGCATTCCGACAAAAGCTCCGGATCATAGTCAAAAGCATCCCGGCGCAGGCCGAACAGCCTTTTTTCCGCATGCACCCAGCCGTTCCTGGCTTCATAAATCCTCTTGCCGAACCAGATGTCCAGCAGAACCGCCAGGATTCCCACGCTTAAAAACGGGGCGAAAAGGGAGAAAACGGCTCTCATGCTCTCTCCCATAACTTCCGGCTGGGGAGGAATGGAAAGGAAAATCCATGTAAAAGCGCATGCGCCCAGCCACAGCAACGGAAGAATCACCAGGAAAAATCCTGAAAACATGCGGTAGTTCGGGATGCCGATCATCTCAGCCGCAACATACCGGAAGCATTTTCCGCCGTCAACCGTTCTCCTTCAAGGATTGATTTCCTTGTGGGAGAACGCTATCATGCTTCCGTTTCCATGACTTACACCATCACACCCCTGATTGGAGAGGAAGCCATCCGCGCGCGCGTCAAGGAACTGGCCGCCTCCATTGACGCGGCCATGGCAGGCAGGCCCTATATTCTGCTGCTGCTGCTGAACGGCGCCCTTCCTTTCGCCACGATGCTGAAAGGGCATTTGAAATCCCGGCCCGTGGTGAAAACCGTCAAAATCACCAGCTACGCCGGAATGGAACATTCCGGCTCCGTGGCATGGGATGGGGACTGCGGGCCGTTCCGGCCTGACGTGCCCGTTCTGGTGGTGGATGACGTGCTGGATACGGGCGCTACTCTGGCTGAAGTTTGCCGGGAATTGAAAAGGCAGGGGGTGCGGCAGGTTCTCACCGCCGTGGCCGTGGACAAGCACTGCTGCCGGAAAGTGCCTTTTGAAGCTGACTACGTAGGTTTTACGCAGGGAGATGAATTTCTTGTAGGCTTCGGCATGGACCTGGATGAGCGTTACCGGGAATTGCCCTACATCGGGAAAGTGGACATGGGCTGACAAATTCCCGAATTCATATTGAACAACCTGTTGAAAAAAAGTGTCCAAGCTAGTTGGAGCGGCAGAGCCATCCGCCGTCCCCGCTCAACAAGGGAAACCGGAAAGGAGAACCAAGACATGAAAATCAACAGGGCAAGACAACAGGAAAGCGTGGCCGTCTTCGGCCATGAAACGTCCCTCATCCGGGATGTTCTGGACAATCTGGAACTGGAACACGCGCTGACGTGGCTGCTGGAGGCCATCAGCCAGCACCAGTCCGGAGAATTGGAAAGCGAACCGTGGCATCTGTACCAGACCACGCTGTTTGCCATGTACGTGGACTATGACAACGGGAAGGTGCGCCTGTCCGCCGCCCTGGCATGCCACGATGCAGACCTGGAAATATCTCTGAAGGACTTTGTGGAGATACTGGGCCGGGAAGCCGCCAAGGAGGCGGACCCGCTCCACTATACTCCCGGCGCCCCCAGCAAGTGCATCCACCGCTACCGCAACCCGTATTTCAAGCGCAGGCGGCAGGAACGTGAGCCGGACATCGGGTTTTATTCCTGAGCCGGGGACCGGCACGATGCCGTATCCTTTCCAATGGCCGGGTTCCGCGGGGAATCCGGCCTTTTTGCGGGCGTTCGTTCTACCGGGGAAACGTAGGGGAAGGGCCGTGAAAAACCCGGTTTATACTGTTGCCGCAATGGATGCAGGGCAGCATGTTCATTACTGGGCGCACTGGTTCAAGCGGGCAGGGAAAAACGGAACTTTATTAGGAGAAAAAACGGCATGTCAAAATCGGCAGTGGAAATAGTGAACCTGGGGGAACAGGCCATCTAGGGAATAGGGAGGCAATCCGGCGATCAAACGATCTCCGCGGATATCCATGCCCTTTCAGCGGCTTATCATTCCCTGGCTTCCGTGCCGCGGGGAAGCGTGCTTCCCTTCTTTGTTCTGTCCAGAAACTATGATGGCCGGAATGGTTCCTTTGAACTATTTGTGGGCGGCGCACTTGAAAAAGACGGGCTGGAGCAGGCGTTTCTTCCCCCCGGGGAATATGCCGGAATGACGGTCAGGCCCCGGCTGGGATTTTTATGGGGCGCGGCCATTGGGACCGCCAAAAGGTACTTTTACCAAAAATGGCTCCCGCAGAGCCCATACGGGACCCTGAACATGGAGTACGAACTCCATACGGAAAAAAGTATTCGCAGCCATCCTTCCATGGACCTCTTTTTTGCCGTTAAAAGGAAGGAATAACGGAAGAACCGGCGGCTGGAAGCTGGCGAGGCACATTATCCGGCTTTCTTGTCGCCGGGCCGTGTTTTCCCTGCCGGAGGCGCCAACATTGACAGTTGCCTGTGAAATAATTAGAATGGCGGCATTGGGCCCAGGGAGATCAATCGGAAAAGACGGGGAGCGGGATGAAAAATCATCATACCATCAGGATTGCGACAAGGCGGGACGCGGCAAAGCTGCTTGAAATTTATGCTCCGTATGTGGAAAAAACAGCCGTCACGTTTGAATATGAAGTACCGGAGGTACAGGAATTTGAGGAAAGAATCGGCCATGTGCTGGAAAAATACCCCTTCCTGATTTGCGAAAGGGAAGGGGAAATTGCCGGTTATGCCTATGCCGGCGTTTTCAAGAACCGTGCCGCGTACCGCTGGGCCGTGGAAACGACGGTTTACGTCCGGGAAGACCGGAAAAAAATGGGCATAGGGCGGGAATTGTACGCAGCGCTGGAAAAGATTCTTTCCTTGCAGAATATCCTGAATCTAAACGCCTGCATTGCCTGTCCGGAGGCGGAAGACCCCTGGCTTGGGCGGGACAGCGTGCAGTTCCACGAACGTTTGGGATATCAATTCGCAGGAAAGTTTCATCAGTGCGGGTACAAGTTCGGCCGCTGGTACCATATGGTGTGGATGGAAAAACATCTGGGAAACCACCCGGACAATCCTCCCGCAGTGAAAACCTTTGATGAAATAAGGGGCCTGGTTGCGGAGCAGTACGGGATTTTGTAAAGGTCCGGTCAGGTAGGAGTGCTGCCAATGCGCAAGCACGCCAAGGTATGGCCGGTATTAATGAAGAAAGCTTTTAGTGGAATATGAGAATCATTGAAATCCAGGAAAAAACTCCGTTGCTGATACGGCAGCTCATGGAACTGTGGGAAAAATCTGTCAGGGAGACGCACCTGTTTTTGCCGGACAGCGAAATAGAAAATATTAAGGAATACATTCCGCAAGCATTAAGAGAGATACCTCATCTGATCGTTGCGGAGAACGAAAACGAATTTCCTGTCGGCCTGATGGGGATTGGCGGCCAGAAACTTGAAATGCTGTTCATTGCAAGCGAAGAACAGGGGAAAGGCCTCGGTAAGAAGTTGGTGGAATATGGAATCGAAGCTTATTCCATCAATGAATTGGCCGTGAACGAGCAAAATCCGCTCGCCAGAGGTTTTTATGAATACATGGGCTTTCAAGTCCATAAAAGAACGGCCCATGACGAGCAGGGAAACCCTTACCCGCTCTTGTACATGAGATTGAATTGACACGCCGCCAGCTTCCCCTTCGGCATAAGAAAGCAGGTATGGGAAAACGCCTGTTTCATGCGTGCCTGTTGTGAAAGCATTTTGCCGCCTTGCGAACGACAGGCCGGTTATTCACATAATAAAAATAGTGCTTTTTCAGAGCGATCATCCAGAATGGGCCCCGTCATGACCATCTCCCCCTTATCCGGCACAGCAGTTCGCCCCCGTTTGCCCTGGGTGGAGACTGCGCGGCTGCTGGCAACGCTGGTCGTCGTCATGCAGCATGTGCCTTCCGGCCCCTTTCTTCCCAACGAATGGCTGATCGGTCCGGCGCTGGCGACGTTTTTCCTGCTGGCTGGATATTTTTCCGCCTCCCGCCTGGAGGGGAGCGGGGCCGGAAAATGGACGGGAGGCCGCCTGCTGTCCCTGCTGTGGCCGTACCTCTTCTGGTGCGCGGCCTACTGGCTGGTAGCGGGCATGTCCCTTTCCCCTGGTTCGCTGGCTTCCGTGTTCGGGGCGGGAACGTGTCCCCTGCTGACCCCGATGTGGTTCCTGCGGGACCTGATGATTTTTACCCTGGCGGCGTTCCTGCTGCACCGCTGGCGTCCCGCGCTTTACGCGCTCGGCCTGTTCTGTCTGTTCCTGCACCGGTGGGATGACACCCTGGCGTGGCCCAGTCCCTATATGTTCGGGGACTTCGTGCTCGGCATCATGCTGGCGTCTTCCGCACCGGGTTGCTTGGACCGCTGGGGGAAGATGCCCCTGGCCGTGCACTCATCCATTATTCTGGCCTCTGCGGCCCTTGTCTGGGCAAGCTGTGCGGATACCTTCCTGGTTCCGGACGTCGCTTTTTCCGGACTGATTGTTCTGGCCTTCCTGAGCTTCGGAATAGTGGCCAGGGCCGTCAGCCCCGCACTGTCGGAACGGCTGGCGCGGTGGTCGTCCGGCAGCTTTTTCGTGTATTGTTCCCACATCTTCGTGCTGATTGCCCTGACAGGGGTGGAAACGTGCTTCCCGTCCCCGTGGGCACCCTGGGTCTGGTGGTGTCTGGTGCCTGTCGTGTACATGCTGGCGCGGGGCGTTTACCTGTTCCTCAAACGGTATTTCCCGCGCGCCCTCGTCCTGATGACCGGGGGAAAATGACCTCAGGGGCGGCGCGGACGTTTCGCCCCATCCGTTCAGGGAGCCGCCGTGCGGAAGGCCTGGACCGGAATGGCCTCTTTCCTGCCGCCTTCCCTCTGCCAGAAAAGGTCGGGAAGCCCGGGGAAGCCTTCCGTTTCAACCAACAGGGGATGCCAGCCCTTTTCCAGCGGGATGGGCTTCAGCCCAGTTTTTCCTGCATCTCCTTCCGTCGTTCCTTCCCCCATGGAGGAGGATACCTCCGCGCCGGGCTTGTAGCCGTATTCCGCATCCAGCAGATGCGCGTCGTGCAGCCTGACGAACGCTTTAGCTCCCTTTTTCGCCGGGGTTTTCATGAAGAAGACGTATTTCCCGGTTTCCGGAACGTTCAGATAGAGCTCTCTTTTCATGCTGCCGTCCTTCCGGCGGACGCCCTGGGAGGACTGCGCCGTCAGGGGAACCAGGGTGCCGGGCATTTCCTCTTTCCGGAGGGCCGGAACAGGTTCTGCATCATAGGGCCGCTGGGCAAAGGTGCCGCGCACCGGGTGGGTATAATCGTAAACGCGCCTCATTCTCAGCACCTTGTCGTGCATGATGGGTTGCATCTTTTTCCCTTCCGGCGTGTCCTTTAGGTCATGGCGTTCCGCCGGGTCCTTCGCGGTATCGTAAATTTCAAACGGATCCGCATGGGACTGGATGTTGGTACGCACCCCCTTGTATTTGCCGAGGTAGACCATCTGCTGGTCGCCCCGGACGGCGTTCCTCCTGGACGGGAGAAAATCCTGGTAGCCGGGCGTCGTCGTCTTGTTCCGGGACATCTTGGCGCTGTATTCCATGTACAGACAGCTGTCCGGCTGGGTTCCGTCGTTCAGCAGGGTGGGGAGCAGGGAAACGCCGTCACTCCGGAAGGGAGCCCTGACGCCGCCGATGGCGGCCAGCGTCGCCATCCAGTCGTGGAACTGGGATGGATGGTCGCTGACGGAACCGGCCGGAACACGGCCGGGCCAGCGGACGATGGTCGGCACGCGGAAGCCGCCTTCCCATGCGTCCTGCTTGATGCCGTCAAAAGGTCCGTAATTGCAGAAGAACTGCGGATTCTGGCCGCCTTCGTCATGCGGGCCGTTGTCCGACGTCATGATGATGACGGTGTTCCTGTCAATGTTCAGGTCCTTGAGAGTCTGGATGAGGTCTTCAAAGGAATCGCTCAGCCGCGCGATCATGGTGGCGTACTTCTTCTGCGCCATGGGCCATTTCTTGTCCGCATACCGCGGATAGATGTAGGAGTTGATCTTGCCCTCCGCGGTATTCACCAGCTTGTGGGGCTTCCCGATCCATTGCACGCCGCCCTTTACGCCGCGGCCTTCCGGATAGGGGCCGGTGGGGATCTGGAGCTGGGAGTGGGGGGCTATGTGGGTCAGCGCTAGGAAAAAGGGCTGGCGGGGATTCTGGCGGTGCGTATCTATAATCCATTTTTTGGCGCGGGCCGTCAGCAGGTCCACGGAGTACGCCTTGTCGCAATCCGCCGTGACGCACTTGTCCCCGTCCCAGATGCCGCTTCTCTTGGTGGGGGAAATGGGATTGGGGTCTTCCTTGGGATAATGGTGGTGGCCGCTGACGTGGTCCAGGTAGCCGAAGTAGTAGTCAAAACCGCGCCTGGTGGGGTAGGACGTGGATTCCTGCGGGGTACCCGCGTGTTCCGTTCCTCCGCCTATCCCCCATTTGCCGATGAGGGCCGTCCTGTACCCGGCGGACTGCATGACGGTGCCGAGGGTGGGGGCATGTTCAATGGGAAGGTCAAAGGACCTGTCCCGGATCACCTTGGCATGGCCCTGGTGCACGCCCGTGAACAGGGAGGCGCGGGCCGGGGCGCAGAGCGGGGCGGAGGAGTAGTGGCGCGTCAGCGTCATTCCTTCCCGGGCCAGCGTCCGGAGGCCCGGGTTGTCCATGGCGGGAAGCCCCTCTTTCATGCGCTGGTCCTGGTAGGAGGGCAGGTCCCCCCAGCCCATGTCATCCATCAGGATGAGGATGACGTTGGGACGCTGGGCGGCCATGGCGAAAGGAACCGCCAGCAGGAGGGAGAGCAGGGGAAATAAATGTTTGCCTCTCATTGCTGGAATTTTATTTTTCTTCCCTGCCCTTGGCATAATAGCTTGAGTCCGCAATCCAGCGGTCTCCGGATTTTTTCACCGGAATGAAGCTGACGCCCCAGGACTGGAAGTCCCCCGTGTACGGCTGTTCAATCAGGATTTTGTTTTCCCCGGCCTTGACCTGGAAGGGAACCGGAGGCCGCGCCCACCAGAATTCCTCATTGTCAAAGGATATTTCATTGGCGGGAGAATGCCAGGTGTGCTTTTCATAACGCCGCTGGCCTGCCAGCTTGTAAGTCTGGGGGTTTTTCACTTCCTTGCCGTTCACCCATATCCTGGTACCGCACTGGGACCATTCACCGGCAGCCGGAACCCCGGAGCAACGCCGCGTGGAGCGGGCCGGAGCGTCGAACCCCACCATGGCGTACATGGTGCCCGCCCTGGGCGCGTAAAAAGTCGTCTCCGCCCAGGCGGTGTTACCGGGCTTTGCTTTGGAGAACAGGCCTTCCGCCCCCGCACGGGTGCGGAAGTACAGATTGCCGCCGCGGGCCTGGATGGGCTCCGGCCCTGCGGGGGGGGTTCCCGCCAGAAGGCCGTTTCTCACTTCTTCCTCCCTGTCCTTTGGAACGGGGCCGAAGACGGTCCATTCCATGAAGGAATCCCGCCAATAGGGGAAGGGCTTGTCCCCGGCCAGGGCTTCCATGCGTTTCTCAAACAGGGAGAAAGCCTTGTAGGCTTCCGTATCCTTCTCCGGCAGTTTGCCGGCAAAGCGGGAGCCGTCCTCCGGTAGCCCCTTCCAGCTGCGTTCAGCCATGGCGAACATGGCCGGCCACTGGGGGCTCTGGATGGGGATGTTCTTCTTGTCCGCCACCCGGGTATCCGGCCACAGGCACTGGATGACGCCCAGGGAATGGTTGTCGCTCCTGGCCGTTCCGCAGGGCTGGCGGAAGAAATTCCGGCGCACCAGGATGCCGGGGTCAAAGGAATTGATGTAGCCTGCCGTGGAATCAAAATAGGGATTCTTCTGCTTGGCGGGGTCCGGCAGTCCTACGGAATTCTCGTCATTCCACAACTGGGCGTAGCTGTCTCCGGAAACGGGCAGGTCATTGTTGCCCGCCCACTGGATGGGCTGGCGGCCCAGAGATTTGACCTTGGCCGCCATCCGGTCCGCAAACTGCTTCCCGTTGGGGATGCGGATTTCATCCGCGCCGATGTGCAGGTAGGGGGACATCTCCACCGGAATTTCCCGGCAGAACTCTTCCAGCAGTTCCTCCAGAATCTTGATGCCCCTGGGATCGTGCATCGGGAAGCCGAAGCAGTTCTTGAAATAGGTGCTGTGCCCCGGCATGTCGATTTCCGGGATGATCTGGATGTGGCGCTTCCTGGCGTAGCGGAACAGGTCCCTGATCTGGTCGTAAGTGTAGGTGTCGTTGACGTCCCGGCCCTTGATCCTCTTGGAAGGGTCATTCAGTACGGGGTACTTCCTGCACTGGATGCGCCATGCCGGGTAATCCGTCAGGTGCCAGTGGAAGGCGTTCAATTTCAGCCGGGCCATTTCGTCAATGTCCGCCTTGAGCGTCTCAATGGACCGGAAATTGCGGCCTACGTCGTGCATGAAGCAGCGGATGGCGAACGCCGGGCTGTCCTTGATGTCGCAGCACGGATAATCCCCCCGGGCTCCCAGCTGGTCCAGCGTCCTGCGGGCATAGAAAACGCCCGCATCCGTGGCGGCCTTGATCAGGATGCCGTTGGGGCGGACCTGGAGCTCGTAGCCTTCCTTGCCCAGTGTCTTGGCCAGGGCCGCGTTCTTTTTCACGGAAACAGGAGCCTTTTTGGGGCATGTCCCCGTCTTCCAGTCAACATGGGCCGGGAAGGGAATGAGGGCTGCCGGAGCGGCTTCTTCCTGCTGGAGTGGATGCGGGGAAGTCCAGTCTCCATAGGAAGAGGGGGAACAGAGCATTAAGCCTGATACCAGCAAAAGGAGGGAAGGGGATAATCGCATAATATTACTACACTTAAACGAGGAACTGTCTTTCATCAAACTTAAAATGAAGCAAAATTCCGGACTTAGGGATGTTCCGGTTTCTGCCGCATTATCTCCTCTTTCTCCTCAGGCACAGGCTTCCCAGCCCGAGCAATGCGGCAGCAGCCGAGGAAGGCTCCGGAACCGTGAGGCCCTCCATGCGGAAATTTTTTACGGCAAGCTCGTTGTAAGCGTAGCTGTTGTCGAGAACGTCGGTATTCATCACCAGATAAAAAGTGGCTCCCTGGTCAAACAAATTGCTGTAATCGTCTTTGGAAATTGTCCAGCTATAGGATTTGTTGCTGACGTCTCCCGCCGAACCGGAAATCGTAGACCCAACCTGGAGAAGAGAATCTCCCTCTCCTCCCAGACTGTACCACAGGCTGAAATTTTGAGGCTGGCCCGTCCTGTTGGTTTCGAAAAGGCCGCCTGTATCAAAGGAAATCCTCAGCGCTTCATATCCGGATATGGCGTTGGAGGACAATTCATGAAATTTGACGGCCGTAAATCCGCCTCCTGCGCCGTTGGCGGAAATCAGATTGGTAGCGCCATCCGCCGTCACGGAGGCAAGCGTACCGGTATCTCTATTCTTATTGCCGGAATACCATCCCGCATCCAGAGAGCCAAGGACGGATTGAACGGCGCTTGCGGAAGGCCCTCCGTTCGTGATCAGGGCGCCTCCGGAGGAATAATCGATGCGGGTGATGGAGGTTTTCCCCATCTTCAGCTCCGGAATAATTCCGTCAAGGGAACTCCACGCCTCCGCTCCGTGTGCCGATAGAACTGCCGCTGCGGGTAATGCCAGGAAAAAGGACGTTTTCATTTGTATGTAATTTCTGTTGGAAAGCGGAAAGGCCGCTCCGCACTGGCGCGAATTCCGCTTTATTCGCCATGAAACTACAGAATTTGCAATCCGCTAAAGAAACAGCAACAGTAAAAAACGGGCAATATTCTGACAATAAATGAATGATAAATATATCTAACATTTTATTTCCCGCTATTTCCCCGCTGGAAAAACAAGAGGCGGTGCCCGGGAAGGTCCTGACCATGAATCAAGCGAGGGAAAAAACCGGTTGACAGCGGATTGCAAATCCCTGAAACGTATTCCAATACCTGTTAGTGCGATGAAAATCAGGTGATTGGCAGCAAGAGAAAGCCTTGCTTCACGCGGAATTACCCTATCCGGATGCGGATGGAATGAACGGCATCCTTGCCGAACTGGTCCTTCAATTTTCCCAGCAGGGCGCCCTGCCACTGCTGGAGGTGGTAGCGCATGGCCGGCTGAAGCACCTGGATGGTGGCAACTCCCTTGACGATGGAAAGCAGGTTGGATTGCTGGCCCAGGAATGGCCCCGCGGCTTTCAGCCAGCCTTCCCGGAGCAGCTCGGGGTCCATGCCTTCTCCATCCAGGGGGAGCTTGGACAGGATGTCTCCCAGCAGGGACTCCGCCGTATGGAGATTCCGTGTTTCACTGGTGGAGGGAGGTACCTGGAACCAGTCCGCCAGCGCCTGCCTCACCTCCTGTTCGTCACGGGAAAGGTATTCATACCGGGGCGGGGAGGCGTTGGGGTCCGGACGGTCCCTGTCCGGCATGTAGGGAGACCAGGGAGAAGCCATGAGTGGAAAATAAAAGCCCGGAGTGTTGGATGTCAACAGCCCCGGGCGGTTAAAAAATAATATGGAGAATATATTATTCGCCGTCGTCGCCGATAGCTTCCACGGGGCAGCCTTCCATGGCTTCCACGCAGGCTTCCTGTTCGGTTTCGTTGTCCGGCTGCTTCTTGACGTAGGAGACGCCTTCGTCGTCATCCCGTCCAAAGTTTTCCGGAGCCGTTTCGCGGCAAAGGTCGCAATCAATGCAGGAGCTGTCCACGTAAAACTTGCCGGGGACGTTTAGAGGTGTTTTTTCGTCGATGTCTGCCATTATGTATATGGGTTGTATGAACTGCGCCCACTATTTCCGCATTTGAGCAAATTTTGCAATCTTTTTTGTTGCAGGAATGAGTCAGCATGAGGAACAATGCCGCCATTCCCGTTCCTGGAATAAAAGGCTTTTTACGATGAATCCCGTTTCCCCTCCCACTCCCCGTCTCCTGCCCGTCTGGGCGGGCCTGCTGCTGGCTGCGTTTTCCGGCGTTCTGATGGCCTGCGCCTTCATTCCCGTGGACTGGGGAGGCTGTGTCTGGATAGGTTTTCTGCCGTTGCTGACGGCGCTGTGGTACGGCCGCCGCCGGGAGGGAAAAAAGGGAATCCTGGCGTATGCCCTGTACGGCTGGATGTTCGGCGTGGTGTTTTACGGCATCTCCTTCTGGTGGGTCAATGAAGTCAGCACGCTGGGCTATATTCCCCTGATGATATTTTACGGCGGCCTGTTTCCCGGCATCTGGGCGCTGGTCATGGGCGTGTTTTTCCGTCCGGACGCCCGGCCGCTGCCCGGGGCGCGGCAGACGGTGAAGGAACGCAGGGCGGCGTGGAAATCCTGGGCGGTGGGGGACATGCTGCCCAGCGCCTCCGCCGCGCTGGGGGGGGCAGCCCTGTGGGTGTGCCTGGAATGGGTGAGGGGCTGGCTCATACCGGGCTTCGGCTGGAACAACCTGGGCGTGGCCCTTTACGGAAATCCGCTGGCCCAGTGGGCGGAATATGCGGGGGTAACGGCCCTGGCCTTCCTCCCTGCCGTCTTTTCCGTCTGGCTCTGGCGCGTCTGCCGCCGGGCCGGAACCATGGTGGTCCATGAAGGCAGGCGCACCGTTCCGTGGGACTTTTTCACGCTGGTGGCGGTTCTCTTAATCATGTTCGTCACCGGCGTGCTCTGGACGGCGCGCTACTCCCCGCAATCCGCCGCAGCCACGGGGAACGGCAAATTCACCGTTCCCGTCATGACCGTGCAGCTTAACCTGAGCCAGAAGGAGAAATGGGACGCGGCCAACCGGGGCGCCATTTACCGGGCTCTGCTGGACACGACGGAGCAGGGGATGCTGGACCTCCAGAACAGCGCCCTGGAACAGGCCGCCAAAAACGGGACGGAAGCCTCCCTGGACATGCCGGCCTGGGTAATCTGGCCGGAGAGTTCCTTCCCCATTTCCACGTTTTACCGCGATTCCACGGGGGAACGCTTTCCGAACCAGGACAACGTCAACTTCCTGAGCGTGGAGGAGGACTACGTCCAGGCCCTCCGGAACGGGATATGCAATTTCATCCTGCTGACGGGCACGGATGACATTTACCTGTCCGATGAAGGCCGCGTGGCGCGGGCCTACAACTGCCTCACCGTCTTTGAAGGGGACTACTCCACGGCCAGGCCGCACGCCAAGGCCATGCTGGTCCCCTTCGGCGAATACATCCCCATGCGGGAAACCTTCCCGTTCCTGGAAAAGGCCTTTGAAGCCTCCGCCGGAACGGCAATGGGGATGAACTACACGCCGGGAGCCTCCTCCAGCCCCGTGCCCGTGCCCATGCGCCCGGGGAGCTCCGCCACGGTAGGAGTCATTCCGCTGGTTTGCTTTGAGGACGTAGTGGGAAGCTGGGTGCGCCGCTTCGTGCGGCAGGAACCCCAGTTGATGGTGAACGTCACCAATGACGGGTGGTTCAACCGCTCCTGCGCCAATGAACAGCATTGGCGCAACGCGGCGTTCCGGTGCATTGAGCTGCGCCGTTCCATGGTCCGGGCCGCCAACACCGGCGTCAGCGTGGCGCTGGCTCCCAACGGCGCGGTTATCGCGGATTTGAGGGATTCCTCCGGTTCCCCGTTCACCAGGGGGGTAATGAACGCCACGCTGCCCGTGGGCTGTACGGAAATGACCCTGTACGCCCTGTTCGGGGACTGGGCCATCCTGGCCTGTTTCCTGCTGTTTGCGGCTCTTCTCCTGCGCAGGATGAATGAGGGAAAGAGAAACGCCGGACCCGTGAAGGACGGCGTTTACCGGCGCGGCGCTACGCCCAGGTAATTCCTGACCTGCTTGAACGCGGGGTAGGAAATGCCGGACTCATGGCACCAGAAGGCGGAGGAAGAGCCTCCGTCCAGATTCAGCGCCGTTTTCACCCGGAAATCCCCCAGCGCTCCGGGGGTAGCCAGCCAGTTGGCCAGTTCCTTCAGCGTCAGTGAGGAGGAAACGCCGATGCACCACCGCTTGCCGCCGTCCGTGGCGATGAAGGTGCGGTAGGTGGACTTCTGCGCATTAAGTCCCTTGACGGCTGAACCGTTCTCCACCAGAAAGGGGCCGCCCTGGATGGCCGCCTGCATGGCGGGCAGTTTTTTCATGCGTTTCAGCGCGGAACTGCGGACAAGGGCCAGACCGCTTTTACCGTCCTCATAAACGACACCGGAAACGGCGAAGGAGCCCGTGGCCAGCGGAGAAAGGCGCTTGCCGTCCTGGACGACGAGGCCCAGCGGGGTTCCCTCCGTGTCCGCGCCGAAGAATCCGCCGTTGACTCCGGCCACGCAGGGGCTCTTCCGCATGGCCTTGTCCAGGGAGCCGTACCGGGGAACCCTGACGCTCCCTTCATCCCGAACCAGAAGACGGTGCGTGCCGGACTGGAAAAAATAGACGTTCAGCTTGTCCCGCATGGACAGGAAGCCGTCTTTTCTGGTGAACACGCGGTGTTCCGCCTGAACAGTGCCGCAGAAGAATGAAAGGAGAAGGAGAAAACGCAGGAAAGACATGGGTGGGCTTGTCAAAGAGAGAGATGAAAAATACGCCGTTCCGCACGGGTGCCGGCGGGAACGCGGACGCCGGGCCATACGATGCACTCCCGCAGACGGCAGCCTTCCTCCACGACGGCGCGGGGGCCGATCACGCTGGCAGCGTCCACGGAGGCCCCGGGAGACACTTCCGCGTCCGGATGGATGCGCGGAGCAGGGGAGGGAAAGTCCAGATGGGCCTGGATGTAGGATTCCGGAGTGCCCATGTCCATCCACAGGCCGTCGTCCGCCAGCATGCCGCGCAGACGGCCCCGGCGGATGTAGTCCAGAAAAACGGGAATGATGGAAACGGCCTCCCGGGGAGGAATGCGGCTGAAAACTTCCGGCTCCATGCAGTACGCCCCGGTAAACTGGCAGGAGCCGGGGTCGCGCCCCAGGGCGTGCCGCATGTCCGTCACCAGTCCGGAGGAAGGGTCAAAGCCCACATTCCTCTTGTCTCCGGCAGTCCGCAGGGCCAGCGTCACGGCGGGGCGGTGCCTGACATGGTCCTCCATCACCCGGCGCAGGTCGAAGGTGGCTGCCATGTCCCCGTTGATCACCAGCAGGGGTTCTTCCGCGGAGGCCAGGGGCTCGATCTTCTTCACCCCGCCTCCGGAATCCAGCAGCACGGGTTCATGGCTGAAATGGACGGGGCAGCCGTTCCAGGAGCGTTCCGGGAACGCCTGGTCCCAGGCTTCCGCCAGATGGTGGGTATTGATGATGAACTCCCGGATGCCGCAGTCGTAGCAGCGGCGCATGGAATGCAGCACGAGAGGCTCATGGAAAAAGGGAATCAGCGGCTTGGGCAGCACGTGGGTAAGGGGACGCAGGCGGGTTCCCAGCCCGGCGCCGAGGATGAATGCGCGGGAAATGCCGGGACCTGCTGTGATGTGCATGCAACATGACTAACGGGAGAAAGGCGTTTTTTCAAGCGCCCTTTCTCCGCTCCCTCTCCGGATGACACGCCGGAATGCCCTCCTTTCCCTGAATTTACAGGAAAATCCGTGATTTCGTGCTTTCCAAACGGGAGCTCATTCACTAGCATTCCCCGCATGGCATGTGGAAACCAAAGAACTGTCGGCTCTCCGGCCTCTCTGGCCGGTACCTCTTTGCATACGGGACAGCCCGTTACCCTGACCCTGAAGCCGGCCCCCGCCGACTTCGGCATTAAATTCCGCCGGGTGGATATTCCGGACCAGCCCTTCATCAACGCGGACGTGGAGAAGGTGCAGACCGTGGAGCGCGCCACCAGCCTGGCGGAAGGCTCCGTCAAGGTACACACCGTGGAACACATTCTTTCCGCCCTCACGGGCATGGGCATTGACAACGCCGTCATTGAAATGGACGCCAACGAACCGCCCATCGGGGACGGTTCCTCCGCTCCCTACGTGGAACTGATCAAGAGCGCCGGCATTGTGGAACAGGAAGTGCCGCGGCGCTATCTGGAAGTGCGCGAGGCCGTCACCATTGAAACCAAGGGCGGTTCCATCCTGACCATTCTCCCCTCCAAGCAATTCCGCGTCTCCGTCACCTGCGTGGGACCGGAAAACCGCATCACCCAGTACTTTGACGCGGTCATCACGCCGGAAACGTATGAAAAGGAACTGGCCCCGGCCCGCACCTTCACGTTCTACGAGGACATCAAGCCCCTGCTGGAAAAGGGCCTCATCAAGGGCGGCAGCCTGGAAAACGCCGTGGTCATCCGCGGGGAGGAGCTCATGAGCAAGGAGCCCATGCGCTTCATCAATGAATTCGCCCGCCACAAGGCCATGGACCTCATCGGCGACCTCAGCCTGTGCGGCAAGCCCATCCTGGGCCACGTGATCGCCATCAAGCCGGGCCACGGCCCGAACACCGAGCTGACCGCCAAGCTGAAGAAGGAACACCGCCGCAACCAGCAGATGGCGCCCAATCCCGTCAACGTGCCGTACGGAGACGCCGTGCTGGACATCAATGAAGTGATGAGCCTCCTGCCGCACCGCTATCCCTTCCTGATGGTGGACCGCATCATCGGCTTTGAAGGGGAAACCAAGTGCCGCGGCCTGAAGAACCTGACGATGAACGAACTCTTCTTCCAGGGCCACTTCCCGGGCCATCCGGTCATGCCGGGCGTCCTGCAGCTGGAAGCCATGGCCCAGGTCGCCTCCATCGTCATGCTGCGCCAGCCCGGCAACGCCACCAAGCTCGGCTACTTCATGAGCGCGGACAAGATCAAATTCCGCCGTCCCGTAGTTCCCGGCGATACGCTCATCATTGAGGCGGAGCTGACCAAGATGCGCGGCAACATCGGCCAGGCCCTCGGCCGCTGCCTGGTGAACGGCCAGGTGGTATCGGAAGCCGAACTCAAATTCGGCCTCCAGGACATCTGAACCGGCTGATACCGGCCCCTGTCTTTATGGAACCCCCGGCCCGTGCTCCTCACGCCGGGGTTTTCCATGTCCTGCATCCCGCTTGGCCGCTTTTCTCCTGGTCTCTCTTGGAAATAAGGGCCTCCCGGCCCTTATGAAAAAGGTTGCTACGCGCGTGCAACAGGGAAAGCAGAAAAGCCAGAACTGGCTTCACTACGGAGACCGGAACCAAACCCCGGCAATTTGACGAATCATGAGGGGAAGGAGCCCCTCATTCCCAGGTCTGCCGCATCAGCAAGACACGCCGGGCAGACGGCACATCTCCGCATACTCTTCAAGGCGCCGGCGGAAGGTTTCCTCCGTCATGGAAAGGAGGGCGTCCGCGGAAAAGGACTCGCAGGTGAAGGAGGCCGCCACCGTGCCGTACACAATCCCCCTCTTCACTTCCTCAAAGGATGGAAGGCCGGGGGGCAGGGTGGCCAGGTAGCCGGCCAGCGCCCCCAGGAACGTATCTCCCGCCCCGGTGGGGTCCACCAATGTTTTCAGGGGATAGGCGGGACAGCGGAAAATTTGCAGATTGCCTGCGGAATCCCGCCCCAGAAGCGTGGCGCCGTATTCCCCCTGTTTCACCACGGCATATGCTGCGCCCTTGGAAAGCAGGAATTCCCCGGCTTCCAGCACGGTGGACGCCTGGGCGTACTCCTTCGCCTCGTCCTCGTTCATCATGGTGATATGGGAACGGCTGATCACGGCGTCCAGCAATTCCGGCTGGCGGCGCAGCCACTTGTCCATGGAATCGGAAAGCACCAGTGCCGCGTCCGGGCACTGTTCCATGCACTTGAGCTGCTGGGCCGGAACCATGCAGCAGCACACCAGGACGGGATGGTTACGCAAGGACTCCGGAACGTGCACGTTCCATTCCAGCATCACGGCATCATTGGCGCAGACGGTCCTGCGCTTGTTCATGTTGTCAAAATATTCCCCGGTCCAGGAAAAGGAAGGACCCTTCTTGCGTTCCACGCCGTCCATGCACAGCCCCTTGGCCGCAAGGGCTTCTTCATAATGGGAGGGGAAATCCTCTCCGATGATGCTGACGGCGTCCACCCGGTCCGCAAAAAGCAGGGCGGCCACCGCCGCAAAGGACACCGAGCCGCCCAGAACTCCCTCCGCCCGGTTGCGGGGAGTGAGGATGGTGTCTATTCCAATGGTTCCGGTGACAAGGAGGGGCTGGGACATGGAAAAAAGGAAATACGTATTCAAACGCCGGGATCAAGAATAAAAGGCTGGAGATATGGAAAAAACGGGTTATTTTACCTGTACGCGCTTAAAGGAAATGAGGCTCTTCCCTGGGAACGCACCCTAAACCGCCTGCACGGCAGGCTGATGGCTTCTGTATCACACCGGATGCAGAAGCTTTGTATTCGGTGAAGGACATCCCCATACGAACATGAACGCCTTTACACCAATTTCCTCCGCCTTCTGCCGCCTTTCCCGGCAGCATCCGGCAACGGCATCCCTGGAATCTCGCCCGGAGTCTTATTCCCGTTCAACCGGAGAAAAGCCGCTATGATGAAAATGCTGCTGATGGTCGGGCTGGGAAGCTTTGCGGGCGGCGTGCTGCGCTTCCTGCTGACCCGTTTTGTCCAAATCAACTCCATGAGTTCCTTTCCATGGGGAACGACGGCGGTCAACTTGCTGGGATGCCTGGTCCTTGGCGTTCTCTACGGGCTGTTCAGCCGGGGTCTGCTGCTGCATACGGAAACGCGGCTTTTTCTTACCGTAGGCCTGTGCGGCGGCTTCACCACCTTTTCCACGCTGATGAATGAATCCTTCCTCCTGTTGAAGGAGGGGAACTTTCCCGCCTTCTTTCTTTACACCCTCCTCAGCTTTGCCGGAGGGCTCATTGCCATTGGCCTGGGATACCTGGCCGCCAGATAAGAGACAATCATGAACACTCCGGAAGAAAACCTCATGCTGCGCATCTACGTCAGCAGCACCGACACCGTCAGACACGTACCCGTCCACGAGGCCGTAGCCTACGCTGCCCGCCGCTACGGCATGGAGGGCTGCACCGTGTACAAGGGACTGATGGGGGCCGGGCGGCATACGCGCCTGATGAGCCCCACATTCTGGGAAATTGTCGAGAAGGTGCCCGTCATCATTGAAATCGTAGACACCTCAGAACGCATTGAAACGTTCCTGGGCAAAATCTCCTGCTGGCTGGACAGGCTGCCGCACGGCTGCCTGGTGTGCACGCAGCCTGTCCGCGTTTATCCTGTCGGCGGTACCCGCTCCTAGGAATAGGACTTTTCCAGGATGCTGACGACGTCCGCCGGAGTGAACTTGCAGCGGTCCAGCTCAAACAGGTTGCCCATGGTGGAAAAGGCCGTTCTGGCGTATTCGTCAAATAAATCCGGGGTAATGCCGAACTCGGACATCTTCAGCTTGTCCACGCCGCAGGCCTCCTTCAGCTTGTTCAGGCCGTTCAGGAAGCCGTCCACGGAAGCTTCCTGCCCCATGGCGGCGGCTACCCTGGCGTAACGTTCCGGGCAGGCGGGGGCATAGGCTTCATGATAGGCCCAGGAAATCATGATCAGGCCCGCGCCGTGCGGGAGAGCGGGATGGAACGCGCTGAGGGCGTGTTCAATGGAGTGTTCCGACGTACAGCAGGAAATGGTCTCCACAAAGCCGGAATAGGTATTGGCCAGGGCGACGTAGGCGCGCGCTTCCAGATCGTCCCCGTTGCTCACGGCGCGGGGAAGGTATTTGGCGATGTATTCAATGGCCTGTAGCGCGAACATGTCCCCCATGGGAGAGGCAATCGTGGCCATGTACCCCTCCACGGCGTGGAACAGGGCGTCAAAGCCCTGGTAGGCCGTCAATTTGGGCGGTACGGAAAGCATCAGCTCCGGATCCACGATGGACATGGTGGGGAAGGTGCCCTTGAAGCCGAAGCCGATCTTCTCCTGCGTATCCTCCTTCGTGATGACGGTCCACGGATCCGCTTCCGTTCCAGTCCCTGCCGTGGTGGTGATGCAAACGATGGGAAGGGGCTTGTTGGGAATGGGAAGGCCCTTGCCGGAACCGCCCTGGATGTAATCCCAGTAGGTTCCCGGATTGGCAGCCATCACGGCGATGCTCTTGGCGGAATCCATGCTGCTGCCTCCGCCCAGGCCGACGACGAAATCACAACCTGTCTCCCTGGCAAGCGCGGCGGCCTCCATCACGTGCTCCACCACGGGGTTGGGCTGCACCTTGTCGAAAACGACGCTCTCCACTCCCTGGTTCTTCAACAAAGCCTGCACCCGGTCCAGATACCCGAGCCGCCTGACGGACGTGCCGCCGATGACAATCAGGGCCTTGGCGCCGGGCAGGGGAGCGGAACCAAGATTGTCCAAAGAACCCGCGCCAAAGAAAATTTGCGCGGGCATGAAAAATTGAAATGGCTGATACATGGCCCTACTGTATAAAACAGCGGCTCCGGACGTCAAGGATGCTCTGTGCATTCCATCAACTCCGGAGCCGCCGTGCAGGCAACAGCCTTTACTGAAAAGCGTTATGCGTCTTCAAAAAAATCGTCGCTCCGGGTGGGGTCCGGCTTGGGCGGCTTCGGCACATCCGTGCCGATGGCTCCGGGATCGTCCATTTCACGGCTGGTCGTGATCGTGGTGGGCGGCGTCTTCCTTCTGGGAGGCCGCACCGTGGGACGAGGGGAGGCTGAAGAGGAGGAGGAAGAACCGTCCGCCATGGTTTCATCTTCCGAGGAAGCGATCATGCTCTTCATGCTCTGGACCAGCTTGTCCCGGAGCGTCCGGATTCCCTGTTCCCGGCGCACGGGATCCACCGTCGTCCGGATCAGCGTCATCATGTTCCGCGTGGCGTTCGCCTGGTCGCCCAGGTCAAAGCAATCCAGTTCGCAGCGCCAGCGCAGGCGGTCCAGGACGGAGGAATCCTGTTCGTCAAACTCGTCTTCGGACGCATTGGCAATGCGTCCCTGCATGCCGGACTTCTTGCCGGTGGAAATGGCATGGCTTACCTTGCCGAGAGCCACTTCCATGGAAATTCTCTTGCCCCATGCCTGCCGGAGGGCGGGAAGATTGCGCGTCTTCCGGTATCCCGTGAAGAAAAGCTTGTCGAAAATCTCGTCCCGGTTTTTCATGGAATCCGGAAAGGCCTTGGAAGACATGCTGCCGATGCCCAGGGCCTCCCCGACCTCCGTATTCAAAACGGATTGTTCCGCAATGCGGGCTCCGGCTTTCCCGGCTCCCCCTCCATTGTTATTTTTGGAAGAAGTGGAAGAGGGATCGACAAAATCAGGGTCGGAGCAGGCGGCCAGGTAGGCGTTCAGCAAATCCATGGCCGGCTTCTGGAACTCCGTAACGTCCAGAGTCTCCTCCTCCGTTCCGCCGGTGGAGCTTGACGTGGCGTTCATCAGGTTTTCCTTGAGGCGGGCCTTGAGGACGAGCACGCCCCACTGGTATTGAAGCATCAATCCCTTACGGGCATTCTTGTCCTGGTATTTCTTGGCCTCGCGGTCCATCCAGTCCTTCAGGGAATTGGAGGCAATCTTGGCGCTCTTGCCCTGGCTCTTGTCCTTCTCCTTTTCCGCTTCCATCAGGAACTTTTTGGACTGGATCAGCAGGTCGTACGCGGCGCTGGGATCCCTGCCGGCGGAATTCAGCTTGCTGATGGCGGCATTGATCACCTTGGTTTCCGCAGACCTGTTCAGGGCGAGCAGGTTATCCAAATCCTTGATCACCTTCTTCTTGGCATCGTTATCCATGTGCTGCGCATAACAGAGGGAGCCCAGGCTGAGGCCTCCGATCACGCAAAGAGAGACGAAAGTATTCATGCTTTTTTCATTATGACGGATGAATGACGGTCTGGCAAGAGAGAAGCGAGGGGAAGGGGTATCCGGATGAACTTTTAAGGAGGGAAAAGGAATTTTCCCGTTTCTGCCGCGTTATAATAGGTTAGTCAGTGAAAGACTTTTTATTTTTATGGGAATGGAGAGGCAGGCTAATGGGGGTTTTCAGCGACGGATGGGGATGGAAGAAAGGTTGGCAATACTGAAAACCCCTTTGAATGGAGAAATTTAATCAGGACGGGAGGCTCTGGTTCCCAGAAGTGAAGCCCACTGGAAAATACAGGGTGCAGGGAATGTTCCCATGTTTTTGACAGGAAACAGTCCCCCTGGGGAACGGAGGTTTGATTCGTGCCTCTTTCAGACTTCAGGCTTCAAGCCTTCCGCTTTCCGTCCAACTGCAAAGCGGTTTCCCGGCCTTCGTACAGCCGCGTGGACGGACAGCAGGAAGCGACGTATGAAAATCCCAGCAATGCTCTTATTGCCGGAAGAGAGCAGCTATCGGGAAATGGGGAGGAAAGTGAAAAAGCAATCTGGAGCGTTGCAGGCTTCTGAATCAATACTCGGCTAAAAGCCGTACTCTTTATTCATTCTATAACTCTTCGCAAACGCTCAGTCCAATATTTGTCCAGTTGCCGCAAACCCCTTCTGGCTGACGGGGGAATGTAAAAACTCGAAGAAGAAGGAAAAACGGGCGGAGATTCACCCTGATTTAATACTTCGCATAATATATGTAATGCAAAATATGGAACTAGTGAAATAAACGCGCTGGACTTTGATTTTAAAAGATATATGCCCGCAGAAGGCACATGGATGAGAATAGCTTTATTATCCCCTGGGATGGAAGCGGTGATGAATGGCATTCAGCCGCTGCTGTTCCAGATGCGTATAAATCTGGGTGGTGGAAATATCGGCATGCCCCAGCATTTCCTGAATGATGCGGAGGTCGGCGCCGTTCTCCAGCAGATGTGTGGCGAAGGAATGCCGGAGGATATGCGGGAAGACATGCTGTTCTATTCCCGCGGCCCTGGCGCGTTCCCGGAGAATCTGGCGTACCCGTTCCCTGGTCAGCGGCCGTCCGCGCACCGTCAGGAAAATATGGCTTTTCGTCCCCGGCTTGACCAGTCTGGGCCTCCCTTTCTCCAGATACGTCCTCAACGCCTCCAAGGCGGACCTACCCACAGGCACCAGCCGCGTTTTCTCCCCCTTCCCCAGCACGCGGACAAAGGCATCATCCATATCTAAACTCTCTAATTTGCAACTGATTACTTCACTCACGCGCATGCCGCAGGCGTAAATCATCTCCAGCAGGGCTCTGTCTCTACAGCCGAGAGGAATATCCTGAACGTCAACACTTTCAAGCAGTGTTGAAACGGTTTGCTGATCCAGCACATGGGGGAGCGACAGCCCCTGCCGGGGCATTTCCAGAAAGGCGGAGGGGTCTTTTTCCAGCATCCCCATCCCGGCCAGCCAGCGGAAAAAGATGCGCAAATGCACCATTTCCACCCGCATGGAGCTGCGGGCCATGCCGCGGGCCTGCAAATGCCGGAGGAACTCCGTAAGCGTGCCGATGTCCACATGGGAAAGATCAGCGTCTTCCGTACCCAGAAACCGGGCGAATTCCTCCAGCGTCTGCCTCACGGAAAGCTGGTAGGCGGCGCTCAAGCCTTTCTCTGCGGCCAGAAAACGGATGAAGCGTTCCAGATGGGTTTTCATGGTGTTACCTCCCCTGCCCGTTAAAACCGTTCCACCAGGAACAGGAACTCCGTCACGTTCTGCGGGCGGTTCCTCAAATTCCGGCTGCCGCGGAATGTGGCGTACGGGGTTTCCAGCGTGACGATATGTCCCATACGGCCAAGGAAATTCGTCATTTCCTCATAACTGATGAAGCCCTCCGAACTGTACGAAAGGAGAATGAACTTGGCCGGGCAGTCCTCCAGCAGCCGGAACAGGGCCGCCGGGGCATGCTGGCGGCTGTTGTACGTGGAGCGTTTCCAATCCGCGGGAATGCCGGAAACACGGCTGGTTTCCGCCGGCTTCTCATAGGAGGACAGCAGGTTCAGCATGAAATAGTTGGAACCGTACGGATGCTGATTGTAGGGAGGGTCCAGGTACACCACATCCATCTCCGGCAATTCCGCGGCCAGTTCATTGGCGTCACGGCAGTGGATGGAAAACCGGCAGTTAAACCGGGAAAACACGGGGAACGGCAGTGAAATATCCCCCAGGATGCGGGAAAGAGCGTTGCCGGCCGTTCCGCCGAACTTGCCGACGCCGTGCCTGTCCTTGTAAAATCCCTTGAACACGCCGGATGTGTTCGTATGCACGGAAGCCTCCGCCAGAAGGGGGGCGATGAAATAGGGCCTTACCTCTTCCGGAAGCAGGTTGATGGTCTGCCGGGCCGTATCCAGGTACACGGCATTGCGGCGCGTATAAAAAACGCGGTCTTCCGGCGTGATGCTGTCTGGATTTTTGGGCGCGTACAACTCCGTGATGAACCCCGGGGACTCGTGCTCCTCCATATACCGCAGCAGGCGCCTGTAATGCCTCTCCAGCTCCAGATTCTCCACTTCCTCCGGATTGCTCAGGTAGCAGGTGTTAACGATGCGGCTATACTCTTCCAGATCATTGACAATCAACTCTTCCGAATGCTTTTTCAGGAAACGGGCTACAATGCCGCTACCGGAAAACAGGTCCCCGGCCTTCAGCCTGTCCTTCCCCAGGCGGCTTTTCACCTGTTCCAGTCCCGTACCCAGGAAGTGAAGCAGGGAACGCTTGTTGCCCAGATACGTCACAATCTGTTCCGTCAGGTATCTGGGATCTTCCTCCATCTGCGGCGCTGGGAGGGATGATGGCTCGTTCCGGGTCATATACAGGTCTCAACCAGCATACGGCACTCCGGCCTTTCCGTCAAGTTGTGCCGGATACGGAAATGGAAGATATGCCCTTGGAATAAGGAAGAAACCCACACCTGCTGAAAGAGACGGGAGGGAAATATATGGAAGGGAAATACATTTTGAAAATTTCCCTGAATAGTGAGGGTGCATTTCACGCACGTCTCATGAATAGAAAATAAAATCATGAATAATTCATCTATGGATCAATTCTGCTCAGAGCTGGTAGCTAAGTCCGAATCCAAGCGGTTTCCGTCCGCGTTGCGGGAATTGGGGGAACACGTGGAAACATTTTTGCAGGAGGAAGAAGGTACATGCATTTGCGGGCACGCTATTAGAGAGCACTGTATCATTCAAAACGTGATCAATAGTAAAAAATTGATCGCTGGGAATTACTGTGTGAAAAAATTCATGCACATCGGCACCTCAAAACACTTTGATGCCATGGATACGATTGGATCAGGAAGCCTGATCGTACCTCGCAGGAGGTTTTTCAAATGCCTAGCCGCAAATTTGATAGACTTCCTTCGTAAAAAAAGAAGAAGGCCGCCCGCTTCCTTTCCGGAACCTCTACGTAGCGTCCCTCCCCTGCTCCATGCGGACATGCCGGAAGAAAGGCCTTTCCAAAACAGCCGTGCATGTTATAGTGCCAACAATCATGAAAAGGCATCTTCTACCCTGCTCCCTGCTCTGCATGCTCCTGGCGGCAACAACGGCCCTGGGCGGTCCCGGAGACACATTTTACGAAGCCAACCTTTCCCTGACGCGCGCCGCGCGCCTGGAGAAGGAAGGCGATTACAAGGCAGCCCTGGAAAGCGGCAAAAAAGCCGCGGAGCTACTTCAGTCCCTGAAAGCTTCCACGCCGGAATGGAATCCGGAATGGGTGGCCGGGAAGCTGGACGCCGCCGCGCAGTTGCAGCAGCGTGTGGAGCCTCTGGCCCAAAAGGCTGGGGAGAGCAAGAAGGCGGATTATTCCCTGAAACCCGGAGAACGTAGGGACTTTACCCTGCAACGCGCCTACAAGGCCCATGAACAGCAAAAACTGATTGTCGGTGCCGTTCCTGCTCCCGCCCCCGTTCACGGTGCAGAACCCGGGAAATCTGCCGCTCCCGCAGCTTCCGGCCGCCCGGAAATCCGCGTTGTCACGCCAGCCGCGGCCAGACCGACGGTTGTTTCCAGAAGATCCGCGCCTTCTCGCGGCCTGCCTCCCCGCACGGACCGGGACGGAAGGTTCCGCATCGGGAGCTGATATGAATAAAAAGGGAAGCTTCCGGAACAGTTTCGGTTTTGCTTTTCGCCTTTTCCTTTCAACCATAAAAAAGAGCCGCTTCCCCATTCATCGGGAAAGCGGCTCTGTGAATTTTAACAGCGTTCTCAGGCGTTCTGCCGGGCGGCTTCTTCAACAGCCACGGCCACCGCTACGGAAGCGCCGACCATCGGGTTGTTGCCCATGCCGATAAGGCCCATCATTTCCACGTGGGCGGGCACGGAGGAGGAGCCGGCGAACTGGGCGTCCGAGTGCATGCGGCCCATGGTATCGGTCATGCCGTAGGAGGCGGGACCGGCAGCCATGTTGTCCGGGTGCAGGGTGCGGCCCGTACCGCCGCCGGAAGCCACGGAGAAGTACTTCTTGCCCTTCTCGTTGCATTCCTTCTTGTAGGTGCCGGCCACCGGATGCTGGAAGCGGGTGGGGTTGGTGGAGTTCCCGGTGATGGAGACGTCCACGCCTTCATTCCACATGACGGCCACGCCTTCGCGCACGTCGTCGCAGCCGTACACGCGCACGGCGGCCTTCGGGCCCTTGGAGAAAGCCTTCTCCTGGACGATGTTCAGCTTGCCCGTGGCATAGTCGAACTTGGTCTGCACGTACGTGAAGCCGTTGATGCGGGAGATGATGTACGCGGCATCCTTGCCGAGGCCGTTCAGGCAGACGCGCAGGTCCTGCTTACGGACGCGGTTGGCGGATTTGGCAATGCCGATGGCGCCTTCAGCAGCGGCAAAGGATTCATGGCCGGCCAGGAAGCAGAAGCATTCCGTTTCATCGCGCAGGAGCATGGCGGCCAGGTTGCCGTGGCCCAGGCCCACCTTGCGGTCGTCCGCAACGGAACCGGGAATGCAGAAGGACTGGAGGCCTTCACCAATGGCTTCGGCGGCGTCCGCAGCCTTCGTGCAGCCCTTCTTGATGGCGATGGCGGCGCCCACCACGTAGGCCCAGCCGGCGTTTTCAAACGCGATGGGCTGGATGCCGTTCACGATTTCGCGAACGTTGATGCCCTTGGAAAGGCAGAGTTGTTCCGCTTCTTCAATGGAGCCGATGCCGTATTTGGCCAGGGCTTCATTGATCTGCTTGATGCGGCGGTCGTAAGATTCGAAAAGAGGCATGATGGTAATAGTGCTTGAAGTTGATATACTCTTTTTAATTCAATCTCATTCGTGACGAGGATCGATGTACTTGGCGGCCTCGTCGAAACGACCGTAGTTGCCCGTGCACTTGGCGACGGCTTCGTTGGCGTCCACGCCCTTCTTGATCATTTCCATCATCGGGCCCATGCGCACAAACTCATAACCGATGATTTCGCCGTCTTCGTCCAGAGCCAGCTTGGTGATGTAGCCTTCGGCCATTTCCAGATAGCGGGGGCCCTTGGCGCGGGTGCCGTACAGGGTGCCGATCTGGGAGCGGAGGCCCTTGCCGAGGTCTTCAAGACCGGCGCCGATGGGCAGGCCGCCTTCGGAGAAAGCGCTCTGGGTGCGGCCGTAAACGATCTGCAGGAACAGTTCGCGCATGGCGGTGTTGATGGCGTCGCACACGAGGTCCGTGTTCATCGCTTCCAGCACGGTCTTGCCGGGCAGGATTTCCGCGGCCATGGCGGCGGAGTGGGTCATGCCGGAGCAACCGCTGGTTTCCACAAGGGCTTCTTCAACGATGCCGTTCTTGACGTTCAGCGTCAGCTTGCAGGTGCCCTGCTGGGGAGCGCACCAGCCCACGCCGTGGGTCAGGCCGGAAATATCCGTGATCTCCTTGGATTGCGTCCAGTTGCCTTCCTGCGGGATGGGGGCCGGACCATGGTTGCAGCCTTTCTTGACGCAACACATTTGTTCGATTTCGTGTGTAAACTGCATGGTATTAGGATGTTAATATGAAGATGGGCCTGCAGTCATCGGACAGCCCCACCTTGAGCGGGACGGATCATACCAGCAAAATCCCGATTGGCAAACACGAATGATTGAAAACCGGGCGAAATGCTTCATCATCAGTCCGGAGCCCGCCCCGCATGAAGTCACGCCCGCGTCATCCCCTTCTCAACAAACTTGCAATCATCTCTGTCTCAATACTGATGATCGGCTTTTCCTTATTCATGTGGGCGTGGCAGGTGGAACCCAGGCGCGTGGAAACCGTCACAACCGCGCTGGAAGTGCCGCAATGGAAGGAAAAAGGAGGCTCCCCGCTCCGGATCGTGATTGCCGGAGACTTCCACCTGCGCCCGAACGGCGGCGACCAGGCGCGCCGGTACATGGAAAAAATCATGGAGGCTCAGCCGGACATGATCTTTCTGCTGGGGGACTACGCCAACGGCCACACCCGGGAGAGCAGCATGAGTCCGGAAACGGCCCGGGAATACTTCAAGATGCTGAAGGCCCCCCTGGGCGTCTTCGCCGTGCAGGGCAACCATGACCAGTACTACGGCTGGGACCTGTGGCGTAACATGTTTTCAGAGCTGGGCATCCTGCCCATGTGGAACGACTCCCTGCTGCTGCACCTCCCCGGCGGCAGGGATCTCCAGCTTTCCTCCGTTCGGGACGACTACCACCTGAGAATCAGGCCGGAGGAACTGCCGCTGCGCTTCTCCCCGGACATCCCCCACATCCTGCTCTCCCACGTGCCGGACATCTTTCCCCTGCTGGCTCCCGGCACGGCGGACGCCGTCATCAGCGCCCATACCCACGGCGGACAGATCTGCCTGCCCGGCGGCAAGCCTCTGGCGAACATCTCCCGGGAGAAGGCCAAATTCTCCTATCCCTGGTCCCAGTTGAACGGCACTCCCTTCCTCATCACCCGCGGGCTGGGATGCAGCGTTCTTCCTCTCCGCTTCTGCTGCCCTCCGGAAATCATCGTGCTGGAAATCCAATAAAAACAATCGTTCGCAACACTCCCTGCCCTCCTATGCCCTCTCCTTTTTATTCACATGATATTTACCTGTTATTAACAGTGGCGTGCATGGCCGTGGCGCTGGAATCGTGCTCCGTCCCCGTCAAGGCTCCGGAAGCCGTGGCCGGATGGTATGAAGGAACCCTCTACGAAGACAAACCCTTCTACATCACTAAAAACGCCATCAGCTGGACCAGCGGTAGGAAAAAGGCGGACTTCGGCCACTGGACCGCCGTCAGCGTGTATGACCCCACCATCCGCCTGAAAGCGGAGGGCGGTACATTCACCATCTCTCCCGGCTACGGCTGGGACGGCGTCACCTGGGGAACCACCCCGCCGGACATGCTGCTCCCTTCCCTGTTTCACGACGCCATGCTGCACGCTAAAATGAATGGCGCGCCCATCGCCAGAAACCAGATTGACCTGGCCTTCTATGACCTCATGACCAGCCAGCACGCCAGCCGCAAGGGGCTTTACTACCGCTTTGTGCGCCTCTTCGGCTGGTGCTTTACCCTTCCCCAGCACCCGCACACATTGACGATCCGCCGGGAGGAATCCGGGGTAGAATAATTTCCCTGCAAGCATGCCGCTCCGTTTGCTGCCCTGCGGCTTGCTCGTCTCCGGCTTCAGATCTTTTCTCATGATTACTTTCCTTTCTCTGGAAGGATTTAATCCATGGAACATGAACGGACTGAAAAAACTGACGTCCGGAAAGCCCGCAGAAGGAGGGAAAATTTGACCAGACGCATCCTGTTTTGGCTTGCCTGATTAGTTAGTTTGATCTAACTTCTGGTGTCGTAACAACAACCAGCACACATGGAAATCACCATTATCTACGGAACGGAAACAGGAAATTCAGAAAGCCTGGCCCGGGAGGCCCGGGAAAAACTGACAAAGCTCGGCCATCAGGCAACAGTGGTTGATATGGAGGATATGACGGTGGAACAGTTGAAAAATGCGGGAACGCTGCTGGTCGTCACCAGCACGTGGGGAGACGGAGAACCTCCCTCCAATGCAGAGGCGCTGTACCAGGCATTGAAGGACTCCTCGGAAGACCTTTCCACAGTCAACTATGCCGTCTTCGCCCTTGGGGATGAATTTTATGAAAACTTCTGCCAGGCAGGCAAGGACTTCGATGCCTTCCTGGAACGTTTGAAGGCGCAAAGGCTGCTGCCGGTAGCCCTGTCCGGTGGGGATTATGACGACACCTTCCCGGAATGGGTAGATGCCCTCGCGGAAAAACTTTCCTGACGTTTCTTCCTTTTTTATTTTTAAGGTGTGTAAAACGCCTCATCTTCAAATCGGACACTCCTTTAAAAAACGCTTCTTCCGGCATCAGGGCTGGGAGAGGCGCTCTTTTTTCCTGAAAAACAGGTCCCCAGTAAAACCATTTGCCGCTCCTGGGAATAAGGGACTCCGGCCCCCTTATCAACTTGCTCCCTCCGAAGCAAGGCGAAGGCTTTCAAAATTAAAATACCCTTCTTTCCTCATTATCTTACCGCCTCAGATAAAAAGTTACAAATTCCTATCCCTCCCCTTCCGAATCAACTCAAAGGCGCCCGCGACTGGCAAAACTCCACTTTCTTCTTTCCGCCCAACCGATGAAGCCTGAATTTGGCCACATCCACCAGGTTGGCAAAATCCTTCAATTTGGGCCCGGCAATCACCTTCTCCAGATATTCCTCCCCCTCATGAATAACCGGTAAATAGCCGACCGACAGGCAGTTTTTTCCCTCCAGTACCTTGAGAGGGGAACTCTGGTCATTATAAGGATGCAAAGAAAGAATCCTCAATTCCTTTTCATCCTTGAAGGCGGCATCCTTCACCAGATGCCTCAGGTAAATGAGCATCTCCAGGGCAGCTTTTTGAGCCTTTTCGCTGATACACTCAAAAAGCATCCGAATATTCTTCAATGATTTGCCTATCTCCTGCAATTTCTTTCTTTCAGACTCTTTCAATGCGTCTTCGCAAACATTAAAATCCCTGTTTAACGAGTATTCAGAACATGCAGGGGTATAATGCACCCGACCGGAAGAGCAATCATAATACAATACCCAGTAAAGAGGGAGCTTGCGGCGCATGTCAGTCTCTTTTCCGGAGGAGGAGTCGTCCTCTTCTTTCTGGACGGCAATCATGGACGTTTCTCCCGGCTTGGCAAAAAAGGATCGGTTAAATACCAAGCACAGCCCGGTTCCTTCCTCTCCCTTGTTTTTTCCGTAAAGGCGGAACTGGTTCAAGGAATCAATGGCAGAAGAAAAGGAAGCCTGCAATACGGCAAGATGGCTCTGAATTCTCTGGGAAGGCAGACAATCCTGTTTCAGAAATGCCTGAAAAACGGTGCCTTCCGTAGGATCATTAGCCGCAGCCAGGCTGCATAACGACAGGGGATTTGCGTGACCGTCCGTTTCCGTCTGCTTTTGGAGCAAGGTTTCAAAAACCATAGAGGAAGTGTAATGCCCTACCTGCTCAAGGTCAGCGCTAAGCAAATAAAGAAGCCTATATTGTTCCACCCACAGACGGTGAATACAGGATAAATCTTTGCCGGAGCATCCACCCAGTTTTTCCCTGCTTGCCAGGACATTGAAATCTTCGTCTCCACTCCATAAATCCACCTGACTATTTTCTGACAGGCCATCCCAGAATTCCTTGCTTCCCACTAACGACCTCCGGTTTCGTTTGGCTATTTCATTACCGGCATTGATTTGAATGGCTTGAATATAACAAGCCAATGCCTCTTCCTTTTTGCCGAGATTGGATAATAAAAGCCCTTTATTGTTCAGGGCTGCATCATGATGAGGGTTGATTTCCAGCGCCTTGTTATAACAGGCCAGAGCTTCCTCCTTCCGTCCCAGGTCATCCATGACATTTCCCATGTTGTAACAGGCCGCCCCATAACCAGGATTGATTTCCAATGCCTTACTATAGCTGGCCAGAGCTTCCTCCTTTCTTCCCAGGTCATCCAGGACATTTCCCTTGTTATAATGGGCCGCATCGTAACCGGGATTGATCTCCAGCGCCTTGTTGTAGCTGGCAAGGGCCTCTTCCTTTTGTCCTAAACTTTTCAGGATAATGCCCCTGTTGCAATAAGCCTTATCATAATCAGGTCTGATTTCCAGAGCCTTGTTATAGCTGTCCAACGCTTCCTTCTTCCGGCCGAGATCGTTCAGGATATTTCCTTTATTGTAGTAGGCCGCATGGTCCCCAGGATTAATTTCCAGCGCTTTGTCATAGCTCTGCAACGCCTCCTCCTTCCTCCCGAGATCGTCCAGAATATGTCCTCTGTTGTAATGGGTTGCATCATTTCCTGGGTTGATTTCCAACGCTTTATCGTAACTGGATAAAGCTTCCTCCTTCCTTTCTAATTTTTTCAATACAATGCCCCTGTTGCAATAGGCTTTATCGTAAGCAGGGTTGATTTCCAGAGCCCTGTTGTAGCTGTCCAGCGCTTCCTCGCTGCGTCCCAGGTCATCCAGGACATTCCCTTTCTTCACATAAGCCGTGAAATTTTCAGGATCAAGAGCGATCTCTCGTTCCCATTTTTCCAATTCCCCCTTCAATTTTTCTTTGTCCATGCCAAATCAATCTTGAATATATCCAATACTACCCAGCGGGAAAACCTTTGGAAAGAGGATAATAGGAATGAAAACAATTCAGGGAAGAAAAGAATCCCCGCTTTATTCCTCAATCGGCGTGGCTTCGGGAATGTATTCATTCCCGGAGGGGGCCGTCTGGCGGATTTCCGTGACAAAGCCAAGGACGCGGTCCACATCCAGCTGGGACAGCACGGTGCGCACGTCCTGGTCTTCCAGGAAGCGGGTGAGCTTGACGTCGTTATAAAGGCCCTGCATGTCCCCCTTCTCCACCAGCAGGCGGATGGCGGGGTCTTCGCTCAGGCTTTTCAGGCTCAGCACGCGGCTGGTGATGCGGGAGCGGGGCATGTAGCAATCCAGCTGGGTGCGGCGCTGGTCGGAGAGCTCAGGGCTGAGCGTCACCAGGTAGGCAATCATTTTTGCCAGGGAGAGGCGTTCCGGGTCGTGTTCCGGGGAGATTTTCACCAGCCAGTTCAGGTGGGGATTGTCCGTGATGGACTTCTTGACGGAGTAAATGGCGGGCAGGGAGATGGTGCGGCTGGGATCCATGTGGTACAGGGCCAGTTCGCGGGCGCGGGTCATTTCCGCCATGGAGCCGTAGTAGAAGATGCACATGACGCCCACCCAGCAGACAACCGCCGCCATCAGGATGGTGGTGACGATGCCCTTGGCCCCGCCGAAGCCCATGCGCCTCCCCCAGGAGAAGACGTCACTGAACCAGAAGAGGCCGTGCATGAAGATGAAGAAGACCGCCGCCGCCCCCCCGACGGACAGCACGGTGACCATCCATTCCCGCGGGTCGCTGGTGATGAAGGAGAGGTAGGTAAAGCCGTATTTGGACAGCCAGAAGTAAGCCGCCACGGCGGAGAGCACCGCCGCGCCGAACAGGAGCATCTTGATCATCCCCTTCAGCATGCCGAGCACGATGAAGCCGACCAGCAGCGCGCCCAGAACCAGGTAGAATGTGAGGGAGGAGTCCATGAATGACGGGAAAGAAGCCGCGTTACAACGCCCGCTGGCAGCGCTGGCGCAGATAGTGGTCGCACAGGCAGAGCCAGGCCATGGCTTCCACAATGGGCACGGCGCGCGGCAGCACGCAGGCGTCATGCCGTCCCCTGCCCTTGAGCCGGGCGTCCTCCCCTGCCTGGTTGACCGTCTGCTGGTCAATCATCAGGGTGGCGGTGGGCTTGAAGCCGATGCGCATCAGGATGTCTTCTCCGTTGGAGATGCCGCCCTGGATGCCGCCGGAGTGGTTGGTGACGGTGTGCACATGGCCGTCCCGCATGTAAAAAGGGTCGTTGTGTTCCAGTCCGGTCATGTCCGCCGCTTCAAAGCCGGAGCCCACGGCAAAGGCCTTGGTGGCGGGAATGCTCATCATGGCGTGGGCAAGCGTGGCGTCCAGCTTGTCAAAAACAGGGTCCCCCAGTCCGGGAGGGCAGCCGCGCACCACGCATTTGACCACGCCGCCCAGGGAGTTGCCGGCGTCCCGCGCCTCCTTGATGGCGGCGATCATGGCTTCCGCCGCGGAGGGATCCGCCGTGCGGACGATGTTGCTTTCAATGACGGAGGCCGTGACGGCCTCCCAGTCCACGGAGGCTTTCACATGATGCACCTGGTCCACCCAGGCTATGATCTCCATGCCGGGAAAGGCCTGCTTCAGCACGGCCCTGGCCACGGCCCCGGCGGCCACGCGGCCGATGGTTTCCCGCGCGGAGGCCCTGCCCCCGCCCGCCCAGGCGCGGATGCCATATTTGGCGTCGTACGTGTAGTCTGCATGGGAGGGGCGGTACGTATGGGCCATTTCATCATAGGCGGAGGAACGGTGGTCCTTGTTCCGCACGCTGACGGCGATGGGCGTTCCCAGGGTTTTGCCGTCCAGCACGCCGGAGAGTATTTCCGCGCGGTCTTCCTCCTTGCGGGGCGTCACGATGTCGCTCTGCCCCGGCCTGCGCCGGTCCAGCTCCCGCTGAATGGCTTCTTCCGTCACCGGGACGAGGGACGGACAGCCGTCAATCACCACGCCTACCCCGGCTCCATGGGATTCACCCCAGGTGGAGATTCTGAACACCTGACCAAAACTGCTGGACATGGCGGCATTCTAGACGGCGGCGTCCATCCGGTCAAGCCGTGGACTTCCGCAGCGGGACATAAAAAAACACCCCAGTCCGCAGAGGACGGGGTGCTGAAAGAAAAGTGCTCTTTTGGGAAGCAGCTGCCGTCTTAGTCCTTCAGGGCGGAAGAGGCCTTGAAAGCAACCGTCTTGGAGGCGGGAATGTTGATCGCCTTGCCGGTCTTCGGGTTGCGGCCGGTACGGGCTTCACGGGTCTTGGTAGCAAACGTACCAAAGCCGATGATCTGCACCTTGCCGGATTCCTGCACGCCTTCCTTGATGGATTCCAGCACAGCGGCCAGAGCTTCTTCAGCGTGCTTCTTGGTCGTATCGGCACCCAGCTTGTTTTGAATCAATTCGATCAGTTGAGCCTTGTTCATAGGACTTCGGTGAATAGCATATGGAGCCCTGACAGTAAAGAAAAAATGCGGTACACCGGCAAATCAGGACCCAAAAACGGCGTTAATTGTCGTCATCCGGCTGTCTTTCCACCGCGGCTCCGATCGCCAGGAGCTTTTCGTCAATCATTTCATAGCCCCGGTCAATGTGGTACAGGCGGTGGATTTCCGTGGTGCCTTCCGCCTTCAGGGCGGCCAGCACCAGCGCGGCGGATGCGCGCAGATCAGACGCCATGACGGGCGCGCCGCTCAGGCTTTCCACGCCGGAGATGACGGCGGTGCCGTTGTCCACCTTGATATCCGCGCCCATGCGCTTGAGCTCGGAGCAGTGCATGAAGCGCTGCGGAAAAATGGTATCCTTCACCACGGAGATGCCCGGCGTGGTGGCAAAGAGGGCCGTCATCTGGGCCTGCATATCCGTGGGATAGCCGGGATAGGGGGCCGTCTTGATTTCCCCGCATTTGGGCGTATTCCCGGCAATGATGGTGACCGTGTCCCCCCGTTCGTTGAATTCCACATGGTGGCCGCATTTCCGGAGCAGGTCCGTCACCACGGTCATGTGCTCCTCACAGACGCGCCGCAGGGTTACGCCGTCCCCCATCATGGCCGCGGCCACCATGAAGGTGCCGGCCTCAATGCGGTCCGGAATGACGGTATGGTTGCAGCCGCGGAGTTTTTCAACCCCTTCAATGACGATCCGGCGCGTTCCGGCGCCCTGGATATGGGCGCCCATCTTGATCAGGAAGTTCGCCAGGTCCACCACTTCCGGCTCGGAGGCGGCGGATTCAATGACGGTGGTTCCTTCCGCCAGCACGGCGGCCATCATCAGGTTGTCCGTTCCCAGAACGGTGGGGCCGTGATCGCCCCTCAAATCTATGGTGGCTCCCTTCAACCCCCGGGGCGCTTCGATAACCAGGTTGCCGCGTTCAATCTGCACCTGGGCGCCCAGAGCCTGAATGGCCCGGATGTGCAGGTCCACGGGACGGTCACCGATGACGCAGCCGCCCGGCAGCGGAATCACGCACCGCTGCATGCGGGCCATCAGGGGGCCCATCAGGCAGATGGAGGCGCGCATCTTGCGCACCTGTTCATAAGCGGCTTCGGAATGCAGGTTCCTGGCCTCCACGCGCACGTTGCCGCTGGACCTCTCCACGGAGGCGCCCAGCTGGCCCATGATCTGAACCATGAAATTGGTATCGGAGACATCCGGCACACGGCGCACCACCACAGGCTCATCCGTCAGCAGGGATGCGGCCAGAATGGGCAGGGACGCATTTTTGGACCCGCTGATATTGACGGCTCCCCTCAGCGTAAAACCTCCGTGTACAACAAGCTTCTCCATAGTGGGTGGCAATTAGGTGACGGATTCTACACATTTGAGACGTCCATGCAACCCCAAAGAGCCCCCGGAACCGGACAATTTCCCGGAGGTTTCCCTTCCCGGAAAAGGCGGCGGAAAGCCACAGGGCAAAAAAGACAGATGCCGATCAGGTTCTGTAAGCCAGATTTTGTCCGCCGGCGCAGGGCCGGCTGTGTGGCCATTTTTCTCACGCGGACTGCGGTGAAGCATTCCGCGCGCCCGTTCGTCTTACGGAACGGGTGCGACTAATACCCGGGGATCCGGCGGGCAGGCAACCCTTCCCCTGTTTGTCTTGCATCGCGCGGGGTTTACCATGCCTCCTTGGTCGCCCTCGGAGCGGTGAGCTCTTACCTCCCCTTTTCACCCTTGCCTGAACGGGGATGAACCCCGTCCGGGCGGTTTGTTTTCTGTGGCACTTTCCGTCCGGGAACCCTTGGGAGGTTCCCGTCTCCCGCTTTCACGGGACACGCTGCCTTGTGATGTCCGGACTTTCCTCTACCCCGGTCCGAAGACCGGAACAGCGACCACCCGAACCTGATCGGCACGGACTACATACGCTTTCAGCGGCGCGCGGTAAAGCCCAAAGCAGGACGGAGGGCATTTTTGTTCCCTTGCCTGTTCTCATCCGGGCTTAGGAGATCCCGGGCTCCTTCAGGCACGCCTCATAGCACGCTTTGTTAAGTGCCTTGCAGACGGCGGTATTGCCGCTTGCGGCAGGTACCGGATGAAATTTCTTTTCTCCTGGGGCATGCAGAAAAACGGCCGCCTCTTCCGGCTGAAGAGAGGCGACTTTAGTCCATCCTTCCTTTAAGAGGATTTTGGCCAGGGATTCCACCTTGTAGGCGTCGCCTTTCAGAAATACCTTTTTAACAGGGTACTGCTTCCCCAGCGCATTCGCATATAAGGCGAACGGCCTTCTCTCCACCTCCACTCCGTCATCTTTCAACGTGACGTCGTACACAAGGGCACCGATGCTGACATGTACGGCCGCTTCCGCAACGGGCTGCACGGATTGGCGCTGGGAACAGGCGGCCACGACGTTCAGCGCGGTACAGAGAAAGACAGTCCGGACAATAAAACTCATCAACCTTTTTTATTCCATACTGCATTGAATGTCAATATCGAATAATCCTTTGAAACAAAGTAAAGCGGCCACAGGATCACTCCCGTGGCCGCTCCAACTTACTACCTATGAAAACCAGCTTGATCCATTGATCCTGAAAAGCTCTCTCCTTCCTTTCAGGCGGATGCAGCCGATAACGCGCCTTAATATACGTCACCGTTCCGGAAAATCAACCCCATTCTGGACCGCCGCCCAGCGCCTTCCCGGAGTCCCGGCGCTATCCTCTCCCCTCCCGCCCGTCTCGTAATTGGCTTGATTCAGCGGCCAATACAGGGTAGTTCTTCCGGACGTCCATGAACCTTCGCTCCCATTCCATTTCTTCCCTGCAAGGGGTACTGACCGTACCCGGAGACAAAAGCATTTCCCACCGCGCCGCCATCCTGGGCGGCTTGGCGAAGGGAGTGACGGAAGTGGATAATTTCCTGTGCAGTGAAGACTGCCTGAATACCCTGCGCGCCATGGAGCAGTTGGGGGCCAAGGTGGAAGTGCTGGAAGAACGGGAGGGATATGGCCCCGTCCGCTTCCGCATAACGGGCGTCGCCATGAAGCCCGCGGCTCCGGAACGGACCATCGACTGCGGCAATTCCGGCACGGGCATGAGGCTGCTGGCCGGCATGCTGGCTGCCTGCCCCTTTGATTCGGAAATGTTCGGGGACGCCTCCCTGAGTTCCCGCCCCATGGGCCGCATCGTGCAGCCTCTGGAACAGATGGGCGCGCGGATTGAAGCCCGCGGCGCCAAGCCGGGCTGCGCTCCGCTGTTTATCCACGGCGGCCGGGTGCGCCCCATTTCCTACACGCTTCCCATGGCGAGCGCCCAGGTGAAGAGCGCCATCCTGCTGGCCGCCATGTTTGCCGACGGGGCCACCACCGTGCATCAGCCCGCCGTCACCCGCGACCACACGGAGCGCCTGTTCCGCCATTTCAGCGTGCCCTGCACGGTAGACGGCCTCACCGTCAGTACCCAGGGTCCGGCGCTCCCCGCCGCCCATGACCTGACGGTTCCCGCAGACATCTCTTCCGCCGCCTTCTGGATGGTGGCCGCCGCCAGCCGTCCCGGCTCCCGCCTGACGCTGCGCCAGGTGGGCCTGAACAACACGCGGAACGCCGTCATCAGCGCACTGAAACGGATGGGGGTGCGGATGGACATTGTGACCACTTCTCCGGAGGATGCGGGCGAACCGTACGGGGATATTACCGTGTACGGTTCGGATTCCCTGCACGGCACCAGCCTGCTTCCGGAAGAAATCCCCAACCTGATTGATGAAATCCCCATCCTGGCCGTGGCCGGAGCCCTGGGCCAGGGAGACTTCATCGTCCGCAACGCCCGCGAACTGCGCGTCAAGGAAACGGACCGCATCGCCACCACGGCGGCCAATCTCCGGCTCATGGGGGTGGACGTGGAGGAATTTGACGACGGCATGGTCGTTCACGGAGGCGCTCCCCTGAAAGGCGCGGAATTGCCCAGCTACGGAGACCACCGCATCGCCATGAGCTTCCTGGTGGCCGGATTCAGCGCACAGGGAGATACCGTGCTGGCGGATGCGGAATGCATCAATACCTCCTATCCCGGCTTTGAACGGGATCTGGCGCAGTTCCTGTAAACAATCCTGAAAAAGCGCCGGAGGCTTTTATTCCTTTTCCACTTCCCTGGCACGGCACAAGTCCCGCCAGCCGGGGAAGTTCCATTTGTTGGGGAAGTCCCGGCACTGGCGCGGTTTGACGGGATTGATCCGGCAGCCGCCTTCCGCCAGCATCATGCAGGCGCCGTCCTCCGCATCCCGGATTGACAATCCGCGCCGGTTGGCCCTCAGGCGGCAGCATTCGTCAATGAAGGCCTGTTCGTCCATGTGGAGGAAACGGGAGATTTCCCGGACTTCATCCTCCTCAATGCACACGTCTCCGGCCCAGCGGCAGCATGCGCCGCACCTGGTGCATTCATACCGCACCGCCTTTCCTCTTTCCGCCATGCGCCTTTAAGTGAAAATTCCCCTGATGACGCCTATGTTCATGTGGGCGTCCCTCCACCGCGGGTTGTTGACGGCGGTTTCAAAGTCCTGCGGCAGTTTTCCGATGGTGCCGGGAGCCTGCGCCAGCCCGGTCAGAATCTGCCTGATTCTGGAGCGGGCGATGAGGGTGGGCTGGTTGGTCCATTGGAAAACCTCACTGTCAATGATGTAGCCTTCATCAATCTTGGTAATGTATTCGGGAAAGCGCAGATGGGGATTTTGTTCCACATAAACGCATCGGCCGATGGAACGCTTGGAGCGGAAAGGATGGAAGAAGCGCCGGATGCTCTTGATCCAGTCCGGTGCTTCCGACAGGCCTTCCGCATGCACCCACATGGTGGCCAGCTGCTCCACGGGATAAAAGTAGGAATACGTATAGGCGGCCTTGTAGCGCGTGCAGCCGCGCCAGGCATGACGCAGGCGCACCATGTCCGCCTGGCCGGAAATCAGCAGCTCCACCGCTCGTTTCAACTGGTTTTCCAGAGTTTCCCCGCGCAGGTGCTCCCAGATCATGCAGTCATCCTCAGCCAGCAGCACGTAATCCGTATCCAGCGCGTTGACCGCCGTATGGAGCGCCCCTATGAAGCCGCCCTCCGCCGGAGAAGACTCCGCGGAAAGTCCGTAAGAAAGCGCCGTTTCACATACTTTGCCAGCGCTTTCCGGAAAAACGACGCAGGCCTCGTCAAAATAATTCAGCAGCCCGGACCTCTCATAGGACGCCAGCGTCATGGCCAGCGTATACGGGGCATTATCACACAACAGGGCCAGGCCGATTTTTTTATCTTGAAAGAGAATTCCCATCACGTAGAACGTTTTTGCAGTCTAAGACAATAGGAAGCCCGTTTCCAAGCAAAATAATTTTAAACAAATGTACTTTTATCCCGCCGCTTTTCAAGCAAAGGGAAAAAACAACCCACCCCGTTTCAACATCATGAAAGCATACGTTATTTTAAAAAACTCGCTGCTGGCAGCCGCCCTCGGATGCGCCCTGTCCAGTTGCTATGATCCTTATTATGACAGTTTCAGCGTATCAGGCTCCTACAGCAGCGGCGGCTCCGGCATGTCCTACATGTATGACAACTCCGGCTATCCCATTTACGGATATTACGGAGGCAGGCCCATCTATGCCTATGACACGTTCGGCAGCCCCATTTATTCCATCAGCCTGATCCGCCCGAATTACTACATCCCCACGTGGGGACCGGCCCCCTATTACCGCGGGCACTACATCCGGCCCCATTACTGCCGCCCCATGGCGCGTCCGCCGATGAAGCCCCAGTACAGGCCGGATCATTTCCGTCCGGACCACCGCCCGGGCAACAACAGGCCGGTTCCGCAGCCCGGCAGGCCCAACCACCGCCCGGACTTCGGAAAACCCGGCAATTCCCACCGTCCGCCCGTAAGTAATCCGGGCGACAGCCATAACCGGCCGGGAATAGGCCAGCCCGGCGGCAGCCACGGCAGGCCGGACTTCGGAAAGCCGGGACAGCCCTCCCGCCCGTCCGTCAACAATCCCCACCGCCCCGGCTCCGGCAATTCCGGGAGCACGCATCGTCCGGGCATCAGCCGTCCGGAGGGGAACCGGCCCTCCAGGCCGGACTTCGGGCGTCCCAGCCGTCCATCCACGCCCTCCTCCAGGCCATCCGCCTCCCGTCCGGGTCATTCGGGCATGAACCGTCCCAGCAGCCCTCCATCCGTTTCCAGGCCTTCTTCCCCGCCGCCGTCCGCCAGCGCGCCCAGCAGGCCGTCTTCGCCTCCTGCGGCTGCGCCCTCCCGTCCGTCTCCCTCACCACGGCCTTCAGGCCCCGGAGGCTCCCATGGACCGCAGAGGAGATAATCCACCCCTGAAACCCTGAAAGGTTCTCCCCATGGGGCTGTTTTGAGCAAGGCTGGCAAACCGGAGGAAGACAAGCCCCGGATCATGTTATGAACCGGGCCTCCGGCCAGCAGGGGAGCCGAAAGCGGACAAGGAAAAAGGGTACTTTAAACAATATGCGTCCGCCTTCCTGGGGTTTTAAACATTCCAGGACATCCTGTACCGCAGGGAGAAGGCGGCCAGCGAACAAGGGAGGAAAGGACAGGCCCTTCCCTGTGAATAAGGGATGGAACGAAAAGACGTGCTATTGTTTTTTCCAGCGTTTCAGCGTGGGAAAAAACAGGGTCATTTGGGCAATGGCTTCCTCTTTCGTATAGGAGGAACCATTCTCCTTGTTGAATTCCTCCACAAATCGGGCGCAATGTTCAATCATCTGCTCCATGGTGCATTCTGACGTAAATGCGCCGTCCTGAAAGCAATAACGGCAATATTCCTCACTGGAGGTTCCGTCATGGTTGGTGCCGCAGTCTTCCCTGCTTCCCAGAGGCATGCCGCAGCTTTGGCAGAATGGAGTATTCATAAAAGGAAATGGTTCTTGAAAAATAAAGAGGGTGAGGAAAGGATTAAAACCCGAATGACGGCTGATTTAAAGAATTTTGTTTTTCCGGAACAGGCCCTCATGTGCCCTCATGCCCTGGAAAGGGGAATCCTGAGGGCAAAGCGGCATCCGTGGGAACTTTCTTCCAGGCACAAGTCTCCGCCCATGCTTCTCGCCAGTTCCCGGGATAAAGCCAGCCCCAGCCCCACGCCCGGCTGTTTTCCGGCAGCCTCCTCCGCAGATCTGGAAAAGGGACGGAACAGCTTCCCTTTCAGGGAATCGGAAATGCCTTTCCCTTCATCCTCCACACGGATGACCAGAAAACGCTTTTCCCGTGCCAGTTCCACCTTCAGGACGCTGCCGTCAAAACATGCGTATTTGGCGGCGTTGTCCGCCAGATTGTACACGATCTGCTCCACGGCGGTCATGTCCGCAGTCACGGCCTCCGCTTGCAGCTCCGGAGCCACGTAAAGCTGGGAGTCCATGCCCGCGGCGGCCAGCCGGGGGGAGATGCGGGCAATGACGGCGGAGGCGAGGTCCGTCACCGGAATTTTTTCCGGCTGGAGGGAGACCGAATTTTTCTCCACCCGCGCGTAGCTCAATACGTTGTCCACCAGGTGCGTCAGCCTGCCCGCCTCATTTTTCAGGATATCCACATAGGCCATTTCCCTGCCCTTGGGAACCAGTCCGGAAGAAAGCATTTCCGTGTACATGTTGAACGTAGTCAGAGGCGTCCTTAGTTCATGCGTCACGGCGGAAACGAATACGGCGCGGCGTTCGCTCAGGCGGATGAGGCCGATCATGAAGCCAATGACCCCGCACAGGGCCAGAAGCCCGCAAAACCACGCCATCGCCATGGAATTCCAGACCGTCCGCAGGGAATTGGCGGGCATGGAGGGAAGATTGCCCGGATTCAGCATGGCGGGAATTCCGGCCAGGGTCAGATAGCTTTCCTCCCGCCCGTCGGCGGGAGACAGAGTAGCCTCCGGCAAAATATCGGCTACGGACTCTAGCAGGTAGGCGGATAACTTGCCCCAGTCCAGCCAGATTCCCTGCACCCATACCTGGCCGTGGTCCGAGATGCGGCGCGTCAGGAAACATTCCTTCCCCTGCTGCCATCTGGGCTGGAGGGAGGAAATGGAGAACTCCCTGTAACTTTCCGGAGTTTTGGCGAACCCGTCACGGCGGGTGACGGACATTTCCGCCAGGCTTTCCTTTACCGGAACCGGATTCGCCTTTTGTTCATGAACCTCAAACTGGACCATCTTCCCGTCCAGAGTCAATGCCGCGGCTCCCATATCCAAGAGAGCCGCAATATCGCCGGGCCCGCTTTCCAATTTTTTCCCGGTCTTTTTCAAGGAACCAGCCACATCCAGGCAATCCCCCTCCCCTTCCGGACTTTCCATGCCATTCACCTCCCCTGAAACGACCAGCCGTCCCGAATCCGCAATCTCCTTCTTTGCCCGCCGGGGAGGCTCCATGGCTTTCTTTTTCACCTTGACGCTGACATTGTACTCCTGCTGGCTGTTGGAAAGGTTTTTACGCATGTTGTAGTCTTCCATTCCCTGCTGGAAAGCCTTCCTGCTTTCCACTGCCAGCTCCTGCTGCAAGCCGTTCTTCTGCTGCTCCCTTCCATCCATGATGGCGACGGAAGTCACCTGTACCGCTTCTTCCGCAGGGGGGGCGGTCTCCGGCTGCACGGCATTCCCTGCGGAGATGGAGGCAGGCCTCGGCAAATTCTTCATGGCATCCACCACACGGCTGCCCCAGCCGGATCTTCCCAGTTGCAGGACATATTCCAGCCGTTCCCTGTCCTTCTGGGGAGAGGAAACGTTTCCCCGCGGGTCTATCTGGAAATACAGCTTGGCAAAGCCGGACAAATCCGGCATCGCACCTTCCTCCTTGCGGACTTCCGCCAGCGCGTCCCCCTGGAAATATTCTCCGGGAGAACGGTTGTTCTCCCCTGCGATCATGGAGGCCAGCAGGGAATCCATGCGCCACAGGGCCAGGCGGCTCTGCTCCACCAGGCGGATCTGGTGCGTTTCCGCCAGCCTGCGCTTCTCCGCATCCAGCATGGAATGGCTGAGCCATCCCATCACCCCCAGCAGAATCAGCAGGCAGGACCACAACAGCAAATGGAAGGAAAAACGGCTGCTCATGCTCCGTCCTCCCAAACATATCCCCGCCCTCTCAGGGTGCGGATGACGGCGGAGTTCCTTTTCCCCATTTTTTCCCGCAGGCGGGCGATCGTGGTGTCAATGCTCCGCGTTTCCACCAGCCGGGGGTCCATCTTCCAGACCCTCGCCAGGATTTCCTCACGGGTGATGATTCTTCCGGCATTGGCCGCCAGATGGCGCGCCAGGTCAAATTCCTTGGTGGTCAGCACCACCCGCTCCTCCCCCAGAACCAGGGCGCGGGCGGCAAAATCCAGATGCCCCTCCGGCAGCATGACGCGGTTGACGGCGCTAGGCCTTTCCGGGGACCGCCTCAGCACGGCCTCTATCCTGGCCAGCACTTCCAGCAGGCTGAAGGGCTTCACCACATAATCGTCCGCCCCCAGCTTCAGCCCCTTCACCTTGTCCGCCTCCGCGCCCTTGGCGGTGAGCATCAGCACCGGAACGGTGGAGCGGTCTTCCCTGATGCGTTTCAGCAGTTCAAAACCGTTCGCTCCGGGCAGGACTACATCCAGCAGGGCCAGGTCATACTCCTCTGCATGAATCATCTCCATGGCCTCATAACCGTCCCTGGCGGACAAAACGTCATAGCCGGACACCGCCAGGGCGTCCGCCAGGCCGTTTCTAATGGCATGATCGTCTTCTACGACCAGAATGCGGTAGCGGTGCATGCGCGGAATAATCTATCAAATAGGAACGTTGCGGTAAAACAGGTTTTTTCAGAAGAAAAATTCTGCGGGGCCGCCGGCACTCCCGGACAGCCCCGCAGGAGCACTCATTTCTTCACTCTATCATTCATAGGGGAATCTTTTCCTTCCGTTTCGTTCTCTTCAACAAAGGAAAACTGCTTTTTGGAGGCCTGCTGCCGGACAGCCTGGATAATGGCGTCCTCCAGGGTGTTCGGTTTGGCGTCCCTGGAAGCGCTCTGCTGCTTCCATTTGGCCAGCCATTCATTGCGCTGGGCGTCCAGCTCCTTTACCTTCTTCTGCAGGGCTCCGCGCTCCTCCGCCTTCTTTTTCACGATGGCTTCCACTTCCTCCGCGGTTTTACCTTCCAGTTCCTTGGGGAGCTGTCCGGCAGTCCCCAAATCTCCCAGCGCCTGGACTCCGTTCCGGTCATAAAAATCCACCAGGTCCCATGAAGTATTGGAGTACGCCGCCTTGTTCGCCTTGGCGCTGGCCCGCCCTACGGCAGCCGCAGGCGACAGTTTCAGCGCCAGCGTATCCTGGCGTTCCTGCTTGCTCAGCCTTTCAGCCTGAACTTCCGGTGAACCGTAAGCCAGGTAAGTCGCATTCAGAGAGGAACTCAACTTGGCAAGTTCTCCGTCAAAGGGCGTTTCCGGGTCCGGGGGAGCCGCATTGTGGTCAATGTTGAGAAAGCTGCCGTCCCCCTTTTTAGCTCCGTCCTTCCACAGGCGCGTATCCGAGTCTCCGGCATTGCCGCAATGAATGGTATTGACGGTAATGTCCCTCTCCAGCCCGCGCGCAATCGCTTCCGCATACGGCACGCTGCCCTGGTTGAAGGGTTCATTGCCGGCGATGAAGACCAGCTTCAGCGCATGGGGATCATCCGTATTCCATTTTAACTCCTTCACGGCCCGGTCAATGACGGCTCCGCAGCATTCCGTGCCGCCGTAGGTTTTCAGCTTGAACAATTCCTCGGAGACCTTGTCCAGGTCATCCGTGAACGGAAGCACCTGGCGTATCCAGGCGTCCCTGGAGGACAGCCCGTCGTTTCCATACTCATACAGGGCAAGCTGGATATCGGGCAATTTGCCGTTCTGGCGCGCCAGCGTCATGTCATTGACAATCTTCCACAAATAAGTGCGCGCCTGGTCGATGAGGCCGTTCATGCTGCTGGAGGTATCCAGCAACAGGGCAATCTGAACGACGGCGCGGTCATCTTTTTCTGCGGCACCCTGGAAGGGAGCCGCAGGAGTTCCGGAGGAAGCCTCCTCCTGCTCCGGCGTTACGCTGATCTCCGCCTCTCCGGGAGCCGTTCCGTCCGCAACAGTGACGGAATAGGCGGCGTCTTTCACCCCTTTGGCATTCCCCGTCACGACAGCCCGGGTAACGACCACATCCCCTTTTGCAGGAACGGCCGCCCCTCCGGAAGAAGTTTTTTCCAGACCGGGAGCCACGCTTATGGTCAGCTTTTCGGAGCCGCTCCCTTCCGTTTTGATGGAATAGGCCGCTTCCCTGACCGGTTCAACCGCGCTTGGCTTGATACGGAAAATACCTTCCTTCCCGGAACCGCCGGGAAGGCTTGCCGCCTTCCTGGTGATGAACACCCCTTCCTGCGGCGGAACGGCTGAAATTCCGGAAGAAGCTCCCTCCGCACGCGGCGTCACACGGATTTCCATTTCCCCCGGAGCGGTTCCTTTCACCGTAGTGACGGAATAGGCGGCATTCCGCGCTCCCATGGCTTTCTCCGGACCGGCGTTCACGGCCTTCGTCAGGACAACCCCGTTTCCGGTGGTGGTCACGGCTGATGCGGATTTTTCCGCGTCCACGCTTTTCACCGTAACCAGGACGGTTCCGGTTTTAGCGTCCTGTTTTTCCCCCTCCGGTCCCGGGGTGACGGAGTATCTGGCCTTTCCTTCCGGAACAGGCTTGCTGTCCGTTGGAACGGGAGTGGGTTCGGCCTGGGCGCAGAATGATCCTGCGCCCAGCAACCCTAATGCAGTACATGCGATGATACGGTTCATGATTGTTGATTACTAGTTGTTTGTTTATGGAAAACTGTTTTGCATCAGTACGGTTTCTCCATCCAGGAGAATCATGACGGAGCCATCCAGAGCCAACAGCCCCTGGCGGTTGGACTGGATGAGCCTGTTCGCCACGTCGGCATATTCCGGCGTGCCCACCTGGACCGTCTTCACGGCGCGGCCCGCGTCCGGCATGGCAAGAACCGTGCTTTCCATCCAGACTCCGTTCCTGTTGAAATATCCGTTCTGGGCAATCTGGGCCGTATTGTCAAAGGCCACGGCACGGCCCTCCCGGTCCATCTGGATGTTGTACTTGTTGAGGGTCAGTTCCCGCTTCTTGGCTACGGCATTTTCCTGCAGGGCAATGGCGCCCAGCCCTTCGCGCAATTCCTCCATCACCTTCCCCTCCAGATTCCCCCTACTCCCCATGGAGGCATGATCCCGCCGCCATGGGCCGGAACTGCCGTCATCGGCAAAAAAGGAGGCTGCCGAGCTCATGATCCCGAAGTCCCGTGAAAGCCGCATGATTTCCTCCACCAATTCCGCCGTTTTGGAATTGGACCTCAGCGCTTCCGTGCCGGAGGAGCTGCCGCCCATATCCATCAGAGCGGTTTCCAGACTGCCTATCTTGCGCGCGGCCCACAGCCGGGCTACAAAATCATCCTTCATGCTGGCGATGCGCTGCGGATCCACGGTAATGGCAAAAGCCTGCTCCCTGTTATCCCGGTCCAGGCAGGTACCCTTAATCAGGAAAGGTTCCGTACCTATGTACCTCCCGGCCAGAACGGCGGGATTGCCGGAATAAATGTCCGGAAGAACCCCGGAGGGTATGGCATCCTGCACCCTTCCCGGCTGTTCCCTGCCGTCCGGGGAGCAGACGGTATAGCGCACCTTCCGGAAGACGGGGCCGTATAACTGCCGGAATACCTGCGAGAGCTTGACCTCCAGATTCTCCCCGGAAAGGATGTAGCACGGTAGCCCCCCGGAAATCTCCGCCATGCGCCTCAGCAGGGGGGCGTTGACGTCCTCCCCCACCCCGATGGTGAAAATGCGCCTTTCCGCCCTGTTTCCTTCCCCCGCCAGAGCCGCAATGGATTTTTCCGAAGTGCGGCCGATCGTGGGAAGGCCGTCCGTCAGGAAAAGCACCACGGGGAGCATCCCCTCGTGGGAAGGCTGGCTCAAGGCGGCGGCCAGCGCCTCGTGCATGTTGGTGCCCCCACGCGCCACGACGGCATCCAGCCATGCATGGGCCGCTTTTTCCGATGCTCCATTTTTTTCCACCGGGGCCGCTTCAAATAAATTGACGCCTTCATTATAGGTAATGATGTTAAACCGTTCTCCGGGATTCAGGCCGGAAACAATCTGCTTGGCCGCCTCCTTCACGCTGGCGAGCTTGTTCCCGCGCATGCTCCCGGACCTGTCCAGCACCAGAGTGACTTCCCGGAGAATGGAGTGTTCACCGGGGCGGACATCCTTGCCCACCATCGCCAGAAAATAGCCGTTTTTCCCGCCGGAGGCGTCAGGAGAGGCGTAAACGCTGGCTTCCGGCCCGGAAGAAGCTTCCCCTTTCTTCCCGCGCGCCTCCAGCCATGACAGGCGGAAAGGGCCCGGGTTCATCCTTTCCTCCGCCAGGGTCAGAACCACGGTTCCATTCTCCAGCTGATGGCGCTCCATCTGATGGGAGGGAGTGAAGAGGTTGCCCGGACCGTCCTTTCCGGAAGCGAGCTCCACCCTCACCGTCCACGGAGCATCCCCGGAAAGAGCTTCCGTTCTGGGGAGCACGTAATCCAGACGCCCCTCCACAGGGGTCAGCAGTTGTTCGTAAACAATCCCCAGCTTTACGGAAGACCTGGGCGGAACCGGAAACACGCTGGACCGGATGGCCCCGAACCCCGCAAATTCCAGCAGGGCCGGATCCTTTCTGCGCGCCACAATGCGGTCATACAGGCGCCGCGCCTCGTCCGCTGGCATCAGGGAGGCCTTCCACTCCGCTTTTCCGTCCCCATAATAAAAACCTTTCACCACCACGCCCTCCGGAACGGGCAGCAGCAGCTCAGCCTCCGCGGGGGAAGAACCGTTATTCCGCACATCCAGCTCCAGGGTGGTCACGGCGGAGCGTCCGTTCACCAGGATGCGGGCATTCACCTTTTCCATCGTGACCGGCTGCCGGACCGTCCGGTCCGCCGGAAGAATCACGCGCCTCTGCGGCAGAATGATATTCCGGGCACCCAGCTCGTCGCGGATTTCCTGGGAATGCGCCAGTCCGGCTATTCCCGCCCATACGGCTATCAGGCACCACGTGATGTTCATGTCCCCATGATGCCTGAAAAATCAATCCTGTGTGTTACAATCAGGTTACATTTTCAAAGAACCTTTCCCTGCCGCGGAAAATAATAAAAAAGGCCGCCTGCCCGGAGGGGAGGCGGCCTCCGGCATTCAACTGCCGGAGAACGTTTTTTAATGCATCAGCCCCATGGACAGGAGCACCAGGGTCACGATGCCTATGGCGATGCGGTACCAGCCGAATACGGCAAAACTGTGCTTTTGCAGGTAGGAAACCATCCACTTCACAGCCAGCCATGCGGACAGCCAGCTCACCACCGTTCCCACGGCCAGGGCTTCCCACCCGAAGGATTCCAGCATCAGCGCCCCGTCCTTGTACGCATCATGGACGGTGGCCGCGCCCAGAGTAATCAGCCCCAGCAGGAAGCTGAATTCCACGGCCGCCTCCACGCTCAGCCCCACGAACATGCCGCCCAGCATGGTCATCAGGCTCCGGCTGGTGCCGGGAATCATGGCGACACACTGGAGAGCGCCCACCGTCAGCGCCCTGGCCGGGGTCAGGCTCTCAATGGAGGCTCCGGAGTTCCCTTCATTGGAACGTCCTTCCCTGGCGCGCCAGGCGCAGTACGCCAGAATCACGCCGCCGCCCACAATCCAGGAATAAGCCACCGTGTAGGTGTTGAACAGGTATTCCTTGATCAGGGAGGCGCAGCACAGGCCCACCACGGCGGCGGGGAGGAAGGCCAGAATGAGGTTGACCAGCAGTTTCAGCCCGGCGGGATTATTGCCGCGCACGCCCTGCGCCATGGCCTTCACCCGCGGAAAATACAGGCTCAGCACCGCCAGGATGGCCCCGCCCTGGATGCAGACGGCCAGGGCGTCCAGAGCTTCCTTGCTCTGGGACATGTTCAGCAGGGATTCCGTCAGGAGCAGGTGCCCCGTGGAGCTGACCGGCAGGTACTCGGTCAGGCCTTCCACAATGCCCAGGATGATGATTTCCAGGAGATTCATGATAATGGCGCGGGTTGGATGTATTTACTGGTTGTAGGGAGAATTGTTGTTGTCAAAGTCTTCTTCAAACCGAGCGACTTCCTCCCGGGCGCGTGCGGCATCCTTGCGCTCATGCATCCAGGCCAGGATGATGCATATTTCATACAGCGCATACATGGGAACGGCCATCAGCATCATAGTGGCCACGTCCGGCGTGGGGGTGATGACCGCAGCCAGGATGGCGATCGCCACAATGGCGTAGCGGCGCGTGGCCTTCATCATGTCGTAGGTGAGCACGCCCAGCTTGACGAAAGGCATCACCACCACGGGCAGTTCAAACGCCAGGCCGAACATCAGGATCATCTGCGTGGCGAAGGACAGGTAGTAGCCGATGCGCCATTCATTGGAAATTCCGAATTCCAGGGAATACGTGTAAAAGAACGTCAGCACCCTGGGAAGCACGATGAAGTAGCAGAACAGCGTGCCCGCCAGGAACAGCCCGAAGCCGATCGCCATGCACTTGTACAGCAGCCTGCGTTCATGCTCCAGCAGTCCGGGAATAATGAATTGCAGCAGGAAGTACAGCAGCAGCGGGAAGGAGATCACCACCCCGGCATACAGGGAAAGCTTGATGGTCAGCATGAACGCCTCCCCCGGCTGGAACGCGCTCATCATCTTAAGGGCGCCCCGCCCGGTGCCGTCCGTCAGAATGGCTTCCTTGGCATCCAGGGCCTCCGCCAGCTCCCGCACGGAGGAGGTGGGGCTGCCGTCCCTGATAAAAATCTTCTTCCTGTCCTCCGGCAGGGGCTGCGCGCCGCGGAGCACCAGGGCGGCCTCCGCCAAATCCCCCTGGGACGGGGAAACCTGCCTCAGAAGCAATTTCTTCTGGGAGTCGTCCAGGCTCGTCATGGCCGTAGCCATTTCCTTGGCCTTCCCCCATGCCTCCAGGCCTATTCCCGCGGGCAGGTGGGATTCCTCAAACATGTCCCACACCTGGTTGACGGGACGCCTCAGGATGTCCATCAGATTGGACGCAAACCCGGCGCACAGAATCGTGCTGACGGTCAGGCACAGCGCCATCCTCAGCAGCATGGTCCGCAGGTCATCCAGATGCTCCAGAAAGGGCTTTTCCTCATCATCCCTCTGAATCTGCCACTTCTCCCGCAGACGGAATATGTGCTTTAAAAAGAACACGGCGTTAAATGAAGCCTAAAAGCCCCTTCCAGGCAAGCCGCAAGGCCGACAACGCGCTAAAAAAAGCCCGTTGCCCCTCCCCGCCGCCGCAGCCCCGTTTTTTGGCATGCACCCCCTGTATCTGCTTGACGCGGGCAGGCTGGCCCTTACTCTCTTACCCATCATGAGTCACGTCAGAACAAGATTCGCACCTTCCCCCACGGGTTACCTCCACATCGGCGGCGCCCGCACCGCCCTGTTCAACTGGCTGTTCGCCCGCAAGATGGGGGGCACCTTCATTCTCCGCATTGAGGATACGGACAACGCCCGCAACACGGAGGAAGCCACCCGCGCAATCTTCACCGGCATGGAATGGCTGGGCCTGGACTGGGATGAAGGCCCCATGAAGGGCGGCGGCTGCGGCCCCTACTTCCAGAGCCAGCGCAACGATATTTACGACGCCTATTTCAAGAAGCTCCAGGATGCCGGACGCGTGTACGAGGACGACGGCGCATGGCGCTTCCGCTTTGACCGCTCCAAGCCCGTCACCTTCCATGACCTGATCTGCGGAGACATCACCATTGACTACCGGGACGCTTCCAACACGCCGGACATGGCCATCCGCCGGGCGGACGGCTCCTACATCTTCCACTTCGTCAACGTGGTGGACGACATTGAAATGAAGATGACCCACGTCATCCGCGGGGAAGACCACATCATGAACACGCCCAAGCACATCCAGCTGTTTGAGGCCTTCGGCGTCACTCCCCCGGTCTTCGCCCACATGCCGCTGATCCTGAACCAGGACGGCTCCAAGATGTCCAAGCGCGACGTAGGCGCGGCCCTGGGCGCGTATCCGGAAGAAGGCTTCCTGCCGGAAGGCGTGATGAACTTCCTGGCCCTGCTGGGCTGGTCCCCCAAGGACGACACGGAAATCTTCTCCCCGCAGGAGCTCATTGAACGCTTCTCCCTGGAAGCCGTCAACCATTCCGCCGCCAAATTTGACATCACCAAGTGCCGCTGGGTCAACCAGCAGCATATCATTGCGTTGGCTCCGGAGGAATTCACGGCCAGGGCGCGCCCCTTCTGCCTGAATGCCGGACTGCCGGACTCCCCGATTCTGGACGCCGCCATCGCCACCGTGCAGACGAAGGTGCAGACGCTGGCGGAGGTGCCGGATAAAATCCGTTTCTTCTTTGACCTGGGCATGGACCCGGAAGCCGTTGCCAAGGTCCAGCCGGAAGCCCTGGAACTGCTTTCCAAACTGGCGGACAGGCTGGAGCGGGAGCCGGAATGGGACGGCCATGAACTCATCGGCGTGCTGAAGGCCTTTGCCAAGGAAAACGGCGTGAAAATGGGAGCCGTCATGTTCCCCGCCCGCGTGGCCCTCACCGGACTGAGCGGCGGCCCGGACCTCTCCTCCGTCTTCTCCCTGCTGGGCCGGGAGGAATCCGTGAAAAGGATCCGTTCCTTCTCCCTGAACTGATTCCCGCAGGAACACAGTCTTCCTTTCAAACGCTCCGGAGAATATCCGGAGCGTTTCCCGTTTCCGTCAGGACAATCCCAGAAATGCGGAGGGATTGGCCGTCATCAGCTCCTGCCTTTCCTGCTCCGTAAACGTATTCCGGAAGTTCTCCATGTACTCCTTCATCCCGTCCAGAAAAAGAAGGTTCAGATAAAAATCGCTCCCGAACAGGAATTTGCGGCGCACCTGTTCCGGGGCCTTGATAAAGTACTCCCGCATCTCCCTGAGCTTCGCCGTCTCCGTGATGCAGGACAAATCCGTATGAAGTCCGGGAAACTTCTCCATCATGCCGTAAATCAGCTCCGTCCATTCCATGCCTTCGTCCTGGCAGCCGAAGTGGGCCAGGTTCAGCCGGAGGCGCGGAAAAGCTTCCATCACCTTTTCCCACAGCCGGGGATGGTTCAGGAGTTCCGCCTTCTCCTTCACCCGGAGCTTGTCCGTCAGGCGGTAGTGCCTGAACTCCAGAACGCCGTCATGCGGAACAACCTCTCCATTCCGGTAAACGTGGCCGTGCACGGTGATGGAAGGGGAAAAACTGGCAAAGCCGCCGCCGGAGCAATGGGCCGTCAACGGCGCCCCGTGCCGCTCGCAATACTCGTACAGGGCCATCAGCGCCGGGTCCGTAGGGGAATAGCCATTGGGGCAATACAGCTTGAAGCCGTAAAAACCGCCCTTCCCTCCCAATTCCGGAACCAGCCTGTCCGTCATGGGGGAAACGTCTATCGTCCCGTCCGGACCATGCAGCCAGTTGCCGGGGCGGCGGGGGTCCACCACGTAAAACGGAAGCACGCGGCCGGGATACGCCGCCGCCAGTTTGAGCAGTTCTTCTTCCTGCGTCCGGAAGGTATCCCGTTTCCCCAGGGGAAGCCGTTCCGTCCGCCTGGACAGGCGGCGGAGCGCCTGCTTCATCTCCCCGATTTCCCTCCTGTCCCCCCTCCCGGTCTGTTCCGCCAGCTCATCAAGCTCCTTCCGGAGAACGGCCCATTCCTTCCGCGCCTCCCTTTTTACATTCCTCTTGCAGGCCTTCCGCCGCCGGAGCCCGTCAGCCCCACCGGCGCCCTTCATGCAGTAATCCAGGTCAAACATCAGCGGCACGACGGTATTGCAGCCGCCCTCTGCCAGCAGCTTGCCGTAAATATTCTCCGTATCCATCAAGCCCGTCTTGAAAAAACGGATGATCCTCTTCAACTCGCTGATGCCTCCCGCCGTTTCCAGACGCTTCCGCGGTCCACGGGGACGCATGCGGGAAAGGATGAAATCCACCAGGAGCCTCCAGGAAAGGACCTCGTGGTTGAACAAATGGCAGTGGGCGTCTATGGTTAAAATTTCCGGCTCCTTCATACAATTCATGGAATTATTCACATATTAACCAATATTCCGTTAAAAAATCAATCATGAAATCAATAAGGGCCACCCGCCGGGCAGGGAATGCCGGTTTCTGAAAAAAGTGGCCGGATGATGCGCCGGAAAGCGCGCGCCTTCCCACTGCAAAGCCGTCTCAGGCAGCGGGGGAATATAACCTTGACCGTGATGCCCCCAGCCCCTAGAACTGGAACCGTTCATGAGCATCCCTGATTACCGGACGTTTTTCCGCTGCTGCGCCGCCTTCCTCCTGGCAGGTGTGCTGGCCGCGGGCCATGCTGCGGCACAGCAGGAGGGCGCGCCTGCCGCCGTTCCGGAACAGGTGCAGGAACCAGCCCCCGAGCAGCCCCAGGCGGAGCCTAACCACTCGGAAATGGACACCGTCATCATGGCCCTGTGCCATGAAATCACCATCCTGAAAAAGAATGAGGAAAAAAGGATGGCCATCCGGGAGGCGCTGGTGAAGGAAGCGGACGCCACCTACAATTACTTTGACACCAGGGTGTATGAAATGTCCGCCGTGCTTTACGCCCTGGACGATCAGAAAATCTTCACGCTGGCCTTTTACTGCAAGGCCGCCACCAGCCTGGTCAAGACGTATTACGCCCAAAGGCCGGACTTCCAGGGACAGGAGGAACGGCTGGACAAGGAAATAGGGCGCATCAAAAAACTGGCGGAATCCCTGGAGGAAGTCAACACGGACAACCTGTCGGAACCCTCCCTGGTGCAGAGGGACGAGGCCCTGTACACCTGCCGCACCCTGGAAGAATCCCTGCTCAAGGAAAAGGAGCAGATCAGCTACCTCAAGGAGCTCTTCAACAGCCTGGGCGGCAAGATAGACGCCCTGAACAATGAAAGCGGCAAGCTGTTCACCTCCCTCTTCAACCGGGTATTCTACACGCCGTCCAACGCGGCCCGGTACATCTTCCTCAAGCCGCTCAAGACGTATGAAATTTGCATGGGGGCCTGGGAAACGTCCGCAGACAGCAAGCTCCAGCTCCCGTCGGCCCCGGAAACGCTCAAGCACTACGGGCTCATCCTGCTGGGCATCGTCCTGTGCTCCTACTGCCTTTCCCGCCTCATCGTCTTCCTGGGCTTCAAGAAAACGCTGGAAAAGACGGGCCACTACAACAAGCGCCACGCCTTCACCAACGTCACCACCATCCTCATCGTGGCGCTCGTCCTCGTCATCGCCTCCATGCGCACGCCGGACTACCTGCTGAAAAGCGCGGCCTCCCTGGGCGCGGAATTCCTCCTGCTGGTCAGCGCCATCCTGTTCTCCCTGGTGACGCGCCTCCCCTACGGCACCATTAACTCCGGCATCCGCATCTACATGCCCTACCTGCTCCTGGGCGGCTTCTTCATGCTGCTGCGCATGTTCATGGCTCCCAACATCATCGTGGACATTTCCATGCCCGTCCTGTTCACGCTGGTTTCCCTCTTCTCCCTGCTGACCTGGGTGCGGCAGCGGCACAAGCTTCCCCGTCTGGACCGCTTCTTCGCCACCGTCTCCCTGGTGCTCACCATCCTGGGCAGCGGCCTGTGCTGGGCCGGGTTCAGCTTCATGGCCTTCCTGGTGCTGATGACGTGGATCATGCTGATGACCAGCATCCTGCTCCTGGTGGGGCTGTGGAACCTGCTCCACCACTATGAAAACCGCCGGAAAGAACGGAACAAGCAGGCGATCCTGTGGTTCCGCCCCTTCGTCTCCAAGCTGATGCTCCCCTGCCTGACCATCTTCCTCATCCTGTTCAGCATCATCTGGCCCGCCGCCACCTTCGACATGGGGGACCTCATCATCAACAAAATCTTCGCCACCACGGAAATCAAGGACCTGCTCACCTTCAGCTGGAGCCACGTCATCACGGTCATCCTGATTGCCATTGTGCTCAACTACCTGATCTTCATCGGTAAAAACACCCTGCATGAAGTCTATGGGGAAGACTATGAAGTGGGCATCATCCCCACCTTCGTGACGCTTTCCTCCCTGTTCCTGTGGGGGCTCTTCGTCTTCACAGCCCTCATCATCATGAACGCCAACTACAACGGGCTGCTGATGGTCATGGGCGGCTTGAGCATGGGCATCGGCTTCGCCCTGAAAGACACCATTGAAAACATCATCAGCGGCCTGTCCCTGATGCTGGGGCGCCTGCGGCAGGGGGACATGATCGAATGCGACGGCTACCGGGGCCGCGTCTCCTCCCTGGGCTACCGCTCCACCATGATTGAAACGCTGGACGGCTCCATCATCGCCTTCCAGAACTCCCAGCTCTTCAACAAGAACTTCCGCAACATGACCCGCAACCACAAGTTCGAATGCTCCAAGGTGGAAGTGGGCATCTCCTACGGAACGGACGTGGAGCGGGCGCGCCAAATCGTTCTGGAAACGCTGTCCTCCCTGCCCTTCCTTTCCAAGGTGAAAAAAACCAGCGTGGTGCTGGACAGCTTCGGGGACAGCTCCGTCAATCTGGGCGTATGGGTCTGGGTTCCCGTCATGACGAAGGCCTCCAGCCTTTCCTCCGTGCGGGAACACATCTATAATGCGTTCAACGAGCACGGCATCTCCATCCCCTTCCCCCAGCAGGACCTGTACGTGAAAGAATTCCCCGGCAGGGAACCCGTTCAGGAAAAAGACGCCGCCGCGCAGGAAAACTGAATTTCCACTACAACACAACATCAACCATCCATGTCCGAACCTCTGACTCTACTCGGCTCACAAAGCTCCTTCTTCACCAGTCCTGACGACGCCAAGCTGGAATCCTTCCCCAACCGCGGCACGCGTCCCTACACCATCACGCTGGACACCCATGAATTCTCCTCCCTCTGCCCCGTCACCGGGCAGCCGGACTCCTGCCATCTGACGATCACCTACGTTCCGGATGAAAAGTGCGTGGAAACCAAATCCCTCAAATACTACCTGGCCTCCTACCGCAACTACCCGGCCTTCAACGAACAGATCGTCAACCGCATCACGGATGACCTGGCAGCCGCCATCTCCCCGCGGTGGCTGAAAGTAGAAGGCCGTTTCTCCCCCCGCGGCGGCATCCAGCTGACCGCCATGGCGGAGCACAACCCGGAAAACCGCCCCCTCTGACGCGCGCCATGGATAAGACGGAAACCGCCGTACTGCTCAGCGGGGGGCTGGACTCCAGCGTAGCCCTGCACTGGGCGCACCGGAACCACCGCGTGCGGGTGGCCCTCAGCTTTGACTACGCCTCCAACCACGCGGAACGGGAGCTGGAATGCGCCGCCTGGCAGGCCGCCAGCCTGGGCATAGAGCACCGCGTGATTGACATCTCCCCCATCTCCGCCCATTTGAAATCCGCCCTCCTCTCCGGCGCGGACGACATCCCGGACGGCTCCTATGACGAGGAGCTGATGAAGCAGACCGTCGTCCCCTTCCGCAACGGCATCTTCCTGTCCATCGCGGCCGGGGTGGCGGAAAGCTGCGGAGCGCAGCAGCTTGTCATTGCCGCCCATTCCGGGGACCACAGCATTTACCCGGACTGCCGGGAGGAATTCATGGCCGCCATGACGGAGGCCGTCCGCCTGGGAACCTATGCCGGGCTGGGCATCCTGCGTCCCTTCATCCGCACGTCCAAGGGCGGCATCGCCGCCATGGGCCATGAACTGGGCGTGGACTTCTCCCGCACCTACTCCTGCTACAAGGGCGGTCCCGTCCACTGCGGCGCCTGCTCCACCTGCGTGGAGCGCCGGGAAGCCTTCAGGGAAGCCGGAATCCCGGACCCGACGGTTTATGCGCCTGCGGCGCAGCGACCAAATACCGGGGATTAAATATTAAGGGAAAACTCCCGGCCACCGGCCAGTGGAATACGCCTATTCACTAATCACTTCGGGAAAATGCCCGGAAAGGGCCTTCCGCACTCTTGCCGCCACTTCTTCCTTCCCGGCGTCCGCGTCCACGCGGAGCATCCAGGGTTCATGGATGGAGGCGAACACGTTGCGGCAGGCCGTCAGGCCCGCTTCCGTCTCAAAGGCATCGCGTTCTCCGCGGCCCCCGATGCGTTCCAGAGCCACGGAAACGGGAATATCCAGCCAGACCACGGCGTCCGGCACCGGGGCAAATTCTTCATTGGCGGCGCGGATGACGGAAGTATCCACCCCACGCGCACCCTGGTAAGCCATCATGGAAAGGTAATAGCGGTCCAGCAACACCCACGCGCCGCGCGCCAGCGCAGGGGCGATCAGCGTCTCCACATGCTCCCGCCTGTCTTTCAGGAATAACTCTACCTCATCCTCTACGGAAAGGCGCCCCGTCACGGCGGAATCCCGCAACATCCGGCCCCACTGCCCGCGCGTGGGCTCAAAGCTCTGCACCACTTCCAGTCCCTTCCCCTCCAGATACTTCCGCAACTGGCCGATGTGGGTGGACTTGCCCGTGCCGTCTATGCCTTCAAAGACGATCAGGCGGCCTTTTCTCTCTCCGGTAAAACTCATGACTCAAACGTATAACGCTGGCCCGGAACGGGAGCGATGATGGTGGAACCCGGCATTCTGGCGGACAGCGTATCGTGCATCCACTCCACGGCATCCGGATCACCGTGCACCAGAACCACCTGCCTGGGATTCAGCTTCACGGCATAATTGACAAGGGCGTCACGGGTAGCGTGCCCGGAAAAGTCAAAACAATCCACCGTACAGTTGCGGCGCACGGGCTGCCCGTTGGGCCGCATCTTCACCATATCCCCCTCCTGCGCGGCCCGCAGCCGGCCCGCGGGGGAATCCGGATCCGCATACCCTACAAAAAGAATGGCGTTTTTCTCATGCGGAAGAACCTGCTCCGCCATCACGTTGGAGAGCGTATTCTCCGTCATCATGCCGCTGGAAACCACGTAAATATTCCCGGGGGAACACACCAGCGGGGCTTTTCCCTTGCGCGGCAGGGGCACGGTCTTTATTTCCTCCTTCAGCTTGAACTCATGGTCGTGCCTGCGGGTCAGTCCGGCAAAACGGTCATAAAGCAGGGAAACCTTCGCGCTCAACCCGCCAAAGTACACGGGCGTATTGGCGGGGATCACCCCCTGCTGCTTGAAACGGTGGATATTGAACAGCATCTCCTGGCTCTTGCCGATGGCGAATACCGGAATCAGCACGGCGCCGCCGCGTTCCAGCGTCTCCGCAATCGCCTTCCCGAACCGCACCATCTCCTCCGGGCGGGAATAATGGGCGCTGCGCTGGAAGCCGCCGCGCGTGCACTCCATAATCAGCGTATCCACGCCGGATTCCGGGAAATCCGCTCCGGGAATCATGCTCTGGTCCTCAAACTGCACGTCCCCCGTATAAAACACCGTATGGCCGCTCTCTCCTTCCAGCATCACGCCCGCGGACCCCAGAATGTGGCCGGCATCGTAAAACGTGGCCAGCACGTTCTGGCGGAAGCCCACGCGGAACACCTCGTTGCAGGACTTGGCATGCCAGGCGTCGCTCAGCCTGTCCAGGTCGTTATGGGTGAAAAAGGGATACTCCACAATGCCCAGGTCCAGCCTCTTGGCGCTCATCACATTCACGGAATTGTGCAGCATCACTTCAGACAGGGCGGCTGCGGCGGGCGTCATGAATACCTCCGCCGCGGGCTGCTTCTCCTGAAGCACGGGCAGCGTTCCCAGGTGGTCCAGGTGGGAATGGCTTAAAAAAACGGCTTCCACGGAATTGGGCTCCATGGAATCAAAATCCGGCATGGCCGCCATCCCTTCCCTCTTGGGGTGCATCCCGCTGTCAAGCACGATCCGGGTGCCGTTCATTTCAAGCAAATAGCAATTGGCCCCAATCTCCTCGGCCCCGCTGATATTCGTAAAACTGATCATTATATGCCGCAGGAGAGTACCCCCTGCCCCCCGCCGTGTCAATGCCGCCTTCATGTTCGCCCAGGCCGGGAGAAAATGACCGCAGGCAAGAGGGAAAGGCAGCCTCTTCCACTCTCCATGAACCCTGCGCTCAGCTTCCTGACGCCGCCGCACGGGCTTGGGAAACGGCAAGGAAAAATTTCCCCTCTCCTTTCATGCTGCGCTCTTTCCCTTACAGCATCATTTCATAATCAATGTAATCCCCGAAAAACCCGGTACGGCTTTCATTCCTCCTTTTCCCGCAAATCTTAAAACCTGCGCCTTCATACATTCGCCGGGCGGGAACCGAGCGGGCATTCGTGGTGACGATGATTCTTTTCGCTCCCCTTTTCACGATTCTTTGAAGCGCCTCCCGGAGCTGCATCCTGCCATACCCATGGCCCTTGCGGGAGGAGATAATGCAGTTGTGACCTATCTCCACGTATTCGGGCATCTTCCTCGGATCCCACGACGCCAGCCCGACGGCTTTGCCATTCAAGACAGTTATAAAACCGTATTGGTCCGCAATCTGCGGGTTATCAAAGAAAAAATGATCAAACTCCTTCCAGTCGGAAGCGCAGCAATCCTCCCACCTCTCGTCAAAGGAATAGGCGTCCGACAGTAATTCAAACAATGTTCCCCGCTTAAAGCCGCTTACTTTCCTGAATTCAATGTTTCCATGGTTCATGAACAAAATAATTAAGGATTAAGGCAACTGGGAACCCCCGCCGGAAGATTCTCATTTTTATCCTGCAACAGGCGCAATTTGCCGCTCCACGGCTTGCTCCGGAGAATGCGAACCCTTTCACAATAGGCGTCCGACTCCTTCTGCGATTGCTTCAGGACGTCCGGATTACGTTGGACATAAGCCATTCTTGCATCGAAGGGAACGCTTCCCTCCAGCAATATCCAGAAAGTATAATCTATAATTTCATAAGCCCAGCTCTTTTCCAACGCCAGCGCCTGTTTTTCATCCGTCATCCGTTCAAGGATGCCGATGGTCATTTTTATGGATTTAATAATTTGATGCTGGTAGCTTTGTAAAACTGATTCCTGCAAAAGGGAAAGAGCCTGGGGGGTGTTTTCCTTCACCAGAGAGGGAGAAGCTCCCGCATCACGCCACCGCCGGGGTTCTTCTTCCGCTCCGGAGGGGATCAGGAGGGGAATAATCCCGCAGCAGGGCGTGCCTCCTGCAGAAGACGTGAACCCCGCAGGCTTCTTTTCCAAAGCCACGGTCATCGGTTCCGGCAATTCATGACTGTTGAGGGAAATAATATCGATTTCCCACCTGCTCCGCTTGTGCATGACTCCTGTAAAATAAACGGGAGCCAAATGGGGTGATTCACCATTGATCCAGACGGAAGAATCAACCTGCTCCCTGCCGCTATCAGGGGGAGAACTCTTGGCTTCACCTGCCAGCAAAGGCGAAAGCACTGCACCGAACAACATGCACAGAGAAAACAAAAACCACTTGTTCATCAGACGATTCCAGCACATCGCAAAAGGGAGTGCAACAAGATTCGGAGAAACGGAAGCAATTCCCCATGGAGCCCTTTCCTTTCCCTGCCGCGTTCTCTTGTCGGAACGCCATACCGTTTCTTCCTTCCGGCATCTATTTGGTGCCTGATTCTCTTTCCCCTCTGCCGGTTTGAATGTCATGAAGGGATATTCTGGAAAGAAGGTTCTCCCATATAACGTATTTGCCGTAAACGTTCCACTCTCTTTTAAACGGCAGGACACATACTCCCAGCGGCATCCGGGAATTGCTCTGGACGCAGCCGGAAGCGCATGAGATAATTTCAGAAAAGCTCCCTGATGAAAGAAAAGCCACCCATCAAAGACGATTACAGGCGGTCCCTGCTCTATGTTGCTTCCCAGACAAATAGCCGGGAGGCCATGATTGTGGCGCTCGTTATCATAGGCGGTATCATCTTCTCCTGCCTGCATTCATGCCTTTTCTCCCCGTAACGGAGCGTTCCTTTTCCATTTCCCGCAACTTCACCCTTGCAGCCCCATGAAAAACAAGCTTCCCATTCCACCCAACGGGTCCAGGCAGCAATTCCTGACCAGGGCCATCAATTATTTCCGCAGCCGGGAAGGAGAACCGCGCCTTTTCACCAAACGCAAGCTTGTTCTCCTGGTGCTGACGGCTCTTTATGCCTTTTCCCCCATTGACCTGATTCCGGATTTCATTCCCGGAGTAGGCCAGATAGACGACCTGACCGTCATCGCCTTCACATTCCTGGCCCTGTTCATGCCTCCCCTCAAGAAGGACGGTTCCCATGAAGACCCGGAACCCTGAGTTCCCGTCCCGTACAACGTTTCATGAGTGATACCCCACCATCCTCCTTCCTGCATTCCCCTGCTGTCGTCGTTCTGGTTAAAGGCGCCGTCCTGATCGGGGCCCTGGCCATGCTGTTCTGGGGCGTGCGGTCCTGCATCACCGCCCCGGTGGAAAAACCGATGGAGGTGGCGGAAAAGTTGATTGAAGCAGGCAGGGAGGTAGGCCTCACCCTGATCAACAAGGGGTTTTCCTCCGACCACGGCGGCGTGGCCCTGATCGTGCAGAAGGACGAGAAGGTAGCCAACCTGGTGACCGTGGAACGGACGTTCGAGTATGAATACCGGTATTCCACCACGTGGTGGTGGAGTAAAAAGACGCTGATCCTGAAAGCGGCCTACCGCGCCCACGGAGGCATTGACCTGGAGGGACCCGAGCCGCTCCGGGTTATCATTCCCGCAGGGAACAAAGGCCCCATTACCGCGGAGGGGCTTCACGGAAAGCTGGTTTCCTGCGAGATGGTGGAGGGCTCCCTCAGAATCGTGAGGGATGACGCCGGCATCTGGAACAGGCTGACTTCCGAAGACGCCGCCATTGCCGTCAACCAGTTGAACGAAAGCGCCCGGAAGCACATCATGGAGAGCGGCTTGATACGCCAGGCGGAAGAAAATTTCCTGCGCCGCCTCCGGGAAGAAGCCGGACAGCCGGAAGAACCGCCCGGAAAGGACCGCTGGTTCTGATACTGCCTGTACAAGAGGCCCGGCGGCCATCAAGAGCTCCATGATGCGCACTTCCCCATTCCGTTCTTTTATCTTGCCAAAACAGGCTGGCTCCTATAAAGGAACGCACGTCATGGCCAATTTAACATTCACCCCTCCCACGGACGGCGCAGCCGTCACCATGCAGAACGGCAGGCTTTGCGTTCCGGACAGGCCCATCATTCCCTTCATCATCGGTGACGGAACCGGGCCTGAAATTTGGGCGGCGGCTTCCCGGGTGATTGACGCGGCCGTGAAGAAAGCTTACCAGGGCAAGCGTTCCATTGCCTGGTATGAAGTTTTTGCCGGGCAGAAGTCCTTTGACAACCTGGGTACCTGGCTCCCGAATGAGACGGTGGAAGCCTTCCGGACCTACCTGGTCGGCATCAAGGGCCCCCTCACCACCCCCGTGGGCGGCGGCATCCGCAGCCTGAACGTTACGCTGCGTCAGGATCTGGACCTGTTCGTCTGCCTGCGTCCCGTGCGCTATTTCAACGGCATTGAAACTCCCGTCAAGGCTCCGGAAAAGGTGGACATGGTCGTTTTCCGCGAGAATACGGAAGACATTTACGCCGGCATCGAATTCAAGGAGGGATCCGAGGACGCCAAACTGTTTTTCGACACCATGAGCCGCATTTTCCCGGACCGCATGAAGAAGGTGCGTTTCCCGGAGAGTTCCGGCTTCGGCATCAAGCCCGTTTCCCGTGAAGGCACGGAGCGCCTGGTGCGCGCCGCCATTGATTACGCCGTGGAGAACGGCCGCAAGAGCGTCACGCTGGTTCACAAGGGCAATATCATGAAGTTCACGGAAGGCGGCTTCCGCGACTGGGGGTACGACGTCGCGAGCCGGGAATACGGTGCCCAGCCCATCGGAGACGGCCCCTGGCTGAAGCTTCCCAACGGAATCGTGATCAAGGATTGCATTGCGGACGCCTTCCTTCAGGAAATCCTGCTTCATCCGGAGAATTTCGACGTGGTTGCCACGCTGAACCTGAACGGGGACTATATTTCCGACGCCCTGGCGGCGCAGGTAGGCGGCATCGGCATCGCGCCCGGCGGCAACATCAATTACCTGACGGGCCATTCCATTTTTGAAGCCACGCACGGCACCGGGCCCAAACTGGCCGGACTGGACAAGGCCAACCCCAGCTCCGTCATCCTGTCCGCGGAAATGATGCTGCGCTACATGGGCTGGACGGAAGCGGCAGACCTGCTGATTCAGGCCATTGACCAAGTGATTTCCGCAAAAACGGTCACGTTCGACCTCGCGGAAATGATTCCCGGTTCCACGGAGCTTTCCTGCTCCGCCTACGGCGACAAGCTGGTGGAAGCCCTGAGCTGACCTTTTCCCCGGCCACTTTCATCCGGCTGCCTTCCCGGTACACGGTGCGGAGGGCAGCCCTTTTTTTGCAGAGGAACCGATATCCGGGCCATCTCCATCAAACATTTCAAATACCATCCCATGAAGAAGAACATGAACAGAATGAACATCGTCTGCCTTGGAGTCAGGGACATGAAGAAGGCCCTGCAATTTTACCGTGACGGACTCGGTTTTAAAACGGATGAGACGGGCGACCATCCGGACGTCGTCTTTTTCAGCACTCCCGGCACCAAACTGGAGCTGTATCCGCTGGATTTGCTGGCAAAGGACATCAACGGAGAGAATCCTCCGCCCATCGGCGCCGGGTTCGGAGGAATTACGCTTGCCTATAATGCAAAAACGAAGGAGGAGGTAGTTGAAGTCATTGAACTGGCGCGGAACGCGGGAGCCAGGATCGTCAAGGAACCCCAGGATGTTTTCTGGGGCGGCTTCCATGGCTATTTTGCGGACCCGGACGGCTATTACTGGGAAGTTGCCTGGGGACCGAACGATGAATTTGACGACCGGGACATGCTCGTCCTGTAAGCCGGAACTATTTAAATAAAAGGGCTGCCGCACTTGGATATGGTGCGGCAGCCCCGTCATGTTTCCTGGGAAACGGCGTCAGTCCGTCACGGAAACTCTTTTCATTCAGACGCACCCCTTTTCCGTCAGTTCGCAGGGTTCCGGCGGAACGGTCCGTTCAGGTGCCGCTTCCCGGGATTTCCGGGAAGGCAAAGCGGCGGGGGAAGGTTCCGCGGAGCCTCCGGCAAGTTCTTCCACTAGGACGGAAACCATGTCCATGGGCCGTATTGGACCAGGAGCCTACGGAAACACAGGAGTTCCCTACCTTGATATGATCCCCAGGGCGGCTCCGACGGACATGGAGCCCGCAATGGTGCCCCAGTCATCCCTGGTGGAAGATTGATAACCTATCACGACATTGTCAGTGCCATTGTCGGCGCTGGCATTTGTCCCGATAACAACGTTTTTGTCCGAAACAATGGCGGACGTATTTTCCAAATTCATGGAATGGCATTTGCCTCTGTTTCCGCCGCGTATTCAAGAAGCGTAAAGCGTGGAATTTTTCCGCAACCGCCCTCCTGCATTGCTTGAAACCGTGCAGAAAAAACATGCCGCGCGGAGAGCGGCCGGCAACCGTAATGACATGTGCCGTTACAGCTCCCGGCGGATGGCGTCCATCTGTTCCGGCGTGTAGGCCGCCTTTTCCACTCCGCCGAACTGGCGGCGAAGGAACGTGAGCAGGTTCGCCAGGTCACGGGAATTCGTCACGCCGGGCGGCAGCATGGTGGAATTCCATTCCTTCCCGTTCACCGTGATCGGCCCGGTCAGCCCCTGGAGGATGATTTTGACGATTTCCGCATCAGGCTTTTCCTTCAGCCATTCGGACCCGGCCAGGGGCGGATAGGTCACCTTGTCCCCCATGCCGTCGTTGCCGTGGCAAATGGCGCATTTGGAAAGGTACACGCCCCTGCCTTTTTCCATGACGGCGGCCGCACGGGCTCTTTTCAGGCGTTCCATGTCCACCGTGGGAGGATGGGCGGCATAGTCCGGATGAATGTGGGACAGGCCAGGAAAAGAATGAATCCGGTCGCGTTTCCGGGAGGGTTCCACTCTCCTGAGGGAAGCAAGATAGTTCAACAGCCGTTCCCCGCGCCCGGAAGGCACCAGTTCCCGGCCCTGCTCCATCCGGACAGGCAGGGCATCCAGGGAAGGGGCATTCCCCTCCACCGGGCGTTCTTCAAACATGCCGGGCATGGAGGGGCACACGGTCCAGGGCTTTTTAAACTGCGGTTCCCGCGGGTTGTAAAGATGAAGGGCCAGCCATTCCCTTACCTGCGCGGCGCGGCGCGTGCCGCCGGATACCGCGTCTTCATATTCCAGCCTGCCTGCGGCGTATTCCGCCGCATTGCTCAAATCCGGCCCTACCGCCGCCACGCCCGCCTGCGGAGCGCCCTCCCCGTTGAATTCGGCATCCATGTCTTCCGGCTCGCTGACCCGGTAAGGGAAATCCGGGTCCGTGCCGCGGTCGATTGCCGTCTGCCAGTCCTTCCCGGACATGGAACGCCGGATGATCTGGGTGTGGCACAGGGCGCACCCCTCAGCGGCATAAATCCTGGCTCCTGCCGCATCCTGGACGGGCCGCCTGACCTCCAGTGAGTCCGGCGCGGGAGCATGCAGCAGGACAGCCGCCGCCGTAGCCAACAACAGAACAGCCGCAACGGCGGCAATGAAGAAAAGACGCTGCGGAACCGGAGTTTCCATTTCCGGGTTCCCGGCATCCGCCGGACGCCACAGGCAAAGGCTTCCCGCCAGGCACAGAGCCATGGCAACGGCATGGACGCAGGCCGCCATGCCCACCCAGCCGCTCATCAGTTCCGCGCGCCGGGCTTCCGGAAAAGCCTGAACGTCCACCGCGGCAACCACGCCTACGGCATAAGCCAGAAGCACGCCGCAAACGCCGGCGCCCAACAGCCACCATGCCGCAGGAAACCGCACGGGCCCCTTCCTTCCGGCCATCATCAGCGCTCCGGCTCCCAGCAGGATCCACAATTCCACCTCATGCCACGCGGACAGGGAAAACTGCATCAGCTCCGGCCACGCCCCGGCAAACACGTCCCACACTGCCAGCAAGGCAAGCAGGGAAACCGCGGCTTTCAGCCACGTCCCGGTCTCCGGACCGGATTTCATCCAAAGATACACCGCCATCAGCACGGCGGGAACCGCGGCGCACCACGACCAGACGGCCCCGGCCTCCGCCAGCGCCCAGGGCACGGGAAAACCCCGGAGCCCCCCCAGGCCGCCTACCACCGGAGCCGCCGCCAGCACGGCGGCCATCCAGACGGCCAGTATTCCAAAACCGCGGCCTTTGGCCATGTTCAAGCGGAACGCCGCCGCTCCCAGCGCGGCAAACATCAGCCCGCAGGACAGGCTGCCTTCCAGGGAGGAGGCGTCCAGCAGGCCGTTCATGGACAAAGCCTGCGTATAACCCAGCGCCAGAAGGGCCGCCGCCGTGCATCCCGCGGAGGAACTGAACAGCAGCCGCACGGGCCACGGGAACGGCCGGAACCACGCAGCGCACGCCTTGCCGGCGGCAAGGATGGCAAACACCGGGCAAACCCACCAGTCAAAGGGCATCAGGAGCAGGCCGCTTCCGTCTCCCGCCATAATCGTGGCCATCCCCAGCACAACGCAGAGGTGCCAGAGCCATTCCGCGGGTTTCAGCCGCCTGCATCCGTTCTCCGCCATGAAAGAAAACAGGACGGGGAGGGCCCAGCCGTACACCAGCGCACCGTAAAAGGAGAACATGAGGCGCCCAGCCGGCCACGGCAGCGGAACACCCGCCACCAGTCCGGAGGCATGGACCAGGGACCACACCAGCGCCAGCACGCAGGCCGCCGCCAGCCAGAACAGGGGCAGCCACTCGTCCGGACGGCGGCGGAACAGGGAAGAAACGGCGGCGGGAACATTCATCGTGATTCGGGAAATACCCTGCGGACGCTCAAGGCCCCCAGGAAGGAAAAACAGCAGACCAGGCCCATCGACACCAGGAGCAGGACGAGGGGGAGCCACGTGCCCCACGCAGCCGGTTCCAGCCCAAGGCCGGGGCAGAACATCCAGCACGCTTCCAGCAGGGAGCCAAGCAGGATGCAAACGCAGACCGCGCCCAGCGCAGACGGGCGGCGTCTCAACGCGGGAAAGAGCAAAACGAGGAAAGGCACCAGAAGCTGGAGCGCCAGAGCCGCGGACAGGAGCCCGGACCAGGAGAAGGCGGCGTCATAAAAAGACATTTCAGCCGGAAGGGAGGCATACCATGTAATCATGTACTGGGAGTACGTGATGTATGCTTTCACCAGCACCATGGCCGTCAGCATGCCGCCTAGGCGCGGCCACGGCAATCCCTTCCCTCCGTCCAGCTTCCTCAGGCACGCCGCGGCCAGCACCGCTAATGCCAGAGACGCCAGCAGGGCATACGCAGCCATGTACACGGGGAACATGGAAAGAACGGCCCTTCCCGTCCCTGCCAGCATGTCAATCCCCAGCACGTCCAGCATCATCACCGTCACGATCATGCAGAAAGCGGCGCCCCCCCGGCGGAAGGAAGGCTGCCAGACGTTTTTTTCCGCCGCCAGCGTCTCCCATACCTGGGCCATGCTCCAGGCCAGCACTACGATGATTCCCATGCGCACATACAGCCACGCCGGATTCCACCACGCGGGATCAGCCAGGTCCAGCACGCCGAAGGCCTGGACGGCGGGAGAGGAAATATCCGCCACGCCCCAGTAGCGGGCCGCCTCCGGAAAGATGACGGTAGTCAGGCAGCCGACCGTTCCCGCCAGCACCAGAACGCCGGGTAAAAAGCCCCAGCAGGCCGCCGCCAGCACCCGCCTCAGCGTAATGCCCCACCCGGCTCCCGTCAGGGAAGACAGGCAGAGCCAGAACAGGCACCCCAGGCAAACGCCCGTACCGATGACGCCCACCGCCATTCCGGCGGCGGCAAACGGTTTTCTCCATTCATGCAGCCGGGTTCCGGCCACCGTCATCTCATCCCACGGCATGGCGTTAAAAGACTGGCGCATCAGCACGCACCACAGCAGCACGGAAATGATCCACAGGGCAAGGGCGGCGGAACGTCCGGCCCAGCCGAATCCCGGCCTGTCCCGGCGTTCCCTTCCGGTTGATGATATATTGCTGTTCATGGACGGTGTTCCCCTTGTCTAGTAACGGGTCGCTCTTCCTGCGGGGGCACCGGGAGCGCCTGAAGCCGGCGGACGAACGCCACCAGGCACCAGATTTCCCGGGCCGTGAGAATGTTTCCGAAAGCGGGCATGTTCCCCTGCCCCAGCCGAATGCTCCTGAACATTTTTCCGGGAGAATAGGCCGCATACTTTTCATCCCGGAAGGAGCCTATCTGGGGGTAGGTGTCATAAGCGGCCATGCTGCCGCGTCCGTTTCCATCCGCACCATGGCAGACGGCGCAATGCGCCAGATACAGCGTGCGCCCCTCCGCCAGCACGTCACGGCTGCGGGAAACCCCGCCCAATTCCAGGGGCATGATATCCTCCTCCCCCCCCTGCATGCGGCCGGAGGAAAAGTAGGAGCCCTCCGCGGCAAAGGAATCCCGGTCATTCCCCCGTTCACGGACTGCCTCCCCCGTTCCCAGGGATTGCGCGACGGCATGGGGCGGCGTCAGGCGGACCTTCCGGCCTGCGGGAGTGAAGGGCTCCCGCACCTGCTGGGCGTCCGCCAGCGGATGCTCGTTCATATTGTCAAACAAATGGGGCGCGGCATTCCTGCCCCCGTCATCCCTCACCAGGAACCAGAGCGCCCCCAGCAGAACCAGGGCGGCTATCGCCGTCATGCCGCCTCTCATGAACGGCCCCCTTCCTCATGGATGTATTCGCTCGCGTCCGGATGCAGTGCCGCAGCAAGAGCGGCGGCACGATCTTCACGGCCGCCTTCCAGCAGAATGAAATAACCGTCCCCGTGTTCATCCGTCCTGAAGAAATCACACTCGAACGCCCAGTCGTTCCACCGGGGGAGAACGGCCCCTTTCAGGAACCCGGCGGCAGTCAGAAGTCCGGCCCCGAGCAAGGTCCCTTCAAACAGGGGGGGAACGTACGCGGGCCAGTTGTCCCAGCCCTGCACCCTGCCCTGGGTGATGAGAGGGTCCGCGCAGAACTGCGTCCAGTAAAGCCACAGGGCCACGGCCAGGAATCCGCACACTCCGCCAGCCGCGGCCCACAGCCGCACGCCTGCGCCTACGGCCCTCCCGGCATGGCGGTTGGCAAGCCGGACGGCGGCGCAGGGATAAGGCGCACAGACCTCCCAGAAGACGCCCTCCTCCTTCACCAGCGTCCGGACGGCCTGAAGGAGCGCTTCTTCCGAAGAAAAGGAAAGCACCCAGCCGGAAGTGACGCGCTTCTTCATGCCCCGCCCTCCTTGTTCAGGGATTGCTGTTCCCGCACGTCGCACAAGGAAAAAAACGGAGTCACGCGCACCAGCGCCATGTACAGCGCCGTGAACAGCCCCACGCTCCCGGCCATCATGGCCAGGTCCGTCAGGCTGGGGGAATAATCCCCGATATTGGCGGCCAGCAGGGAGGCTTTCAGGGAATTCACGACGATCCAGAAGCGTTCCATCCACATGCCGGCAAGCACGCCCAAGGCCACGACCGCAATCACCCACCGGTTGGTGCGCAGAGAGCGGAACCAGAACAACTGGGGCAGCAGCACGTTCCCGGCGACCATGGCGCCCAGGAACACGGCATTCACGGGATTCCTGCCCGGGAACAACGCCGGAGAGCCTCCATTCAGCACCACGGCCAGGTGCTCCCACAGATACATGGCCCCCATCACCAGGGCCAGGGCCAGCACGAAGCGGGAGCTCAAATCCAGAATGGCCGGCGTAATGGCCTGCCGGACGCCGCTGCCGGACATCAGGCGGCGCACCCCCAGAAGAATCAACTGGACCATCGCCATGCCGCTCAAAATGGCGCCCCCCACGAAATAGGGCGGAAAAATGCTCTGGTGCCACCCCGGCACCTGCGTCACGGAAAAGTCAAAGCTCACCACGGAATGGACGGATACCACCAGGGGAGTCAGGATGGCCGCAAAAAGCAGGCTGGCCTTTTCATAGGCGCGCCACTGGCGCCCCGTCCCCTGCCAGCCCAGAGCCAGCCATCCGTACCGCCGCCTCAAATGCCCCGCGCAGCAATCCCGCAGCAGCGCGAAATCCGGCACCAGCCCGATGTACCAGTACAACAGGGAAAGCAGGAAATACGTGCTGACGGCCATGACGTCCCACATCAGGGGGGAGGCCATGTCCGGCCAGATGCCGCTCACCTCCGGCAGGGGGGAGGCCATCCACGCCATCCAGAGACGCCCCACGTGCACCACGGGAAAGACGGCGGCGCAGACCACCGCGCACAGGGTCATCTGTTCCGCCCCGCGGGCAATCGGACTTCTCCATGACTGACGGGTCAGCAGCAGGACGGCCGAAATCAGGGTGCCCGCATGTCCCAGGCCTATCCAGAAGACAAAATGCACGATGTCCAGCCCCCACACCACGTTATTGTTCAGCCCCAGCACTCCCACACCCTCCGCGGCAATGCGCCAGGAACTCCACCCCACGCCCCACGCCGCCAGCAGCACGCTGGCGAGAAACACGCTCCACCATACGGGGCCGAGCGGCTTCCGCACCTCCGCCAGCATGGTCTTCACCGGAACGGCGGAGGAAGAAAGGGCTGGCGCTGGTCTGGTCATCATCTGCATATTGGGCGGAAGCTCGTTAGAGCTTACTTGAGTGCTTTTTCCCGTCAATTCAAAAGGGGAAGGCACGTGACATGACGCGAGGTTCTGTTTTTCCGGGGACATATTCCCGGGAGTAAGGGGCTCCGGCCCCTTACAAACTCCGGACAGGAAATGGAAAAAGGAAAAATCCCCTGCGCTATGCTGCGGAAGAGGTTTCACGCACGAAGGCCGGAGGCCTTCGCTCCCGGGAGAAGCTCCACAAACATTCAAATAGCTGGAATTCCCTGCCACAGCATTTTAACATGGCCCCCGCATGGACATAAACACGCTGACTTCCGGAGCCCTGATCAGACACCCTTCCCGCGGCCTTCTTCTCGGGACCGGGCCCTTCCGGGAATCGGCCGCCCCCCCGGATTCCGGCCCCGCCTTCTATGTCAACACGTTCCGCCTGGATGACCCGCAGCCGTGGAAAATACCGTCCGCCCTGCATCCCATTCCGGAACCGGAAAGCCCCACGCCGCCCGCTCCGGAAATCCTGTGGACGGAACCGTCCCCGGACGCGTATGCCCAGGTATTCGCGGAAATGATTGAACAAATCGCCTCCGGACATCTGGTGAAAAGCGTTCCGGCAACGCCCCAGTTCGGAGAAATGCAGCCTCCCCACGTTCCCCGTGAACTCATCCTGCGGGCCGTCAACGGTTCCCCGCTTCATTACCCCTATGCCTGGTGGACGGAGCAGGAAGGCTTCTGCGGAGCCACCCCGGAAACCCTGTTCCACCAGCAGGGACGACGCCTGACGACCATGGCCCTGGCCGGAACGGCGCGGCCGGAAGACGAGGGCGTCTTCATCAATGACGACAAGGAAATCCGCGAGCATGAAATCGTGGCCGGCAGCATCCTTTCCCGCCTGTCTCCCTACGGCAGCGTCACCAGAACGGCCCGCAGCGTGCTGAACCTGAATACCCTGATCCACTTTGCCACCTACCTCACCCTGGAAGCGGACGAACTGCTGCCGCCGGACCACTGGATACGGCTGCTCCACCCCACTCCGGCCCTGGGATCCCAGCCCCGGACGGAGAAGACGCTCGCCCAGTTGGACGACTGGCGTTCGCGACTCCGCTGTCCGTCCCATTTCGGCGCTCCGTTCGGATTTCTGGAAGACGGAGACTTCTTCTGCCTGGTGGGCATCCGGTCCATGTACTGGCAGGGGCGGCGGCTCGCGCTCTGCACGGGAGGCGGGGTGGTGGCCTCCTCCACCCTGACGCATGAATGGCGGGAGCTGAAATTAAAGCGGGATACGGTCAGGCGCAGTTTCCTGCTTCCCTGACATTCCCGCCTGTTATTCCTCCGTCCAGCAGGCGGAAAGCGTCTCAAACTTGCCCTCTACCGGGATTCTCCATACCCGGCCATCCCTCGCCACGCCGCGGCAGGGAACGCCGTCCATGCGCGCGCTGAGGGCAATCCCGGCAGGCAGGCCGTGCAGAACAACCTCCGCGGACTCATGGAACGCGCAGGGGTCCCCTTCGCACTTCCACGCCAGTTCCAGGGAATGGGAACCGGTGCCGCGGTAAAGGAACTCATGAACGGCGCATTCCCCGTTCCGGTACGCATAGCCGTCCCCCGCATCCTCATACAGGTGGGAGGCCACTTCCTCATCCGGCGCCCACCAGACGTCCAGCGTCAGCGGGGGCCGCGGCAGTTCGCCTGCGTGCTGCTGCACCGGCCAATGGGGAATGACCGCCCCGCCGCGCACGTACACGGGCAGGAAGGAAAGCGGGCATTTCACCCAGACGTCCTTTCCGGTATCCTCCATCAGGCTGTCCGCGTGGTAGGAATACCAGACGCCTTCCGGGATGTAGAGGAAGCGGCCGCCTTCCTGCGGCTCATGGATGGGAATGACGTACAGATGGTCGCCGAAGAAATATTCCGCCCCCCGCCAGTAGGTGTCCCTGTTCCTGAAGCATTGAAGGGCCAGGGAGCGCAGCACGGGCATCCCCGTCTCCGCGTAACGGCGGAACTGCGTGTAAATGTAGGGAAGCAGGCGGTAGCGGCCCTCAATGGCGGCTTTCACGTATGCGGTGGCCTCCTGTCCGAACACCCAGGGCTCCTGGCCTCCGAATTCCCCGGAGGAATGATTGCGGAAAAGCCCGTGGAACGCGGCCATCTGCATCCAGCGGCAAAACAGCTCCGGCGTGGGATGCCCCATGAAGCCCCCTGCATCCGCCCCCGCGAAGGAGATGCCCGAGGCGGCAAGCCGCTGGCACTGGAAATTGGCCAGCTTCAAATGCTCCCAGCTGGACCGGTTGTCCCCCGTCCAGGTGGCGGCAAAGCGCTGCAATCCGGCAAAACCGGACCGGGACAGCAGGAAGGGGCGCCTGTCCGGAGCGTGGCGCTTCATGCCCAGCCAGGAGGCTTCCGCCATGCACTGCCCGTAAATGTTATGGGCCTTTTCATGGGAACAGGGCATGCCGTCGTACTCATGCCGCGTATCCATCGGGAACGTGCGGTCCGGAAAGACGACAGGCTCGTTCATGTCGTTCCAGAGGCCGCGCACGCCCACCTCTTCCAGATCATGCCTGAACAGGTCCGCCCACCAGCTGCGGACGGCCGGGGCCGTGAAATCCGGAAAATTGCAGAGTCCCGGCCAGACTTCCTCCGATAAAAGATTGTCCTCCGACCGCCGGCAGAAATAATTCCGTTCCAAACCCTCCGCCCAAACAGGATTGGCGGGGTTGATCTTCACGCCGGGATTCACGATCAGGACCGTCTTCACGCCGTCCTCCTCCAGAGAGCGGACCATCCCCGCCGCATCGGGGAAATTGTGCCTGTCCCACGTAAACCCCTCCTTCTGCTCCATGTAATGGTGGTCCAGATGGACGGCGTCGCACGGGATGCCCAGGTCCCGGAACCGCTCCACCAGGTTATACACGGCCTTGTCCGGATAATAGCTCCATTTGGACTGGTGGTAGCCCAGCGCCCACAGCGGCGGCAGTTCGGGCGTGCCGGTAAGGCGCGTGTAGGCGGCTACGATGTCCAGAGGGCTGCGGTCGTAAATGAAGTAATAATTCATCAGGCCGCCGAACGACCCGAAAGCCAGCACCTTTTCATCCGAGGCGCCGAAGTCGAAGTACGAGCGGCACGTATTGTCAAACAGCAGGCCGTACGCCTTCCCTTCCCGCAGGCTGAGGAAAAACGGAACGCTCTTGTAGAGAGGATCCGATTCCTCGTGAAAATCATAATGGTCCGCCCCCCACATGGAGAAATACTTGCCCCTCAGGTTCAGGGCGCAGGGCTTGTCCCCCAGCCCGAAAAAATGCTCCGTGTCCTGAAGCCTTTTCCGTATCCACACGCGGGCGTCCCCCGTCCAGTCCTTGGACTCCCGGCCAAAGCCGCCTTCATCCGCCAGCAGGGGTTCGTCCGTGACAATATCGTAAAAATCCACCTTTTGCTCCTCCGTACGGATGCGAATCCGCAGCAGGGACGTTTCAATGACATGCACTCCGGCTTCGTCATACTCCCGGACCTCCGCGCCGGGGGCGGAATACCCGGGGCTGACGGCATAGCTGGGCTCATCTTCCGGCACTGGTCCGGTGAAATACGTCACGCGGACAATTCCATCGTCCGCAAGGCACACGCTGAGAGTTATTTTAGAAACCGCATTGGTGTATTCCCATTTGACGAGACGCCCCCGGAGAGGGGGCGTTTTTCGTCTTTCAGGGATGTTGGGAGAGGTGCACATTGAAGCCAAACAGAAGAGAGAATCAAAAGCGTTCGATTCAGATTAAATTAATTTCATGACGAACGCAAGATTGAACTAAACCACCATTTTTCTTTTCATTATTAGGACAAAATTACTCATATTACTCTAGACCGAACATGAAAAATCTGGTTTTATTGCGTTGGTGCACAACACGGCATGAGGCCGCTTCCTTCCCGACACCGACAACCCACATCAACCAATGAGCACAATCCGAGTTCTTACATTAGGATGGGAATTCCCACCTCTGGTTAACGGGGGGCTGGGCATTGCCTGCCTGGGCCTTTCCAAGGCGCTGGCAAAAAAAGTGGATTTAAGAGTGATCGTCCCCAAGGCCGATCCTTCCGTTCTTTTTGACGGGTTCCAGCTCACTGGTCTCAACAACGTCTCCTATCGGGAAGTGGAGCAAGTGGACCGGAAGTATTCCTATGACAGCTTCGCCCTGGTGGAGCACGCCCCCATTGAACTGGACCCCTACACCACCGTGGAGGGGGAATCCGGCGTGGTGCAGTTCACCAAGGAAGGCCGCATCACCTTCTCCAAGACGCATGAAGCGGACCTCCAGCTATTCAAAAACAAGGAGGACCTCTATGCCGGGGACCTGGCCCTGAAAGTCATCCAGTTCTCCAAAATCGCGGTAAAAGTCGCCATGCAGCAGGACTTCGACATCATCCACGCCCATGACTGGATGACTTACCTAGCCGGCGTGGAGGTGAAAAAAGCCACGGGCAAGCCCCTGGTGGTGCACCTGCACGCCTCCCAGTTTGACCGCGCCGGAGCGGACGCCCGCGGATGGATTTACGATATTGAAAAATTCGGCATGGAACAGGCGGACGCCGTCATTCCGGTCAGCAAATACACGGGCACCATCGCCAGCGGGCACTACGCCATAGACCCCCATAAAATCTTCCCCATCCACAACGGGGCGGACCCCGTCAAGGTTTTCAAGGGAAAGAAAAAATTTCCGGAAAAGCTCGTGCTCTTCCTGGGACGCCTGACGGCCCAGAAAGGTCCGGGCTTCTTCCTGCAAATTGCCGCCAAGGTTCTGGAGCAGACGGACGACGTGCGCTTCGTCATGGCCGGTACCGGGGAAAAACTCCGCCAGTTGATTGAATCCGGAGCCTTCAAGGGCGTGGGCGACAAATTCCACTTCACCGGCTTCCTGAACAAAGACAAGGTGAATGACCTCCTCTCCATCACGGACATCTACTGCATGCCCTCCGTATCGGAGCCCTTCGGCCTGTCGGCTCTGGAAGCCGCCCAATTCAACATCCCCGCCGTAATCTCCAAGCAGTCCGGCGTGGCGGAAGTCATGAAGGGAGCCCTGAAAGCGGACTTCTGGGATGTCAACAAGATGGCGGAACACATCGTCCATCTCTGCACGGATGAGGAACTGTACCGGAAAGTGGTGGAACAAAGCACGGAGGACATCAAGGCCTCCACCTGGGACGCCGCCGCAGACAAGGTCATCCGGGTTTACGAACATGTGCTGAACCGCTAAGAACCGCCTTTTCACCCCACACGATAACTCCCAGCCCTTTCCCCGTACATGAGCAACATTTCCCTCACTTTCGTGGCACACCAGCCCAACCGGCTGATTCATTACGACTTCTTCAAAATTGGAGAACACGCCTTCTATGAAGATGACGATCTGAATGCCCGCGTGCTCAGCACGGTGGCGGAACGCTGCTACTTCCCGGCCACCCGGCTGATGAAGCAGCTCATCGAACTCACAGGGGGCAAATTCCGCTTCGGGCTGGCCCTCAGCGGCGTCATTCTGGAACAGGCCCTGTACCACAGGCCGGACCTGATTGCCGCCTTCAAGGAGCTGGCTGAAACCGGCTGCGTGGACTTTCTGGTGATGCCGTACTACAACTCCCTCGCCTCCGTCTACTCACCGCAGGAATTTGCGGAGCAGATTGAAGAGCACCGGGAACTCCTTAAAAAACTCTTCCGCCAGGAATCAGACGTGCTGATGAACACCGGCATGCTGTACTCCAACGCCATTGCGGCGCAGGCGGAAACGCTCGGCTTCAAGGGCATCATGGCGGACGGCAATCCGGCGATGCTCAAGGGATTCACCAGCAATGAAGTATTCCTGGCCCCGTGGGTCTATAACACCACCACCATCTTCCGCAACCGGGAACTTTCCAATGACCTAGCGATCATGAGAACCGATCCGGAATGGCCGGAATACCCGCTTTCCCCCACCACCTTCGCGGACTGGCTGACGCACCAGCAGGGCAGCGTCACCACCCTGTCCATGGACTATGAGACGCTTGGCGAACGCCAGTCTGACGCTACGGGCGTCTTTGAATTCTGGCGCACCATGATCCTTGCCTGCGTGGATGCCGGCAACCGGTTCATGACCCCGTCTGAAGTGGTGCGTGAAATCAAGCCCGTCTCCGTCTGCGAATGCACCCAGGAAATGACCTGCTCCACCTTCGGAACCATGTCCCATTGGAACGGCAACGTCATGCAGGACGAAGCCATCCGCAAAATCTACCGCCTGGAAAAACCGGTCAAGGCCGCCAATGACAAGGACCTCACCCACGTCTGGCGCAAGCTCCAGAGCGCGGACCACTTCCATTACATGCAGAAGGAAAACTCCTTCACCCCGTATGCCTCTGCCTTTGACGCGTACATCTACTACATGAACGCCCTGGCGGACCTGCAAATCCGCGTCAAAAGGGAATCACAGAACGCTCCGGTCCCTGCGGCAGCCTCCTGAAGCTCCCCTGGAACGCAGCGAGCATTTGCAGCATTCGACCTGAAACTGGAAGCGTCAGCGAACGCTCCTCCCCACCGTACGTTCTCCATCCGCACAAATGATTCAGTTTGCTGCAAAGGCTTGCGGTGCGGGAAAGCTTTAGACTAAATCCTTGGAATCCATATCCGGATAGCGGACGGCGGTCCGGTTTCAGGAATGATCCCATCAGAGCGGCTATCACGACACGCAGGAACGTGATAAACAAGTGTCCCGTTCGGTCCTTCTCTTCATTTTTGTTGACCTCGCCGGGAATCCATATTAGAAATATTTAACATTAAAGTTAAATATAAAATGAATAATCCCTCTTCCCTGCAATCTACGCTCAGAGCCCTGGCTGACCCCACACGCCGTGAAATTCTGGAAATACTTAAAAACGGCGCCATGCCGGCCGGAGAAATCGCGGAACATTTCAGTATTACCGGAGCCGCTATCTCCCGCCACCTGTCTGTTTTAAAAGAAGCCGATCTCGTCCGCGACCACAGGGAAGGCAAATTCATCTTTTACGATATCAACCTGAGCGTTCTTCAAGAAATACTGGTCTGGATAGGCAATTTCAAGGCGGCCCGCGAAACATCCCCCGGAAAATGGAACAAAATCATCGGAACCCAGCCCAATCATTAAACGCCATGCAGCCAACCCCGCTCTCTGCTCAATCTTCCCCATCCTGGTGGATCGGGCCAATTTTCAACGAACTTGTCATAGCCCTGTTTCCTGTGCTGACTTACTATGCAGCCGTATCGTCACGGCTGCCCGCCCGCGTCGCCGTACATTTCAATGAATACGGCATGCCCACCCGTTTTGAGGACAAGAACGGCATGGACGCTCTTCTGGGATTCATTGGCCTGGGAATCCTCGGCTTCCTCATCGGGAAGATTCTCCGTCTGATCATCCTTTTGCCCATTCACTTCAGCAGGAATGAAAACAACAGGCGGATTGGCGCGAAGATGGCCACGTACGCGGAATTCTTCCTGGTCGTCCTGTTTTCCTATCTTTGCCTGACCATTCAAAAGACAAGCCTGGCAAATACGGTCAGCCTGGAAGACACAGCCAAAGTCATCTTCATAAGCCTGAACACATTTCTTCTGCTCCTGGCCAACGTTTGCCCTAAGATAACTCCCAACAAATGGTTCGGAATACGCACCCCTTACGCCTTCAGTAGTAATGAAGCATGGGTAAGTGTTCAGCGACTGGGCGGCAGGTTTCTATTCTGCGGAAGCCTGTTCAACATCCTTGTGACGCTTCTCCTTCCCGGCTCCTTTCCTGCAATCTTCATTTTTAACATGGTCTCCCTTCTGCTCCAGGCATTGGCCATACTTCTTTGGAAGCCCCACAGGAACAGGACTGAACTTTCATCTTCGTCTGACAGCGACGTTTGTTGATGACCGGCCCTAATCATTAGTAGAAGAAAGAGCCAAGAAAGGATGGACAACTGGTTCGCAATCCTCTGCGCCCCCATCTCTGCCCATGTACCTCAACGGCCAAACGAAAGACCTGGCATGATCGGGAAGCTGGAAGGAGGAAGACACTCCTCCCTTCTCTGCACCGCAGAAAACCAAACAGCGGGACCACGAGGAATCATCACTCTATTTGAAGAAAAAGGGATCAAGATTTTCTGCGCGCCCCAATGGACTCCTTGAGCAGATGCGGAGTAAAATAAAGTTCATGGAGAGGGATTCAGGCACGTGCAGAAAGAAACCCAGTCCAGAAATTTCACAGCCCATTATGCCTCACGATGCAACAGACCGGCTAACCCCGCGCTTTATCGCGGCAGCTCAAGAGTGATTTCCCCTGCCGCCGGGACTTTTCGCCAAACAGGCGGCCCGAACCCGATCCGGGAAACCGTCAATACCCGGTAGCCAGGCGCTTCAATTTATTGCGCAGGGTGATCTTCTGGGCGGAAGAAACGCGCTCCACAAACAGGATGCCGTTCAAATGGTCGCATTCATGCTGCAAGCATCGCGCCAGCAATCCGTTGCAGTCAATCGTCACTTCTCTTCCATCTATCAGGAGCACCGTAGCTTTGACAAAATCCGGCCTCACGACGGAAGCGCGTATCTTGAGCACGCTCAAGCAGCCTTCATGGAAGGGATGCATGGGCCCGTAAGGCTCCAGGACGGGATTGGCAAACATCAGGGGCATGATGTCTGAAAGCTCCTTGTCCTCCCCGTTCACCTTCAGCCAGGTGACGGACTCTTCCTCCTCCGGAATATCAATCACCACCAGTTGAATGGGAATGCTCACCTGCGGAGCCGCCAGGCCGATGCCTTCTGCGGCGTACATGGTTTCCAGCATGTTTTCCGCCAGGGCTTTCAAGCCGTCGTCAAAATGTTCTACGGGGCGGCATTTTTCCTTCAATACCGGATTTCCATACTGTGCGATTTCCAATAACATCGGGAGGGAGGGGAGTATATATGTGTTAAGGCGCTTACTGTGCGCCGGATTTGTTGATTTCTATTCTGGCAGGAACATCCCCCGCGTCAATACCCACAGACGTCAGCGCGTCCCAAATGCCGACAATGACGCCAAACTCCGCCTTTTTATCTACGTCAAGCTGCAATTTGACGTCCGGTTTCTCCCTTTTCAGGGACTCCAGGGCGGCGGCCAGCTCATTCATCTCCACCAGGTTCCCGTTCAGGGAAATGGAGGATTTCCCCGTCACGGCCAGGACGGCCCGTTGCTCCGTGGAAGGAGTCCCTTCCATGAACTCCGCGCCCGGCACGTCTATTTTCAGCAGGGACTGCGGCTTTTTCCACTGGGTGTGAACGATGAAAAAGATGAGCAGAATGGTCAATATGTCAATCATGGGGACGATGGGAACCCCCATGGTTCTTGCTTTCTTGCGGTAAAACTGCATGGCCTGTTCAGTGTTGGGAATGATGGCAGCGGAAGGAAATCAGCTCCGTCAGCAGGACTTCCATGGAAGCGGAAATGCGCTCCAGCTTGCGGGAATAATAAACGTGGGCGATTACGGCGGGAGTGGCGATGGCCAGCCCGGCAATCGTGGTGTTCAGCGCCTGGGCAATCCCCTGCGCGATCATGCCGTGGCTCTCATCCATCCCGAAAACGCTGAAAATCTGCACCAGGCCGCTGGCAGTCCCCAGAATACCGAACATGGGGGCGATCATCACAATCATGTCCAGCAGGGGAAGCCCCGCCTGGAGCGTCACGAACTCCTCGCGGGCTTTCACCTGGATCATCTCCTTCAGGGCGGCTTCATCCTCCAGAGGAGAATTCAGGGCGTCCAGCACCAGGCGCCCCTCCACGGAACCCGAATCCGCGGCCATCCTCTCCAGTTCGCTGCGCTCCAAGGCCCCGCGGGTGTACTGCTCCACGGCCCGGGTCAGCCTGGCGGGACAGATGGTGCTCCTCTTCATATTGAACATGCGGTAAATGATGGCCGCAATGAGAAGAACGGAACAGGCCGCCAGCGGATACATGAAAACGCCGCCTGCCTGGAAGAATGTGATGCAGTCCTTGATAAAGTTCATGGTGAAGTATCAGTGAATGATGTTGTTGTAGGATGGTAGGTTGTTAAAAATTGAAGTCGAAGTACATTTCCAGCGAATCCCCGACGAGCGCGTTCCTCACCTCCGGCGGCATCGCGGGCAGCCGGGCAAGTTTAATGGCGAGGAAGGTGAAGGACTTCTGGACCTCGCTGGCTCCCACGCGGGAAGTCTGCCTCATGGAAGAAACCTTGCCGTTCTTGTTAATCAGGATGCGGATGCGCACGGTTCCGGTGACGATCAGGTCGCGGTTCAAGTCACACTGCCGGTACCACTGCTCCCCGATGGCCCGGTAAACGATCGCCTGGTACGTCCCCATGGGGGTGGCTTCCACATCCAGTGTCGGGCGGCGGCCAAAGCTGAATTTGCCCGTCTGCTTGGTTTTCTGCTCATGCGTCTTGAAGCCGGGCTGGCTCTCCGCGTTAAACATGGGGTCGTATAAAGGCTGCTTCTGCGCCGGCCTCGTATTGGGAGGCAGATTCAGGTTGGGAAGATTGAGGGGAGGATTGTCCGCCCCCTTCGCAATGCTCTTGGCCAGTTCCTGGAGGGCGTCCGGCTTCTCCGGTTCACCGGGCCGGGGCAATGTCACCGCATGCGGAAGCTGCATGGCCCTTTCCTGCGCGGGGCGGCGGTTCTGCCGGGCCAGTCCTTCCTCGCTTGCCTTGCCCGGAACGCCCTCCCTGTTGGGAGAATGATCTACGGAATCCGGATGGCCCGCGGGAGGCATGGACAGCTCCAGGGGCTGGTAGGGAACGTTGGCGGCCGCTCCGGGAGCGGCATTCTTGTTGCCGTCCCGTTCATGGCTCAGGTCGCCATCCTGCCTATTCTGGTCAAAAAGGACAATCTCCCCATTCTCGCGCTCCACGCCGTCCTGGGCAGGCATGTCCCTGCTGCTGTCCGGGTCCTTTCGGCCGCCTTCCGCACGCGTGTTCCTGTTGCTCTGGAATTTGGGGGCCTCCGGCCTGGTGGCGCTTTCCTGCTCCTCATTAGTCTTCACGATGGTAGGCAGATGCTCCTTCGGCGCCTGCCTCCGGCCCTCCGGGTGAGGCTCCACCTTCTTCACCATGCGCGCGCTCACCACCACCTGCCGCCGCGCCGCTTCCGCCGGGCGCGGGGAAGCCAGCCATTCCTCCGGAACCAGGTAGCTTCCCGCCAGCAGGAACAGGTGCGCCAGCACGGACAGCAAAAGGCACATGCTCCAGGAAACCCGGAACAGTCCGTTTCGCCGCCGTTGCTTGAAACTCATGGAGGTGAAGTTTTCACGGTTCCATGACGAATGCAATGTAGAAAGGAGACATGATGAAGAACGATTCCGCAATTTAGTATTGCACAAAATCACGTGCAGGGCCATAGTTGCTAGCGACCAGCCACACGCCTCCCAAACGGCAAGGCACCTTTCTTATACGTTATCACACACCTCGTTAACACCCACCCCATATGGCCAATCTCAACAAAGTCTTCTTAATGGGCAACCTGACCGCCGATCCCGAGCTGCGCTACACCCCCAAAGGCACCGCCGTCACGGACATCCGCCTCGCCATCAACCGCTACTATGCGGGCGACAACAGCGAACGCCAGGAGGAAACCACCTTTGTGGACGTCACCCTCTGGAACCGCCAGGCGGAAGTAGCCGGCAACTACCTCAGCAAGGGCCGCGGAGTCTTTGTGGAAGGACGCCTGCAACTGGACTCCTGGGAAGACAAGGCCTCCGGACAGAAGCGCACCAAGCTGCGCGTGATCGGTGAAAACATCCAGCTTTTCCCCCGCGGCGGTGAAGGCGACATGGGCGGCGCTCCGCGCCAGCAGCCCCAGGGAGCTCCCCGCTCCAACAACTACGGGCAGTCCCGTCCGGCCCAGAACTACAATCCGCCCCCCATGCCTCCCTCCAACCAGCCGTCCAGCGACTTTGGAGACATGGATGACGAAATCCCGTTCTAAAGCCAGGACAAACAACTTCTTTTCACAGGCCGCCTTTCCTCCGTGTCAGGCGGTCTTTTTCATGGCCGGGATTCCCGCGGAAGCAAAACACCGCCCAGGGGCACGCAGACGTTCCACAGCCGTCCCCTGAATCATGAAAGCCCCTTGGAGCAGCACGGAAAAAACCGTATGCCGGGAGTGCCTTCCCCGTTCATTTCAGCTTGGCAAAATCAGTCCGTCCCGGCATACTTGCCGCGTATGAAAATAGCCGTTATTGGAAAAGGTGGGCGTGAACACGCACTGGTCAAGGCGCTCAAGGAATCTCCCTCCGCACCGGAAATGTACTGTTTCCCGGGGAGTGACGCCATCAACCGTCTGGCAGCCCCCATTCCCGCCAGGGATCTGCCTACGCTGATCGACTGGATGGTTTCCAATAAAGTGGACCTCTGCGTAGCCGGGGAGGAAAGCTATCTGGTGAAGGATGAAGGCCTGGCGAACGCCTGTGCCCGCGTGGGCATTCCCTGCTGGGGGCCGGTGAAGGAAAGCGCCCAGCTGGAAGCCAGCAAGGAATTTGCCAAGGAATTCCTGCTCCGCCACCACATCCCCACCGGGCAGGCCCGTGTGGCCGCCACCCTGGAGGAAGCCCGGCAATTCATCGGCGGCGTTTACCCCACCGTGCTCAAATTTGACGGCCTGGCCGCCGGCAAGGGCGTGGCCGTCTGCATGAGCAAGGAAGAAGCGGACGCTTTCCTGAAAGAAGTATTTACGGACAGGCGCTTCGGTGAAGGGCGCCTGCTGGTGGAAGAATTCCTGACCGGGCCGGAAGTCTCCATCTTCGGAGCCCTGGTGGACGACCACTACCTCATCCTGTGCCCGGCGCGGGACTACAAACGCCTCAAGGAAGGCGACGCGGGCCCCAACACGGGCGGCATGGGCGCGGTGGCCTCCCGCCAGCTTGTGGAGCCGGACATGCTGGAACGCATTGAAAAGGAAATCGTGGCCCCGACGGTAGCCGGGCTGAAAAAGGACGGACTGCCCTACCGCGGCTTCCTGTACTTCGGCCTGATGCTGACCCCGAACGGCCCCAAGGTGATTGAATACAACTGCCGCTTCGGGGATCCGGAATGCCAGGCCGTCATGCCCCTGCTCTCCGGGGATCTGGCCTCCTTCTGCCTGCACGGGGCCAAGGGAGAATTCACTCCGGAAGAAATCTCCTTCCAAAACGGCTGGAGCGTCTGCTGCGTGCTGGCCTCCAAGGGATATCCGGAAACCTCCCGCTCCGGCGACGCCATCCAGGGGCTGGACGACGTTGCGAATGCCTCCGTTTACCACGCCGGCACCAAATGGAATGCGGACAAAAACTGTTATGAAACCAACGGCGGCCGCGTGCTGGCCGTCGTGGCGCAGGGGGAATCCCTTTCCGAAGCGCGCCAGCGTGCCCACAACGAAACCAAAAAGGTCAAATTTGACGGCATGCAGCGCCGTCCGGACATCGGCTTTGCCAGCTTCGTCTGATTTTTACCCTTTTCCCAGCCCAACTACCCCATGAAACCCGCCGTCCTTCTCACCTTCCTCTTCCTTTCCTGTTCCGCGTGCCTGATGGCGGACAACGCCGCACTGGCCGCCAAGGCGCGCGAACAGATAGGAGTAACGGTCTCCTACAACGGAGGCTATCAAACCATCCCCTACCCCAACGGGGATGTCCCCAAGGAAACGGGAGTATGTACGGACGTGGTCATCCGAGCCATGAGGGCTTTCGGACTGGACCTCCAGAAAGCCGTGCATGAAGACATGAAGGCCCACTTCTCCAAATATCCGAAACTATGGGGCCTGAAAACCACGGACCGCAGCATTGACCACCGCAGGGTTCCCAATCTCCGCGCCTTCTTTGCCCGGAAAGGATGGTCCGTTCCCATTACGGAAACCGCGGCGGACTACAAGCCCGGCGACCTGGTTACGTGGAACCTGTCCGACAGTGTTCCCCACATCGGCATCGTTTCCGACCGGAAGACGAAGGAAGGAACGCCGCTGATTATTCACAACGTCGGCTGCGGTGCGCAGGAGGAAGACTTCCTCTTCTCCCATACCATCACGGGCCATTACCGCCCTGTGCTGAAGCGGTAACCCTTCAAATCGGCTTCTTTCCTGAAATACCCTGGTTTCAGGGAAATTTTTATAAGGTCCAGAGGCCCTCATTCCCGGAACGCTTTCATTAGAAAACATAGTGGAAGGACACGCTCCCACGGTTTGAAAAACAACGGTGCCCGCACCGCCCAATTTTCCCTCTCCCGCGCACCCTCTGCCCGTACCCTCCTTGAACCCAGGATTTCCTTGGGCCTACTCCCATGATGGTTGAAAACATCCCCGTTTCCGCCACATGAATGCCCATGAACCTTCTTGCAAAAAGAGGGGGCTTCCGTCATCATGCATTCATGGTCACACCTGCATTCTCCGATTGTGTCAACAAGCTGGGCGTCGATGAAAACGACGTGATCCCCTTCGGCCGCAACAAGGCCAAGATTTCCCTGGACGTACTGGACAAGCCGGCCGCACCCGGCAAACTCATTCTGGTTTCCGCCATCACGCCCACCCCTTCCGGAGAAGGGAAAACCACCGTCTCCATCGGTCTGGCGCAGGGGTTGCAGGCCATCGGTAAAAAAGCCTGCCTGGCGCTTCGGCAGCCCTCCATGGGCCCGGTATTCGGCCGCAAGGGCGGTGCCACCGGCGGCGGTAAAAGCTCCCTGACGCCGCCTGATGAAATCAACATGCACTTCACGGGAGACTTCCATGCCATCACGTCCGCCCACAACCTGATCAGCGCCATCATTGACAACGCCATGTTCTTCCACACGCTGAACATTGACGAACGCAAAGTCACGTGGAAGCGCGTCATGGACATGAATGACCGCTCCCTGCGCTCCATCATCGTGGGACTCAACAAGCAGGGCTTCCCGCGTGAAACGGGTTTCGACATCACTCCGGCTTCGGAAATCATGGCGTGCCTTTGCCTCGCTACCTCCTACAAGGACATGGAAGACCGCATCAACCGCATCGTGATCGGTTTCACGACGGACGACAAGCCCGTATTCGCCAGGGAACTCGGCATCACCGGCTCCGTCATGGCCCTTCTGAAAGACGCCCTGATGCCCAACCTGGTCCAGACCGTGGAAGGGGTGCCCTGCTTCCTGCACGGCGGCCCGTTCGCCAACATCGCCCACGGCTGCAACTCCGTGCTGGCCACCAAAATGGCCCTCCACTTTGGGGACTATGCCGTCACGGAAGCCGGATTCGCGTTTGACCTGGGCGCAGAAAAATTCCTGGACATCAAGTGCCGCCAATCCGGACTGGACCCTGCCGCCATCGTCATCGTAGCCACGGCGCGCGCCCTGAAAATGCACGGAGGCACCGCCCTGGCGGACCTGAAAAACACGGACGTGGCCGCACTGAAAAAAGGTCTTGCCAACCTGGACGCCCATCTGGACGCCGCCGCCCACTACAAGCGCCCCGTGGTGGTAGCCGTCAACAAATTCTTTGACGACTCCCAGGAGGAACTGGACGCCATCGTGGCGCACTGTGCGGAACGCGGCATTCCCTGCGCCATTGCGGACATCTTCTCCCAGGGAGGGGAAGGCGGCAAAAACCTGGCCCAAATGGTGGTGCAAGCTGCGGACAAGCCCTCCGCTCCTTTCAAGCCCCTCTATGAATCCGCCCTTCCGGTGGAAGAAAAGCTCAACATCATCGCCCGCAGTATTTACGGAGCGGATGGAGTGGAACTGACGCCCGCGGCCAGAAAGAAGCTGGCCCAGTTTGAAGCCAGCCGCCTCACGGACCTGCCCATCTGCATGGCAAAAACCCAGAACTCCCTTTCCGACAACGGTCGTCTCCGTGGCCGCCCCACCGGTTTCACCGTCACTGTGCGTGACTTTGAAATTGCCAACGGAGCCGGCTTCCTGGTGGCCCTCTGCGGTGAAATCATGCGTATGCCGGCCCTGCCCGTCTCACCGAACGCCATGCACATCTATCTGGACAACAAGGGCAACGTTCAGGGCCTCTAGGCAATCTCAATACAAGATACACACCTTCACCGCACACCATGAAAATCGCCATTCTGGGAGCCGGAGCCCTCGGCTGCTACTACGGAGCCAGACTTCAGGAATCCGGCCAGGACGTCTCCTTCATCGTACGTTCGGAATACGGCTACCTGAAAGAACACGGCCTGCAAGTGAAAAGCCTGCATGGAGACATCTCCCTGCCCCGGCTCAAGGTGTACCGGGACGCGGCGGAAGTCGGCCCGGTGGACCTCGTCATAGTCGCTTGGAAAAGCACGGCAAATGCCGGTTTTTCCAAGGCCCTCCCTCCGTTGATGGGACCGGATACGGTTGTAGTCACGCTCCAGAATGGCATGGGAAATGCGGAGGAAATCGCCCGCATCATCCCGGCTGACCGCATCTATGTGGGCCTCTGCTTCATCTGCGCCATGCGCGCGGAACCGGGCCACGTCAACCATCTGGAAGGCGGCAACATCCAGTTTGCCCCCTTCGTTCCCTCCCCGGAAGGCTCTGAAAAGGCCCGGGAACTCTCCGAATTGTTTGCCAACGCCGGCATCAAGACGCGCGCCTTTGACGCCGCGGAGCAAATCCAGTGGTACAAGCTCGTCTGGAACATCCCGTTCAACGGGCTGTGCCTGGCGCTGGGGGGCATCAGCATTGCGGAACTCTATCAAAACCCGGAAAACGTCGCCCGGGCGCGCCGCATCATGGAGGAAGTGGTCCGGGCGGCGAAGGCCCGCGGCTACACCCTGCCTGACGATCTGGTGGAATTCCACCTTTCCCGCACGGAAAGCATGAGCTCCTTCATTCCGTCCAGCGCCGTGGACTACAACGAAGGACGCCCTGTCGAATACACGGCCATCTGGGGAGACCCTCTCTCCAAGGCCCGGCAGGCCGGAACATCCGTGCCGGAATGGGAACTTCTGGATAAGGACATCCGCAAGCGCCTGAATATGGATTAACCCGCGCCATTTACGAATCATGCTGAAAACCATCGTCATTTTCATCATTGCCCTGCTGGGCTTCGGCATGATCCGCCTGCCTTTGCAGAACCGTATTCTGGAGCAGGAGAAGGCGGCGGGGCTGCTGGATGACCCGGTGGAGCTCTCCTCCTCCGATTATCTGGAACAGCAGCTCGCCATGGTTTCCCTGGGGGGGCTGCGCTCCCTGGTAGCGGCCGTGCTGAGCATGGAGGCCTTCGACTGCTTCCTGATTTCCGACTGGGCCAATCTGGAACGCCGCTACAACCAAATCACCTCTCTTGCCCCCCATTCCGACTTTTACTGGGACAACGGTTCGTGGCATTTGGGCAATAACGCCTCCTCCAGCTATCTGGACAATAAGCGGCTTTCTCCCATGGAACGAAGGGAAGGCTTCCGGAAGTACATCCAGAAGGGCCGCAGCTTCCTGGAAAAAGGCATCAGCGCCAACCCGGACAGCTGGTATCTGCAATCCCTGCTGGGCAACATGTACAGCGATACCTACCGCCAGCCGGATTTTGAAAAGGCTGCGGAAGCCTACCGCAAGGCCCGGGAACTGGGAGCGCCGCCCCTGACGGCGCGCAAGGAGTTTTATGCGCTTGTCCGCGTTCCCTCCAAATCCCGCGAGGCGCTGGAGCTGGGCAGGGAATTGTTCAAGGATCCCAGGAACCGGACGCCCAGCCTGGTGAGCAATATTTTCGTCCTGGAAAACAGGCTGAAAGTGCCTGAAAAAGACCGCGTCCCCTTCCGGGAATTGTTCCCGACGGACGAGATTGCCCGCGACCTGATGAGCAGCCACCTGGCCAATTCCCTGAAATACCCCGTGGACGGCCTGAGAGAATCTTTAGAGACATTAGAAAAAAGAAGAAATACTAAAGAGTAAGTAACATTATTTTAGTTGAGGCAAACCTGGAACTAGACGATTTTTAAGAATAGAGTTGATTTCACATTCCCAGATAATACGAACACTCCATCCTAATGCTTCAAGTTTACGGTAATTTTCCTTATCCCGCATAATATTACGCGCAAACTTCGGTTCCCAGTATTCCAAATGAGAAGTAGGCATTGTAGCTCTTTTACATCCTTCATGTCTGTGCCAAAAACAACCGTTGACGAAAATAGCAATTTTATATTTTGGAAGCACAATATCTGGTCGTCCAGGCAAATCTTTTCGTTGTAAACGAAAACGATAGCCAAGAGAATGTAGTAATTTTCTCACTGCCACCTCCGGTTTTGTATTATAGCTTTTTACTGCAGCCATGGTATGGCTACGAATCTCTGGACTTACTTTATCCATAAAAATAAAGAAGGGTAATTCAACAAAAAGAAATCCATGAAGGATCAAACTTAAGCATCCTCAAAACTTCTTTTTCATTAAGAGCAAAAGGCTTCTTAATTTTAAAACGTCGAGCCGACCCAGGTATTTGCGTATGAATTGTAAACTGCGAACCGTGAGGTTGCCAAGTAAACATTTGTCTTCCTGTATTCACTAAATATCCAACTAAATTACCATTATTATTAACTTTCCATTCGTAATCTGTAGTGCAGTATCGATGATTTTCTTCCTCGAAAAGTATATATGAGCACAAATCATAACTTCGAATTAAAACCGAAGTGCGAACGGAGGCATAATTGTCTTGAGCAATATTAACGCGCTCATTCCAAATGTTCAATACCGCAGTACCTGTTTTTTGCACATCTTCATGGGGATTAACTATTCCATAGGAATAATCAGGAGAACAACGTCCTGAAATAAGACGCACGGATGATGCTTCAAAAGGATTTTTACATTTAACTGTTTTAGCAGACCATGCCAGCTTTCCTAATTCAACATCAGCTATTCCAAGGGGGCTTGCGAGATGTTCTCCTCCAATAGCCAATGCTAAAGTGTCTCCCCAATCGTCACCAGAAATATCTTTCCGTCCTGTATATATTAAATAGACTAAATGAGAACCTATATTTATGACGACGTCATCAGGTATTTCATTTAACCTAAATGGTTCTCTACTTTTTCGACGTCCGGAATCTCTTAACCTAGGAATTTCCATAATTGATGTTTAGCTTAATTCAGTAGAACGCGCCCTTTCCGAAGATAGAAGAGCCTCATGAATTCTATGGGCCACAGCCCGAATAAGAGGCACAGGCACGCTATTGCCAGTTTGCCTTCTAACCTCTTGATGCGAGACAACTATTTTGAAGCTGTCTGGAAACCCTTGCAATCGGAACAGCTCTCTAGAGGAAGGACGTCTATATCCATTTACCAAAAGATAATTGTAAGAAGCGCCTGTCCTCAAAGCGCACGCATAATCTAAAATAGAGACATTTCCTGCCTTATTTTCATGCCAAATAGAAGGATAAAAAATTATTTTCCCTTTTACTTTCTCTTTTCTCTTTTTTTGAATCATTTCAGAAGCGAACAAAGAAGGATCCACCTTTTCATCAGGCTCCAGAACAGAATTCAAATTATATGGAACTCTATTAAAATCAAAATTAAAATAATAAGATGTTAATTCATCTAAAAATCCTACTATGATAATACGTTCTCTTTTCTGCGGTAATCCAAAATCAAGTGCGTTAAGTACCTTCCATTTTAAATGATAACCAAGACTAGTAAGCCTATTAATAATCACATCAAAAGTTCTTCCTTTGTCATGAGTTACAAGTTGTTTTACATTTTCTAACAAAATTACTTTGGGTTTATGGTATTGAAGAATACGTTCCACTTCAAAAAACAAAGTTCCTCGGGTATCTTCAAATCCCTTTTTTAAGCCCATAATTGAAAATGCCTGACAAGGAAAACCTGCCAGTAATAAATCATGAGAAGGTATGTCCTTTGATTTGATTTTAGTTATATCTCCACTCGGCCGATGCCCAAAATTAGCCTCATATGTATCACATGCGGCTTCATTAAATTCAGAAGAAAAAACATTCATGTATCCAAGTTCATCAAAAGGTAACCTAATTCCTCCAATGCCTGCGAAAAGATCAATAAACGTCAACTTTCCCATTATTCTTTACATTTTTGCCTGATCCTATGTAATCTACCTATTACGCTATCACTCTTTACCATATTTTTTCATTCTCAGCAAGCCTATAGACCCAGATTCTGAACTTTAATCCATTGAATCTATTAATCACGACTTGGCAACGCCCCGGAAAGGTGCTATGCTTTTTCTCCACAACACCATGAGTAGAATAGCCCTGATCAGTGACATCCATGCCAATCTGCCCGCTCTGGAAGCGGTGATGAAGGATATAGAACAGCTTCAATGCGACGCCGTTTACTGCCTGGGTGATATTGTGGGCTACAACGCCAATCCGGCCGAATGCCTTGAGTTCGTCCGCGGACGCCAGATTCCCACCGTGCGCGGCAACCATGATGAGGAAGCCATTGGGGAAGACAATCCGGCAGGCATGAACCCCGTGGCGTACAAAGCCCTGATGTGGACGCGCCAGCAGCTTTCCGAAGAACAGAAGAAGTGGCTTCGCCGCGCCCCCTTCCAGCGTATCCTGCCCAATGAAATCGTTCTGGTGCACGCCACCCAGGACAAGCCCAATTCCTGGTCCTACGTCACGAATGTGGACACGGCCACGCACAGCATCAACATGTTGCGCGACAATCAGTTCCTGTGCTTCAACGGTCATACGCACGTCCCCCGCACCTTCATCCGCCATGAAGGGAGCATCCAGGAATATGAATCCGGGGACATCCAGCTTCTCAAAACCAACAAGTACCTTATTAACGTGGGTTCCGTCGGCCAGCCCAGGGACGGAGACCCCCGCGCCGCCTACGGCGTGCTTGATGTGGACAGCATGGTTTATTACCAGCGCCGCGTGGAATACGACGTGGAGGAAGCGCAAAGGCGCATTCTGGCCGCCGGACTCCCGGAGATGCTGGCGCGCCGCCTGGGAGAAGGCATTTAATGTTTTGCGAACCGTTGACGGTAATACGGGATGCTCCATTGAAATCCTGCGGAATCTTTAATTGTTTCCATTCCGCATTAAGAAAAAATGGGGAAACCGCATGTTAGCAAAGGCTCACAAATTTGCATTGCTACTTGCCTCGCCTGCCACAAACCAGTAGAGTTCTGCGCGACGAATGAAGACCTATATCATCAGACGACTCCTTCTCATGCCCCTGACGCTGCTGGGGGTCACGTTCCTCGTCTTTTGCATAACCCGCTTTGTTCCGGGAGGTCCCATTGAGCAGATGATGCAGCAGCAAAGCATGAGCGCCCTGTCCGGCCAGAAGGCGGGGTCCCAGCGCGGCGACAATAACCTGAGCGAAGCGGATATGGAGCGCCTGGAGGAACAGTACAGCCTTCAGGAGCCCATCATCACCGCTTATCTGCAATGGCTGGGAGTGCTCCCAAAAAAGATTTTCATTTCCCGTGAGGAATTCGGGGAGATCGGCGGCGTGGAAGCGGCGGACAAGGAAGATGAATATTCCGGCATTTCCGATACGCACACCCGGATCAACCTGAATGAAACGGGAGAACAGGTCGTCGTAGTGCGCCAGGACAAGGATTCCGACAGCGTGAAGGACGCCTTCTTTTCCGGCACTCCGTCCCGGAAAGCCGCCTCGGAAGGCTGGACCGTGGACATAGAATCCCCCATGGACCGCGCGGAACGCTGGGCGCGCCGCATGAGGCAGACGGACAATACGGAAGCCGTCAGGGACAAGGCGCGCGGCTATGCCTGGCGCGCCGTGATGTATAAGACCAGCTTTGACGGGCTGCTCCAGGGCACCATGGGCAACTCCTTCAAATACAATGAACCAGTGTGGGACATGATTAAGGAGCGCATTCCCGTCTCCCTGTACTTCGGCATCCTGAGCGCCATTATTACCTATTCCGTCTGCATTCCCCTGGGAGTAATAAAGGCCATCCGCCACAAGAGCCTGGTGGACAACATCTCCTCTGTTCTGATTTTCCTGGGGTACTCCGTGCCCGGCTTTGCGCTGGGCGCCGTGCTGGTGGTGTATCTGGGCGCGCGTCTGGAATGGTTCCCGCTCTGCGGGCTTACGTCTCCGGACTTTGCGGACATGGGCTTCTGGCAACAGGCCGGAGACCTGCTGCACCATACGGTGCTTCCCCTGATCTGTTATGTAGTCAGCTCCTTCGCCATCACCACCATGATGATGAAAAACAACCTGATGGACAACCTTTCCGCGGACTATATCAGAACGGCCATGGCCAAGGGCGTGAGCTTCAAGGGGGCCGTTATCAAGCACGCCTTCCGCAACTCCTTCATCCCGATTGCCTCCACGCTGGGCAGCCTCATCAGCCTTATTGTGGCCGGCTCCATGCTGGTGGAAAAGGTCTTCGATATCCAGGGCTTCGGGATGCTGAGCTACCAGGCCCTGATGGACAAGGACTACGCCCTGATCATGGGCACGCTGCTGCTTACCTCCTTCCTGATGGTGCTGGGCAACCTGCTTTCAGACATCATCGTAGCCGCCGTGGATCCGCGCATTAAATTTGAATAACACACATGGTTAGAAAACTGGCATACCTTCTGGTCATTCTGGCGGTCCTCACTGCCGTGGGAGAGTTGTGCGGCCTGCTCCTGCCCACGTTGAGCTGGCCCTTCACCGTCTCGCGTGAAATGAGCATGCTCAACATCGTCTGCACGGACCAGAACAACGGCGGCATCCTGACGCCGCAGGGAAAATTCCTGTGGTTCGGCTGGGCCTGCGTGCTGGTCATGGCCGGGGTCGGCTTCTGGATCATGCTGAAAGGGCCGCGCCGCTTCCATCCCACGCCGATTACGAAGCGCCGCATCCAGCGCTTTAAAAGCATCTCCCGCGGCTATGTCTCCCTCATCATCCTGCTCGTACTGACGCTGCTGGCCTGCATGGACCAGTGCCTGGTGGGCAAACGGGCGCTGCTCGTCGTGCAGGACGGCTCCTGGTACTTCCCCGCCATCATGCGCAAGGTTTACAAAGGCTCCACCTTCGGCCAGACCGGGGACTTTGCGGATGCGGAAGCCAACTACCGCGAACTGAAAAAACAGGCAGGGCAGCCGGGAAAACCCTCCCTCGTCATCATGCCCCTGGTGCCGTACGACCCCACAGGGGATTCCACCAATCCCGGTTCTGAAGCCCTGACGGTGAATGAAGACGGCCTGGTCTGCGAGTCCAGCGGCAAGCCGTATTCCGGCCTGGCCTCCCGGCTGCACAAGGATGAAGAAGCCCTTCCCCACATCAGCTACAAATTCCGCAAGGGGAAAAAGGTGGACCGCGCCACCGGCTGGCTGGAAGACCGGACGGAAGTGTACAGCGCCACGTATGAAAACAACCAGATCGTAGCGGAACACTACAGCGGCCCCGGCACCAAGGAGGACTTCCTGAAACAGACGGACGAGAACAAAATCAGCCGCATCTTCTACCACCCGGCCCCACCCCTCAAGGGAGGCCACCTGCTGGGCACTAACACCCAGGGCGCGGACATCCTGGCGTACCTGTACGGAGGGCTCCAGGTGAACATGAAGGCCGCCATCTTCTACCTTCCCATCGTGTACTTCATCGGCATCACCTTCGGGATGATGATGGGCTACTTCGGCGGCATGTTCGACCTCGGCATGCAGCGCCTCATTGAAATCTTCTCCCAGGTTCCCTTCCTGTTCATCATCATGATCATCTCAGACATGGTGCCGCTTCACATGAAAGGCATGTTCCTGATCATCAGCCTGCTCATCATGTTCGGGTGGATGGCCATGACCTACCAGCTCAGAACCTCCACCATGAAGGAAAAGGCGCGCGACTACGTGGCGGCGGCCCGCGTGCTGGGGGCTTCCACCAGCCGCATCCTCTTCGTCCACATCCTCCCCAACCTCGTCGCCATCCTGGTCACGCTGGTTCCGTTCAGCGTCTCCGCCCTCATCCTGGCCCTGGCCTCCCTGGATTACCTGGGCTTCGGCCTTCCGGACACGTACGCCAGCTGGGGGCGCCTGCTCAATGACGGCCTGGCGGACCTCTCCGCCAGCTGGGTGGTCACCTCCGCCTTCTCCGCCCTGGTGATTACCCTCCTGCTCGTCACCTTCATCGGGGAGGCCATCCGGGAAGCCTTCGACCCCAAGAAATTCACCACCTATAAATAAAAAGACTCCTGTTTCCGCCATACCCATGCTCAAGCTGTCCACCATCCTCCGCACCATCCTTTCCTCCGTGACGCTGTCCCTTCTGCTGGCAGTTGGTTCCGGTTGCAAGGATTCCTCCCAATCCCAGGGGGTGGGCTGGCAGCCGAACGTGCCTTTCGGCACGCTCCCTCCGGGATTTGACTCCTTCCCGGAACGGTGGAACAAGCAGATTAATGACCGGCTAGCGCGGGAAGAAGCCGCCAAGCAGAAGGAAATACGGGAACTCCGGGACAAATTCTTCAAGGAGGAAGACCCCAAAATCAGGGAAAAGCTGCAAAGCAAGCTCATTGCTGATGAAGCGGCCCTGTCCGTCATCCACCGCAGGCAGACGGAAGGGGACTACATCAAATTCAAGACTCCGGCGGACATCCCCCAGGACCTGAAATGGGAAGACGGGCTGGACAATCCGGAAATAGGCGACCCGAACGCCAAAAAAGGCGGCGTGCTGCGCCAATGGGCTCCGGGGTCCTACCCGGACACGTTCCGGCCCAACGGCCCGAACAGCAACAGCGGCTTCCGCGGCCCGCTGTATGATGAAATCATCATCGGCCTCGTCTCCATTCATCCGGTCACCGGAAAAATCATCCCCGGCATCGCCCACAAATGGGCGGAATCCGCAGACAGGCGTACTGTTTACTTTGAACTGGACCCGGACGCCCGCTACTCGGACGGAGCTAAGGTAAAGGCCATCGACCTGCTGGTGAACATGTACATCCGCACCTCGGAATACAGCCGGGACGTCTTCTACAACAACTTCTTCTACCAGAACGCGTCCAACATCACCATCTACGACGACAACCGCTTCTCCATCACCCTCCCCTTCGCCAAGCCGCTGCTCCCGTTCTACTGCACGCTGTTCATCCCTTCCCCGCCGCACTTCTACTGCGAATTCGGCCCCAGCTACGTGGAACGCTACCAGTGGCGCGTACCGCCCACCACGGGCGCCTACGTGGTGAAGCCGGACGGCATCATCCGCGGCCGCCAGGTAACGCTCCAGCGCGTGCCGGACTGGTGGGCCAGGGACAAGAAATTCACGAAGTACATGTATAACGTGGACCAGATCGTGTACAACTTCATCGCGGAACCGTCCAAGGCCATTGAACTCTTCCGCATCGGGGAGCTGGACGTGCTGAACATCACGAAGCCGGAGCTGTGGCATGAGCGCATGGAAATCCCGGAAGTCCACAACGGCTATATCAACCGCAGCACGTTTTTCACCATTTACCCCCGGCCTCCGTACGGCCTCTTCCTGAACACTTCCAAGGCCCCCTTCAACGACCTCAATGTGCGCCTGGGCTTCCAGCATGCGCTGAACATCCAGAACATCATTGACATCACCTTCCGCGGAGACTACCAGCGGCTCAACTCCTACAACTCCGGCTTCGGCAAATTCACCAACCCCTACATCAAGGCGCGCCCCTACTCTCCGGAACAGGCCCGCGCCTGCTTCGCCAAGGCCGGATACACCATCCCGTGCCCGGACGGAATCCTCCGCAAGCCGGACGGCACCCGGCTAACCGCCGCCATCACCTTCCCCAATTCCTCCCCCTCCCTGGCCTCCACGCTGGGCAAGCTGAAGGAAGACGCCCGCAAGTGCGGCCTGGAAATCCAGCTGGACCCGCTGGACTCCACCGTGGCCTTCCGCAAGATCATGGAAAAGCGCGTCCAGGCCTCCTTCATGGCCTGGGGCTTCACCCCGCCCCACCCGATGAACGAGCAGGGCTTCCACTCCCGCTACGCCTATGACGAACGCGGCAGCCTCATCACCTACACCAACAACATCTGCGCCTATGCGGACAAGGAGATGGACAAGCTGCTGGACGACGAAACGAACGCCGCTACGGAAGACGAGCTTCAAAAGGCCACGTGGAAGGTGCAGCAGAAAATTCATGACGAGGCCCTGTGGGTCCCCTGCTGGACCACGGAATTCGTCAGGCTGGGCTACTGGCGCTGGGTCAAATGGCCGAACAGCGCCACCACGCAATTCTGCCATCCGGTCGTGTTTGACCCGATGGAAAGCTACCTGTACTGGGTGGACAACGACGTCAAAAAGGAAACCATGGAAGCCAAGCGGAAAGGAAAAACCTTCGAGGAAGTGGACACCGTATACGACCAGTACCGCTATATGGACTCCATCGACAGCCTGGACAACAAGGAAGGCGGCGGCAAGCTGCCGTCCGTTCCCGTCATCCCGGAAAACGGCGGCCCGCTGGAACCCTCTGCCACGGAGAAATAACAAATGAGCGAACCCCTGTTGGAAATCAAGAACCTGGTCACCGGATTCGAGACGGAATCCGGCCTGCTGAAAGCGGTGGACGGCGTCAGCTTCACCGTTCCCAAGGGAACCTGCGTAGGCATTGTGGGGGAATCCGGCTGCGGCAAAAGCGTCACGGCCATGTCCATCGTCCGCCTGCTTCCCCAGCCCATGGGGAAAATCCTGGACGGGCAAATCCTGTTCAAGGGCCGTGACTTGGTCCAGGCGAAGGAGACGGACATGCACGGCATCCGCGGCCGCCACATCGGCGTCATCTTCCAGGAACCGATGACGGCGCTCAACCCCGTGCACAGTATCGGCAGGCAGATAGGGGAATCCCTGATGCTCCACCGGGGAATGAACGCCAGGGAAGCCCGTGATGCCGCCATCCAGCTCCTGCAGCGCGTCCGCATTCCCGCGCCGGAACAGCGCGTGGACGAATTCCCCCACCAGCTCTCCGGCGGCATGCGCCAGCGCGTCGTCATCGCCATTGCTCTGGCCTGCCATCCGGAACTCATCATCGCGGATGAACCCACCACGGCCCTGGATGTCACCGTGCAGGCGCAGATTCTGTCCCTCCTCAAGGACCTCCAGGCGGAAATGGGCTCCTCCTCCATCCTCATCACGCATGACTTGGGCGTCATCGCGCAGAGCTGTGACTCCGTGGTGGTCATGTATGCCGGCCGCGTGGTGGAAAAAGCTCCCGTCCGGGAACTCTTTGCCAATCCCCGCCACGCCTACACCAAGGGACTGCTGGCCTCCATCCCGCAGTTGAGCTCCGTGCGCAAGACCAAGCTGCCCACCATTCCCGGACAGGTGGCCTCCATTGCGGACTTTGTGCCCGGCTGCCGCTTCTGCCAGCGCCAGGGAGTGCCCGTGGAAGAACTCACGGAACGGCCGCCTCTCGTGGAAATATCCCCGGACCACTTCGTGGAAGCCTGCCCCCGCTGCGCCAACCTTTAACCTTTTTCCCCTTCTCTCGCCATGCCGGAACCACTCTTGCAAGTCAACAACCTGAAAATGTACTTTCCCGTCCGCTCAGGAATCTTCCTGCGGCAGGCGGGATGGGTCAAGGCGGTGGACGACGTCTCCTTTAGCATCTACCCCGGTGAAACGCTGGGACTGGTGGGGGAATCCGGCTGCGGAAAATCCACCATCGGGAAAAGCATCGTCCGCCTGCTGAAACCCACCGGAGGCTCCATCCAGTTCAACGGCAAAAACATCGCCAGGCTCTCCCAGCGCAAAATGCGGCCCCTGCGCCCCCATATTCAAATGGTCTTCCAGGACCCGGCGGAATCCCTCAACCAGCGCCAATCCATCGGCCAGATTGTAGCGGAACCCTTCGTCATCCACCGCATGGGCACACCCGCCGCGCGCCGGGAATGGGTGCGCGGCCTGCTGGACCGCGTAGGCATGCCGGACAGCGCCATCGACCGCTTCCCCTTTGAATTCTCCGGGGGCCAGCGCCAGCGCATCGGCATCGCACGCGCCCTGACGCTGAACCCCAGCCTCATCATTCTGGATGAACCCGTCTCCGCGCTGGACGTATCCGTCCAGTCCCAGGTGCTCAACCTGCTGCTGGAACTCCAGGAAGAACGCAAGCTCTCCTACCTCTTCATCGCCCATGACCTGGCGGTGGTCAAGCACATCTCCGACCGCGTGGCGGTCATGTACCTGGGGAAAATCGTGGAAATGTCAGATGCGGAAACCATCTACCAATCCCCCAAACACGCCTATACCAAGGCGCTGCTGGACGCCATTCCGGAACCGGATCCCGCCAGGGCCAACAAGCACCAGCCCCTGCCGGGGGACGTTCCCTCCCCTATCAATCCGCCGCTCGGCTCCGCCTTCGGCCACCGCATCCAGCACCCCTCCTATCCGGAAACGGTGGGTGCGGATCTCACCCCCGTGGAAATAGAACCGGGCCACTGGGTAGCCCCGGACCCCTGCTCCCTGGAGCCGGAGGACTGGAACAAGGTGCGCCAGCGGTAAAAGCGCGGAAAAACGTCGCATCCGTTACCTATTGGAAAAGGCGCTCCCAGAAGTAAAACCTCCCATTTCAAGAAAATTCCGGCTGCCAAGAGGTATAGCGGAAATGCTGATTAACCATGAATTTACGGTTCCGGCAGCCTGGGGATGACGGCCTCCCCGCCCTTCATAACTAAAAATCCATCCAGAGCGCAGCCAAGGAAATTTTCTCCAGCCTGCGGACAGCATACCCCAACAAAAGCCTCTGTTCCGCTTAGGAAAAACACCCATGAGGGGAACAACTCCCTCACTCCCGGAAGAGTCACCGCCTTTAAAGGCGATAGCGGAAACACCGGTTCACCGCAGCTTTGCGGCTTCGGTGCCTGCCATCCCGTCAAAAAAACAAACGAGCGCGAAACAGCCCGCGGCCCCTTACACGTAAATCCGCGGCACGCGGGCGCTGATGCTGGTCAGCACGTTGCTGGGAATGGTACTGGCGCGGCGCGTCAGCTCCTCCCAGCTTACATTAGGGCCCATGATCTCCACCAGGTCCCCGGTCTCCACCTGGTCCATGTAGGTGACGTCCACCATAATCTGGTCCATCGTCACACGGCCCAGAACCGGGCAGTACTGGCCGTTGATATACACGCGCGCTCCCTGGTTGGAAAGATACTGGAGGTAGCCGTCCGCATAGCCGATGCCGATGGTAGCCACCTTCGTGCTCCCCTTCGTCATATAGCAGTGGTTGTAGGAAACGCCATGGTTGCCCGGCAGCGTGCGTATCAGGGTAATGCGGCTGTACAGGGTCATCGTGGGCCGCAGCTCCTTGTTGTATGGGGAAGGCATCGGAGAATACCCGTACAGGATTCTGCCCAGCCTCACCATGTTGGCGCAGGGAACCTTGTAATTAAACACGGCCGCGCTGCTGCACAGGTGCCGGAACTTGTACTGGTGCCCCTGGGAGAGTTCGTTCACGGCCTCAGCAAAGCCGCTGATCTGCCCGTGCGTGAAGGAAATATCGTCGGAAGCCGCGGACAGGTGGGAAAACACGCCCTCCATATCCAGATGGCTGAACTGCTTGAGCTTCTCCGTCAGGCCGTGCAGTTCACTGGGAAGAAAGCCGCTGCGGCCCATCCCGGTATCCACGCCCAGATGGACATGGACGGGCTTGTTGTAAAGGGCGCCCAGGGAATTGAAATGTTCCGCCTCCTCCATGCTGGAAAGGGCGGCGCGCCAGCCGTTCTGCACAATCTCCTCCCGTTCTCCGGCAAAACAGGGACCGAGAATGAACGGGCATGTCTTCACCCCTGCATCCCTCACCCGGCCAGCCTCCGCCACCGTGGCGACGCCGAAAAAAGCGCAGTCTTCACCATCCAGAGCCTTCACTACCCCTTCCAGTCCGTGCCCGTAGGCCTCCGCCTTCACAATGGCCATCAGGCCGTGGTCCGGCATCACGCGGCGGACGACGTTCAAATTGTGCCTCAACGCATTGGTATCAACCTGGGCCCATGCTCTGGGAGGGCTTGTGCAACTCATGCCCGGAGTGTAGGAAGACGGTTGATGCTGTACAAGCCGGAATTGAGCCACCTTCCCACTTTCCGGAACGGAATCCGGGCAAAGCCGCACATCAGTCAGGAGGAATGAATCCGGGAATCTTGACGGAAGGAAAGTATTCCCTCTTTTTCACCTGCCTTCAAAAAACTCCTTGCCAATCCCCTGCATGAACGATATATTTCCACCCGCACTGCAAATGCGCGGTTAGCTCAGTGGTAGAGCACATGCTTCACACGCATGGGGTCACTGGTTCGAACCCAGTACTGCGTACCATCTTCATAAACGCCTCGGAATCAAGCATTCCGAGGCGTTTTTCTTTCCCAAAACTGCTCAACTAGCACCCATACTAGCACCTTGTTTTTTCTGATTCACACCTGTTTGAAGCTGTTCAAGGTAATTCTGCAAGCCGTCTGGAGTTTCAACTTCATGATCAAATCCGTTGACTGATCCCCCTTGTACAAGATGTCCTACATCCAATCACCTCAGGGGCAGAAGTGGCGATCCGGCTATCATTGATTATAAATCATAAACAAAGGAATTCCAAGAGGGACTCGCCGGGACAATCCCCTTGCTGACTCTACTCCCGGAATCCCTCTCAAATATTCATTCCCTTGATTCCCTTTTAAACGTTTTTACGTGAAGGAATCGAAATAAACGCCATGAAAGCGTCAAATTCGGCGACATGATACTTCTGGACGCCGCCATGCGGGCGAATCATCCTGACATGACCTGAACTCACGGCTTCTGCCAGTAACCTGCAAATGGTCGATTTACTGGTATCGTAACGCTTGGCAAGAGTAGCCTGACTTGCCCAGACGACTGAACCGGATTCAGTAGACTGTCGGGTAAGAAGAACATCCAGGCATTCCCGAATGCCCCTTAGTTCTTCAATGATGTCCTCGGCAGAGACAAAAGTGCCTTCTATGATTTTCATATTCGATTTGGAGATTGGGACTTCAGAGAAGATTTTAGCCCTCTGAAGATGCCAATGCAGCTCTCAGAAATTGCCTCTCATCCTCTTTCAAAAAATCCATGTAACTTTGAGCTGCCTGCTTCAAAATCCTTTGTTCGGCCAGTTCCAAAACATTCCGTTCCAGCGTTGTTGTAGGACGATATTCCAAGTAGGCCGCCAGCATGGAAGGAATTCTAATGTTCGGGGAGCGTTCGACATTGTAGTAGGCCAAAGGATCATCGAAGACTACTTCAACAACAACATCGGCATCTTCTCCAGGCAGACATGGAGACAGACCGGGAAGGCCTATAATCTCCCGATTGATACGAATGACGGTTACCGGCTCGCCACCTTGACCGACCATGCTTCTTAATGCACATTTGGGATGCACATACCATTGAATATTCTCCAACTTGTTCAGATGACTGCTGACTGCAGCCATGGAAAATTCGGGGGTAATCCTGAATGGATAGTATTTCTCCACTTTAGGCGGGATAAAATTGTCCCGAAGCTTGTTTAACAAGCTTTTACGGTTCAACGCAAAGACGTTTCGTTTCTCATTTGCCAACATCAAATCACCGCAAAGTCGGCTAATAGTCTTGGACACCTGAGACGGGGAAATATCATGCCCGCAGAATCGGATATACTTGGTGAGCGTTTTTTGCGACTTCCATAAGGGATTGTCGATGAAACTTCTGGCCACCAAGGAAGAAATCCCCACATACGGATTGTTGCTCCTTCTGTCTTTGTAGTCTGCGGAAAACTCTCCTGTGTGGGAGATAAAAAGACCGTCGTGAATGATAGATCCATTTCCACAGCAATCTACAACACTGACCTTTTGGGCTGCAAGCCGAGCGGCAAACTTTGAATTGACGTAAGGACAAATAAGAAGAAGCGGCAAAGAAAAAAGCTCCTTGTAGTATTTAAATCTTTCGCATGATTCTTCGCCCAATCGATAAGATCTGGTCTGGATATTATGAAACACATTCGCCAGTTTTTCTTCCGTCTCAATATCACCCCAGGCAACTGCATACCGTTCACAACGCGACGTATCGGGACCGGCGATAATCACAACATCGCAAATGGCACAGGAATCTTCCACAATGCTCCGAGGTTCAGCCATCACGTTTTTATACTTCTCCACAAGTTGGATAGTGACCATCCCATACATAAATTTTTTCCCACTACCCAAAACATCAATTAACTCTTTGGCATTCGGAAATCTGGAAATAACTTCTTTCATGACTCTATGCTAATGATTCTCTGCGGTAAGGGCAAATAGGAATATCCTCGACAGAGCATTCCTCATGAGCTATTTCCAGCGAATTTTCATCGTCCTTACTGTAGAGAAAAATAACCGAAATCTTAAAAACCGGGATTCACCCGGCACTTTCAAAAAATGGTAATGCTGGCGGTCTTTAATCTAAAAGAAATTTTGAGGAAGGGGGCATAAGGATGGATTTGTGTCATACAATTTCCTCAAGCCATGAAAATGTCCTGATTATCACCTAAAATTTCTTTTAGACGATAGTTTCTAACGTTGTCGTTCCTTAAGTTTATCCAATAAATATTTTGCTTCCCCGTTTCCCAAATTGGCAGCTTTATTGTACCACTCGGCCGACTTATCAAGGTCCTTGGCAACTCCATCACCCGTTTCATAACAGTAGCCAAGATTAACTTGTGCTCTGGTAAATCCTTGCTCGGCTGCTTTCATGAGCCAGGTCACGGCGGATTTACGATCGCCGATACTTTGAAAAGTATTCGCTATTTCAAATTGAGCTTCCGGATCTCCCAGGGTTGCGGCCCTGG